>NZ_FYEY01000001.1:3070063-3684075 GCF_900187385.1 Streptomyces sp. 2114.4
GGACACGACAAAGCGCGGGCCCTCGGGCCCGCGCTCAGTTCTCCTCTTCCCCGGCGGTGTCCGCCCGCCCTTCAGGACGGCGCGGCGAGCTCCGCCCAGACGGTCTTGCCCGTGCCGTCGGCGTTGCGCACCACGCCCCAGTCCAGGCACAGGCGCTGCACGATGAACATGCCGTGACCGCCGGGACGGCCCGGACGGTGCGGGCTGCGCGGCGCCGGCGAGCCCGCGCCGAGGTCACTGACCTCCAGGCGCAGCACTTTGCCGGTGCTGCGCAACCGCAGCTCCTCGGGCCCTTCGGCGTGCAGACAGGCGTTGGTGACCAGTTCCGAGACGACGAGCAGCACATCCTCGGCCGCGGCACGCCGGTCGGCGCTCGCGGCCGGCAGCCAGCCCCAGTCGTGCAGCGCCTGCCGGGCGAAGTCGCGGCCACGCGCCACGGCCCCTCGGGTGCCTGCCAGGCGCAGCCGGCGGATCTGCCCCACCGGGGTGGCGGCAGCCGGGGCGGCGGAAGCACCCGCACTGCCCGGCTCCGGGCCGAGATCGCCCGGCGGATACGGCCGGGTGGTGCTCATCAGCGCTTCACCTCACCGATTCGCCTGTTCACGGAAAACAGATACTGACTGATTCAACGGATTCAGATGTCTCCTGCCCGACCGGACCGTGAGAACACCCACTTCTTGGGTACGGAAGTTGTGACACGGACTACGTGCCCGGAATGCAACGTTCCGGACACCGTCGCCATGTCAGTCGGCCAGGGCCGCGTCGAGGGAGTCGTGCACCGTGAAAACCGCCTCAGCGCCGGTGATCTCGAAGACCCGGGCGACTACCGGCTGCATTCCGGCCAAGTGGACTCCGCCCCCCTCGGCTTCCGCCTTCAGGCGGGCGCCGAGCAACACATTGAGACCGGTGGAGTCCATGAACTCAAGGGGTGAGCAGTCCACCACCAGGCGTGCGTATCCGTCGTCCACACAGCCGTCAAGTGACTCACGCAACAGATCTGCGGTGTGGTGATCGAGCTCACCCGAAACCGTCACGACCGCGCTGGCGCCGTGATGGCGGATCTCGACATGAAGCCGGCCCCGGCTTGCACTGCCGACCGTCCCGCGGTCCATGCGCGCGCACCTCTCCTGCTGTCTAGACGACTGTTTGCTTACCTACTGCGCTCGTGCGAACCCTACGCCTTCCCGACGCCTCTCGGTAGCCGAACAATCCGCGTATTGCCCAATATATGGACAACGCGTACTTGCCATCTTCAGGCAAACCCAGGTAGGCGTAGAAGCACACATCCGAAACGGCCGGCTTTGGAGGCGCCGCACACCGCAGCTTCGCGTAGAGGCATCGGCAGCCATATGCCGAGAACGATGGAGGAGACCATGTCACCCCGGCTCGACGAATTGCGCACCGAAGACCACCGGCAGCCCGCATCGTCGACACCCCCGTCCGACCCGACCGAGCAGATCCCTTCCCAGTTGCTCCCCGCCGAATCCGATCTGGCGGGATTGACTGAGATCGAGGGACTGCCCGAGATCCCGCCGTTCGACGAGGTGGGCCCGGTGGACGCGAGGGCTCTGTCCAAGACCCTCTTCGAGCGTCTCGAGACGCTCGAGGAAGGCACCCACGAATTCGCGTACGTCCGCAACACCCTGGTCGAGCTCAACCTCGCGCTGGTGAAGTTCGCGGCCTCCCGGTTCCGCTCCCGCAGCGAGCCCATGGAGGACATCGTCCAGGTCGGCACCATCGGCCTGATCAAGGCGATCGACCGCTTCGAGATCAGCCGCGGCGTCGAGTTCCCGACGTTCGCCATGCCGACCATCGTCGGTGAGATCAAGCGCTTCTTCCGTGACACCAGCTGGTCGGTGCGGGTACCGCGGCGTCTGCAGGAGCTGCGTCTGGACCTCGCCAAGGCGGGCGACGAACTGGCGCAGAAGCTGGACCGCGCCCCCACGGTGCACGAACTCGCCGCACGCCTCGACATCAGCCGTGACGAGGTCGTGGAGGGCATGGCCGCGAGCAACGCGTACACCGCGAGCTCGCTGGACGCCCAGCCCGAGGAGGACGACAGCGAGGGCGCGCTGGCGGACCGCATCGGCTACGAGGACCACGGGCTCGAGGGCATCGAGTACGTCGAATCCCTCAAGCCGCTGATCGCCGAACTCCCGCCGCGCGACCGGAAGATCCTCTCGCTGCGCTTCGTCGCCAATATGACGCAGTCCGAGATCGGCGAAGAGCTGGGCATCTCCCAGATGCACGTCTCCCGTCTGCTCTCCCGCACCCTCGTGCGGCTCCGCAAGGGGCTGATGGTCGAGGAGTGAGGGACCGCGGTCCCTGCCGGTCCGCGCGGCCGGCAGCCGCCCGCGCAAAGGAGGGCCTGCCCCGGGGTTGCTCGGGACGGGCCCTCTCTTGCTTGCCGGTGCGGAACGCCGTCCCGTACCGGTGCCGGAAGCCGTCCGCGCCGGCTCGGTGAGCCGGCGCGGAGATCACTGCGGCCGGGCGGGCGTCAGACGCGCACGCCCTTGTGCCACACGGCCGAGACGAGCGGGACGCCCGGCCGGTAGGCGAGGTGGACGTGCGAGGGCGCGTCCAGGAGGGCGAGGTCGGCGCGGGCGCCGGGCGCGATCCGTCCGACGTCCGTACGGCGCAGGGCGCGGGCGCCGCCCGCGGTCGCCGACCACACCGCCTCGTCGGGCGTCATCCCCATGTCGCGGACCGCCAGCGCGATGCAGAACGGCATGGAACTGGTGAAGGACGAGCCGGGGTTGCAGTCGGTGGACAGCGCGACGGTGGCGCCGGCGTCGAGCAGCGGGCGGGCGTCGGGCCACCGGGCGCGGGTGGAGAACTCGGCGCCCGGCAGGAGGGTGGCGACGGTGTCGGACTGCGCGAGGGCGTCGATGTCGGCCGGGCTGAGGTGGGTGCAGTGGTCGGCGGAGGCGGCGCCGAGTTCGACGGCGAGCTGGACGCCGGGGCCGTGGCCGAGCTGGTTGGCGTGCACCCGCGGTACCAGGCCCCTGGCCTTGCCCGCGGTGAGCACGGCGCGGGCCTGGTCGCCGTCGAAGGCCCCCCGCTCGCAGAAGACGTCCACCCAACGGGCGTGCGGGGCGCAGGCGTCCAGCATCGGGCCGGTCACCAGGTCGACGTAGCCGGCCGGGTCGTCGGCGTAGTCGGGCGAGACGATGTGCGCCCCGAGGAAGGTGACCTCGTCGGTGTGTTCGGCGGCGATGCGCAGCGCGCGGGCCTCGTCCTCGACGGTGAGCCCGTAGCCGGACTTGGTCTCCTGGGTGGTGGTGCCCTGGCGCAGCGCCTCGGCGAGGTAGCGGGCGACGGTGGCGTGCAGCGCCTCGTCGGTGGCGGCGCGGGTGGCGGCGACGGTGGTGCGGATGCCGCCGGCGGAGTACGGGCGGCCGGACATCCGGGCGTTGAACTCCGCGGTGCGGTCGCCGGCGAAGACCAGGTGGGAGTGGGAGTCGACGAAGCCGGGGATACCCGCCCGGCCGGCCGCGTCGACGGCGGTGTCAGTGGCAGGTGCTTTGCTGGAGGCACCGACCCAGGCGATGCGGTCGCCGTCGATGACGACCGTGGCGTCCTGGATCAGGCCGAGGGGGCCTTCACCGAGGGAGGGGTCGTTGGTGACGAGCTGGGAGATGTGGGTGATGGCGGTGGTGGTCGGCGTGGAGGTCGTCGTCATCGCGGGGGTGTTCTCCTTCAGCCGCGTACCGCGGCGATGGACTCTGCGAGGGCGGTGGGTACGTCGGGGACAAGGGTGTGCACACCGTCCCGGACGATCTGCCGGCCGCCGACGACGGTGTGCCGTACGTCCGCCGCGGAGGCGGCGAATACGGCCGTTTCGGCGGCCAGCCGGGGCGGTGGTCCGGCGGTGCGTACGGAGTCCAGTGCGATCGTGGTGAGGTCGGCGAGCGCGCCGCTCTCCAGGGCGCCCGCGTCGTCCCAGCCCAGGGCGGCATGACCGTCGGCGGTCGCGGCGCGCAGCAGGGCGGCGGCCGTCCAGTGCCCGCGGGTGCGGGTGCGCAGCCGTTCGTCCAGCTCCATGGCGCGGGCCTCTTCGAGCAGGTCGATGACGGCGTGACTGTCACTGCCGAGGGACAGCGGGCTGCCGCGGCCCTGGAGCCGGGCGGCCGGGCCGATGCCGTCGGCCAGATCGCGTTCGGTGGTGGGACACATGCACACGCCCGTGTGGGAGTCGCCCAGCAGCTCGATGTCCTCGGTGGTGAGGTGGGTGGCGTGCACGGCGGTGGTGCGGCTGCCCAGCGCGCCGTGGTCGGCCAGCAGCCGGGTGGGGGTGCAGCCGTGGGCCGCGCGGCAGGCGTCGTTCTCGGCGGTCTGTTCCGAGAGGTGGACGTGCAGCGGGGCCTGCCGCCGGCGGGCCCAGTCCGCGACGGTGCCGAGCTGCCCTGCGGGGACGGCGCGTACGGAGTGGATCGCGGCGCCGATGCGGGCGTGGGCGCGCTCCCTGAGCGCGTCGGCGCGTTCGGCCCAGCGCTCGGCGGTGCCGTCGCAGAAGCGCCGTTGGTGGTGGTCGGGCGGGGCGCCGAAACCGGCCGAGAGATAGGCGGTGTCCAGGAGGGTGATCCGGATGCCGGCGTCGGCGGCGGCGGTGATCAGCGCCTCGCCCATGGCGTTGGGGTCGTCGTAGCGGGTGCCGCCCGGCGCGTGGTGGAGGTAGTGGAATTCGCCGACGCAGGTGATGCCGGCCAGCGCCATCTCGGCGTAGGCGGCGCGGGCGAGGGCGTAGTAGGTGTCGGGGGTGAGCCGGTCGGCGACGCTGTACATCACCTCGCGCCAGGTCCAGAAGGTGCCGGTGCCGACCTGGACGACGCCGCGCAGGGCTCGGTGGAAGGCGTGCGAGTGGGCGTTGGCGAGGCCGGGGAGGGTCAGGCCGCGCAGCGTGGTGGCACCGGGCGGCGGGGTGTCCGTACCGGTGCGGACGGCGGTGATCCGGCCGTCCGCGGTGTCCACCGTCACGCCCGGCTCGACGTGAGTGCCGAGCCAGGCGTGTTCGAGCCAGTACGTCGTCGGTGTTGCCTGCGGCGTCAGCGGCACGCCAGCCCCTCCAGTACGTCGGCGAGTGCGGTGACCCCGGCGGCGCAGTCGTCCTCGTCCGCCGCCTCGGCGGGCGAGTGCGACACCCCGGTGGGGTTGCGGACGAACAGCATCGCAGTGGGCACCGTTGCGGACAAAATACCCGCATCGTGCCCGGCGCCGGTGCCCAGGACGGGCACGGTCCGCTCCCCCGACTTGCCGAGGATCGCGCTCAGCTCGTCCCGCAGGGCGTGCTGGAACTCCACGACGGGGGTGAAGGATTCGCGGACGACGGCCAGCTCCACCCCGTCGCGGGCGGCGCGCTCGGCGGCGGCCTGCTCGATCCCGGTGATCACGGTGTCCAGGGTGTCCTGGTCGGGGGCGCGGGAGTCCAGCCAGCCGCGCACCAGCGAGGGGATGGCGTTGACGCCGTTGGGCTCCACGCTGATCTTCCCGAAGGTGGCCACGGCACCGGCCAGCCGGGCCTGCTCGCGGGCGGCGAGCACGGTCGCGGCGTAGCTGAGCATCGGGTCCCGGCGGTCCTCCAGGCGGGTGGTTCCGGCGTGGTTGGCCTCGCCGTGGAAGTCGTAACGCCAGCGGCCGTGCGGCCAGATGGCGGAGGCGATGCCGACCGGATCACCGGACAGGTCCAGGGCACGGCCCTGCTCGACGTGGAGTTCGACGAACGCGCCGATCCGGGCGAGCCGTTCGGGGTCCGGGCCGATGGCCTCCGGGTCGTATCCGGCGCGCTCCATGGCCTGCGGGAGGGTGATGCCCTCGCCGTCGCGCAGCCGGTGCGCGGCCTCGGGGGTCAGCGCCCCGGCCGCGAGCCGGGAGCCGACGCAGGCCAGGCCGAAGCGGGCGCCTTCCTCGTCGCCGAAGTTGACGATCGCCAGGGGCTTGTCGAACTCCGCCCCCCTCCGGCGGAGTTCATCGAGCGCGGCGAAGGAGGAGACGACCCCCAGGGGGCCGTCGAAGGCGCCGCCGTCGGGCACGGAGTCCAGGTGCGAGCCGGTGACGACGGCGTCGCCCGGGTCCACGTCCCGGTAGCCGGTGGCGCCGAGCCAGGCCCACTGGTTGCCGTTGCGGTCCAGTTCGCAGACGAGTCCACGGGCCTCGGCCTGGGCCCGGAACCACGCCCGGCAGTCGGCGTCGGCGCCGGTCCAGGCGTAGCGGCGGTAGCCCCCGGAGGAGGAGTTGCGGCCCAGCGGCCGCAGCTCCTCCCACATCTCGTGGAACGAGGCGGTCACGCGTCCCCGCCTTCGCCTTCGCGCATCGGGATGCGGACGCCGCGTTCGGCGGCCACCTCGTCGGCGCGCTCGTAGCCCGCGTCGACGTGCCGGATGACGCCCATGCCCGGGTCGTTGGTGAGCACCCGGCGGATCTTCTCGCCGGCCAGCGCGGTGCCGTCGGCGACGGTGACCTGTCCGGCGTGGATCGAGCGGCCCATGCCGACGCCGCCGCCGTGGTGCAGCGAGACCCAGGAGGCGCCGGAGGCGACGTTGACCATGGCGTTGAGCAGCGGCCAGTCGGCGATCGCGTCCGAGCCGTCCTTCATGGCCTCGGTCTCGCGGTAGGGCGAGGCGACGGAGCCGCAGTCGAGGTGGTCGCGGCCGATGGCCAGCGGGGCCTGGAGCGTCCCGTCGGCGACCATTTCGTTGAAGCGCTCACCGGCCTTGTCGCGCTCGCCGTAGCCGAGCCAGCAGATCCGGGCGGGCAGTCCCTGGAAGTGCACCCGCTCGCCGGCCAGCTTGATCCAGCGGGCCAGCGACTCGTTCTCCGGGAAGAGGTCCAGGATCGCCTTGTCGGTCGCGGCGATGTCGCGGGCGTCGCCGGACAGCGCGGCCCAGCGGAACGGCCCCTTGCCCTCGGCGAACAGTGGCCGGATATAGGCGGGGACGAAGCCGGGGAAGGCGAAGGCCCGCTCGTATCCGGCGAGCTGGGCCTCGCCGCGGATCGAGTTGCCGTAGTCGAAGACCTCGGCGCCGGCGTCCATGAAGCCGACCATCGCCTCGACGTGCCGGGCCATGGACTCGCGGGCCCGCTGGGTGAAGTCTGCGGGCTTCTCGGCGGCGTAGGCGGCCATGTCGTCGAAGTCGATGCCGGCCGGGAGGTAGGCCAGCGGGTCGTGGGCGCTGGTCTGGTCGGTGACGATGTCGATCGGCGCACCCTCGGCGAGCATCTGCGGCAGCAGCTCGGCGGCGTTGCCGAGCAGGCCGATGGAGAGCGGCTTGCGCCGGTCGCGGGCCTCGACGGCGAGCTGGAGGGCGTGCTGGAGGCTGTCCGCCCGCACGTCCAGGTAGCGGTGCTCGATCCGGCGCTCGATGGCGCGGGGGTCGCAGTCGATGCAGATCGCGACGCCGTCGTTCATGGTGACGGCGAGCGGCTGGGCGCCGCCCATACCGCCGAGGCCGGCGGTGAGCGTGATCGTCCCGGCCAGGGTGCCGCCGAACTTCTTCGCCGCGACGGCCGCGAAGGTCTCGTAGGTGCCCTGGAGGATGCCCTGGGTGCCGATGTAGATCCACGAACCGGCGGTCATCTGGCCGTACATGGTCAGCCCGAGGGCTTCCAGGCGGCGGAACTCCTCCCAGTTGGCCCAGTCGCCGACGAGGTTGGAGTTGGCGATGAGCACCCGCGGCGCCCATTCGTGCGTCTGCATCACGCCGACCGGCCTGCCGGACTGGACGAGCATCGTCTCGTCCTGCTTCAGCGTGGTGAGCGTGCGCACCATGGCGTCGAAGGAGCGCCAGTCACGCGCGGCCTTGCCCGTGCCGCCGTAGACGACGAGCTGGTCCGGGTGTTCGGCCACCTCCGGATCGAGGTTGTTCTGCAGCATGCGCAGCGCGGCTTCCTGCTGCCATCCCCGAGCACTCAGCTCCGTACCGCGCGGTGCCCGCACGGGTCGCGGTCCCGACATGGGCCGTGCCTCCCTGACGTCGAATGGATTGAGCTATTCACATATTGAGGTCGGTGAATAGCGCTAGTCAACAGGGCGCGGGGGACCGTCTGGCGCGAGCCGCACGAACCAGCCAACCCGCCGGAGATTTTTGACTTGCCCATCGGGAAAGTCTGCGCTAACTTTCCTAGTGGGCAAGTCAACGGGGAATCGTCCGGACCCGCCCCGTCCGGACCGCCTTGGGGAGGCGAGGAACATGAGCACATCAGTCAATGCCGAACAGGCCTGGAAGGATCTGCAGCGCATCCGGGTACCGCAGGAGCGGGTGTACGACGAGATCGAGCGGACCGCCCGGAACGACGCGGGGTCGGCCTACACCACGGCCGCGGTGATGTGGGTGTTCGTCGCCGTATCGGGCCTCGATCTGCCCGGGTGGGCGTTCTGGCTGGCGCTCACGGTCTATATCGCCCTGCTCGGCGCGCTGGCTGTCCTCTACAACCGCAGGACGCGGATGCGCCTGCACCACTCGCGCCACAGCTGGCGGTCGTTCGCCATCTTCTTCGCGGGCATGGCGGTGACCGTGCTGACCATCCTGGGCTCCGGTCTGCTGGTCGACTGGCTGGCGCTGCCCTTCGGCAGCCTGATCCAGGCCACCGTCTCGGCGGGCGCCTTCGCCCTCTTCGTCGGGCCGGCCAACCGCTGGGCGGTCGGCTCACTGCGCGACCGCGGTACGAGAACCCTCCGGAAGGGAGCAGGCCGATGAGCACCCCGAGCGGCTTCGACGAACTGATCCACCCCTCCACCCGGCTGTCCGTGGTGGCGCTGCTCGCCGCCACGGAGTGGGCCGACTTCCCATTCATCCGCGACAGCCTCTCGCTCAGCGACTCCGCGCTCTCCAAGCAGCTGCACACCCTGGAGGAGGCGGAGTATCTGGAGATCCGCAAGGAAGGCGGCGGCCGCAAGCGGCGCACCAAGGTACGGCTGACACACCGCGGCCGGACCGCCTTCGAGGGGCATGTGGCCGCGCTGCGGGCCATCGTCGAGGGCGCGGGGCCCGCGGCGGCGCCCGCGCCGGCGGCGGATTCCGCGGCGTCGGCGGAGACCACGGCGGCCACCGGGACAGGGCGCCGGCACCAGCGCGCGGAGGCGAGCCGATGACGACAACCGAACAGCCGACCGCCGCCCCGTCCACGACCGCTTCGCGGCCGGTCGCCCCTCGGGCCGCGACCGCTCCGCCCGCCGCGGGCCCGGCCCAATCCGCCGGCCCGCCCGTCATCCGGGTGCGCGACATGAGGATGTCGTACGGCGCCACACACGTCCTGCACGGCATCGACCTGGACATCCACCGCGGCGAAATCTTCGCGCTGCTCGGCCCCAACGGTGCGGGAAAGACCACCACCGTCGAGATCCTGGAGGGCTTCCGGCAGCGCTCCGCGGGGGAGGCCACCGTCCTGGGGACGGACCCGGCGCGCGGCGACGACGCCTGGCGTGCCCGGATCGGCCTGGTCCTGCAGTCCTGGCGCGATCACCGCCGCTGGCAGGTGGCCGAGCTGCTGAGGCACTTCGCCCTGTACTACCCCGCTCCCCGCGATCCCGCCGAGCTGCTGGCCCTCGTGGGCCTCACCGAGCAGGCCGGACAGCAGGTCGACCGGCTCTCCGGCGGGCAGCGCCGGCGCCTCGACGTGGCACTGGCGATCGTCGGCCGCCCGGAACTCCTCTTCCTGGACGAGCCGACCACCGGCTTCGACCCCGAGGCCCGGCGCGACTTCCACGACCTGGTCGAACGGCTCGCCCGCGACGAGGGCGTCACGGTCCTGCTCACCACCCACGACCTGGCGGAGGCCGAGCGGCTGGCGGACCGGATAGCCGTGCTGGTCAGCGGCCGGATCCGGGCCGGCGGCACCCCGGCGGAACTGGCCCGTCGGGCCGCCGCGCAGGCCGAGGTCCGCTGGACGACGGCCGACGGCACGGCCCGCCGGGAACGCACCGAGGACGCCTCCCGGCTGGTCTGGGAGCTCCACCGGGAGACGCAGGGACCGGTGGCCGATCTGGAGGTCCACCGCCCGACGCTGGAGGACACCTACCTGCACATGGTGCACCGGGAGGACGGAGCCGGGAGCGGGGACGGGGAGACCTCGCAGTCAGAGGTCTCGGGCGGGGAGAAGAAGGCATGAGGGGGACCGAAGTGACGGCTTCTACAGAAGCGACCGTGGTGACGGGCATGGGCCAGGGGGACGACACAGCGGGACGGGCGGCAACGGCCGGCGCCGCCACCACGGGGGCAGGATCGCGCCGCCGTCGCTGCTGGCGCGCCGGCCTCCTGCGCGGTGGCATCGAACTCCGCCACCTCGTCCGCAATCCGAAGGAGCTCAGCGGCCATCTGGTCAATGTCGTCGTCGCGCTGCTGCTCGCCGGCTATATCAGCGACAAGGTCCCCGGCACCCGGGTCCCGATGGCCCATCTGACGCTCGCGGGCTTCGCCGCCTATCTGCTGTTCCAGATCGGCCTGGTCAATCTCCCGCAGATCCTGGTGACCGAGCGCGAGGAAGGCGCTCTGCTGCGGCTGCGCGCCACCCCCGGCGGCATACCCGCCTATCTCGTGGCCAAGTCCCTGCTGGTGGTCGCCATGGCGTTCGGGACCCTGGTCGTCCTGCTGGGGGCCGCCGCGGTGCTGGTGGACGGGCCGCTGCCGCACGGGCCCGGCGGGTGGCTGACGCTGCTGTGGGTCAGCGCGCTCGGGCTCCTCGCCGTCGTGCCGCTGGGGGCGGCCATCGGCGCCGTGCTGCCGAACCCCCGTGAGGCGCTTGCGTTGATCATGCTGCCCTCGATGGGTCTGCTGATCACCTCGGGCGCGATGTTCCCGCTCACCTCGCTGCCCGTGCTGGTCCAGAAGATCGCCTCGGTCTTCCCGCTCAAGTGGATGGCCCAGGGCCTGCGCTCGGCCCTCCTCCCGGACGCCGCACGCGCCGCGGAACCAGCCGGCTCCTGGGAGCTGCCGGCCGTGGCGCTGATACTCACCGCCTGGGCCGTCCTCGGCTTCCTGCTCGCTGTCCCGCTCCTGCGCCGCGCCGCCCGCCGCGAGTCCGGCTCCCGCCTCTCCGAACGCCACCGCAAGGCGGGCTGGAGCGGCAGCCGGACGGCCTGAGCGGGAGCCGGCCCCTCCGGGACCGTCCGGGCGGAGGCGGACGGCCCCGGGACCGGCTCCCGGTTGGCGTCACACCCTCACCCAATGATGGAGTTGCCCCATGAACTTCACGGAGCGAGACCGTGCCATGCAGCGAGACGGTGCCATTCAGGCAGCCATCGCACGCGGGCTGGTAGGCCCCGGCGAGCCCGTTGCCGGACTGCTCGACATCGCCGGGATCCGCCGGTCGGCGGCCGAACTCCGCGCCGCCTTCGAGGAGTTCACCGCGCCGGGCACCCCGGTCCTGCACGCCTTCGCGGTGAAGGCCGCCTCGCTCGTCCCGGTACTGCGGCTGCTCGCGCAGGAAGGGCTCGGCTGCGAGGTGGCCAGCCCCGGCGAGCTGGCGCTGGCCCGTGCCGCCGGGGTGCCGGTCGCCCGGACCGTTCTGGACTCGCCGGCCAAAACCCTCGCCGAGCTGCGCGAGGCGCTGGCCCTCGGGATCGCCGTCAACGCCGACAACCCCGAGGAGCTGGCCCGGATCGACGCGCTGATGGCCTCGGCGCCGAGCAGCGCGCCCATCGGCCTGCGGGTCAACCCCCAGATCGGCGGCGGCAGCATCGGGGCGATGAGCACCGCCACGGACACCTCGAAGTTCGGCGTCGGGCTGCGCGACGAGGGCGCCCGCGACTGGGTCGTCCAGGCCTTCCTCGCCCGCCCGTGGCTGACCCGGCTGCACGGCCATGTCGGCTCCCAGGGCATGCCCCTGGAGCTGATGGCCGCGGGCGTCACGGCCTTGTACGACCTCGCCGAGGAGATCAACGAGAAGGCCGGCCGGCGTCAGATCGACACCCTCGACATCGGCGGCGGTCTGCCGGTCAACTTCTCCTCGGACGCCACCACCCCGACCTACCGCGAATACGCCGCGCTGCTGCACGCGACCGTCCCCGGCCTGCTGTCCGGACGCTACGGGCTCGTCACCGAGTTCGGCCGCTCACTGCTGGCCAAGCACGGCACGGTCCTCGCCCGGGTCGAGTACGCCAAGTCGGCCGGCGGCCGCCCCATCGCCGTCACCCATGCCGGCGCCCAGGTCGCCACGCGTACGGTCTTCGTCCCCGAAGCCTGGCCGATCCGGGTCGCTGCCTATGACGCCGAGGGGCGCCCCAAGACGGACGCTCCGGTCGCCCAGGACATCGCGGGGCCGTGCTGCTTCGCGGGTGACCTGGTCGCGGAGAACCGTCCGCTCCCCCGCCTGGAGGCCGGCGACCACGCCGCCCTCCTGGACACCGGCGCCTACTATTTCTCCACCCACTTCGCCTACAACTCCCTCCCCCGCCCCGGGATTTACGGCTATGCGGCGGACGCGGACGGCGGGGTCCGCTTCGCCACCGTCCGCACCCCGCAGACCCTGGAGGAGCTGACCGCGGAAAGCGGTGGTGCGCACGCGAAGTCGCTGGGCGAGCTCGGGAGGCAGTAGGCGGCGGGCACCCGGCAGAGGGAGCCCGTCCGCCGGGTGCCGGCCGCCGCTCAGCGGCCGGCCCGTACTCCGCCGGCCCGGGAACCGCCGGCCCGGGAACCGCCGGCCCGCGCTCCCGCTCGCCGCGCGCCGCCGGGCCGGGCATCGCCCGCGGCCGTACCGGTCAGGGCGTACTCGCGGACCTCCTTGCCCGCGGCGCCACCCCGTGTGGCAGCTTCCGTCCGCACCCACAGCAGCGCCTCGTGCTCCCGTTCCCAGCGGCCCAGCCAAAGCGCCTTGGCCCACAGCCCGAGCGCGGCCCCGGCCATCAGCAGCCCACCGGCCGCCGGCAGCACACAGGACGACGCGACCGCGGCCAGAAAGGCGCACAGCAGCCACCAGCGGTGCGCCCGCCGCCAGACCCGGAGGGTGACCGCACGGTCCTGCAGGATGGCGGCCTTCCCGGCACGCGACGCGTCGCGCGCCAGCGTCGTATACCGGCCGCGCCGCGCCAGGTACACCACCAGCGCCGCGCCCACGCCCAGCGCCGCCCCCGCCGACAGCCCGGCCGTCCGCCCGGTCAGGCCCGGCACCAGCACGCCGATCCCCGTGGCCAGCAGCCCCGGCCACCACAGCCAGCCCGCCGGCGCCCGCACCACCACCGTCACCCGCGCCAGCGCATACGCCCCGTGCCCCACGACAGACCTCCTCGCCCCGAGACCGCTCCGTTCCCACTGTCCGGCACACCTGTACCCGCCTTCCGGCACACCTGTACCGGCGGCGGATCGTAGCCAGCCCGGATGAGGATTCCCTGAGACGGCCCGGGGGCCGCCCGGCGCAGTCCGGCCGGTTTCGGCCGGTGGGCCGCTGAGGGTCAGTGGCCGCCGGACGGGGCGTCACAGCCCGGGTGGTCGGGGTAGCCGCCGAAGGCGTCCGCCTGGGTGGTCCTGCTGTTCATGGTGCCCTCCAGGCACAGCGGAGAGGCGTCGATGAGGAAGCTGACCGCCGCGGGACCGTTCTGGTGGGACTGCACCTTGCCGGCGGAGTAGCCGAGGCCGGTGAGTGCGCTGCGGGTGCTGACGGGGTCGAAGTCGCCACGCCTGCGCAGCGGTTCGAGCGCACGCTCGATGCGTCTGACGGCCGCGAGCCCGTCGCAGCGGCGCCGGCCGTGCAACGGGAAGGGGACCCGGAAGCCGTGGTTCTCGGCGTAGTGGTCGGTGGGCGGCGCGGTCCGCCCCGAGGAGTGTGTGGCCGGCGTCGGGGCGGGGCTTTCGCCGGGGCACGGAAAGTCCGCCGGTCTGCTCGGGGTCGCTGCCGCTGCCCGCGAGGGCCCGGCCGCACCGGCGTTGCCCTCCGGCCGGTGCGTTCCGCATCCCGCCGCCAGCACGCCCAACACGCTCAGCACCGTCATCGGCAGCACCCCGCGCCGGGCCCCCGTCGTCCTGATCATCGCCATGCGCCGATCCTCCTCCGCGGCACGGCAGACGTCTTGCCCCTTTTCCGCACCGGGGCATACGAATCCGGTCACACTTCGGTGGCGAGCCCTTCAGACGTCGGCGTCCCGGCCACCGGCCTGGCATGGGGCACGGCCCGGCATGGGTCACGGCCTGGCATGGGTCACGGATTGACCTGGGGCACGGCCTGACCTGGCACGGCGTGGCCGTCTCACTCCACGAACAGCCCCCGCGCCGCCGCCGCCGCGTCGAATTCCTCCAGCCGGGCCTGGGCGTCCGGGAGCGCGTCGCACATCGCCTCCAGCAGCACGCGGCCCAGGAGCATGGGGGCGCAGGCCGTGTCGAAGGCCAGGCCGGTGCCGACGGGGGCCGGAAGCAGCAGGTCGGTGTGGTGGGCGACGGGGGCGAAGGCGCTGTCGGCGACGGTGACGACGGTCAGGCCGGCGGAGCGGGCGTATTCCAGTGCGTCGATGACCTCGCGAGGGTGGCGGGGCAGGGCGAAGCAGAGGAGGGCGCTCGCGCCGGCGCGTACCGCGGCGTCGATGCGGTCGGTGAGCATGGTGCCGCCCTCGTCCAGCAGCCGGACGTCGGGGTGGACCTTACGGGCGAAGTAGCTGAAACCGGCGGCCTGGGCGGTGGCGGCGCGCAGGCCGAGGACGGGGAGCGGCCGGGAGGCGGCGAAGAGGCGGCCGGCCTCGGCCACCGGTGCCGGGTCGGCGAGGGCGGCGGCGAGCCGGCGGAGGTTGTCGATCTCCGCCTGGACGGCCTGCTGGTACTCGTTGTAGGAGCCGGTGTCGCCGGGCTTGTCCGTGGGGGCGACCTCGCGCAGATGGCGGCGCAGCGCCGGGTAGCCGTCGAAGCCGAGGGCGACGGCGAAGCGGGTGACGGACGGCTGGCTGACCCCGGCCAGTTCGGCCAGTTCGACGCTGGAGAGGAAGGGGGCGTCGGCGGCCCGGCGCACCATGCAGTGGGCGATCCGCCGCTGGGTGGGGGTCAGCCGGTGGCCCTCGAAGAGCTTCTGGAGACGGGCGGCCGTACCGGTGTCCACAGCGGAGATGCCTGCTTCCGTGGCGGTGGCGTCCGTCCCGGTGGTGTCCGCCCCGGCATTCTTGTTCGTACTCGCGCCCGCATCCGCGTCCGCCCCCGAGTCCACGGTGACCGGCGCGCCCGCCGTCCGGCCGCCCCTGTCCCGCGGCCCGTCGCCACTCGCGCCACCACGCGCACCGCCGGCCGCCCCGCCGTTCGCGCCGCCGATGCCGCCGCCGTTGTCCCCGTCCCCGCTCATCGCCTCTTCTTCCCGGCCCGGTCGGGGGCCTGTCCTGTCCTGTGTCGACCGACTGTACGGAATTCCTGGCCCGCTCCGGTCCTCGCTACGCGCCGCGATCCGGCCGTAAGAGCGCCCCGGCCCCGACACCCTCACTGCCTGCCCGGCGCCCCGCCCCCTACAGCTCCGCCAGCCCGTCCAGCAGCCCCGCCGCGACCGCCACGTCATCCGTCAGCGGCCGGTCCTCCATCCGCGGATCGAGGGCGTCGGCGGCGAAGGCGTAGGCGGCGGCGAGCGGAATGTCCGGGTCGGGTTCCAGGGAGCGCATCCGCAAGGCCCGTACGGTGGCGACCAGTTCACAGGCGAGGACCTGGCGGTAGTGCGCAGCGGCGCGCAGGCTCTGGCGCGCGCCCAGGGAGGCGAAGCTGGCCTGTTCCTCGACGCCGCGGGAGAGGACGGCATGGCCGAGCGAGGCCGGCTGGGAGACCGCGCGCATCTCCCCGAGCGCGGCGCCCGCCGCGTATTCGAGGATCATCACGCCGGAGCTGGCCGGTGCCGCATCCCCCAGGAACGGCCGCAGCCGGGTGAAGTCGGGCTCGGAGAGCGCGGCGAGCCGGGCGGTGGACAGCTGGGCGGTCTGCAGCACGGCCAGGCGGAGGGCGTCCAGGGCGAGCGCGGTATGGGCGGCATAGAAGTTGCCGTGGTGGTAGGCGGCCTGGTCCTCGATGCTGATCAGGGGGTTCTCGGCAGCGGCGTTCACCTCGACCGTCAGCACCTCGTCCAGGGTGTCGGCGGCGTCCAGCGCCGGGCCGTGGATCTGCGGGATGCAGCGGAAGCCGTACGGGTCCTGAATACGGCCGAGGGGCGGGGCCGGGCGGGGCGGGACGCCGGAGAGGGTGCGCAGCCGGGTGGCGGCGGCCGCGGAGCCGGGGTGCGGGCGGGCGAGCATGACCGGCTCGGCGAAGGGCTCGTAGGAGCCGCCGACCGCGAGCAGCGAGAGCGCGGCGACGGGGAGGGAGGCCGCCAGGAGCCGGCGCAGTTCGTCGAGGGCGAGCGCGGACTGGCCGAGGGTGAGGGCATTGCTGCTGATCAGGGCCAGGGCGTCGTTGTTGTCGAGGGCGATGGGGGCGGGGGCCAGGCCGCCGGACGCGCAGTGCCAGGGGTGTTCGCCGGCCAGCGCGAGTCCGGTCTGGGCGAGCGCGGCCAGGTCGCCGGTGCCGACGCCGCCGTGTTCGTTGACGACGGGGTGCGCGCCGGTGTCCAGGGCGGTGAGCAGGGAGGTGATGACGGCGGGGTTCAGGCCGGCGCCGCCCGCCAGCAGCTGGTTGGCGCGCACGGCGAGCATGGCGCGGACCTCGCGGCCGGGCAGCGGGTCGCCGATCGCGCCGGCGTGGCTGCGCAGCAGCCGCAGTCCGTGCTCGGCGTCCGCGGCCCCGACGTCCTCCGTGCGGTTGGCGCCGACGCCGGTGCTGCGCCCGTAGACCCGGCCGGTGGCGGCGAGGCGGCGTGCGGTCTCCCAGGATTCCTCGGCGCGGGCGAAGGCCTTGGGGTCGGGCGCCGTGGGGTGCGCGGTGCGCTGTGCGAGGGCGGCGATGTCGGCGCTGTGCAGGCCGGTGCCGTCGAGCGTGATGCGCCGGCCGGCAGGGGGGCCGCTGTCCAGCATGTGAGAAACCAAGGGGTTCAACTCCCTCTTATAGCGCGCTTTGTGGACGGAAGTCCGACACCTCTCTCCGTACGGTGAGGCGAAGTAACAGGCGGGCCGCAGGCGATTGACTCCCGCCTATTGACTTCTATTCACGTGCCTATGACTCTGCATGACACTATGCAGGCCGGGCAAGGGGCAGCGGATGATCAAGTTCGACGCAGTCAGCAAGCGATACCCGAATGGCACCACCGCCGTGGACGAGCTGTCCCTGGACCTGCCCGAAGGCGGGGTCACCGTCCTCGTCGGCTCGTCGGGCTGCGGCAAAACCACCACCCTGCGGATGGTCAACCGGATGGTCGAGCCGACCTCCGGCAGGATCAGCGTCGGCGGCCGCGACATCCAGGAGGCGGACGCCGCCGAGCTGCGCCGCGGCATCGGCTACGTCATCCAGCAGTCCGGCCTCTTCCCTCACCGTACGATCCTGGACAACATCGCGACGGTCCCCCTGCTGCTGGGCTGGGGCAAGCGCAAGGCCCGCGCCCGCGCCGCCGAGCTGCTGGAGCTGGTCGGTCTGCCCGCCGACGCCGGCAAGCGCTATCCGCACCAGCTCTCCGGCGGCCAGCAGCAGCGCGTCGGCGTCGCCCGCGCGCTCGCCGCCGACCCTCCGGTGCTGCTGATGGACGAGCCGTTCGGCGCGGTCGACCCCGTGGTGCGCACCCAGTTGCAGAACGAGCTGCTGCGGCTCCAGGAGGAGCTGCGCAAGACCGTCGTCTTCGTCACCCATGACATCGACGAGGCGGTCCGCCTGGGCGACCGGATCGCGGTCTTCCGCAACGGCGGCCGGCTCGTCCAGTGCGCCGAACCCGCCGAGCTGCTGGCCCGCCCCGCCGATGACTTCGTCGCCGGCTTCCTGGGCGCCGAGCGCGGCCTCAAGCTGCTCTCGCTCACCCCCCTCGCTGACGTGCCGTACGCCCCCGGCCGGGCGATACGCGCCGACGAGCCGATCGACGGGATACCCCGCGACGGCGGCCGCTGGCGGGTGGTGACCTCCCCGCGCGGGCAACCGCTGGGGTGGCTGGACGCCGACGCGCTGCCCGCCGGCGGGACGGCCGGCGAGGCCGCGCTGGAGGCCGTACGGCCGCTGCGCGACAGCGATTCGCTGCTCTCGGCGCTCAACGAGGCGGTCTCCTCCCCCGCCGCCGCCGTCGTCCGGGTCTCCGACGACGGGGTGCTGACCGGCCTCACCTCCCGCGACGCCATCCACGACCGGGCGGGCCGCAGCCATGCGGAGGCGGGCCGGGCGGCGGCGGGCGCCGGGCCCACCACTTTCGAGCCCGCCCCCGAGGCAGCCGACTCCGACGACACCCCCAAAGACGCCGAGCCCACGCCCGGAACGTCCCCCTCCGCCACGGAGCGCCCCGCATGACCATCGAGTGGGGCTGGTTCCCCGACCACGCCGACGAGATGGCCCGCCTGACCGCCGACCACCTCGCCACCGCCGTGCCCGCCGTCCTCCTCGGCCTGCTGATCGCGCTGCCGCTGGCGGTCCTCGCCCACCGGATACGGCCGCTGCGCGGCGTCATCCTGGGCGCGTCCAACATCCTCTACACCATCCCCTCCCTTGCCTTCTTCGTCCTCCTCCTGCCGGTCACCGGCCTCACCCGCACCACCGCGATCGTCGGTCTGACCGCGTACACCCTGGTCGTCCTCGTACGGAACACCGTCGAGGGGCTGGACGCGGTCCCGGTCAAGGTCCGTGAGGCGTCGACGGCGATGGGGACCGGGCCGCTGCGCACCCTGCTCACCGTCGAGCTGCCGCTCGCCCTCCCGGTGATCGTGGCGGGCGTCCGGGTCGCCACCGTCATGTCCATCTCCCTGGTCAGCGTGGCGAGCTACATCGGCTACGGCGGCCTCGGCCAGCTCTTCACCGACGGCTTCCAGCGCAACTTCCCCACCCCGGTCATCGCCGGTGTGGCCCTGACCCTGCTGCTCGCCCTGGTCGCCGACGCGCTGCTGGTGACCGTCCAGTGGCTGTGCACCCCCTGGCGGCGCGGCACCTCCCGGCAGCGCACCTCTCTGTGGCGGAAGGCAGCGTGACGCGCCGATGCTCGAACTCCTGAAGAACCTCGCCTCGTGGCTGACCAGTCCGGCCCAGTGGTCGGGCCCCGAGGGCATCGCCGCGCGCATCCTGGAGCACCTGGAGTACTCGGTGCTCGCCACCCTCGCCGCGGCCGTGATCGCGCTGCCCGTCGGCCTGCTCATCGGGCACACCGGCCGGGGCGCCTTCCTCGCCGTCAACCTCTCCTCCTTCGGCCGGGCGCTGCCCACCGTCGGCCTGGTCACGCTGGTCTTCCTCGCGGGCGGGCTGAGCGTGTGGCCGGTGTACGTGTCACTGGTCGCGCTCGCCGTGCCGGTGATCATCACCAATACGTACGCGGGGATGGCCGCCGTCGACCCCGAGGTCAAGGACGCCGCCAAGGGCGTGGGGCTGCGCGGCCGCCAGGTCCTGTGGCAGGTCGAACTCCCGCTCGCCCTCCCGCTGATCATGACCGGCGTACGGCTGGCGACCGTGCAGGTCGTCGCCACCGCCACCATCGCCGCCTATGTCAGCTTCGGCGGGCTGGGCCGCTATGTCTTCGACGGGCTGGCGCAGCGCGACCTGGTGCAGGTCCTCGGCGGTGCGGCCCTGGTCGCCGTGCTCGCCGTCGTCGCCGACCTGGCGCTGGGCGGGCTGACCCGGCTGCTGTTCCGCGGCCGCCCGGCCACCGCACGCTGAACGCCCGGCACCCGGCCACCGCCCGCTGAGCACCTGCCGCCCCGCCCCTTCCGTACGCACCCGAGGAGCCCGCCCATGAACCGTCGTACCGCTTTGACCGCTCTCCTCGCCGGCGCCTCGGCCCCGCTGCTGGCCGCCTGTTCCTCCGGCATCACCTCCCTCAAGGGGGACGGCGCCGGCGGCGACAGCGGCAGCAGCACCGGCGGACTGGTCATCGGCACCGCCAACTTCACCGAGAACCAGATCCTCGGCTACCTCTACGCGGGCGTGCTGACCGCGGCCGGGGTCAAGGCCACCGTCAAGCCCAACCTCGGCTCCCGCGAGATCGTGGTCCCCGCGCTGCGCTCCGGCGATATCGACCTGCTCCCCGAGTACCAGGGCAGCCTGCTGCTCTACCTCGACAAGAAGGCCACCGAGACCGAGGCGGGCGCGATGCAGAACGCGCTGGCCACCGTGCTCCCCGACGGCCTGGAAATCCTGCCCTACGCGGCCGCCGAGGACCGCGACAGCTTCGCGGTGACCCGCGCGACCGCCGACCGCTACGGCCTGAAGACGCTCGCCGATCTGCGCAAGGTCAACGGCAAGCTGGTGTTCGGCGCGGCCGCCGAGATGAAGAAGCGGGTGGTCGGGCTCGTCGGCCTCAAGGAGCAGTACGGGGTGGAATTCAAGGAGTTCAAGGCGCTGGACTCCTCCGGGCCGCTGGTCAAGGGCGCGCTGAAGAAGGGCGACATCGACGTCGGCAACGTCTTCACCACCGACGTCGACACCGCGGAGAACGGCTGGATCCTGCTCACGGACCCCAAGCACCTGATCCCCGCCCAGCACATCGTCCCGCTGATCGCCGCCCGCAAGGCCGACTCCAAGGTCCGCAAGGCCCTGGCCCGGCTGGGCAACACCCTCACCACCGCCGACCTCACCGAGCTCAACCGCCTCGTCGACAAAGAGAAGCAGGACCCGGACCGGGTGGCCGACGCCTGGCTGAAGAAGCACAAGGTGAGCTGAGGCCCGGCGGCGGCCGCAGGCCTCACGGCGGCGGGCGCCGCCTCACGCGGCCGCACGCCTCACGCGGGCGGCGGGCCGCCGTGCCGGCGCGGCAGGCCGAACAGCGGGAACAGCCGCTCGGTGTCCAGGAAGCACTGCAGCGCGGTGATCCGGCCGCCCGCCGTCTCGATGACCTGGATCGCCCAGGGCGTGCCGTCCGCGCGGTACTGCCCGAACGCCGGCCGGCCGTTCGCCGCGACCGGCACCAGATGCGACCCCTCGCAGCCGCAGCCCGGCCCCAGCATCCACTTCACGATGTCCTCGTGGCCGCGCAGCCACAGCTCGAGCGGCGGCATGGAAAGCGTGGAGTCCTCGTGCAGCACGGCCGTGAGCGCGTCCATGTCGAACCGTTCGAAAGCGTCGACATAGCGCCGCAGCAGCTCCTGCTGGGCGTCGTCCAGCGGCTGCTGCGCCGCGCCGGCAGCGGTGTCACCGGAGGCGGCGAGCGTCGCACGGGCCCGCTGCAGGGCGCTGTTGACCGAGGCGACCGAGCTTCCCAGCAGCTCGGCGACCTCACTCGCCGGCCAGCTGAGCACTTCCCTCAGGATCAGCACCGCCCGCTGCCGGGGCGCCAGCCGCTGCAGCGCGGCAATGAACGCCAGGCGGACCGACTCCCGGGCGACGGCGGTCTCCGCCGGGTCCGCCGTCGACGCCAGCACCCGCTGGTCCGGTACGGGCCCGATCCAGGTCGCCTCGGGCAGGCCGGTGCCGACCGGGGTGTCCACGCTGGACGGGGAGGCGAGATCCATCGGCCGGGCCCGGCGCTGACCGCCCTTGAGCAGGTCGAGGCACACATTCGTGGCGATCCGGTAGAGCCAGGACCGCAGGGACGCCCGCCCCTCGAACCGGTCGTAGCCCCGCCAGGCGCGCACCATCGTCTCCTGCACGGCGTCCTCGGCCTCGAACGCCGAGCCCAGCATCCGGTAGCAGTAGCCGGTCAGCTCGGTGCGGTGGGCCTCCAGCCGGTCCACGGGCTCGGTCCGGTCCACGGGCTCGTTCCGGGGCGCCGCCTCGCTGCGGGGCGCCGACTCGTTCCGGGGCGCGGGCTCCTTCCCGGGCGCGCGACCCGTGCCGCCGCCCGCCGGCCCGGCTTGGTCGGCCGCCGTGCTTGCGCTCGTCGAGGACCGTTTCATCGAGGACCGCCCATCCGCCCGTGAGCCGACCACCGGCACACGCGCCCGACGCTACCGGAGCAGTGGCCACCAGTCTGCTCCTCGCCAGGGGGCTCCGCAGCCGGGGGCCGGACGCGGGAGAACAGCGCAAAGGCGGGCCGGGCACCACGGCCCGGCCCGCCCCGCGTCTGTAGGTCATCTGCGCAACTGCACGCCGCGCAGCACCCCTCCGACGACCGCTCCGGCCACCACGCTCAGCCCGAGCCGGGCAGGTTCCGTCAATCCGGAGAACACGGTGTGCGTGAGCGCGAAAACGACCACGACCGCGAGAACTCCGGCGATCAGCGCCTTTCTCATTTCTTGCCCATCATCAGCAATCGGAAAGCGAAAGCACCGCGCCGGAGACCAGACCTCCGAAAGCCCCCGCCGTGGCGCCCGCGGCACACCCGGTCTCGGCGCCCGCTATACAGCCGCCTATCCCGCCGGACACCACATAGTCCTTGATCTTTTCGTTGGCGCATTGGGAGTAGCTCTCGGCCGCCACGCTCCGTGCGGTGACGCCGAGATCCCGGAAGCTCCGGGTCGCCCGCACGGTCACCGTGGCGCCCTTGGCCCGGTAGCTGACATGCGCCGTCTTGCCGTTCTTCAGTTTGATGGCGGTGCCCAGCGAGCCCACCGTCCGACGGCCGGGACCGACCAGCTCCAGCTTCTTGCCGGCCACCGTGAAGTGGTAACCGGCGGGCATGGAAAGGGTGGCCGTCAGCGTTTTGGCGTCCGGCGACCTGAGCGACTTCAGCTTGAATCCCTTGACGGAACTCACCGATTTCGCGGAATGCGGCGCACTGTGCGCGGAGGCGGGACCGGCCACCCCCGCAAGAGTCAGTGCGGTGAGTGCGGTCGCAGCGGTCCTACGGAACCTCATATATCCCCGTTTCCCCGTGTGGATCGATTCCGTGATCAGCCTATGAGGGGCGTCGCAAATGCAAGATCCATAGCGAGTAATTTCGGGGTAAACGCAGCCACTTACGGGGCAGTTCGCCCCTCGCGCGAGCTGACGGGGCGCCACCGGCGGGGCCCGGGACGGCCCTTCGGTGTCCGGCTACCACCGCGCCGCCACCGCCGACCCCCGTTCCGAGAGGCGCGGGGCGCACAGGATGCGCTTGCGGCGGACCCGGCGGCCCTCGATGGCGGCGACCGCGAGGCGGGCGGCCTCCTTGGCGATCTCGCCCAGGCCCCAGTCGACGGTGGTCAGGGGCGGGGTGAGGACCCGGGAGACGGGGTGGTCGTCGAAGCCGACGACCGAGAGGTCGCGGCCGACGGTCAGGGAGGCCTCGGCGGCGGCCGCGTAGACGCCGTAGGCGATGGAGTCGGAGAAGCAGAAGACCGCGGTGACCGGGACGGGACCGGCGGGACGGCGGCCGTCCGGGCTGCCCGCCAGGACCCGGCGGGCCATCGCGGTCGCCTCGCCCAACTCCTGCGGGCAGGGCAGGACTTCGGCCTCGATGCCGAGCCGGTCGGCGGCCTCGCGCACATAGACGTCGGCGGGGCGGTCGGGGGTGGACGGGCCGGTGGGGGTCAGCACGGTGACCCGGCGGTGGCCCAGCCCCCGGAGGTAGTCCAGGACGGCATCGATGCCGGCCCGGTTGTCGAAGAGCACTTCACCCGCCGTACGGGCCCGGCTCAGGGCGTCGCCGATGGAGACCACCGGCACCGCGTCGGCGATCGCCGCCCAGCCCTCGGCGGACGGATCGACGGGCGAGACCAGCAGGCCGTCCACCCGCTGGTCGCGCAGCTGCTTGGCGAGGGACAGCTCCCGCCCGGGGTCGCCGCCCGCGTCGAGGATCAGCGCATAGCGGTCGCCGGCCAGCAGCTCCCGCCCTATCGCCGCCATCAGCTGCTGCTGCCAGAGGTCCTGCAGATCACCGGCGAGCACACCGACCGTGCTCGTACGGCCGCTGGCGAGGGCGCGGGCGATCGGATCGGCCTCGTAGCCGAGCTCGGCGGCGGCCTTGCGCACCCGCTCCTCGGTTTCCTTGGAGACGTGCTTGCCGCGCAACGCGTAGGAGACGGCCGCGGTGGAGAGGCCGGTGGCCTCGGCCACTTCGCGGAGGGTGGTGCGCTTATTGGGCCTGGCCATGTCCGGAAGCCTACCCAAGGAGGGCGCGGCAGCCGGTCACGATGCGGCGCCCGCCGGGCGGCGCCCCGGGGGCGGCAACGGCCCGCCGGACCCGGCGGGGCCTTGACAGCACTCCCGGTTAACCGCTTCACTTAAACGCATCAGTGAAGCGGTTAAGCACAGCGGTTAAGTACAGCGGGAGCAGGCGGTCCGGGGCGCGGGCCACGACGGGCCCGCGCCCCGCACCACCGCCCACGCCACCGCCCCGCACCCGGAGGGAGGGCCGTGCCCACCGACGTCCACCAGCACCTCTGGCCGCCCGGGTTCCTCGCACTGCTGCGGTCCCGCAGTGCGCCGCCGCGGCTGGACGGCTGGACGCTGCACCTGCCGGGCGAGCCCCCGTACGCCGTCGACCCCGCCGACCACGACATCGCGGCCCGCGCCCGGCTCGCCCGCGCCGACGGCCTCGACCTGGCCCTGGTGTCGCTCTCCAGCCCGCTCGGCATCGAATACCTGCCGCCCGCCGAGGCCGCCCCCCTGCTCGCCGCCTTCCACGACGGCGCGCTGGACCTGCCCGCCCCCTTCGGCGTCTGGGCCTCGGCCTGTCTGTCCGCACCCGAGCCGGACCCCGACGCCCTGCGGCGCGAGCTGGCCCGCGGCTGCGTGGGGCTGCAACTGCCCGCCACCGCCCTGCTCGACGCCGCCGGATGGGCCCGGTGCGCCCCGCTGCTGGACGCCGCCGCCGAGCGGGACGCGCCGCTGTTCGTCCATCCCGGCCCGGCCCCGGCCGCGGACCGGGACGCCCCCGCCTGGTGGCCCGCGCTGGTCCCCTACCTCCAGCAGCTGCACGCCTCGTGGTTCGCCTTCCGCGCCTTCGGCCGGCCGCGCCACCCGGACCTGCGGGTCTGCTTCGCGGCCCTGGCCGGCCTGGCCCCGCTGCACGGCGAACGGCTGGTCGCCCGCGGCGGCGGCCGGGACCGCGGCCGGGTGGACTGCAAGGTGTTCTACGAGACCTCCTCGTACGGGACCCGTGCGGTCGACGCGCTGGTCCGGGCGGCGGGCATCGATGTCGTCGTCAGCGGCAGCGACCGCCCCTATGCCGAACCCGTCCTCCCCGACCTCGGCGCTCAGGCCGCCGTGCACGCCCTGCGCACCGCCAACCCGGCCCGTCTGCTGGGCCCGACGAAAGGAGCCCGCCCATGACGTACCGCACCTCCCCGGCCGCCACCGCCCGAGAGGTCCCCGACGGCGAGGAGCCGTTCACCGCACTGCCCGAGCGCAACCTCGACCGGCGCGAGCTGCAGGACCTGGTCGAAGAGCTCGCCACCCGCCCGGACCTGTGGCGTGAACAGGTCGCCTTCTCGGACACCGAGCGCCACTACGCCTCCCTGCACCGCGATGAGTTCGTCGATGTCTGGCTGCTGTGCTGGACCCGGCAGAACGACACCGGCTGGCACGACCACGACCTCTCCTCCGGGGCGGTGCGGGTCGTCCAGGGCGTGCTGACCGAGTCCAACCCCCGGATCGGCGGTGAGCACCTGGCCACCGCGGTCGGCGCGGGCTCCTCCTTCTCCTTCGGCCCGGACCACATCCACCGGCTCACCGGGGCGAGCGACGATGCGGTGTCGGTGCACGCCTACTCACCGCCGCTGTGGCGACTGGGCCAGTACGACATCACCGAGGACGGGCTGATGCGACGGATCTCGGTCTCCTACGCGGACGAGCTGCGGCCGACGGACGGGACGACGACCGCGGCCTGACCGGCCGGTCCGGGCGCTCCGGCGGCCCGGGGCCCGACCACCGGCGGCCCGCGCTCCGGGCCGCCGGCGCCCCGCCCGCCCCCGGACCGCCCGGCCTCGCCCGTCACCACGATTTACTCCCCACCTATTGACCTTCCATTCATCGCCATCGATCCTGCATGAATCCATACAGGCGGCGACGCGAGGCGGACTCATGGCAGGTGTGGTCGAACGGCGCTCCATCGACGTCGTCCCCGACGAGGAACGGCACGGCAGCGCGGTCAGCCAGTTCACGCTCTGGCTGGGCGCCAACCTCCAGATCACCGCCGTCGTCACCGGCGCGCTGGCCGTCGTCTTCGGGGCGAACGCCTTCTGGTCGCTGATCGGGCTGCTGCTCGGCAACCTCCTGGGCGGTGCGGTGATGGCGCTGCACTCCGCCCAGGGGCCACGGCTCGGACTGCCGCAGATGATCACCTCGCGGGCCCAGTTCGGGGTGCGCGGCGCGGTGGTCCCGCTGGCGCTGGTCATCGTGATGTACATCGGGTTCTTCGCCAGCGGCAGCGTGCTGGCCGGGCAGGCCGTCGGCGAGCTGACGCACCTCGGCGAGACCCCGGGGATCGTCCTGTTCGCCGCGGTCACCGCCGTGGCCGCGGCCGTCGGCTACCGCCTGATCCACACCCTCGGCAAGATCGCCGGCCTGGTCTGCGCACTGGCCTTCGTCTACCTCGGCATCCGGCTGCTGCAGCGCACCGACCTCGGCACGCTCCTCGCCGACCACCGCTTCGGGCTGCCGGTCTTCCTGCTCGCCGTCTCGCTCTCGGCCTCCTGGCAGCTGGCGTTCGGCCCGTACGTCGCGGACTACTCGCGCTACCTGCCGCGGCACACCTCGGCGCGCGCCACGTTCTGGTGGACGCTGTCCGGTTCGGTGCTCGGCTCGCAGTGGTCGATGACGTTCGGCGCGCTGGCCGCCGCCGCGGCGCCCGCGGCATTCGTGGGCCACGAGGTCAGCTACATCGTCGGCCTGGGCGGCGCGGGTCTGATCGCCTCGTTCCTCTACTTCGTCATCGCCCTCGGCAAACTCACCATCAACATCCTCAACACCTATGGCGGGTTCATGTCGCTGGTCACCAGCGTCAGCGGCTTCCGCGGGCAGCGCACCCTCACCCCGCGCGGCCGCTCCGCCTACATCGCCGGGATCATGGTGGCCGGCACCGCCGTCGCTCTCCTGGGCAAGGACTCGTTCCTGACGTCCTTCAAGGACTTCCTGCTCTTCCTGCTGACCTTCTTCACGCCCTGGTCGGCGGTGAACCTCGTCGACTACTACCTGATCTCGAAGGAGCGTTACGACATCCCGGCGCTCAGCGACCCGGCAGGACGCTACGGCGCCTGGAACGTGCGGGCGCTGGCGGTCTACGTCCTCGGGGTGCTCGCCCAGCTCCCGTTCCTGGCCACGCACTTCTACACCGGCCCGCTGGTGGCACCGCTCGGCGGCGCCGATATCTCCTGGCTCGTGGGGCTCGCCGTACCGGCCGTCCTGTACGGGCTGACCGCCCGCCACGACGCCGCCCGTACGGCAGCGCCGACAGCGCCGGCGGCGCCCCAGGAGGACCGGAATCCGGCCGGATCGGGGGGCTAGCCCTACCGCGCCGCCCGCCCGGCGTCCGTATTCTCGCGGCATGGCGATCCACGACCCCGAGCTGCGCAAGGAACTCGACGCGACCCTCCAGACGCGCAAGGAACTGGGGCCGGAGTACGAGTCCGAACTCCTGGAGTCCTTCCTGGAGACGCTGGAGCGGAGCGTCGACCAGCGGGTGCGGCGGCAACTCGCCGAACAGCAGGTCCAGGTGGCCCGCGGCACCCGGCCGCCGCGCCCCGGGGGCGGCGGCCCGCTCTCCTGGGAGCGGTGCGGGCTCGCCGCGCTCTCGCTGGTGCTGGCCGTGCCGCTGTCCGCGATCGCCGCGAGCCAGGCCGGGGAAGCGGGACTGCTGATGTGCTGGGCCGGGATCGTCGGCGTCAACGCCGTAGCGGGCGGCGGCCTGCACCGGCTGGTGCGCTCCCGCACGGACCACCGCGACGGCGCAGGGGACACCGAAGACCGCAGGGGCTGAAGGCCCCAGGAGCCGGAAGCCGGAAGCCGCAAGAGCCTGAAGGCCGCAGGAGTCCGAAGACCGCGGAGCTCTCAAGGCTTCGGCAGGGACCGGAAGGTGCGGGGGCCGCCGCACCCCGGCGCTGCCGGGGGCGGGACGACGGCGGTCCCCCGCACGGGACGCGTTCCGGGGTGAAGCCGGTCGGCGCATCCGGTGGCGACGGTGGAGGTCCGGGAGCCGCTCCGGAGGTCCTTGTCGCCGTGACCTCAATCTGCCCGACGCGTGTTAAGCCCGTGCTGCGAGCACATGACGCATACGTACACCTTGCGGCGACGCCCCGTTTCCTGACGTCCGCTTGACGCCGTGACAGGTGCGGAACGGACGGCGGCCGGGGCGTGGAAGACGGTCACCGCCCCACGCCCCGGCCGCCGGGTCCCGTCGCTACTTGCCGGCCTCGCGCGCCAGATAGGCCAGCAGGTCCTGCCGGCTCACCACGCCCTTCGGCTTGCCCTCGACGAGGACGATCGCCGCGTCCGCGCTCTCCAGGACCGCCATCAGATCGGCGACCGGCTCGCCGGAGCCGACCTGCGGCAGCGGCGGGCACATGTGCTTCTCCAGCGGGTCGGTCAGCGAGGCGCGCTGGGTGAACAGCGCATCGAGCAGTTCGCGCTCGACGACCGAGCCGACGACCTCGGCGGCCATCACGTCCGGGTGCCCGGCGCCCGGCTTGACGATCGGCATCTGCGAGACGCCGTACTCGCGCAGCACCTCGATCGCCTCGCCGACGGTCTCCTCCGGGTGCATGTGCACCAGCGAGGGCAGCGCGCCCTCCTTGTACTCCAGCACCTCGCCGACCCGGGCGGCGGCGCCGCCCTCCTCCAGGAAGCCGTAGTCGGCCATCCACTCGTCGTTGAAGATCTTGGAGAGGTAGCCGCGGCCGCTGTCCGGCAGCAGCACGACCACCACGTCGTCCGGGCCGAGCTTGGCGGCGACCTCCAGTGCACCCACCACGGCCATCCCGCAGGAGCCGCCGACCAGCAGGCCCTCCTCCTTGGCGAGCCGCCGGGTCATCTGGAAGGCGTCCTTGTCCGAGACCGCCACGATCTCGTCCGCGACGGTGCGGTCGTAGGCGGTCGGCCAGAAGTCCTCGCCGACGCCCTCGATCAGATACGGGCGCCCGGAGCCGCCGCTGTAGACGGAGCCCTCCGGGTCGGCGCCGATCACCTTGACCTTGCCGTCACTGGCGTCCTTCAGATAGCGGCCGGTGCCGCTGATCGTGCCGCCGGTGCCGACACCCGCCACGAAGTGGGTGATCCGCCCCCCGGTCTGCTCCCACAGCTCGGGACCGGTGCTCTCGTAGTGGGAGCGCGGATTGTTCGGGTTGCTGTACTGGTCCGGCTTCCAGGCGCCGGGCGTCTCGCGCACCAGCCGGTCCGAGACGTTGTAGTACGAGTCCGGGTGCTCGGGGTCGACGGCGGTCGGGCAGACCACCACCTCGGCACCGTAGGCACGCAGCACATTGATCTTGTCCGTGGACACCTTGTCCGGGCAGACGAAGATGCACTTGTAACCCTTTTGCTGGGCGACGATCGCCAGGCCCACACCCGTGTTGCCGGATGTCGGCTCGACGATGGTGCCGCCGGGCTGCAGCTCACCCGACTGCTCGGCGGCCTCGATCATCCGCACGGCGATCCGGTCCTTGACCGAACCGCCGGGGTTGAAGTACTCGACCTTCGCCAGGACGGTGGCCTGGATTCCTCGAGTGACGTTGTTGAGCCGCACGAGCGGGGTGTTGCCGACTAGCTCAATCATCGAATCGTAAAACTGCACGGTGGTCTCCGCGGTCGGGGGCACGCTGTCCTGCGCCGGTGCGGCCAGCCTATTGCCCGGGTCCGTTAGAGGAGGGATGAGTTGCGTTCCGTGCAGGAACGGGCAACACCCTGTTGTAGGAGTTCTTGCCGATTCAAGAGCGCGTCCGGCCCCCGGTGCCAGGGCGCGCCCGCACTGCGCGGGGAGGTGCCCGGCCCATGCCGATGACGATGTCCAGGGCCAGAGTGGCCCGGCGGATCGCGACCGCCGCCGCTTTCGGCGGCGGCGGGATCGGGCTGCTCGGGGTGGCCGCCGTCGGGGTGCTGCTGACCGAGGTCCGGCTGGCGCGCCGTACGGTCGGCGGCTCCAGCGACATTCCGCCGTGCGCCGACGGCCGTTACGGCGCCGCCTTCGACCACCTCACCGACCGCCCGCCGCTGCGGCTCGGCTTCCTCGGCGACTCCACCGCCGCGGGCCAGGGCGTGCACCGCGCCCGTCAGACTCCCGGCGCGCTGCTCGCCTCCGGCCTGGCCGCGCTCTCCGAGCTGCCCGTCGACTTCCGCAATGTGGCGCTGCCCGGCGCGCAGTCGGACGATCTGGCGCGCCAGGTGGAGCTGATGCTGGCCGACGGCACCGAGACCCCGGACGTCTGCGTCATCATGATCGGCGCGAACGACGTCACCCACCGGATGCCGCCGGCACAGTCGGTCCGCCATCTCTGTGAGGCGGTGCGCGCCCTGCGTGCGGCGGGCTGCGAGGTGGTCGTCGGCACCTGCCCGGACCTGGGCACCATCGAGCCGGTCTACCAGCCGCTGCGCTGGGTGGCCCGGCGGCTCTCCCGGCAGCTCGCCGCCGCCCAGACCATCGGGGTGGTCGAGAGCGGCGGCCGTACGGTCTCGCTCGGCGATCTGCTCGGCCCCGAATTCGAGGCGCGCCCCCGGGAGCTGTTCGGGCCGGACAACTACCACCCGTCGGCCGAGGGCTATGCCACCGCCGCGATGGCCGTGCTGCCGACGCTGTGCGCCTCGCTCGGCCTGTGGCCGGAGAAGGAGCAGCCGGAGCCCGCACGCGGCGAGGGCCTGCTGCCGGTCGCGCAGGCGGCCGCCGAGGCGGCCTCCGAGGGCGGCACGGAGGTCACCGCCTCCCGCCGTGCGCCCTGGGCGCTGCTCAAGCATCGCAGGCGCCGCCAGCTGCCGACGCCGGAGCCGACGGACCCGTCCTCGGTCATTCCGTGACGGGCGGCCGCCCGGCACACCGCGGGCGGTGGCCGGCGGTCCGGTCGGCGAGGGGGACACCCTCCCGCCAGGGGCCGCGGGGAATACCCCGCGGCCCCTCCTCGTTCTATAAGCGCCCGCTTAGAAAAGAGGCCCGCATCACAGCGCGGACCCCGTGACCTCAGCACTACGTGCAGGTAACTTCCCTCACAGTCCGCCCATTTCCCGCGCACTTGGAGCCGTGTGATGCCCGAAGCCGTGATCGTCTCAGCCGCCCGCTCCCCGATCGGCCGCGCCTTCAAGGGTTCGCTCAAGGATCTGCGGCCGGACGACCTGACCGCCAAGATCATCGAGACCGCCCTCGCCAAGGTCCCCGAGCTGGACCCCAAGGACATCGACGACCTGATGCTCGGCTGCGGTCTCCCCGGCGGCGAGCAGGGCCACAACCTCGGCCGCATCGTGGCCGTCCAGATGGGGATGGACCACCTCCCGGGCTGCACCATCACCCGCTACTGTTCCTCCTCGCTCCAGACGACCCGCATGGCGCTGCACGCCATCAAGGCCGGCGAGGGCGACGTCTTCATCTCGGCCGGTGTCGAGACCGTCTCGCGCAGCGTCAAGGGCAGCTCCGACGGCCTGCCGGACACCCACAATCCGCTCTTCGCCGACGCCGAGGCCCGCACCGCGGCGCGCGCCGAGCAGGAGGGCGCCGACTGGCACGACCCGCGCGAGGACGGGCTGATCCCGGACGCGTACATCGCGATGGGCCAGACCGCGGAGAACCTGGCCCGCCTCAAGGGCATCACCCGCCAGGACATGGACGAGTTCGGCGTCCGCTCCCAGAACCTCGCCGAGAAGGCGATCAACGACGGTTTCTGGGAGCGGGAGATCACCCCGGTCACGCTGCCCGACGGCACGGTCGTCGCCAAGGACGACGGGCCCCGCGCCGGCGTCACCGTCGAGGGCGTCTCCGGCCTCAAGCCGGTCTTCCGCCCCGACGGCCTGGTGACCGCCGGCAACTGCTGCCCGCTGAACGACGGGGCCGCGGCGCTGGTCATCATGTCCGACACCAAGGCGCGCGAGCTGGGCCTGACCCCGCTCGCCCGGATCGTCTCCACCGGCGTCTCCGGCCTCTCCCCCGAGATCATGGGTTACGGCCCGGTCGAGGCCAGCAAGCAGGCGCTGCGGCGGGCCGGCCTCTCGGTTTCCGACATCGACCTGGTCGAGATCAACGAGGCGTTCGCCGCCCAGGTGATCCCGTCCTACCGCGACTTGGGCATCGACCTGGACCGCCTCAACGTCAACGGCGGCGCGATCGCCGTCGGCCACCCCTTCGGCATGACCGGCGCCCGGATCACCACCACCCTCATCAACTCCCTCCAGTGGCACGACAAGCAGTTCGGCCTGGAGACGATGTGCGTGGGCGGCGGCCAGGGCATGGCGATGGTCATCGAGCGGCTGAGCTGAGTCGTAGCGGAGGGTGGAGGTCGGGGTGCGAGGAACGAGTGCCCCGGCATCCGCCCGCAGCGGAGGCGAAGCTCAGCGCGACCACGAACACGCGCGACTGAGCTGAGTCGTAGCGGATGGTGGAGGTCGGGGTGCGAGGAACGAGTGCCCCGGCATCCGCCCGCAGCGGAGGCGAAGCTCAGCGCGACCACGAACACGCGCGGCTGAGCTGAGTCGTAGCGGATGGTGGAGGTCGGGGTGCGAGGAACGAGTGCCCCGGCATCCGCTCGCAGCGGAAGCTCAGCTCAGTGCGACCATGAACGCCCACGGCTGAGCTGAGCCGCAGTACGCACGCCCGGCCCGCCCCGTAGCAGAGAGTGGCCGCCGGCCGCGCGCGCGAGCGCATGCGCCCGGCCGCGCGCCGCTCGCCAGGGCGCGCGACAAAACAGACCAACTACCGCCCGGCGCACACCCCTCGCGGTCATCCGGACACGGGCGGCGACATGGCGTGACCTGTGCCACTCGTTAACGAGATCGCGACCCAATCTCCCCCAGGATTGTGACCAACGCCCTGAAGGAGAGGCGTTCTTGCAGGTCAGCAGGGGTTCGCCCGGCCGAACAAGCCCCCGGCTCCCCTCCTTTTCAGGACATAGCGCACCCGGAGCGGTCGCCGACCACCGGCAGCCTGATGTAGGAAGTCGGAGAACATTCTGCTAACGGGAGTACGCCGGTGAGCGAGGCGCTACCAGGAGTGATCCCGTGAGCGAGCGCATCAAGGGGGTCACCCCGACCGAAGGCCGGGGCGAGTCCACGTATCGGTGCGCGGCCCGTGCGCTGAGGTGAGGGCCGCCGAGCGAAGTGGGGAGGACGCATGAGCGAGCGTCACCCGGGGACCCCCTCGGCCACCGGCCGGGGGCGCCTCGCCCAGGGGTGCGCGTCTCGCCCGTGCGGGACCGAACGAAGAGAGGTTTCGGCATGAGCGTCACCACCCTCGTCCTGCTGCTGGCCGCGGCCGTCGCCGTGGCGCTGGGCGCCGCCGCCCTGCACACCGCCCGCGCCCTGCGCCGGCAGCTCGCCGAGCTGCACGCCGAGCTCCGCTCGGCCCGGCAGGACGCCGTCGCGAGCCCCGCGGCGGTGCACCCGGCCGCGGCAGCCATCCCGGCCGCCCGCGCCACTCCCGCCGCCGAGACCCCGCTCGCCGACATACGTGCCGCCGTCGCCGATGCCCTGGCCGAGGAGCGGGAACGCGAACTGGCCGAGGCCCGCGCCTTCTGGGCCGCGCAGGAGGCCAGGGACGCCGCCGACGCCCCGTCCCTGCTGGGCGGTCTCGCCGGCCTCGGCGACGACCTCCTCGACGGCCGCGCCGACCCGCGCGAGCTGCCCGACCACCAGGACGCCGACCGGTTCGACACCCAGCCGTTCCTCCCCCGCCAGGCGGACCTGGCGGGACTGGAGCCGCTGCTGGGCCCGGACGCCCTGGAGGCGATGGACGCGCTGGAGTCCATGGACGCCCTGGACGCGCCGGAGTTGGAGCCCGTCGAGGAGACCGAGTCCGCCGAGCTGGCCGCCGCGCGCCGGCGCCACCCCTCGCACCCCGACTTTTCCCCGTCCCCGGTGGTCAGTGACCACGAGCGCACCGTCGCGCGCCTGGAGGAACTGGCACAGCTGGCGACCCCGCTCGCGGACGTCCGCCCCGGCCCGCTGGGCACCCTGGACGTCTATGTCTTCACCGACGGCACCACGCTCTGCCTGACCCCCGGGCAGCGCGAGACCGCGGAGCGCGTGGCCGGCGCACTGCACGCGGGGCACACCCCCGTGCTGCTGGGCGGCTCCGGCATCTCCGGCGCGTACGCGCTGACCTTCTCCTGGGGCGAGAGCCGCGAGGACAGCGTCTACATCCTCGCCGACCGCGTCATCGCCTCGCTCTGACCCGGCGCGGCGGTCCGCGTCAGCAGCGTTCCGCCGTCGCCCGGACGCATCGCACGGCCTCCGCCAGTTCGTCGGCGGGGGCCTTTTTCGCGTCAGAAACCCCCGCCGCGTCGGCCATCCGCACCGCCGCGGCGCGCAGCGCCTCGACAAGATCGTGGCCGGCCACCGCCAGCTGGTCGCCGGCCGCGAACACCCCGGCGTCCGGCAGCTCCCGCGGGGGCTCCCCCGGCCGTTCGATCAGCTGCGCGCGGGCCGCCAACTGCCGCGCCAGCGCCAGACCTTCGGCCGCGGCACCCTGGTGGAGCCTGCTCTGCGGCAGCGATCGGAGCCGGTCGGCGAGGGCGTCCACGGCGGTCTGCAAGGGGGTCACGTCAAGCACGCAGTGAGCCTATGCGCCACCCCGGGGTGGTTGCCAACGCCCGAACGCTCAGGCACGGTGGGCTGAAGAACCAGCATCGACCGCGTCCGGAGGCGCCGATGTCTCAGCTCTTCTCAGAAGAGACCCACCGGAACATGCTCTCCCGTATCCCGCACTGCACCGGCCGGGAAATCTCCGACTGGCTCCGCACCGTTGAAGAAGGCCCCGCTCTCTTCCGTTTCGACGAAAAGGTCAGCTGGCTCCGTGGCGAGCACAATCTCGCCTACGGCCACGCCAAGGCAATTGTCCATGAACACGACCTCAGGCGCGCCGCGCGCAAGTTCTGATCCGCGGTGACGGGGCCCGGCCCCGGTCCGGCTCGGGACACTCCTTTCACCACGCCGAAGGGCCCGTGGGCAGATCTGCCCACGGGCCCTTCGTGCGGCGCTCGGGCCGCGTACGGCGCCTGGTGCGCCCGGCGTCGTGCGGGGTCAGTCGCCCCGGAGGATGGAGATCAGCCGCAGCATCTCCACGTAGATCCACACCAGGGTCGTGGTCAGGCCGAACGCCGCCAGCCAGGACTCCTCGCGCGGCGCGCCGTAGGCGACACCGTCCTCGACCTGCTTGAAGTCCAGCGCCAGGAAGAGCGCGCCGAGGACCACGCCCACGACGCCGAAGACGATGCCCAGGCCGCCGCTGCGGAAGCCGAGGCCGTCACCCCCGCTGAACACCATGAACAGGACGTTGACCATCGACAGCAGGAAGAAGCCGAGGCCCGCGATGATCACGAAGCGGGTGAACCGGGCGGTGACCCGGATGATCCGCGTCTTGTAGGCGACCAGCATGGCGACGAACACCGCCATCGTGCCCAGCACCGCCTGCATGGGGGCGCCGTGCAGCTTCGGCAGGTCGTTGATGAAGCCGCTGAGCGCCCCGAGGAAGAGGCCTTCCAGCCCCGCGTACCCGAGGATCAGTGCGGGCGACGGCGTGCGCTTGAAGGACTGGATGACGCCCAGCACCATCGCGACCAGGCCGGCACCGAACGCGAAGCCGAGGCTCCCCGTCAGGAAGAGCCAGCCGGCGGTGGCGCCGACGATGAGCGTGCCGAGCGTCATGCCCGTGCGCATGACGACGTCGTCCATCGTCATCGGGCGGGTCTGCGGGCTGTACTGCGGCGGTGCCTGGGTTACCTGCTGCTGGTCCTGGGCGTAGGGGTTGCCGCCCTGCGCGTAGGGGTTGGCTCCGGCGTACGGGTTCGCGGCGGCCCCGGCCTGCGGCGGTGCGTTGAAGCCCGCGTAGCCGGTGGCGCGGCTGAACCCCCGTCGCGAGAAGACCGGGTTGCTGCTCCTCATCTCACTCCTCCATGGCCGCCCTGCGCGGCCTCGACGGCAAGCGTAATGGCTTGGCAAAGGGGCGTCGCTAGTTCTTGAGCAGGATCTTTCCCCGAACCCGCCCGGACACCTCCTCCGAGAGGAGGACGTGCGAGAGGACGCAGAGGTGCCCGGAGCGGGTCCGGCGGGGTGCCCGGAGTGGCCCCGGACAGGCGATGCCCGACCGGCCGGGCGGCCCTGCCGCTACACCGTCGCGCCCGCCCGTCCCCGTCATTTTGGATATTCGATCTCTTGCCGTGTTGTTGCTGTGTTCTTGCCGTGCCCGTCGCACTCTTACCGCTCTCTTGTTGCCTTCTTGTTGCCGTCCGTTGTCGTCGCGGGAGGCCGTCGCGCTCGAACTGCCATTTCCCTCCGCTGCCCCGGGGACTCCTTCCCGGGACGCTTCGCGCGAAATCCGATAAATGTCTGATCGCAACGGACCTCGCCTGACGCGGCAGGCAACCGATTCACGGGGGGACCCGTCTTCCCTGGCGGCCGGATCCTGCCCCGGCGGGTGGATCCGCAGGGCTGACGCATGGTCAAGATCCGAACGCCGGAGTACCCCTCGCCACTCTCCCGCGACTCACCGTCCGTAGCGCTATGGACGCGATCGGTTGTAATCCGGGGGTACACATAGGGCTATTCTGGCGGGAAACAGTAGCGAAAGAGGGTTGAGGTGCCTGTGCCTGACGTCTCAGTAGTCGTCATCGTCTACAACGACGCCGACCGGTTGCCGACCGCGGTTCAGTCCGTGCTGGATCAAACGCTCCGGGACGTCGAGGTGGTGATCGTCGACGACTGCAGCACCGACCGTTCTTTCGAAGTGGCGCAGCGGCTCGCCGCTGATCATCCAGGGCGGGCCAGAGCCTTCCAGCTGCCGGAGAACAGCGGTGGGTGCGGCGAGCCGCGCAACGCCGGCATCCAGCACACCCGGGGCCGCTACGTCATGTTCCTGGACAGCGATGACGTCCTGGAACCCAATGCGTGCCGGAATATGCTGGAGGCCGCCGAGAAAACCGGCGCCGATATCGTTTCCGGTCAGTGCGTACGACTGCATGTGGACACCCGCAACAAGAAGCGGGACGAGTGGTATTCCTGGCTGTACTCCACCACCCGGACCATTGATTCCGTAACGGAATTTCCGGACCTGTTCGTGTGGGACACCCTCTCCACCAACAAATGCTACCGGCGCGAATTCCTCATGGCGCACAATCTCCGCTTCGCCAAGGGATTGTTCTACGAGGACCTGCTCTTTATCGCCGATGCTTACCTCGCCGCGGAACGCATCACCCTGATCCCCAATCAGGTCTATTTCTGGAATGTCTACACGCAGGGCGCCGTGAAGTCGGTGACAAACCGCCGGCACGAGATGAGAAATTACGTCCACCGGCTGGAGGTCCACAAGCGGATCGACGCCATGCTGGCGGAGCGCGGTCTCACCGAGATGAAGCTCGCCAAGGACATCAAATTCCTCAAGCACGACCTGGTGCTGCATCTGCGGGATCTGCCGTTCCGGGACGAGGCCTACCGCCGGGAGTTCGCCGAGCTCTCCCGGGAATACCTCGCCGGCGTGGCCCCCGAGGCGTACGAGCACGTCCAGCCGATACAGGCCATCTGTGCGTATCTGCTCCAGCAGGGTGACTGGGCCAACCTGATCCCGGCCGTCGACACGCTCATCAACCGCACCAAGCTCTCCTCGCCGCTCGCCGAGCACGACGGCCGGATCTACTGGTGCGGGGGCCACTTCGACGATGCGTTCGGGCGCGGTGTGCTGGACGTGACCGACCTCGGCTACCACGAGAAGCCGGTCAACCAGCTGTTCCTGCGCAACCAGCTCACCGGCTTCGGCGAGGTGGGCCGGGCCGTCTCGCTGACCGGCGAGATCACCAACCCGCTCGGCCTCATCCCGCCCGGTGCGCGGCTCAAGGGCGAGCTGGAGTTCAGTGCCCGGCGGCGCAGCCTGCAGTCCTTCCACTTCCCGGTGCAGGAGCTGCGCCACGAAGGTGACGCCATCCACTGGGCGGCCGTCGCCGACCTCACCGCGAAGCTGCGCCCGCTGGGCATCGTCGACACCATCTGGGACGTACGGCTGCGTCTGGAGGTGGACGGCGTGCGCACCACGAGCCGGCTCACCGTCGCCGACACCGCGCTGTCCGGGGCGCTGCCGGTGCGGCCGCGGCTGACACGCATGGTCGCCGACCACCTCGAACCGCATGTCTCGGCCAAGGGCCATCTGGCATTCCGCCTGGTCAGCGAGAGCCGGCAGGCCGAGCGCGTACAGGAACTGATCACCCGCGGGGTGCACGGCAAGCCGGGGACGCTGGCCAAGACCGGCTACCGCAAGGCGAAGGCGCTGCGCGGCAAGGTCCTCTCGGGCGACAACAAGATCCGCGCCTATCACGAGGTGTTCAGCCGGCTGCCGGTCAAGAAGCGCACGGTGGTCTTCGAAAGCCACCTGGGCAAGCAGTACAGCGACAGCCCGCGCGCCCTCTACGAGGAGATGCGCCGGCAGGGCCTGGAGTTCGAGGCGATCTGGTCGTACGCGGGGTCCCCCAAGGGCTTCCCCAAGGACGCCACGCTCGTCAAGCGCTGGTCACTGCCCTACCTCAAGGCACTGGCCCAGGCCGAGTTCTGGGTGGACAACCAGAGCTATCCGCTCAAGCTCACCAAGCGCCCGGAGACCACCTACCTCCAGACCTGGCACGGCTCGGCGCTGAAGAACATGGGCTTCGACCAGCCGGCGCTGAAGGCGCAGACCCGGCAGCAGCAGGCGGAGCAGCAGCGTTCGCTGGACCGCTTCGACCGGTTCCTGATCCGCTCCGAGCACGATGTGCACACCCTCGCCAGGGCCTTCCGGCTCAAGGAGAAGACCCTGCTGCGGGTGGGGTACCCGCGCAATGACGCGTTGGTACGCGCCCGGCAGCGGGAGGCGGACCGGGGGGTGCGTGAACGCGGGCCGCTGGCGGCCAAGTTGGGCATTCCCGACGACAAGACCGTGCTGCTTTACGCGCCGACGTTCCGTAAGGCCGGCGGCCGGCACGGGCGCTTCGAATTGCCCTTCGACGTGGAGCGTTTCGCCGATCGGTTCGGCGACCGCTATGTCCTCCTGGTGCGTTCGCACTACCTCAATCACGTGGTGCTGCCGCCGACCGTGCAGGGCCGGATCATCGACGTATCGGGGCACCACGATGTGACCCCGGTGCTGGAGCTGGCCGACGGGCTGATCACCGACTATTCCTCGGTGATGTTCGACTATGCGCTGCTCGACCGGCCGCTGGTGTTCTTCACCTACGACTACGACGAGTATGTGCACGAGGGCCGTGGCACCTACTTCGATCTGCTGGAGCACGCACCGGGCCCGGTGGTCCGCACCGAGGACGATTTCCACCAGGCGATCAAGGCCTTCGACTCGCAGTCCGCGGAATACGCGGAGAGCCGCAGGGAATTCGTCGCCAAGTTCGGTGAATACGACCAGGGCAACGCCGCCCAGAGCATCGTCGATCAGTTTTTCGCGCAGTGGAGCCGTTGATGACCGAGTCGTACGCAGCCGAGCCGCGGGACATCTTCTTCGTCTCCAACAGCGTCAACGAGGTGGGTGGCGTCACCAGTTGGTCGCACCAGATGGCGCGCCTGTTCAGCGAGCGGGGCCACCGGGTGCACCTCATCGGCGTGGTGCCGCCCCCGGAGGGGCGGGTCCACGAGCTGGCGGCCGACCTGCCGTTCAAGACCACCACGCTCTACTCCGAGCACCCGCCGTCGGTCCACCCCGCGCGGGGCCTCAAGGGCAGGCTCAACCTCGTCGAGCAGCGCCGTCGCGCTGCCCGCGAGGCCGGTATGCACGAGCAGGCGGGCAAGATGAGCGCGCTGTTCCGGGCGGCCGCGCCGGGCGGCGTGGTGATCGTCACGCAGGTGTGGGCGATGGAGTGGGTGGCGCTGGCCGACACCGCGGGTCTGAGTGTGATCGGTATGAGCCATGAATCCTTCGAAACCTGCCGTAAGTCGTCGCGCTTCGCCCGGGTCAAGCGGTTTTACGCGAACGTCGACCGGATGTTGACGCTCACCCGGGAGGACGCCGACCGCTGGATCCGGCAGCGGATGGACAACGTCGGCTTCATGCCGAACCCGCTGCCGTTCTTCCCGGAGGTCCCCTCGGACCGCTCCCACAAGTGTGTGGTCAGCATCGGCCGGCTCCACGAGGAGAAGGGCGTGGACCTCCTGCTGGAGGCCTGGGCCAAGGTCGCGCCGCAGCACCCCGACTGGACGCTGCGGATCTACGGCTCCGGCGAGGAAGAGGAGGCACTGCGCAAGCAGGCCGCGGACCTGGGAGTCGCGTCCACGGTCGCCTGGATGGGCCGGACGTCCGACGTGCCGGGCGCACTGCGGGAGAGCGCGGTCTTCGCCCTCAGCTCGCGCGGCGAGGGCTTCCCGCTGGCCCCCATGGAGGCCATGGCGACGGCCGTGCCGTGTGTGGCGTTCGATGTGGCACCGGGCGTCCACGAGATCATCTCGGACGGCGTGGACGGCCTCCTCGCTCCCCCGGGCAACATCACCGAGTTCGCCCGGCATCTCGACACCCTGATGTCCGACAAGGACCTCCGCGACACCATGGGCGAAGCGGCCCGGGAGAACATCCAGCGCTTCTCTACGGATGAGATCGTCGGCTGCTGGGAGAGCCTGTTCGCTCTCGTGGAGCGCTGAGGCGCGGGACGGGACCACCACGCCCTGCGGGGAGGGGGCCGCCACGGATCACGTGGCGGCCCCCTCCCCCTACGGTCACGTGGTGAAGACCAGGCTCACGTTGTGGCCGCCGAAACCGAAGGAGTTGGCCAGTGCGGCGTTCCAGCGGCCGGCCCGGTTCTCGCCCCGCACCACGTCCAGGTCGATCCTCGGGTCGAGGGTGTCGAGGTTGCGGACGGCGGGGGCCACGCCGTCCCTGAGCGCCAGCAGCGCCGCCAGCGCGCCCACCGCGCCGGAGGCACCCAGCATGTGGCCGGTCATGGACTTCGTGGCGGTGACGGAGGCATGGGTGCCCACCGCGCGGCCGATCGCCTCGGCCTCGGCCAGGTCGCCGGACTCGGTGGAGGTGGCGTGGGCGTGCACATGGCCGATGTCCCGCGCGGTCAGCTCCGCATCGCGCAGGGCCAGTTCGATGGCGTGGACCTGGCCTGCCGCGTCGGACGCCGTGATGTGGTTCGCGCTGGAGCTGACGGCGCTGCCGGCCAGCGTGCCGTACGCCGTCGCGCCGCGGGCCCGGGCGAACCCGGCGCGCTCCAGGACCATGATTCCCGCGCCCTCGCCCATGACGAAGCCGCTGCGGGCCACATCGAACGGGCGGGAGACCGACTCCGGGTCCGCCGACTGCGTGGAGAGCGCCTTCATCTGGGCAAAGGCGGCGAGGGTGAACGGGTGCAGGCAGGCCTCGACGCCCCCCGCGACCACCACGTCCACCCGCCCGGCACGGAGCAGGTCGAGGCCCATCGCCAGCGCCTCGGCACCGGACGCACAGGCGCTGACCGGCGTCCTGGCCCCGCCCTTGGCGCCCAGGTCCATGCTCACCCAGGCGGCCGGTCCGTTGGGCATGAGCATGGGCACCGCGAACGGCGAGAGCCGGCGTGCCCCGGACTTCTCGAAGAGGTCGTCCTGGCCGAGGGTGGTCAGCACACCGCCGGTGCCGGTACCGATGACCACGGCCAGCCGTTCGGGCTCGACCTCGGGCGCGCCGGCGTCCTGCCAGGCCTCGCGCGAGACGCGTATCGCCAACTGCTCGCTGCGGTCCAGCTTCCGGGCTTCCGTACGCGGCAGCGCGGCGGCCGGATCCTCGGTGAGCGAGGCCGCGACGCTCACCGGGAGATCCGTGGCCCACTCCTCTTCCAGCGCGCGCACCCCGGACTTCCCCGCCAGCAGCCCCGACCAGGACGATGACGCATCGGCGCCGACCGGAGTCATCGCTCCGACACCCGTCACCAGCACCTGACGGTTCTCGGTCATCTCCGTCTCCTCTGATCTCATAGAAACCGCACAAAGCCCATGGCGGGCCCGTAGAGATCATCTCAGCGATACGCTCGCCAAAGAGGGGCAGAGCAGACCGATTTCGGCGACGGTAAGTTGTGAATCTCCCACAACAACGCGCAACGCTCTCGGCACCGGGAAAACCGCGGTGATCCGCTCGACCGCTCCGTACGCCCGTTTCGGCTCCCCGGCCGCCCTCGAACGCCGGAGCGGGCCGCCCGCCCTTGCGTGTAGCGGCCACCACCTCGCATCGCCTCACATCCGAAGGCGATGGGGTGCCATTTTTTTCACGCCGCAAAACTTCCGAAAGCGCCGATCGCTCGGCGCCCGGCGCGTTCGCCGTCCACCACCCGGCGACGCGAAGAAGGCAAAAGCGGGCCCGGGCAACAGAAGTGGCACAACGCTTTCCGGATCAGGGCGGGCACATCAGCCGGATGGCGTCGGAGAGGAAGTGCGCGGTGCCGGGTATCGGCTCACCGACAGCGGGAAAATCCAATATTCAAGTTACCTCGGGTATGCGCCAGGAGTGCGCCCCGCGAGGGCCGTACGAGGCGAACGCCGCGCCACCCACCACGAAGGCGGAGAACCCCTGCCGTCCGCCGGGCCCCCCTTCGGTGGGCCCCGCCCGCCACACCCGACCGCCGTTCTCGAAGACAGCCTGCGGTCAGGCGAGTTGACGGGCTCTCAGCGCTCCCCGGGAGCAGCCCCGGCATAGGACACGGTACGAACAGGGCGCGCACAGGGCGGGCCGCCCAGGCGTTTGCCCGAGGCCGTCATGGCGGCACTTCACTTGGTAACCCGGGATATTTCCGGCACGATTTTCCGCGGGCGGCTCTCGTCGTCCACACCGTCAAAGTCCCCGCGTTCCCGGCGTGTTCCGGTGAAGCGCAGGGACCTGGGATCTATATGGTTGTTTGTTCAAGGTCTCAAGGTTGCGCTTGAGCAGTGCCCGGAGCCGGACTTGAACCGGCACGGCCCGTAGGCCAGCGAGGTTTAAGCTCGCCGTGTCTGCATTCCACCATCCGGGCCTGGGCTCCCCCCATGCCACCTCAAAGAGGCAGCACGAGCGTAGCCCGCAGCACACGACACAGACCGGCCGCTCTTCCCGAGGTTGTCTTATTTTATTGGCAACTGAGGGAGCATCAGTGCCGGGTACAGGCCTTGGGCACATGCCTGAGGCCCACCTTCGCCAGGACACCCCGCAACGCAATTTCTTGTCCGAATTGACGGAAACTCGACGCCCTCTCCGAGCCCCCGCGCCGCCGCGGCGCCGGCCCGTCCGGCCACCGCGGACGCAGTAGCGCCCGTCAGGGTTCCGCTCCTCCCCAGGGATGACCCGCACTCCCCGGCTACCTCCCAGGTGTGGCCCAGGACGGGCACAGGGGTTGACGTCCGAGCCCCCCGCCCTGTCCCACGATGGAAAGGTCCGCTTCCGTCCGCGGCAGCTGTCCTCACGGCCGTCGCGGATCCGAGGTCCTCCGTCCCGACAGGAGCCGTTCCCGTGACCACCACCCACACCGGCGTCGCCCCCGCCCCCCGCGCCACCGCGGCGGCCGCCCGCGCCACGGACCTCACCAAGGTCTACGGACAGGGCGAGACCCAGGTGGTCGCCCTGGACGCGGTCTCCGTCGAATTCCGGCAGGCCCAGTTCACCGCGATCATGGGCCCCTCCGGGTCCGGTAAGTCGACCCTGATGCACTGCATGGCAGGGCTGGACGCGATCTCCGGCGGCTCCGCCCGGATCGGCGACACCGAACTGACCGGGCTGAAGGACAAGAAGCTCACCCAGCTCCGGCGCGACAAGATCGGCTTCATCTTCCAGGCGTTCAACCTGCTGCCGACCCTGAACGCCCTGGAGAACATCACCCTGCCCATGGACATAGCGGGCCAGAAGCCCGACCGCGCCTGGCTGGACCGCGTCGTGGAGACCGTCGGCCTGGCCGGCCGTCTCAAGCACCGCCCCAGCCAGCTCTCCGGCGGCCAGCAGCAGCGCGTCGCGGTCGCCCGTGCACTGGCCTCCCGGCCCGAGATCATCTTCGCCGACGAGCCGACCGGAAACCTCGACTCGCGCTCCGGCTCCGAGATCCTCGGCTTCCTGCGCAACTCCGTGCGCGAACTGGGCCAGACCGTGGTGATGGTGACCCACGACCCGGTCGCCGCCTCGTACGCGGACCGCGTGGTCTTCCTCGCCGACGGCCGGATCGTCGACGACATGGCCGGTCCGACCGCCGACACCGTGCTGGAGCGGATGCGGAACCTTTCCGGGGCGGCGCCCCGGACCCCCGGCCCCGACGCCCGGGCCCGCACGACCTGATCAGCGGCAGCCGCCACCCGTACCACCGGACCTCACCTCCAGGACCCCTTCATGTTCAAAACCGCCGTGCGCAATGTGCTTGCGCACAAGGCCCGGCTGCTGATGACCGTGCTCGCCGTGATGCTCGGCGTGGCCTTTGTCGCCGGCACCCTGGTCTTCACCTCGACCATCTCCCAGGCGTCCGAGGGCGCGATGCAGCAGAGCTTCCGCAACGTCGACGTGGCCCTCCAGCCGCGGTCCGGCGAGGCCACCGGCGCACCGCCCCTCCTCGACCAGAAGCTCCTCGACAAGGCGGCCCGGGTGCCCGGCGCCGCCTCCGCCACCGGTGTCGTCCACGGCTTCACCGCCATCGCCGACAAGAAGGGCGAGCTGATCGGCGACGCCTCCCACAGCGAGGGCGGCAACTACGCCCCCGGCACCGGCGGCAAGGACCCCCGCTACCCGATGCGCAACGGCGCACCCCCGCACGGCCCGCACGAGTTCGCACTGGACGCCCCCACCGCGGACAAGGCCGGCTACAAGGTCGGCGACACCGTACGGATATCCACCAACGGCCCGGTCCACGAGCAGCGGCTGACCGGCATCTTCACCACCGACGCCCACCGGGTCCCGCCCGGCAGCAGCCTCGCCCTGTTCGACACCCCGACCGCCCAGAAGCTGCTGGGCGCCCCCGGCAGCTTCCACGAGATCCAGCTCAGGGCCGACCCGGGCACCTCCCAGACGGCCCTGAAGTCCGCGGTCGAGTCGGTGCTTCCCAAGGGGCAGGCCGAGGTCAGCACCGGCAAGCAGCTCTCCGACGACCTGGCCAAGATGATCGAGAGCAACAGCGAAGAGATGCAGCGGTACCTGCTGGTCTTCGCCGGCATCGCGCTCTTCGTCGGCATCTTCCTCATCGCCAACACCTTCACCATGCTGGTCGCCCAGCGCACCCAGGAACTGGCGCTGCTGCGCGCGGTCGGCGCCAGCCGCCGTCAGGTCACCCGCTCGGTGCTGCTGGAGGCGTTCGTGGTGGGCCTGATCGCCTCCGTGGTCGGCCTGGCCGTCGGCATCGGCATCGGCGCCGGACTGCGCTCCCTGACGAGCAGCATGAGCACCACCACGCCCGAGGGCCCCCTGGTGGTCCCCTTCTCGGCCGTGGTGGCCTCCCTGCTCGTCGGTGTCCTCATCACCGTCCTGGCCGCCTGGCTGCCGGGCCGGCGCGCCGCGAAGATCCCGCCGGTCGCCGCGATGAACAGCGTGCACGCCACCCCCACCACCAAGTCGCTGGTGGTGCGCAACACCCTCGGTGCGCTGGTCGCGGGCGCCGGGACGGCCGGAGTGCTGGCCGCCACCCACATCTCCGATGACGAAGCCGGCGTCAAGGTGCTGAGCCTGAGTGCGGCGGTGGCGATGACCGGCGTGTTCATCCTGACCCCGCTGCTGTCCCGCCCGCTGATCGCGCTGGCCGCACCCGTCCTGCGGTCCTTCGGGGTCGCCGGCACCCTCGCCCGGCTCAACGCGGTCCGCAATCCGCGCCGTACGGCCGCCACCGCCTCCGCGCTGATGATCGGGCTGACCCTGATCACCGGTCTGACGGTGATCGCGACCAGTGTGCAGACCGGCGTCGAGAAGAAGGCCGTCGCGTCCCTCAAGGCCGACTACGTGGTCTCCATGGCGGGCAACCAGCCGCTCTCCCCCGAGGTGGCGAAGAAGCTCGGCACCCTGGACGAGGTCACCGCCGTCAGCCCCTTGCGCCAGTCCGTCACGGACGGCGCCGACCCGGCGATGCTGACCTCCGTCGACGGCGGCACATTCGACCAGCTCACCCGACTCGACTTCACCCAGGGCTCGTTGGGCCGGCTCCGGGGCGACCGGGTGGTGGTCGACGAGCGGACCGCCGAGAGGCTCAAACTGCACCCGGGCTCGCGTATCCCGGTGACCTTCAACGACAAAACCAAGAGCACCCTCACCGTCTCGGGTGTCTACGAGCCCAGCGACATCCTCATGGGCGTGCTGGTGGACCACGCCACCGTCGCCCCGCACCAGAAGCAGGTCGTCGAGACCCGGGTGCTGGTGAAGACCCGGGACGGCGCCTCCGCCGCCACCAAGGAGTCGCTGGTCACCGCGCTCGGCAAGAACCCGGCGATCTCCGTCGCCGACAAGCAGCAGGTCTCCGACGAGATCGCCGGCCAGATCACCATGATGCTGAACGTGCTGTACGGGCTGCTCGCCATGGCCGTGATCGTCGCGGTGCTCGGTGTCATCAACACCCTGGCGATGTCGGTCTTCGAACGCGCGCAGGAGATCGGGATGCTGCGGGCCATCGGACTGGACCGCCTCGGCATCAAGCGGATGGTGCGGCTGGAGTCACTGGTGATCTCGCTCTTCGGCGGGGTACTGGGGGTCGGCCTGGGCGTCTTCTTCGGTTGGGCCGGCGGTCAGCTGATCAGCAAGTCGATGAAGGGGTACGAGATGGAGCTGCCCTGGGGGCGGATGGGTCTGTTCCTCGCGGTGGCGGCGCTGATCGGTGTCCTGGCGGCGTTGTGGCCGGCCCGCCGGGCGGCGCGGCTGAACATCCTCGCCGCCATCAAGGCGGAGTAGCGCGGAGCGGCCGGTGGGTGCGCCGGGCCCGGCCGGGGCCCGGCGCACAACGGCGTCAGCCGGTCCACTCCCGCGCCCGCAGCGGCATCCCGGAGGCCCCGGCGTCCGGTGTCCGGACCGCCAGCACCTGGTTGACTCCTATCCGGTTGCGCTCGAAGGACAGCGCGGAGGCGGCCATGTACAGCCGCCAGACCCGGGCCCGGCCCGGGGAGGTGAGCCGCGCCGCCTCGTCCCAGTGCCGCTCCAGGTTGGTCACCCAGCTGCGCAGCGTCAGCGCGTAGTGCTCCCGGATCGCCTCCACGTCCCGCACCTCGAATCCGGCGTCCTCCAGCTGGCCGACGGTCCGGCCGAGCGGCGCCAGTTCACCGTCCGGGAACACATAGCGGTCGATGAACTCGTCGACGTGGTACGCCTCCTCGTCCGCCACCGGCCGCCGGGCGATCTGGTGGTTGAGCAGCCGCCCGCCGGGCTTGAGCAGCGCATACAGGACGTCGGCGTACTCCGCGTACCGGGTGCGGCCGACGTGCTCGGCCATGCCGACCGAGGAGATCGCGTCGAACGGCTCGTCGTGGATCTCGCGGTAGTCCTGCACCCGGATCTCGACCCGGTCGGCCAGCCCGGCTTCGGCGATGCGCTTACGGGCGAAGGTGGCCTGCTCCTCGGAGAGGGTGATGCCGACCGCCCGTACGCCGTACTCGCGGGCCGCGTGCAGCACCATCGAGCCCCAGCCGCAGCCGACGTCCAGCAGCCGCAGGTCCTTTTGGAGGCCGAGCTTGCGGCAGATCAGGTCCAGCTTGCCGCGCTGGGCGTCCTCCAGGGTGGCGACGCCGTCCTCGGCGGTCCCCCAGTAGGCGCAGGAGTAGACCATGGACGGGCCGAGTACCAGGGCGTAGAAGTCGTTGCCGACGTCGTAGTGGTGGCTGATGGCTTCCTTGTCGCGCCGCAGGGTGTGCAGCGGCCCGCGCCGGCGTCTGACCTCCTCCGCGGGCGGCGCCGGCGGGACGGGAGCACCGGCCAGCGTCAGCAGCTCCCGGGCGGCGGCGCGGTACTCCGGGCGGGCCAATGCGCGCAGCGCGGCGGCGCGGTGCGGCGGCGCGGTGTCGCCGCGCTCCCAGATCAGTCCGGCGAGCCGGTCGAGCGCGTCGTAGAGATCGCCCTCAATGTCGAGGTCGCCGGCCACCCAGGCGCGGGCCAGGCCCAGCTCGCCCGGTTTGAACATCAGCCGGCGCAGCGCCCGCCGATGGCGGATGACGAGTGTGGGTGCCCCTGGCGGGCCCGACTCGCTGCGGTCCCAAGCGCGGATGCGCACCGGGAGCGGGACTCCCAGCACCTCCTCGGCGAGCTTGGTGAGCCGTCCAGCGGCGTCGGCCATGTCGCACACCTCCGTGTTGACGAGTCGGGCAAAGAAGTTTCACCCACCACGTAAACGCCAATGGGGCGCCCGGATAGTCCCGTTCACACGCAAGAGAACCGCACACCGCCCGGTTTTCGCCAGAGCGGACACGCCAAAGGGCGCCCGCCCCACGGATGGCGGACGCCCTTCGGGCTGGTCGGAGTACCCGACCGGGAATTCAGGAAGCCTTGGCCTTCGTCTTGTCCCCGGCCTCGGCGGCGGTCGGCGGGGCCGGCGCCGGCTTGGCGGCCTCGTAGAACTCCTCGCGGGGGTTCTCCATGGCGCCGAGCGAGACGACCTCGCGCTTGAGGAACATGGCCAGCGTCCAGTCCGCGAAGACCCGGATCTTGCGGTTGAACGTCGGCATCGCCATGCCGTGGTACGCGCGGTGCATGTACCAGGCGAGACGGCCCTTGAGCTTGATCTTCATCTTGCCCATGACGATCATCGCGACGCCCTTGTGCAGGCCCAGACCGGCGACCGCACCCTTGTTGGCGTGGCTGTACTCCTTCTGCGGGAAGCCCCGCATACCGGAGAGCACGTTGTCGCCGAGGACCTTGGCCTGCCGCAGCGCGTGCTGCGCGTTCGGCGGGCACCAGGCGTTCTCGTTGCCGTTCTTGCGGCCGACCATGTCCGGGACCTGGGCGTTGTCGCCGGCCGCCCAGATGTAGTCGGTGCCCTGCACCTGGAGGGTGGCGCCGGTGTCGACGTGGCCGCGCGGGCCGAGCGGCAGACCGAAGCGGGCCAGCGCCGGGTTGGGCTTGACGCCCGCGGTCCACACGATGGTGTTGGAGTCGACCTCGAGGCCGTTGTTGAGCTTCACGTGGCCGTCGACGCAGGAGTCCATGCCGGTCTTGAGGTAGACCTCGACCCCGCGGCCCTCGAGGTGCTCCTTGCCGTAGGCACCGAGCTTCGGGCCGACCTCGGGGAGGATCTTGTCGGCGACGTCGACCAGCAGGAAGCGCATGTCCTCGCGCTTCACGTTGTTGTAGTACTTCGCGGCGTCGCGGGCCATGTCCTCGACCTCACCGACGGTCTCCGCACCCGCGAAGCCACCGCCCACGAAGACGAAGGTCAGCGCCTTGCGGCGGACGTCCTCGTCGGTCGTGGAGTCGGCCTTGTCCAGCTGCTCCAGCACGTGGTTGCGCAGGCCGATGGCCTCTTCCACGCCCTTCATGCCGATGCCGTTCTCGGCCAGGCCGGGGATCGGGAAGGTACGGGAGACCGCGCCCATCGCGATGACCAGGTAGTCGAAGGGCAGCTCGTACGCCTCGCCGACCAGCGGGGCGATCGTGGCGACCTTGCGGTCCTGGTCGATGGTGGTGACCCGGCCGGTGAGAACCTCCGCCTTGGGGAGCACGCGTCGTAGCGGCACCACGACGTGGCGGGGGGAGATGCTGCCGGCCGCAGCTTCGGGGAGGAAGGGCTGGTACGTCATGTACGAGCGCGGGTCGACGACCGTGACGGTCGCCTCGCCGTACCGCATCTGCTTGAGGATGCGACGTGCCGCGTACAGGCCTACGTACCCACCGCCTACAACGAGGATCCTGGGACGCTCCGTGGTGCTCATGCAATCGAGTATCCACCCCCACATGGGGGGTCGCTCGTGAGCCCCTTCACAAGCAAGCAAGGGGCATCTGCTACACTCCGCCGGCTCCGTGACCGACGCCATAGTCCAATCCGGAACCACCGTGTGACGCGAGGCGTTGGAGACCCCTGTTGATCAGGGATTGTCGCCCGCCGGGCGGGTGAACCACCGCCTGCGTCAGCGCGCCGCCCGCGCACCGGCCGCCGCGCATTTTCCGGGTCGAGACGCCCTGGAGCCTTCGAATGAGGGTCGGACGATCAGATTGTTCGTCCAACGGGAGGCTTTTTCATGTGAAGGATTTCACGAACTTTCTCCGCGGTACCCTCCGTGAAGCCCTCCCGAGCCCCCTGAAGTGCGCTCAGACGGGCATCACGCCCGCTCAAAAGGCTCCTCGGCAGAGGCCGTTGCCGGCCTCTGCCGCTTCTCCGTCGCCCTCAGCCGGCGAGGCTCCAGGCGATGCCGTCGAGGATGTCGTGCTCGCTCGCGATGACCTTCTCGGCGCCGGTCCGCTCCATGACCGACAGCAGCACCAGCGCACCCGCGCCGATCACATCGACCCGGCCCGGGTGGAGCACGGGGATGGCCGCGCGCTCGGCATGGGTGGAGGTCAGCAGGCGCTCGGTGATCTCGCGGACCTCGGCGAGGGAGATCACCGAGTGGTGGATGGCCCCGGAGTCGTACCCCTCCAGGCCCCGCGCGATCGCGGCGACCGTGGTCACCGAGCCGGCCAGGCCCACGAGGGTGGCGGCCTCGTCCAGCGGGACGGTCTCCGCGGCCCGGTCCAGCGCCGCGGCGATATCGGCCTTCATGGCGCTGATCTGCCCCGGGGTCGGCGGGTCGGTGAGAGAGGCGTGCGCAGCACTCGTTGAGGGGCGGTGGCCGGGAGACGGGTGGGCCTCACCGCCGTGCACCAGATGCCGTTCGGTCATCCGGACACAGCCGACGTCGACCGAGCGGGCGGCGCGGACGGAGTCGGTACCGAGCACGAACTCGGTCGAGCCGCCGCCGATGTCGACCACCAGGAAGGGCCGTGTCAAGTCCGCACGGCCGGTGAGGTCCCTGGTGGCCCCGATGAAGGAGAACTCCGCCTCCTGGTCGCCGGTGATCACCTCGGGCTCCACGCCCAGGATGTCCCGCACGCCGCGCACGAAGTCCTCGCGGTTCTCCGCGTCCCGGGAGGCGGAGGTCGCCACGAAGCGGACCTGCTCGGCGCCCAGGCCCTTGATCACCGCGGCGTACTCGCGGCAGACCGCGAAGGTGCGTTCCAGCGCCTCGGGCGCCAGCCGCCCGGTGCGGTCCACGTCCTGTCCCAGCCGGACGATCTCCATCCGGCGTTCGAGGTCCTTGAGCTCGCCCGCCGCCCCGGGCCCGGAGGAGGCCTCGGGCACGGTGACGTCCGCGACCAGCAGCCGGAGGGAGTTCGTACCGCAGTCGATGGCGGCGACCCGCTTCACTTGGCGTCTCCTTCGGCAGCGTCCCGGTCTTCGGCAGCGTCCCGGTCTCCGGGGGCGTCCGGGCCGCCGGAGGTGTCCTGGCAGGGGGTCACGCACGGCCCCTTCTTCCACCACTCCGGCAGCATCGCCAGCGCCTCGTCGCCGAGCGGGTTGACGCCCGGCCCGGCGGCCAGCGAGTGGCCGACGAGGACGTGCAGGCACTTGACCCGGTCCGGCATGCCGCCCGCGCTCGGGAAGCCCTGCAGCACCTCGATGGCATCCCGCCGGCGGATGTAGTCCTCGTGGGCGGCCCGGTAGGCGGCGGCGAGCTCGGGGTCGCTCGCCAGCCGCTCGGTCATCTCCTTCATCACGCCGTTGGCCTCCAGCGTGCCGATCGCGGAGGCCGCGCGCGGGCAGGTGAGGTAGTAGAGCGTGGGGAAGGGCGTGCCGTCCTCCAGGCGCGGCGCCGTCTCGACGACGTCCGGCTGCCCGCAGGGGCAGCGGTGTGCGATGGCGCGCAGGCCGCGCGGCGGGCGGCCGAGCTGTTCCCGGAAGGCGGCGATGTCCGCGTCGGTGGGCTCGGTGGGCTCGGTCTGGGGCGGGGGGTGTCCATGTGCGCTTTCGGTGAGGTGAGTGGTGAGGTGGCGGCGGGGCGGCCGTCCGGCCCCGACACTACGGGCTGCCGCCGGGCGGCGGTACGGGCAGCCGGGGACTACCGCTTGTCGGCCGCGTCGACGGTGTCCCACAGATTCTCGTACCAGGGGCGCTGCGCCGCTCGCTGCCCCTTCGGTGCCAAACCGGTGGCGGAGCCGTCCTGGACGATATAGCCGGTCTCGCCCGGCATGAGGTAGTGCAGATGCCGGCGGGCCTGCTGGCGTACGAAGTCGGGGTCCTGCCAGCGCGCCTTCTGCTCGCGCAGCCGGTCGAGGGCGGCACCCGCGTCCTGGGCCTTACGGCGCTGGTCGGCGATGTCGGAGCGCTGGGAGACGTACTGCCTTATCGGGTACGCGAGGGCGACCACCAGGGAGCACATCACCAGCGCCAGCAGGGCGGCGCGGCCGGTGAGGCGGTTGCGGCGGGGCGGGCGGGCGCGGTAGACGCGGGCGGCGGCCTGCTCGCCGAGCGCCTTGAGTCGGGTCGCGGTCGAGAACCGGTCCGCGGGCACGTCGTCTCCCCTTCACTGACGGACGCCTGACTGCTTCAAGCAGGCACGTCCCCGGCAACGGTACGGGACCGTCGCCGGGGACGTACGGGGTGCTGGGCGGTTGCCTCGCCCGATCGGCCCTCTGCCCCGGTCGGGCGGGCAGCGGGCCCGGTGCGGTCAGCTGCCGTGGCGGAACCGCGGGAAGGCGGAGCGGCCGGCGTAGACCGCGGCGTCGTCGAGGATCTCCTCGATGCGCAGCAGCTGGTTGTACTTGGCGACGCGCTCGGAGCGGGCCGGGGCGCCGGTCTTGATCTGGCCGCAGTTGGTGGCGACGGCGAGGTCGGCGATGGTGACGTCCTCGGTCTCACCGGAGCGGTGCGACATCATGCACTTGAAGCCGTTGCGCTGGGCCAGCTCGACGGCGTCCAGGGTCTCGGTCAGCGAGCCGATCTGGTTGACCTTCACCAGCAGCGCGTTGGCGGAGCCCTCCTCGATGCCGCGGGCCAGACGCTCGGGGTTGGTGACGAACAGGTCGTCGCCGACGAGCTGGACCTTGGCGCCGAGCTTGTCGGTGATGACCTTCCAGCCGGCCCAGTCGTCCTCGAACAGCGGGTCCTCGATGGAGACGAGCGGGTAGGCCGCGACCAGCTCCTCGTAGTACTCGGTCATCTCGGCGGCCGAGCGGTCCTTGCCCTCGAACTGGTACTTGCCGTCCTTGTAGAACTCGGAGGCGGCGACGTCCAGCGCGAGCGCGATGTCCTGGCCGGGGGCGTAACCGGCCTGCTTGATGGCCTCCAGGATGAGGTCCAGGGCCTCGCGGTTGGAGCCCAGGTTCGGGGCGAAGCCGCCCTCGTCGCCGAGGCCGGTGGACAGCCCGCGCTCCTTCAGGACCTTCTTGAGGGTGTGGTAGACCTCGGCGCCCCAGCGCAGCGCCTCGGAGAACGACTCCGCGCCGATCGGGGCGATCATGAACTCCTGGATGTCCACGTTGGAGTCGGCGTGCGAGCCGCCGTTCAGGATGTTCATCATCGGGACGGGCAGGACGTGCGCGTTCGGGCCGCCGAGGTAGCGGAACAGCGGGAGGTCGCTGGCCTCGGAGGCGGCGTGCGCGACGGCGAGGGAGACGCCGAGGATGGCGTTGGCGCCGAGCGAGCCCTTGTTGTCGGTGGCGTCCAGGTCGAACATGGCCTGGTCGATCAGCCGCTGCTCGGTGGCGTCGTAGCCGACGAGCTCCGGGCCGATCTGCTCGATGACGGCCAGGACGGCCTTCTCCACACCCTTGCCCAGGTAGCGGTTCGGGTCGCCGTCACGAAGCTCGATGGCCTCGAAGGCGCCGGTGGAGGCGCCGGACGGCACGGCGGCACGGCCGGTGCTGCCGTCGTCGAGGCCGACCTCGACCTCGACCGTGGGATTACCTCGCGAGTCGAGAATTTCGCGGGCTACGACGACGTCGATCGACGGCACGTTGTCTCCTTCGTGGGTGTCTGGCGTTCTGCGCATGAGCCTAACGGCCCGGGGTGCGTCCGCCCGCCCTTGGCCCGCTCCGTGGGACGGAACGGCCCGGAATACTCCCCAAAGGCCCAGTTCGCGGGACATGTGAGGGCATTGTTCGCTGAATGGGAAAAAACCTTGATCGTCGCCGGTCACCGGCGTGCGGCCGCCTCGGCTGCGGCGGCCCGGTCACGGCGCCGGACGAGAGAAGCCCCGCCGCGACGCGCTGGGGAAGGGCGCGCCGGGCGGGGCGGTCTCACACAGGAAGCGGTCTCACGGAGGTCTCACACGGGAAGGGGGCTCGCCGCTCGGGCCCGCCTGATCCCGGTGAGCGGAGACTCAGACGTTGAGCTTCTGACCCGGGAAGATCAGGTTCGGGTTGCCGCCGATGACCGACTTGTTGGCCTTGTAGACGGACTTCCAGTCGGTGCCGTGCGCCTTGGCGATCTTGGCGAGGGTGTCGCCCGCCTTGACGGTGTAGTTGCCGTGGCCCATGGACTTGCGCTCGGTCGAGCGCGAGGCGTGCTGCTCGGGGGCGGCCGGGGCCTTCTTCGTCTCGGCCTTGGCGGAGCCCTGGTCCTGCTGGGGAGCGGACTTGGTCTGCGCGGAGCCGGAGGTGTCGACGTCGGCCGCGGGGCCGCCGGAGGTCAGGTTGCCGGCGCCGGCGCAGGACCAGGCGCCCGGACCCTGGATGGCCAGAAGCTTCTCGGCGGCGGCGATCTGCTGGGACTTGCTGGCCAGGTCGGCGCGCGCGGCGTACTTGGTGCCACCGGCAGCGGCCCAGCTGGAGTTGGAGAACTGCAGGCCACCGTAGTAGCCGTTACCGGTGTTGATCGACCAGTTGCCGCCGGACTCGCACTGGGCGACCTTGTCCCAGGTGGAGACGGAGGCGGCGGAGGCGGAGGTGGCACCCATCAGCGGGACGGCCACGGCAGCACCGGCGATGCCGGCGAGGGTGGCGACGCGGACGGCCTTGGAGGGACGACGGTGCTTGCCCTTGATGATCAGCATGGTTCGTTCGTTTCCTCACCGACGCCTACGAGGTGAGCTGTCGGGTTCGGGCTGTGAGAATCGCCCGGCCGTGTGCGCGTGGCGCACGTGGCTTCACCCCAAGCCGGCTGACCCGCTTTCACGGGCGGGGCCGGCACTTACCTTGGTTCCCCCGCTCCTGCCTTCGGCGCTTGCGCGTCAAGTGCCTCCGATCACCGGCAGGATTCGGCGTGTGATCAAAGGGCCCGCTTTGGCGAGCGGTCCTGACGTTAAGCAGTAATGGGCTTGGGGTTCAAACCCCACCATCTGAACCAAGTTGACCGCTTTTGATCACGACTGGGTCACATACCCGCAGGTGAACCCCGGTTTACCGCGACGGCACACACCGGGGTCCAGCCGAGTCAACGAGACGCTTGTCTCACTTTCCCAAAAGCGGTCGAACGGCGGCGAATTACCCCGCGGGGTGCCCGAGATCGAGCAGTTGGCCCGGCTTGATCAGGTCCGCGTCAGAGCCGATGACGTCCTCGTTGCGGTCGTAGAGGGCGCTCCAGCCACCGGACAGCCGGTGGGCCGAGGCGATGGCTGACAGCGTGTCACCCGGGCGCACGGTGTAGTCGCCGTCGGCCGCCGGGCCGGTGCGCTCGGCGTCACCGCGCGAGGCGTGCCGGCCGCCGGAGGACCTGCCGCCGTCGTCGGCGTCCTCGTCGCCCGCACCGCCGCGGTGCTTGCCCTGCGCGGGCGTCTTGTGCGGCGTGCCGGAGGTGTCCGTACGGCTGCCGCCCTCGGACGGGTCGGCGGACGGGCCGGCCGACCGCGACGGGTCATCGGACGGGCCTGTGGACCGCGACGGGTCGGTGGACGGGCCGGTGGACCGCGACGGGTCGTCGGCCCGGCCGCCCGGCGTCGCCGGTCCTGAGGCCTCGTCGCCGGGCTCGTGCGTCCCGGCGGAGTCCGAGCCGTCGGGCGACGGCGTCGGATCGGACGGCTCGTCGCCGGGCCGGTCGTGCGTCCCGGCGGAGTCGGACGCGTCCGGGGTGCCGGACGAGTCCCAGGGGTCCGGGGAGCCGCCGTCGTCCGACGGGGCGGGCGAGGGGGTGGCGGTGCTGCCCGGGTCGACCTCCGGCGCCTGGCCGTCCTTGGTCAGACCGGCGCTCACCGCACAGCTCGACCAGACGTCCGGGCCGCGGTGGTCGAGGATCGACTCGGCCACCGCGATCTGCTGGGAGCGGCTGGCGAGGTCGGGGCGTGAGGCGTAGGCCGAGCCGCCGTAGTTGTCCCACATCTCCTGGGTGAGCTGCAGCCCGCCGTAGTAGCTGTTGCCCGAAGCCGCGCTCCAGACGCCACCGGTCTCACACTGCGCGACCTTGTCCCAGGTCGCGGTGTCGGCGGCGTGGGCGCCACTCGCGGCGAGCAGTGGCAGGGCGAAACCGGCGCCGGTCACTCCCGCCGTGACAAAGATGGCCGGTGCCTGGCGGGGTCGACGGTGTCGGCCGTTCCCGGAACGCATACGGATGCCTTTCGCGCGGCGGTTGAGTTGTACGACGAGCTCTGCGAGCTGTTCGACGCATACCCAGCCGGCCGTCGCGCACGAGGCGCACCGTTACACCGGTCCCCCACATCACCGCTTCGGCCGATCGGGTGGAGCCCGTCGATCGTCGGTGGAAAGGTAGCCGGGGTCACGGGTAGTTACAAGTCGGTGTAGTGCAGATCACGCGAAGGTCACGCGCCTGACTCTCTGTCACTTTTGCCCTTGTTACTGGTCAGGGCGTTCGGGCGAGAACTCCACCGGCAGCGACCGCAGTCCGCGCATGATGAGCCCGCCACGCCAGCGCAAGGCGTCCGGTTCCGCCGCGAGCCGGAGGTCCGGGAGCCGGGTCAGCAGCGTCGCCAGAGCGGCCTGTCCTTCGAGCCGGGCGAGCGGCGCGCCCAGGCAGTAGTGGATGCCGTGCCCGTACCCCAGGTGCTGGTTGTCACGACGGGTCAGATCCAGGACATCCGGCTCGGTGAAACGCGCCGGATCGCGGTCGGCGGCGGCCAGTACCACCAGGACCGGGTCACCCTTCGCGATCCGCTGCCCGCCCAGGGTCAGTTCCTGTGTCGCGAACCGCCAGGTCGCCAGCTCCACGGGGCCGTCGTAACGGAGCAGTTCCTCGATGCCGGTGGTGAGCAGATCGGTGTCGCCCGCTGTGATCGACTTCTGCAGCAGCTCGCGCTGGGCCGGGTGGCGCAGCAGGGCGTAGAGGCCGTTGCCGATCAAGTTCACGGTCGTCTCAAAACCGGCGAACAGCAAGATGAAGGCCATCGCGGCCGCCTCGTTCTCGGTGAGGTGCTCGCCGTGGTCCGAGGCCCGGATCAGGCCGGAGATCAGGTCCTCGTCCGCCTCCGCGGTGTCGCCGAGGGTTTCGCGCTTGCGGTGGATCAGCTCGGCGAGATAGCCGCGCATCTTCTTCACGGACCGGGCGACGCCGCCGCGCGGCCCCCCGCCGTGCCGGATCATCATGCCCGCCCAGTCGCGGAAGTCGTCCTGGTCCTCGCGCGGCACGCCCAGCAGGTCGCAGATCGCGTAGATGGGCAGCGGGAAGGCGAACTCATGGATGAGGTCGGCCTCGCCCTTCGCCGCGAACCGGTCGATGAGGTGGTCGGTCAGCTCCTGGACGCGGGGGGCGAAGGCGGCCACCCGGCGCGGGGTGAAGGCCTTCGAGACCAGCCGGCGCAGCCGGGTGTGGTCCGGGGGGTCGATGTTGAGCAGATGCGTCATCAGGTTGGCGCTGCGCTCACCGGGGATGCCGACCTTGCCCTTGCCGTGCGCGGCCTCGCTGTGGTGCACCGGGTTCTTCGACAGCCGGCCGTCGGCGAGCGCCTGCCGCGCCTCGGTGTACCGGGTCACCAGCCAGGCCTCGACGCCGCTGGGCAGCTCGGTCCGGTGCACCGGCGCATGCTCCCGCAGCCAGGCGTACGCGGGGTAGGGGTCGGCGGCGAACTCCCAGGTGAACAGCTCGGGGGCGGGCGCGGCGGCGGGGCAGCCCGCGGGGGCGTCGGCGGCGGGGGCGTGGGGCTTGTCGTGCACCTTCCGACCGTAACCGGTGGGCACATCCGGGCGCGCCCGCGCACCGGCCGGGCCCAGGCGGCCGCCCGCGCTACGCCGGATCCACCCCGAGCCCCGTCAGGAACGCCACGGCCGCCGGCGACGGGCCGAGAGCGCTCCACACCACTCGCTCGGTGCGCTCGGGCGCCGGCCGCAGCCGCACGGTGTGCAGCCCGGCCAGCTCGGCGGCGATGGCCTCCGGGACCATGCCGACGCCCAAGCCCGCCCGCACCAGCTTCGCCAGCAACTCGACCGTGGTCACCTCGAACGCCACCTCGGACGTCAGCCCCGCCGCACGGAACGCCTCGTCCCGCTGCCGTCGGGCCGCGGACCCCGCGGTGAAGTCGACGAACGTCTCGCGCGCCACCCGCGACAGCGTGGTCCACTCCCGACCCGCCAGCGGATGCCCCGGCGGCACCACGGCGACCAGCTCACCGCGCGCCAGCTCCTGCTCCCGTACGCCCACCGCGCGGGCCCGCGGCACCAGCCCGACGAAGGCGACGTCCAGCACGCCCTGCCGCACCTGCTCGATGAGCTGATCGCTCATCTCGGTCTGCAGGCTGATCCGCACCCCGGGGCAGCGCGTCCGGAAGGCGCCCAGCTCACGGGCCAGATCCACGGCGGCGACGGTGGTGATCGCGCCGACCGCGAGCCGACCGCGCACCTCGCCGGTCGCCGCCGCCACCTCGGCGCGGGCCCGCTCGGCCGCCTCCAGCGCCTGCCGGGCGACCGGGACGAAGGCCTCACCGGCGACGGTCAGCCGGACGCTGCGGCTGGTCCGGTCGAAAAGCCGGGCACCGAGCTCCTTCTCCAGCCGGGCGATCTGATGGCTGAGCGCGGACTGCACCACATGACAGCGCTCCGCGGCCCGGGTGAACCCCCCGGTCTCGGCCACCGCGACGACATAACGCATCTGCTGGAGCTCCATGCCACCGATCCTAGGACCACCCATCTCCATTCACGATGGATGTGATGACAATGATGTGTTGGACTCATCGATGAAACGGGCCCAGGCTGAAAGACGCCCGCCGCCGCCGTGAGCGCGGGCAGTACAGGGAGGGCACGTCATGGAGACCGAGCGCATACCGGAGGCGGTTACCAAAGGCCCGGTGGATCCGCAGCCGGGCCTGGGGCGCGGCACGCTGCTGCTGATGACGGTCGCCACCGGACTGTCCGTCGCCGGCAACTACTTCGCCCAGCCGCTGCTGGACGTCATCGGCCGCGATCTCCACCTCTCCGCGTCCACCTCCGCGCTGGTCGTCACCGTCGCCCAGGTCGGCTACGGCCTCGGCCTGCTGCTGCTCGTCCCGCTCGGCGACCTGCTGGAGCGACGCCGGCTCGCCGTCACCCTGACCGCGGCGACCGCGGCCTTCCTCACCGTCACCGCGAGCGCGCCGAACGCCGCCCTCCTGCTGACCGGCACCGCGCTGACCGGACTGACCTCGGTCGCCGCCCAGGTCGTGGTGCCGTACGCGGCGACCCTCGCGGCGCCCGCCGAACGCGGCCGGACCGTCGGCACCGTCATGACCGGGCTGCTGCTGGGCATCCTGCTGGCCCGTACGGCCGCCGGTCTCCTGGCCGAGCTGGGCGGCTGGCGCACCGTGTACTGGGTCAACGCGGCGCTGATGCTGCTGATGGCGGTGCTGCTGCGGCTCAGGCTGCCCGCCCTGCGCACCCCCGCCGGGCTGCGCTATCCGGCGCTGCTGCGCTCCACGCTGGCGCTGTTCGTCCAGGAGCCGGTGCTGCGGTGGCGCGGCGCGCTGGGCGCCCTGACCTTCGCGGGCTTCAGCGTGCTGTGGACGGCGCTGGCGTTCTTGATGTCCGGCCCGGCCTACGGCTGGCAGGAGTCGGCCATCGGCCTGCTGGGGCTGGTGGGCGCGGCCGGTTCGCTGTCCGCCTCGGTGGCCGGACGGCTGGCGGACCGCGGCCTGGCACACCGTGTCACCGGTACCGCGGCCTTCCTGCTGCTGGGCTCCTGGGGCCTGCTCGCGGCCGGCGGGGCGGGCGGCACCTGGTCACTGGCGGCGCTGCTGGCCGGGGTGATCGTGCTGGACCTGTCCGCGCAGGCGGTGCACATCAGCAACCAGAACCTCGTCTACGCGGTCCGCCCCGAGGCCCGCAACCGCCTCAACTCGGCCTACATGACCAGCTATTTCGTGGGCGGGGCGGTCGGTTCGGCACTGACGTCGGTGGTGTGGGGCGTCGCCGGCTGGGGCGGGGCGTGCGCACTGGGCGCCGCGCTGGCGGTGACGGTCACGGGACTCTGGCTCGCCGAGCGCATGCGGCGCCGCCGCAGGACGACGGGCCGCGACGCGGAGCGGGAACCGGCGGCCACCGGCGAAACGGCCGCTCCGGTCACGTCGTGACGGGCGCGGCTACGGCTTCGGACGGCTCCGGCACCGGACGGTTTCCGCCTTCGGACGGCCCCGGTCTCAGACGGCCCCGGCCTCGCCCTCGGCAGCCACCACCGCATCCCGGTAGGCCCGTGCCGCCGCCCGTAGGGCCGCCTCCGGGTCCACGCCCTCCGTCTCGGCCCGTATCGCCAGTGCCAGCAGTTCGTACCCGATGCCCTGGCCGGCCGGGGGCGGGACATCGAGCCCTGCCGTGCGGGCGCGCGAGGCGAGCTTCGCCGCCAGCGCCAGACCGGGCTGGGCCAGCGGCACGCCCTCGGTGACCGAATCGCGCTGCTTTTCCTCCGCCTTCACCCGCAGCCATTGCGCCCTGACGTCCTCCGGGGTCGCCGCGTCCGCCTCCCCGAAGACATGGGGATGGCGGCGGATCAGCTTCTCGACGATCCCGCCCGCGACATCGTCGAGGGAGAACGGCTCGTCGGGGTCGTCCTGGGCGATCCGGGCATGGAAGACGACCTGGAGGAGGACATCGCCCAACTCCTCGCGCAGCGCCTCGCGGTCGTCCTCCTCAATGGCCTCGACCAGCTCGTACGCCTCCTCGATGCCGTACTTGGCGAGGTCGCGGTGCGTACGGATGCTGCTCCAGGGGCAGGCGGCGCGGATCTGGTCCATGACCTGGACGAGGTCGAGCAGCCGGGCGCCGGGCAGGTCGTAGGAGCCGGGCAGCAGCTCCAGGTCCGGCATGGTCTCGCGGCCGGAACCGGCCAGCCGGGCCAGGCCGTCGGTCAGCGCGCTCTCGCCGTCCGCCGAGGTCAGGACGACGGCCGTACGGTCGCCCGGCACGCAGTAGTCGACGAGTTCCCGGGCGGCGGGGGCGGCCGTCTCCACCTCGATGCCGGCTTCCCGCAGATAGGGCAGCTGCGGATGGTCCGGGTCGGCACACAGCACACGGTCCGCCCCGCGCAGGACCTGCCAGGCGGGCCAGGACAGGAGTCCGGGGGCGACCCGGTGGCTGGTGGTGAGCAGGACCAGGCGTCCGGTACCGGTGCCCTCGGGGCGGGCTGCGGCGCCGGTGTCGGCGGCAGAGGCGTCAGCGTTCACGCCTCGAACGTAACGCACCGCACCGACAGCGCCCGGCGCCGGTGGACGACCGGCGCCGGTGGCCAGCTCAGGCCTGCTGCTTCGCCGGCTCCCTGGTGATCCACGGGTCCTTGGTCTCGCCGAGGATGACCTGGTGGTCGTCCCACTTGCCGAACCGCGGATTGACATCGATCCCCATGGACCGGGAGGTCTTGGCCAGCGCCTGGGCGAGCTTCTGCTGGCCCTCCGGCTTGCCGCGGTCCGCGCCGAGCCGCTGGGCGACGCCGTCGAGCAGCAGTTGATTGCGGACCATGGCGTCGATCTCGTCGGGGGCGATGCCCTGCTGGAGCCACATCTCCTTCAGCCGGTCTGCGCCGCCGGCCTGCTTCTCCGCCTGCGCCCGCCACCGCTGGACGTCGCGCCGGGTGACCGTCACCCCGGCATCGTGCGCGCCGCGGGCCAGCACCTCGTCGAAGATCATGCCGTTGAGGGTGGCCAGGCTCAGCCGGCCGGTGTTCATGATGAGCTGGTCGCCCTGCGGCGACTTGGCCTGCGCGGCGCGGACATCCTTCACCTTCGCCTGCAACTGCGAGACGGTGATCCGCTTCCCGTCCACGATGGCCGCGGCCCCGGGATGGGCATCACCGCCACAGGCCGCGAGCAACGGGGCCGCGGCCAGCAGGCCCGCGGTGGCGGATACGGAGAGCGCTGTCCTACGGCGGAACACATGGCCTCCCGGCAGATCGTGCGACGGAGTCTCGACCTTGGTGGATCGATGCTATGGAGTCGGCGTGGCCCAGGCCACTGCTTCGGCCAACGATCTGGGACGGGCACGGTTCCGCTTCCGGGCGCCGGACCCCACCGGCTCGCCCCGGCCCTGCTCCGGTCAGGACGACGTGGGCACGTCGGACCGGGGCGGTCCCTTGCTCGCGCGTACCGCGGTCGCACGGGTCACCTCTCCCGGTGAGGTCCGTGACAGGGTGCCGGGAGGGACCGTGGGGCAGCTTTCGGGGGTCTGCTGACCGCCGGCCGGTGGAAGCGCCAGTGAACGGTAGCCGGCCGGAGCCGAGGGGCGGGCCGTTCCGGAACGGACCGGCCGGCGCCCGCGTCTGACCCACTGCCACCCTCTTGTCCCCTGCCACCCCGGCCCTTGCCGTCGCGGCAGTGGCCGGGCCGGCCGGGGCTCCGCTTCGAGTATCTTTTCGACAGTTGAGAGTGAGGATCCGCATGGACACGGCCGCAGTAACGGCTGGGGGCGCCCCCGGACGGATTCTTCGGGAGGACATCGGCGCCGTGCCGCCACCCCGGACCGCTACCCCGTCCGGGTCCATACCGGCTCCCCGGTCCGCCCCGTCGCCGGCCGGCCACGAGGCCGCGGCCACCGGCGCACCGCCACCGGACCGGCCCGGCCGGCTGCGGCGCACCACGCACCGGCTGCGCACCCGGACCGCCCCCCTACGCGCCCCTCGCTTCGACCCGTACTGGACGGCGGGGTTCTTCTTCGTCGCGTTCGCGCTGCTGGCGCTCCACCGTTTCCGCACCCTGTCCGCGTCCTCCTGGGACCTGGGCATCTTCGAGCAGGCCATACGGGGCTACGCCCATTTCCAGGCGCCGATCGTCGACCTCAAGGGCCCCGGCACCAACATCCTCGGTGACCACTTCAGTCCCGTACTGATCGTGCTCGCCCCGTTCTACCGGCTGTTCCCCTCCCCGCTGACCCTGCTGCTCGCGCAGGCCGCGCTCGTCGCGGTGTCCGCGATACCGGTCACCCGCGCCGCCGCCCGCACGCTGGGCCGCGTCCCCGGCCTGGCGATCGGCGTCGCCTACGGCACGTCCTGGGGCGTGCAGAAGGCCGTCGACTTCGACTTCCACGAGATCGCCTTCGCCCTGCCGTTGATCGCCTTCGCGCTCGAAGCGGTGCTGCGCGGGCGGTGGACCGCGGTGGTGTGCTGGGCCGCGCCGCTGGTGCTGGTCAAGGAGGACCTGGGGGTGACCGCGGCCGTCATCGGTGCGCTCGCCCTGATCCGTACCCGGCGGGCCAGTCCGCTGGCCATCGGCCTGGTCGCGTTCGGCCTCAGCGCCACCGCCGTGACCCTCGGCGTGCTCATACCGGGGTTCAACGGCTCCGGCTCGTACGACTACTGGAGCAAGTTCGGCGCCGACGGCGGTGGCCTCACCATCCCGCTCGTCACGGCCGTGCGCACCACGCTGTGGGTGCTGCTGCCCACCACCGGCCTGCTCGCGCTGCGCTCCCCGCTGCTGCTGGTCGCGCTGCCCACGCTGGGCTGGCGCTTCCTGTCCCACGAGCCCCACTACTGGGGCACCGACTGGCACTACAACGCCGTCCTGATGCCGGTGGTCTTCCTCGCCCTGATCGACGCCCTGCCCGGGGCCCGGGTCTCCGCCCGGCCCTGGCTGCGCTCGTACGCGCACCATCTGCCGGCCGCCGTGGTGGCCGTGGCCCTCGCACTGACCACCACGCTGCCACTGGCCCGCCTCACCGAAGGCGCCACCTACCGCACCCCGCCGGACGCCATCGCCGCCGAGAAGCTGCTGGCGCGGATACCCGACGGTGCGAGCGTGGAGTCCGACATCCGGCCGCTGAGCCGCCTGGCCGGCCGGACCCGGGCCTTCTGGATCGGCGACACCGGCGGTCTGTCGCCGGAGTACGTCGCCGTGCAGCTCCGCGACAACCGCACCCCGCGCCAGGCACTGGCGGACGCCGCCGCCCGCCACCCCAAGTCCACCTACGTCATCCTGGGCGGCGCCGGGGACCTGCTGGTATTTCACCGGACATCCGCCCGCTGAACGCGTACGGTACCGCGATGACCACCGATGTGATCGTCCTGAACGGCGGCTCCAGCGCGGGCACTTCCACCCTCGCCCGGGCCCTGCAGGAGACCCTGCCCCGCCCCTGGCTGACCTTCGGCATCGACACCTTCATCGCTGCCCTGCCGCCCGCGCTGATGACCTCCCCGGACGGGCTGGTCCTCGCCCCCGACGGCACGGTCACCGTCGGGCCCGCGTTCCGCGCACTGCAGACCGGCTGGCTGCACGGCATCGCGGAGATGGCCCGGGCCGGCACCGGCATCATCCTCGACGAGGTCTTCCTGGACGGCGGCGCGGGCCAGGACCGCTGGCACCGGGCGCTGGACGGCCTGAAGGTGCTGTGGGTCGGCGTCCACTGCGACCCCGGCACCGCCACCGCTCGCGAACGCGCCCGCGGGGACCGGGTGGTGGGCATGGCCGCCGCCCAGGCGGCGCTGGTCCACCGGGGCGTCCGCTACGACCTGGAGGTCGACACGACCTCCGTGACCCCGACCGCGTGCGCGCGGCGGATCGCCGCCCACGTTGCCGTGTGATCCGCCGTCTTTCTTTCTGTTGTCCTTTCCCGCCTTCGGCGGGAGCGGGGCGGGTGTGTGGGGTGGGACCCCGGCTGGGTGGTGGGTGGCGGGTTCGGGGCCTCCGGGGTGGGTGTTCGGACTGCTTCGCTTTACGTCCGAACACCCACCCCTCCGGCCCCGCCCCCTCCCGCCGTTTATGGGGCCCCACCCCGGCGGGGGTGAACAAAAAGACCAAAGACCCCAAGCATCAGCTACGCCACGACGCGGCCAAGCTTCTGGCTTTTAAAACCTTCACCCCCACCGGGCGGGGGCCGCCACACCGGACGGGAGGTGGTGGGCCGGAGGGGCCTGTGTGGTGGACGTAAAGCGAAGCAGTCCACCACACAGGCCCCGGAGGCCCGCCACCGGCACCCACCACAGAGCAAGCGCGGCCCCCGCCCAAACCCCACCCCACCCCGCCGGAGGCGAACGGCGCCGCACCCGACAACGTGAGAAGCGGGGCTACGAGCCCAAAAAGGCGAACGGCGCCGCACCCAACAACGTGAGAAGCGGGGCTACGAGCCCAAAGGGGCTACGAGCCCAAAATGGTCGTGAGGAACTCCCCCACCCACGCCAGCAGCTCGCGCCCCACCAACGGCTTGCCGCCGATCTTGCCGGTGGCCGGGCGCGGCACCAGGATCTGACGGGTGGCCGGCTTGAGGACGGTACGGGGGTGGAGCCGCTTGAGCCGCAGCTCCTGCGATTCACGCAACTCCACCGGGCCGAAGCGGATGTTGGAGCCCTGGAGTGTGATATCGGAGACCCCGCAGGCGCGGGCGAGCATCCGCAGTGCGGCGACCAGCAGCAGGTTCTCGACGGGCTCGGGCAGCTTGCCGTAGCGGTCGGCCAGCTCCTCGCGGACGGCCGCGATGTCCTCTTCCGAGGAGGCGGAGGCGATGGCGCGGTAGGCCTGCAGGCGCAGCCGCTCGCCGGGGGCGTAGTCGTGCGGGACATGGGCGTCGACGGGGAGCTCGATCTTGACCTCGAGCGGGGGCTCCTCCTCCACGCCGCCTTCCAGGGAGGCGCGGTAGTCGGCGACCGCCTCGCCCACCATCCGTACGTAGAGGTCGAAGCCGACGCCGGCGATATGGCCGGACTGCTCGCCGCCGAGGAGGTTGCCCGCGCCGCGGATCTCCAGGTCCTTCATGGCGACGTACATGCCCGCACCCATCTCGGTGTGCTGGGCGATGGTCGCCAGCCGCTCGTGGGCGGTCTCGGTCAGCGGCTTCTCCGGCGGGTAGAGGAAGTAGGCGTAGCCGCGCTCGCGGCCGCGGCCCACCCGGCCGCGCAGCTGGTGGAGCTGGGAGAGGCCGAAGTTGTCGCCGCGCTCGACGATCAGGGTGTTGGCGTTGGAGATGTCGATGCCCGATTCGACGATCGTCGTCGAGACCAGCACATCGAACTTCTTCTCCCAGAAGTCGACGACGACCTGCTCCAGTTGCGATTCACCCATCTGTCCGTGGGCGGTCTGGATACGGGCCTCCGGCACGATCTCGCGGAGCCGGGCGGCGGCGCGGTCGATCGACTCGACGCGGTTGTGGATGTAGAAGACCTGGCCCTCGCGCAGGAGTTCCCGGCGGATGGCGGCGCCGATCTGCTTCTGCTCGTAGGGGCCGACGAAGGTGAGGACCGGGTGGCGCTCCTCGGGCGGGGTGGTGATCGTGGACATCTCGCGGATGCCCGTCACCGCCATCTCCAGGGTGCGCGGGATGGGCGTCGCGGACATGGTCAGGACGTCGACGTTGGCGCGCAGCTTCTTCAGCTGCTCCTTGTGCTCGACGCCGAAGCGCTGCTCCTCGTCGACGATGACCAGGCCCAGGTCCTTGAACTTGGTCTCCGAGGAGAACAGCCGGTGGGTGCCGATGACGAGGTCGACGGAGCCGTCGCGCAGCCCTTCGATGACGGCCTTGGCCTCGCCGTCGGTCTGGAAGCGGGACAGCGCCCGGACGTTGACCGGGAACTGGCCATAGCGCTCGGTGAAGGTGCCGAGGTGCTGCTGCACGAGCAGCGTGGTCGGGACCAGGACCGCCACCTGCTTGCCGTCCTGGACCGCCTTGAAGGCGGCGCGGACCGCGATCTCCGTCTTGCCGTAGCCGACGTCGCCGCAGATCAGGCGGTCCATGGGGACGGACTTCTCCATGTCCTCCTTGACCTCGGCGATGGTGGAGAGCTGGTCAGGCGTCTCCGCGTACGGGAAGGCGTCCTCCAGCTCGCGCTGCCAGGGGGTGTCCGGGCCGAAGGTGTGGCCGGGCGCCGCCATCCGCGCGGAGTACAGCTTGATGAGGTCGGCGGCGATCTCCTTGACGGCCTTCTTGGCGCGCGCCTTGGTCTTGGTCCAGTCGGCGCCGCCGAGCCGGTGCAGGGTGGGGGCCTCGCCGCCCACGTACTTGGTGACCTGCTCCAGCTGGTCGGTGGGGATGTAGAGGCGGTCGCCGGGCTGGCCGCGCTTGGCGGGCGCGTACTCGACGAGGAGGTATTCGCGGGTGGCGCCCTGGACCGTGCGCTGCACCATCTCGATGTAGCGGCCGACACCGTGCTGCTCGTGGACGATGAAGTCGCCGGCTTCCAGGGTCAACGGGTCGATGGTCTTGCGGCGGCGGGCCGGCATCCGGGCGCCGTCCTTGCCGGCCGCCTTCTGGCCGGAGAGGTCGGTCTCGGTGAGGACGGCGATCCGGAGGTCCGGGTCGATGAAGCCGTTGTCGAGGGTGCTGCAGGAGACATGGACGAGGGACGGGGAGAGCTCCGCGAGGTCGGCGTCGAGGCGGGCCGGGATGCCCTCGCCGCCAAGAACCTCGACCGTGCGGGCCGCCGGGCCGTGTCCCTCGGTGAGGAACAGCGTGCGCCAGCCGTCCCCCAGCCACTGCTTGGTGTCGGCCAGCGCCCGCTGGGTGTCACCGCGGTAGGTGTCGGGGGCATGCATACCGAGCTTGAGGGTGTCGCCGTCGCCCTCCAGCTCCTCGCCGGACGCGAAGGGGCTGACCGACCACCACATCATTCCCAGCTCGCGCGCCCGGTCCCGGACGTCCGCAAGGCCCCACAGGGAGGCCGCGCCCACGTCGATCGGGGCCTGCCCCCCGCCGGCACTGGCCGCCCAGGACGCCTGCAGGAACTCCTGGCTGGTCGCCACCAGGTCGGCGGCCCGGGTACGCACCCGCTCCGGGTCGCACACCAGCGTCATGCTCCCGGCCGGCAGCACGTCCAGCAGCAGCTCCATGTCGTCCACCAGGACCGGGGCCAGCGACTCCATGCCGTCGACGGCGATCCCCTCGGCGATCTTGCCGAGCAGTTCGCCCAGTTCGGGATGCTTCTCGGCGAGCGCCGCCGCCCGCTCCCGGACGGTGTCGGTCAGCAGCAGCTCACGGCACGGCGGCGCCCACAGGCCGTGCTCGGCGACCTCCAGGGACCGCTGGTCGGCGACCTTGAAGTAGCGGATCTCCTCGACGTCGTCGCCCCAGAACTCCACCCGCAGCGGGTGCTCCTCGGTCGGCGGGAAGACGTCCAGGATCCCGCCGCGGACCGCGAACTCACCGCGCTTCTCGACCAGCTCGACGCGGGCGTAGGCGGCCGCCGCCAGGCCGTCGACGATCTCTTCGAGGTCGGCGCTCTGCCCGGTGCGCAGGCTCACGGGCTCCAGGTCGCCCAGGCCCTTGACCTGCGGCTGGAGCACGGAGCGGATGGGGGCGACGACGACGGAGACGGGGCCGGCCATCGGGTCGTCGGCGCGCGGGTGGGCGAGCCGGCGCAGCACCGCCAGGCGCCGGCCGACGGTGTCCGAGCGCGGCGACAGCCGCTCGTGCGGCAGCGTCTCCCAGGACGGGAACTCCACGACGGAGTTGTCCTCGCCGGCCGGCATCAGGCTGCGCAGCGTGGCGGCGAGATCCTCCGCCTCCCGGCCGGTGGCGGTCACCGCGAGCACCGGGCGTCCGGCCTGCCGCGCCAGCGCGGCGACCGCGAGCGGGCGGGCGGCGGGCGGCCCCACCAGGTCCACATGCGGCCGGTTCCCGTCGGCCGCGGCCTGCAGCGCTTCGGCGAGCGCCGGGTCCCGTACGACGGCGTCGAGCAGACCAGTCAGGCTCATCAGAAGATTCCGTCCCAGCGAGGCGAACAACGCAGCAGCCCGACACGTCTCACGGGCCGGGGCTGCCAAGCGTACGCCCGCCCGCCACCCGGGCGGGCCGCAAGCCCGGGAGGGCCCCGGCGCGGCGGACAGCGCGCGCCGGGGCGGTGTTCCCGGCCGCGGCGCGAGCCGTCAGCCGGGAGCGGTACCGGTCAGCCGAGGACCCGGACCGCGGCGTAGTACTTGTCCGCGCTCTTGAGGCAGGCGGCCTTCATTTTCTTCCGCATCGCCGGGGTGAGCGGGTCGGCCCAGGGCTTGTACTGGCAGGCCTGGCGCATGTCCTGCAGGAATACGTCGTCGATGCGCTTCTTGTGGTCCCGGCGCCAGGCCGCCTTCCCCACAATTGTTTTGTAATTGCGGTAACCGAAGTCGTGGCGGTGGCAGGAGTAGGTGAAGTCGTAGCCGCCCGGCAGCTTCTCCGGCGAGCTGTTGCAGCCGTTGGTGCTCCAGTTGAACCGGAAGTAGTTCGAGCCCGAGCGGTACAGCCCGAGGTACTTGAACCAGGCGTCCCGGGACGCCTGCCCCTTGCTGGTCAGCGACTTGAGCTTCGCCAGCCGGTACGCCCCGCCGACCGCGGGACCGGCCACGTCCGCCGCGGAGATCTGCCGCGCCACGGCGGACGGTCCGGTCGTGACCGCCGTCTTCGCCGGCGCCTCGGCGAGCGCGGGCGCCGCCGTCCCCAGGGCGAGGACACCGGCCAGTACGACACCTCCGAAAGAGGTCCGCATCGTGTTCACTTGTTTTCCTTCCCCGATTTCCCGCTGCATGGGAAGCCGATCCGAAATCGGCTTCAGGGAGGAAAATAGCGCGGCAGCGCGGCTCCGCAGAGGGAATTAAAGGAAATGCCCGGCCACCGCCTCAAGGAACCCCGCATTCCGCGGGACCTGACATGAGAGATGAAGGGACATTTTTGGCCACTATGTCCGAATGAACCTCATGCACGAAAGGGATGCGATGCCCGCAAATCCCGCACGCGCACGCATTGCTGTGATCTGGAACACCCCTGGCGCCAGGGCCGCCGGCGTGCCACGCCCAGGGGCCCGTCGGGTCGCCGCCGGCCCGGATGCGCGGTTCCGCACTCCGCCCCGCGCATGGAAGGGTGCAGCATACAAGGACCTGCGGAAGGTCCCGCGGAGGGGGAACGGTGAGCAACAGCGCGCGACCGGCCGGCCAGAGCGCACGCGAGGCCCCGCGGACGGCGGGCCCGGCGCCCGCGGACCCGCGACGCCGCCCCGTCGTCGCCGCCCTCATGCTCGCCATGGCGCTGGCTGCCCTCGACTCGACGATCATCGCCACCGCCATTCCCCAGATCGTCGGTGACCTGGGTGGCTTCGCGGTCTTCTCCTGGCTCTTCTCCGGCTATCTGCTGGCCGTCACCGTCACCCTGCCCGTCTACGGCAAGCTCTCCGACACCTTCGGCCGCAAGCCCATCCTGCTCACCGGCATCGTGCTCTTCCTCGCCGGTTCGCTGGCCTGCGCGGGCGCCTGGAACATGGCCTCGCTGATCGCCTTCCGCGTGCTCCAGGGCCTGGGCGGCGGCGCCCTCCAGGGCACCGTCCAGACCATCGCCGCCGACCTCTACCCGATGAAGGAACGCCCCAGGATCCAGGCCAGGCTCTCCAGCGTCTGGGCCGTCTCCTCGGTCGCCGGGCCCGCGCTGGGCGGACTGCTCGCCGCCTGCGCCGACTGGCGGTGGATCTTCCTGGTCAATGCGCCGGTGGGCGCGGTGGCCCTCTGGCTGATCGTGCGGTACTTCTCCGAGCCGGAGCGGGACCGGCACGGCCGGCGGGCCCGCCGCCCCCGGGTCGACTGGCCCGGCGCGCTGGCGATCTTCGCCTGTGGCGGGCTGCTGCTGACCGCCCTGGTCCAGGGCGGGGTGGCCTGGCCCTGGTACTCCGCGCCGTCGCTGCTGCTGTTCGCCGGCAGTGCGCTGTGCGCCACGGTCACCGTCCTCATCGAACGCCGGGCCGCGGAACCGATCATCCCCGGCTGGGTCTGGCGCCGCCGCACCATCTCGGCCGTCAACCTCGCCCTCGGCGCCCTGGGCCTGCTGATGGTCGCGCCGACCGTGTTCCTGCCCACCTACGCGCAGGCGGTGCTGGGCCTGGGTCCGACGGCCGCCGGCTTCGTGCTGTCCGTCATGACCCTGAGCTGGCCGGTCTCGGCCGCCCTCAGCAGCCACGTCTACAACCGCCTCGGCATCCGCACCTGCGCGGCACTCGGCATCGGCGGGGCCGGTCTGGTCCTGCTCGCCTTCCCCCTGCTGCCCTACCCGGGCGCCGCCTGGCAGCCCGCCCTGATCATGCTGGCGCTCGGCGCCGCCCTCGGCCTCTTCCAGCTGCCGCTGATCATCGGGGTCCAGTCCTCGGTCGGCTATGCCGAGCGCGGCACCGCCACCGCCTCCATACTCTTCTGCCGCCAGGTCGGCCAGTCCCTCGGCGCCGCGCTCTTCGGCGCCCTCGCGAACGCCACCCTCAACGACCGCCTGGCGCACGCCCCTTCGGACATCCGCCCCGGCCTGCCCGGCGACCTGGACGCGGTCTCCCACGCCCTCCAGCACCCCGGCGCCCTCACCGCCCGTGCCACCGACTACCTCCGCCACGCCGTCGACACCACGGTCGACCACGTCTACCTCGGCGCCGCCGCGGCCGCCGGCCTCGCGCTGGCCGCACTGTTGCTGCTGGCACCGCGGCGCTTCCCGGTGCACTCGGACGCCCGCGGGACGGGCGAGGGGGAGCCGGGGGCGACGTAACCGGGCGCGACGTAACCGGGCGGGAAGTGGCCGACGGGCCGGGCGGGGCGGGCGGTTGCGGTCAGGCGCCCGGGCCGCCGCGCCGACGGGGCACCTGCGTCTTCAGGGTGTCGTCCTCGTCGGAGCCGGGACCGGAGCCGATGCCGGAACCGACGGCGGCGCCGGCGCCCTCGTTCCGTCCGCCGCCCTCCGGAGTACTCCCGGCGCCCTCGTCGCCGCCCTCCGCCACCGGCGCCTTCCCGGTGAGCACCGCCAGGCTGTTGCGGACATGGGTCATATGGATGCGCACCTCTTCGCGCTCCGCGTCGTGTTGGCGCAGGATCCGCTCCGTGGCCCGCTCGATGCGCTCCTCCTCCGCGCGGGCGCGGGCCAGGAGCCCGGCGGCGCGGTCCTCGCCGTCTTCCTGACGGTGCCGGGCGGTCTCCTCCGCCTCCGCATACAGCCGCCGGGCGTCGGCGCGGAGGGCCTTCCCGCGGGCGTCCAGCTCCGCGACGCACCGGTCCGTCTCCGCCTCCAGCGCCGCGAGTTCCCGCCCGGCCGCGTCCCACTCGTCCGCCTGCCGCTGCTCCTGGTCGCTGAGCAACTGCGCGGTGCGCCGCCGCACCTCCGCCAGCCCCTCGGCCGCCTCGCTCCGCAGCCGCTCGGCGTCCTCGGCAGCGACGGCCGCCAGTTCGGTGGCTTCGCCGCGCGCGGCCCGCTCCGTGCGCCGGGCCCGGGTATCCGCCTCGGCCCGCAGCGCATGGGCCGCCCGCTCGGCCGCGTCCCGGACGTCGTCCGCATGGACGGCGGCCTCGCCCCGCATCCGCTCGGCCGCCTGCTCCGCCTCGGCCCGCAGCCGGGCCGCCTCGGACTCCGCGGTCGTCAGGATCAGCCGGGCCTCGCTGCCGAGCGATTCATACGTCTGCGGCGGCTGCTGCGCCAGATAGGCGCGCAGCTCCGCGAGTTCGGCCTCCATCTGGTTGTTCAGGACGGTGAGCCGTGCGGCGCGCTCCCAGCAGGAGTCGCGGTCCACCGAGAGCCCCGTGACCCGGCGGTCCACATCCTCCGGCCGGTAGCCACGCCCTCGTACGGCCTCGAACCCGTGAGGCGAAACCGATGCACTCATCCCTCAAGCCCCTCTCCGCCGCGCACAGCAGCCGCGCGACCCGCAGCGTTCCGCTTCATTTCGCATGATTCCGTGCAGCCCCGTGCAGTGACCCGCACTTCCCGCGGATCGCACCGAACGCCGCAGCCTCGCGACACCCCGTCCAACCCACCCACCAGGATGCGTTATTTATCGCCAGAAGTCGGAATCCGATCATCTGCGCGCAGCGCCTGGAACAACCGCCTCGCCCCGGTTTCGTTCCACTGCAGCACCGACCCCACACCGCTCACCATCACCCCGGGCCGCACCACCGGAACCGTCGTCGCCGTCCCGCCGCCCCCGGCGATCTGCTTCATCGACCAGCCCATATCCAGCACCCGCGCCATGTCGGCCCCCCGGTCCACGGTCAGCGCCGCCAGCGAGGTGTGCAGCACCCGCTGCAGCCGGGACGGATCGAGCAGGACGTCCGGGGAAGCCATCTCGTCGGCCACCGCACCGAGCAATTGCCGCTGGCGCTTCACCCGTCCGAGGTCACCGTCGGGGTCGGTGTACCGGGCCCGTACGTACGCCAGCGCCTGGGTGCCGTTCATCCGCCGGCAGCCCGCCGAGAAGTCGGCCCCCGACTTCTCGTCCCGCAGCGGCTTGTCCAGACACAGCCGCACACCGTCCAGGGCGTTTACGACCTGCACGAACCCCAGGAAATTCACCTCGGCATAGTGCTCCATCCGCAGCCCGGTCGCCTGCTCCACCGTTCGGGTGAGCAGCTGGGGCCCGCCGTCCGCATAAGCCTCGTTGATCTTGCGGCTGCCGTGGCCGGGTATCGGCACATAGCTGTCACGCGGCAGGCTGACCAGCGACGGTCCGTGATCGCCGTAATGCAGCACCATGATCGTGTCGGTGTTCCGCACCTCGTTGTTGCCGACGTGCAGTTCCCTGCGCTGCTGCGGGGTCAGCGCGCTGCGGCTGTCCGAGCCGATCAGCAGCCAATTCGTGCCCTTGCCCGCGGGCGGCCGCCCTGGGTAGTCGGCCAGCGCGTCCTTGTGCCGCAGCTGCCGCCCCGCCGAGACATACAGCCAGGCCCCGATCACGACCACCACCACGGCCAGCACCAGCAGCGACACCAGGAGCCAGACGAGCCACGCCCAGCGGCGCCGGGGCGGGCCGGGACCGCGCAGCGACCTGGCCGTCCGCCGCCGGTGCCACCAGCGCGGGCGCCCCGCCCGGTACCGCGTCGCCGGCGTCGACGACGGCGGCTGCGACAACGGGGGTATCGGACGGCCCATATACGCATGGTCGGGGCACCCGACGCGTCCCGCTCGTCGAACGCCCTGACCATGCCGCTACCGCGGAGCCCGCCGCCCCCCGGGGAGCGCCGTCACCGCCCCTACAGCAGCCCGTCCCACATCTGCTCCAGCAGCACCGACCACCAGGTCTCCGGCGAACCCAGCGCCGGCGGGTCCAGGGCGACCAGCTGCGCCTGGAAGTCGACGGTCCAGCGGCCCGCCTGCTCGGGCGTCAGCCCGTACCGCAGCCGCCACATCCGCCCCAGCATCGCCAGAGCGCGCACGAACTCCGGCAGACCGGAGTTCACGAACTGCGGCGTCGCGGGCGCACCGCCAAGGCCGGCCTCCATCGGCACCGCCACGATGTGCGCGGTCCCGTACTGCACACACAGCTGACGGCCGAAGTCATTGCCCATCACCAGATACGACCCGGCATCCGAGGCGGGCTGCACCATCCGCTCCGCCGCCAGCTCCGCCAGCGTCGGCACCGGACGGCCCGGCTGCGCCTGCGCCCAGAAGAACGGCCCGAAGTCGACCGGCAGCCCGGACCACACCAGCGTCTGCGCCACCACCTCGGGCACGCCGTGCCGGGAGACCGCCCGCTGATCGAAACGGAAGATCCCCTGCGGCCCGAACGCCTGCTCCAGCTCCTGTCCGATCGCCTGCGGCGGCACCGGGGGCACCGGCTGCACCTGCGACGGATGCGGCAACGGCACCCGCACCGGCGCCGGCCGCGCCGGACCGTCCGCGACCTGGTGCAACTCGCCCTGATGCTCGACGAGATGCCGTACGCCCTGCTGGCGCGAGGCATGGTCCCTGCCGTAGGCGGCGGTGTGGCTGATCCGCACCTGCGGCCAGGTTTCCCGGATCATCCGGGCGCAGTAGCCACCCGGCAGATCGCAGCACTCCAGCTCCGTGTGCAGCTCCAGCACCTGCTGCGGGGGAACGTTCATCCCGCGCAGCTCGTGCAGCAGCTGCCACTCCGGATGCGGCGTGCCGGGCGCCGAGCGGCGCACGATCTTCTGCTCGGAGCCGTCCGGCGCGCGATAGCTCAGTACGGCCATATAGCCCGGTCCCACGGTCGGCTGACCGCTGGGCGCCTGCGGATAGCCGTACGCGCCACTGCCGCCGGGGCCCTGCTGGGCTCCGGGCGGTCCCTGCGGGGGCGCGGGCCGGCCGGGCGGCGCCTGGGGCGGGGCGACGGGGCCGGCCGGCGGCGGCATACCGGGGCCACCGGTACCGCCACCGGGCCCGTGGGCGCCCGCCCCGCCGGCACCCGCGAAACCGGCCTGCAACGACGCACCGTCGGCGAGCATCGTCGCCGCGGCATGCACCCCACCGCCACCGGCGCCACCCGCGGCGGGTGGTGCGGAGGGCGGCGGCGGAGGCGGGCCGTCCGGGCTGCCGGAGCCCCGGCCGCCCGCGGACGCGGTGGGCCTGCCGGGCGGGCCGGGAGGCTTGGGCGCACCGGGCGGGCCGGGAGGCGCGGGCGGCGGCACACCGGGGCCACCGGTTCCGCCGCCCGGCCCGTGGGCACCCGGACCGCCGGCACCCGCGAGACCGGCCTGCAGCGACGCACCGTCGGCGAGCATCGTCGCCGCGGCATGCACCCCACCGCCACCGGTACCACCCGCGGCGGGGGATCCCGTGCCGCCGGAAGGGGAAGCGGAACCGGAAGCGCCGGCCCCGTCGGGGCCACCAGTCGCACCCGTCCCGCCCGGCCCGTCCACCGCACTGAGATCCAGCTCCGCCGCATCCAGCTGCGAGACCATCTGCGTCGGTACGTAGCCACCGGCCGGGGCGCCGGACGCACCGGGACCGGGCGCCGCGGGCCCGCCGGACGGGCGCGCCCCGGCGTCGCCCGTAGCGGCGGGATGGGACACGCCGGGAGGCGGCGGCGGACCGGCGGCGGCGTTACCGGGCAGGGACGCACCATCGGCCAGCATCGTCGCCGCGGCATGCACCCCGGCGTCCCCGCCGCGCACGGGCGGCGCGGGCGGCGCGGGCGGCGTCCCGGGACCGGGCGCAGCGGCACCCGGCGGCGGCGGTACGTCGACGACCGGCGGGCCGGACGGCGGCGGCAGATCCGGCAGCCCCGCGGCGGCGGGCGGCGCGGCAGGCATCGGCGGCGGCAGGGGGACGCCTTCCGGCCCGCCGGCCGGGCGCGTCCGACCGGCCGCGGGACCGGCCCCGGGGCCTGCCCCGGGACCCGCACCGGGCCCGGCAATGGGCCCGGCCTGGTCCGGCAGGTCCAGCGCGGGCGCCACCTGCGTACGCGGCAACTGACTGCCGCCGTGCAGCAGTTCGGTCTTCGCCTCCGGCCGGGCACGGGGCACCTGCGGGGCGTCGTCCTCCTCGTCGAAACCGGCCAGCGGCGGCGCGAAGACCGTCGCGGGCAGCCCCACCGAGCGGTCCTCGCCCCCCGCGCCGGCGGTCGTGTCCGCCCCGGCCCACGGCGTCGGCGCCCCCGGCGCCTCCTCACCCGCGGGGGCGGCCGCGCCCTCGGCGCCGTTGACGTTCACGCCCGCCCAGGCGTCCGAAGCCGACGGCGCGGCAGCGGACGCGGGCGCGGCATCGGACGCGGGCGCGGGCGCGGGCGACGGAGAAGCCTCGGGGGAAACCGCCGGGGAAGCCGCCGGCGCCGCACCCGCAGCACCCGCGGCGCCCGCACCCCCGGCACCCGTACTCCCGGCACCCGTACCCCCGGCCCCCCGCCGGCCCGGCCCGCCGATCGTGTCCGCCGCCTCCTGCAGCCACTCCGGCGGCGTCAGCAGAAACGACGTGGCCTCCAGGTCGATCCGCTGCGGCGGCGCCTCGGCCGCGCCGTACCCGCCGTCCGCGGGGGCGCCGTACGCCTCCTCGTAACGCCGGATCACCTCACCCACCGGCAGCCCCGGCCACAGCGTCGTCTCCCCACTGTCCCGCGCGATCACCATCCGGGCCCGTCCGCCATCCGTCGACGGACCACCCTCCCGGTCCTCGGCCCAGGCCACGAAGCCCAGATCGAACTCCCGCACCCGCACCTCACGATGCATCGGCGCCGGGACCTCACCGTTCACCCACAGCTCCGCGCGCTCCTGCGCCTGCGCGAACGTCACCACCGTGCTCAGCTCCCCACCGCAACCGCGTACGCAAAACCGCCGTCGACCATCAGGTTCGCCACGGTGTCCAGCTCCGGCGGATTGCCCACCAGCCGCTGCAGAAAGTCATCGAAATCCGCGCCGCAGGGCAACAGCAGCCGCTCCACCCGCTCCTGCACCGTCCAGCCGTCCTGATCCCGCGCATCGTCGTACGGGCAGAACCACACCGAACCCAGCGCCTCGCCGCGCACCTTCACCGCGATCACACCACCCTGGACGAACGCCACGCCCAGGTAGTCCTTGGTGAAGTGGTCCCGCAGGCACTTGTTCACATAGAGCAGGTCGTTGACCGCCGCGTCATCGCGCACCGTGAAGAACGGCTGGTCGACCAGCAGCCCCAACTCCGCGTCCAGCGCCGCGCCCACCGGAGCGCAGCCGCCCGCCGCCTTCAGGAACGAGCGGTAGGCACCCGGCAGCCGATAGCCCAACGCCTCCTCGGCCTGCGCCACCTGCTCCTCACCCACCGACAGATCACGGTGCGGCAGCCCGAAATGCGCCGGCCGGGTCTCCTGCAGCGGCCGGGTACCACGCCGGTCGTGCGCCACCGCGGCCGTCGCCAGCCCGCCGTGATGACGCAACAGCGCCTTCACCTCGACCGGGATCAGCTCCATCCGCCGGGTACCGGCCACGTGATGCCAGGTCCAGCCGTGCGGCGTCGCCACGGCCGGCACATCTATCCACAGCTCGTGCCCCTGCGCGTGCAGGGCCGCGTTCGCCGACACATAGTCCGTCAGCCGCAGCTCATCGACGCCGAACCCCTCCGGCGGCTCGGCGATCTCCGCCGCGGCGCGGGCGTACGGCGAGAACTCCGGGAAACCGCGGGCGTCCATCCGCACCCCGGCGGGGTACCGCGTGGCGCGGACCGGGTCCGGAAAATGCACGACCTGTCCGGCATAGGCCGCATTCGGTGGGGCGGTACCTCCCACCACCTGGGGGCCGGGGTGTGCCCCCAGCCCTTGCCGACCTGTCGTCATCGCGGTTGCCCCCTGGCTGAAGCTGGCTTTGGGGCACAGCCTATGCCGTACCGCAACACCCGCCCCCGCCCGCCTGCCCCCACACGTCAGCCCCGCGACACACCGGCGTCACCCACCGGCACACCACCCCCGAGCCCCCCGCGCACCACCCCGCCCACCAGCCCGGTTCCGCCGCGCCCGACGCCCCGTCAGCTCACCGTGACATCGCCGACAGGCCGCCCGACTACCGCAACACCCAGCACATTTGGCAGGCTGACCCTCCCCCACCTTTGGCGGGGAGACCCCCAGCACCACGGGGATTCGGGGAGGGAAAGCACCACCATGAGCACCACCGCACGCCACCACAACTCAGCCGCAGGCGATCCCCGCACCGCCGCCGGCGACCCACGCATCGGCTGGAGCGGCATCACCGACGACCATCGCGCGCCCGCCCTCCACCACCGCCGCGACGGCATCCTCCCCACCATCGGCGCCGCCCTGTCCGTACGCGGACAAACCCTCACCTGCACCGCGAGCAAGGCCGAACAGCCCCCCGCGCTGCACCCGCTGGTCCAGGACTTCCTCGACGCCCTCGCCACCGCACAGCGCGAACGTTTCACCGGGCGCTGCCCCGAAGCCGTCCTGCTCTCCCGTCACCTCACCGCCGTCGAGGGCAACCGCGGCAAACGCGCCTCCCGCAAACCCCTCACCAATGGCGAAGCCCGCCGCTCCCTGAAACACTCCAAGATCACCGCACGCCACATCCGCGAGGACGGCGACCCCCAGCACGGCAGCTACGCCCCGCCCTGTCGCTCCTGCGACGCACTCCTCGCCCACTTCGGCGTCATGCCCATCAGCGGCACCGCGCCCACAGGAAGCTGACCGCCACCATGCCGCCCACCACCCCCGGCCCCCGCACCCCGGCCCACGACCGCGCCGACTCGACCCGCTTCCCCGCCGCCGTCGACGTCGCCCTCCAGGAAGCCGGCTGGCAACCCGGCCGCTGGGACATACAGCAGGCCGAACACTGGGCCGACACCCTCCGCGCCCACGTCTCCCCCGCCGGCCACCGCCACACCGTCTTCGCCGCCGCCGTCGAGGCCTGGGCCGAATTCGGCGACCTGCGCATCGCCGGCCCCGGCCCCGGGCGCCACATCGCCCCCACCCCGTTCGCCATCAACCCCCTGCACGGGCTCCACCTCGCCCGCACCCTCGGCGACCTCGGCCGCGCACTGGAGACCGACGTGGCCCCCCTCGGCCGCGAAGAACTCACCACCAACGGCACCACCTACGGCCAGGCCACCCTCGCCATCGACGCCGAAGGCCGCGTCTACAGCCTCGACCACACCGGCGACTGGTACCTGGGCCCCGACCTCGACAGCGCGCTCGGCACGCTGGTGCTGGGGACGAGGCCTAGTCGGCTCGCCTTCACGGCGTACGGCTGACGCCGCGGTTTTCCCGGGTTCTTTTCCCGCCTCCGGCGGGGGCGGGGCCGGAGGGGTGGGTGTTCGGACGTAAAGCGAAGCAGTCCGAACACCCACCCCGGAGGCCCCCAACCCGCCCCCCACCACCCAGCCGGGGCCCCACCCCACAACCCACCCCACCCCGCTCCCGCCGAAGGCGACCCGCTCAGTCGATGGCCGGCCTTGCGGCCGGGAGCACCGCTGACACCCGGAACCCCCCCGCCTCCGTCGGCCCCGAGACGAACACGCCGCCCAGCGCCGTCACCCGCTCCCGCATCCCCACCAGGCCGTTGCCGCCGCTCGGCAGCCCCGCATCGGCCGCGCCGCCCTCGCAGGGCCCGTTCTCCACCTGCACGGCGAGCTCGCCGTCCCGGTGCGCCAGCCGCACCCGCGCCCGCGCGCCCGGCGCATGCTTGTGCACATTCGTGAGCGCCTCCTGCACCACGCGGTACACGGTCCGCTCCACCCGCGCCGCATACCGGCGCCCGGCCACGGCCGGCGCCCCCTCCCCCGCGGGCCCGTCCTCCGCGGCCGCCTCCTCGGCAGGCCCGTCCACCGTCAGCTCGACCGCCATCCCGGCCGCCCGGGACTGGCCCACCAGATCCGCCAGCTCCGTCAGACACGGCCCCTCGGCATCCGCGTCCCCCGCCCCGGACACCGGCGACGCCGCCGCCCCGGGGCCGGAGCCATCGGCCACCGCGGACGACGCCGACGCCCCGTCCGCGGACGGCTCGGACACCCGCGCCTGCCCCGTCGCCTTCGCCCCCGCCTGCGAGGCCACCGCCGCCAGCCGCTCCGGCGCGCCCGAGGCCGCAGCGCCACGCCCCGCCGACCCCTCGGCCGTACGCAACACCCCCAGCATCTCCCGCAGCTCCGTAAGCGCCTGGCGCCCCATGTCGCCCACCAGCCCCGCGTTCTTCGAGGCCTTCTCCGGATCCTTGAGCGCCACCGCCTGGAGCGCGGCCGCATGCACCACCATCAGACTCACCCGGTGCGCGACCACGTCGTGCATCTCGCGCGCGATCCGGGTCCGCTCCTCGTTACGGGCCCACTCGGCCCGCTCCTCGGCCCGGTCCGCCAGCAACGACAGCTCCCGCTCCAGACCGTCCGCCCGCTCCCGCAAGCTCTCCACCAGCCGCCGCCGGGCCGCGATGTACAGCCCCCACAGCACCGGCGGCGCCGTCAGCACCAGCCCCACCGCCAGCGCTATCAACGGCACGAACCACATCGGCGGATGGAAGTCCTGCTGCGCCGCGACGTCCTCCCGCAGGCTGAGGAACGTCGTCATCAACGTCCCCGCCACGGTCATGCCCGCCAACAGGGCCGTAATCCTGCGCGGCACATCCGACGCGGCCAGCGTGTACAGCCCCACCACGCTCAGCAGCCCGCCCATCTCCGCGGGCATCACCGCGATCGAGACCAGCACCACCACCACGGGCCACCGCCGGCGCACCAGCAGCACCGGCCCGGCCAGCAGGCCGAGCACGACCCCCAGCAGCACGGGCACCTGCGCCTCGTGCGCGGCACCGATCCCCTCCGCCACACACTCCACTGCCGAAGCCGCCGCCAGGAACACATCCAGCGCCGCACTCCGCCACCGGGCCCACCACCACGGCCCCTCCACCGGCGCACCCCGCGCGCCCACACCTTCACTTGCCCCCGTCGCGGTCATACCGCCCAGCCTACGGGCGCCGGCCCCCGGTCCCCCGCCCCGTTACCGGTCATAGACCAGGCCCATTACCAGCCCTTACCGCTGGTTATCGCTCGAACTGTTGAATCGCCCATATTTTCGCCCCTTCCGCATACCTGGCCGCGGCACCCTGTTCCCATGCCGAACACCCATCGCCACCCTCCCGACTACGAGGCGTTACGCCCCCAAGCCATCGCCCTGCGCCGCGCCGGCCTCAGCCGCCGCCAGATCCGCGACCGCCTCCACGTCCACAACAACGACATCCTCAACCGCCTCCTCGACGGCACCCCCGCCCCCGACTGGACCCGCCGCCCGAACGCCAAGGACGACCTCCGCGAACGGGCCCGCGAGCTACGGAAGGAGGGCAGGACCTACGACGAGATCCAGGTCGAACTGGGCTGCTCGAAGAGTTCGATCTCACTGTGGGTACGGGACCTGCCGAAACCGCCGCCCCGCACCCCCGAAGAGGCCTCGGCCATCGCCCGCCGCGGCTGGGAGGCGACACTCAAGCGGCGCGAGGAGGAGCGGCAGCGGACGAAACAGGCCGCGACCCGCGAGATCGGCGAGCTCACCGACCGGGAGCTCTTCCTGATCGGCGTCGGCCTGTACTGGTCCGAGGGCAGCAAGAGCAAGCCGTACCGCCTCAGCGAACGTGCCATCTTCATCAACAGCGACCCCGACATGATCCGGGTCTACCTCGCATGGCTCCGCCTGCTGGGCGTGAACGATGAGCGGCTGCGCTTCTACGTACACATCCACGAGTCGGCTGACACAGGGGCCGCGGAGCGCTTCTGGGCCGGCATCACGGGCGCCGAGCCGCCGGCCTTCGGCAAGACCACACTCAAGCGGCACAACCCCAAGACGGTCCGCAAGAACGTCGGGGAGAACTACCACGGCTGCCTGATGATCCATGTTTCGCAAAGCGCGGAGCTATACCGTCGCATCGAAGGCTGGTGGTACGGCATAGTGTTGGGTGCCGAGCGATCAGCCTGACGGAATGTCCGGTTTAACCCGCTCTATCATCCCCCGTGGTGTAATGGGCAACACTGTCGGTTTTGGTCCGACCATTAGAGGTTCGAGTCCTCTCGGGGGAGCCTCGATCGAATGGGCAATTTTCCGGGTCCTGACCACCAAGTCAGGACCCGCCCGCGTTTCGGCTGCTATACGCACCGGTATCCTTCGGGTGACCACCACCCGAAGTAGCCAAGAAGCCGAAGGGCATCCCCGTGAGCGCCAACCGCCCGGCAGCCGTCGTCGTTCTCGCAGCGGGTGAGGGCACCCGCATGAAGTCGGCGACCCCCAAGGTCCTGCACGCCCTCTGCGGCCGCTCCCTCGTCGGACATGTCGTCGCCGCCTCCCGAGAGCTGGATCCCGAGCATCTCGTCGTGGTCGTCGGCCATGCCCGTGAGCAGGTGCAGGCGCATCTGGCCGAGGTCGACCCGGCCGCCCGCACCGCCGTGCAGCACGAGCAGAAGGGCACCGGCCACGCGGTCCGTACCGCCCTGGAAGAGCTGAGCAACAGCGGTGTCGCCCTCGACGGCACCGTCATCGTCGTCTGCGGCGACACCCCGCTGCTGACCGGCGAGACCCTGCGGCTGCTCGGCGACACCCATGCGGCGGACGGCAATGCCGTGACCGTGCTGTCCGCCGAGGTCCCGGACTCCACCGGCTACGGGCGCATCGTGCGCGAGGCGGGTACCGGCGCGGTGACCGCGATCGTCGAGCACAAGGACGCCACCGCGGGCCAGCGCGCGATCCGGGAGATCAACTCGGGGGTTTTCGCCTTTGACGCGCAGCTCCTGGTGGACGCGCTCGGCAAGGTCCGTACGGACAACAGCCAGGGCGAGGAGTACCTGACCGACGTGCTGGGGATCGTGCGGGAGGCGGGGCACCGGGTCGGTGCGGCGGTGTCCGCCGACCACCGGGAGATCCTGGGGATCAACAACCGGGTGCAGCTGGCGCAGGCGCGGCGGCTGCTGAACGACCGGCTGCTGGAGCGGGCGATGCTGGCAGGTGTGACGGTGGTGGATCCGGCGTCGACGTGGGTGGATGTGTCGGTGACGTTCGAGCCGGACGCGACGGTGCACCCGTTCACGGAGCTGCGGGGTGCCACGCATGTCGCCACGGGCGCCGAGGTGGGTCCGCAGTCCCGGCTGACGGACACGTCGGTGGGCGCGGGCGCGGTGGCGTCGTTCACGGTGGCCGAGGGTGCGCGGATCGGTGAGGGTGCGAGTGTCGGCCCGTATGCGTATCTGCGGCCGGGGACGGATCTGGGTCCGAAGGCGAAGGCCGGCACGTATGTGGAGATGAAGAACGCGTCGATCGGCGAGGGCACGAAGGTGCCGCATCTTTCGTATGTGGGAGATGCGACGATCGGTGAGTTCACCAATATCGGTGCGGCGAGTGTCTTTGTGAACTACGACGGTGAGGCAAAACACCACACGACGGTCGGGTCGCATTGCAAGACGGGGTCGGACAACATGTTTGTGGCTCCGGTCACGGTCGGGGACGGCGCTTATACGGCGGCGGGCTCGGTCATCACCAAGGATGTGCCCCCGGGTTCGCTGGCGGTCGCGCGTGGCCAGCAGCGGAATATCGAGGGTTGGGTCGCGCGGAAGCGGCCCGGAAGCGCCGCCGCGCAGGCGGCTTCGGCTGCTCGCCAGGATGCCGAGGGCGAGCGGTGACCGTGCAAGAGGTGCGCCGTGCGGGGCGTACCTTTGTTGAGCGCACGCAAACTGTGATTCGAGGAGATTTGCTGTGACCGGGATCAAGACGACCGGCGAGAAGAAGCTGATGCTCTTCTCCGGCCGCGCCCACCCCGAGCTTGCCGAGGAGGTCGCGCACCAGCTGGGTGTGGGCCTGGTCCCGACGAAGGCTTTCGACTTCGCCAATGGTGAGATCTATGTCCGCTATCAGGAGTCGGCGCGTGGCGCGGACTGCTTTTTGATTCAGAGCCACACGGCTCCGATCAATAAGTGGATCATGGAACAGCTCATCATGATCGACGCGCTGAAGCGGGCTTCGGCCCGGAGCATCACGGTGATCGTTCCGTTCTACGGCTATGCGCGGCAGGACAAGAAGCACCGTGGCCGTGAGCCGATTTCGGCGCGGCTGATCGCGGATTTGATGGCGACCGCGGGTGCGGACCGTGTGGTGACCGTGGATCTGCACACGGACCAGATCATGGGCTTCTTCGACGGCCCGGTGGATCACCTTTTCGCGCTGCCGGTCCTTGCGGACTACGTGGGCGCGAAGGTGGACCGCGACAAGCTGACGGTGGTCTCGCCGGACGCCGGCCGGGTGCGGGTCGCGGACCGCTGGTGCGACCGCCTCGGTGCGCCGCTGGCGATCGTCCACAAGCGGCGTGACAAGGACGTGGCGAACCAGGTCACCGTGCATGAGGTCGTCGGCGATGTGAAGGACCGGGTGTGTGTCCTGGTCGACGACATGATCGACACCGGTGGCACGATCTGTGCGGCGGCGGATGCGCTGTTCGCGAATGGTGCGTCGGATGTGATCGTGACGGCGACGCACGGTGTGCTGTCGGGTCCGGCGGCGGACCGGCTGAAGAATTCGAAGGTGAGCGAGTTCGTGTTCACGAATACGCTGCCGACGCCTTCGGAGCTGGAGCTGGACAAGATCACGGTGCTGTCGATGGCGCCGACGATCGCCCGCGCGATCCGTGAGGTGTTCGAGGACGGCTCGGTGACGAGCCTCTTCGAGGAGCAGTGAGCGCAGGCTCCGGGCGGGCCTGTGAGCCGGCCCGGGGCTGATCGACTTTGGGGCGGCCTTCCGGCCGGGTAGACTCATCGAGTTGCTCGGCGAGGGAGGCCGCCCTTTTGTGGTGGCTGTCCGTTATCGACGCGCTCTTCGTAGCAGGTCTGTCGTGGGCCGGGTAACGCCCACCAGATGTTTTCTGCAATACGAGGAGTGCCGTTATGGCTGAGGTCAAGCTCGCCGCCCAGGTTCGTACCGACTTCGGTAAGGGTGCCGCCCGTCGTGCGCGCCGCGCCGACCTGGTTCCGGCTGTCATCTACGGTCACGGTGCCGAGCCGCAGCACGTGGCGATCAACAACCACGCGCTGATGATGGCGCTGAAGACGCCGAACGCCCTGATCCGTCTGGACTTCGAGGGCAAGACCGAGCTGGTCATCCCCAAGGCCGTGCAGCGTGAGGCGATCCGCCAGTTCCTGGTGCACGTGGACTTCCTGGCCGTGAAGAAGGGCGAGAAGGTCTCCGTCGAGATTCCGATCCACGTCGAGGGCGACCTGGCGCCGGGCCAGCTCGTGCTGGAGCACGTGCTGAACGCGCTGCCGATCGAGGCCGAGGCCACCCACATCCCGGAGTCGGTCACGATTTCCGTCCAGGGCCTGGACGCGGGCGCTTCGGTGCTGGCCAAGGACGTCACGCTGCCGTCGGGTTCGGCGCTGGCCGTGGACGAGGACGCGGTCGTGCTGCAGGTTGTCGCGGCGCAGGCCGAGGCTCCGGCCGAGGAGGCCGAGGGCGAGGGCGAAGGCGCCGAGGCCTGAGTCGTTTTTCGCTGAGGGGTTTTCTCGGCGAGTGGTCCAGCCGCTGCCGCGCGCCTTGGGGCGCGGGGTGGCGGTTGGCCTGTTTCATGGGCAGTTGCGGTCGGGGCCGGTGCGGGGTTGCCGGCGGATGTGGGAGTGGCTGAGATGACGGACGCTGATCCGTGGCTGGTGGTGGGGCTGGGTAATCCGGGCCCGGAGTATGCGCGTAATCGCCACAATGTGGGTTTCATGGTGGCGGATTTGCTGGCGGAGCGGATGGGGGGCCGTTTCAAGGCGCACAAGGCGCGGGCGCAGGTGGTGGAGGGGCGTTGTGGTGCGCCAGGTCCGTCGAGTCGCCGTGTCGTGGTGGCGAAGCCGTTGTCGTTCATGAATCTGTCGGGTGGGCCGACGACGGCGTTGCGGGATTTCTACAAGGTGCCGGTCGGCAACATCATTGCGATTCATGATGAGTTGGATATCGATTACGGTGCGTTGCGGCTGAAGCTGGGTGGCGGTGACAACGGTCACAACGGTCTGAAGTCGATCACGAAATCGCTGGGTGCGGAGTACCACCGGGTGCGGTTCGGGATCGGGCGTCCGCCGGGCCGTATGCAGGTCGCGGATTTCGTGCTGAAGGATTTTTCGTCGGCGGAGCGGCGCGAGCTGGATTATTTCGTGGACCGTGCGGCGGATGCGGTCGAGACGCTGATCGTGGACGGTCTGGAACGGGCGCAGAGTACGTACAACTCCTGAATGGGACAGCGGGGGTCAGGCTCTGACGAACCGTTGTGGGAGGTTGACCGGGTGCGGGTTATGGCCAAGGATCGCCGCCATGCCCCGAAGCAGTACGCGCACCAAAGCGGTCAGACGGAGTCGTACCCGGCGGGTCGGTGAGAGCGCTTACGGTGCGCTGCTGCTGGCCAGGACCGGGGTGATGGGTCTGCTGGCGCTGCTCCTGCTGGTGGCGGGGGTGTGGACGTCGTGGCACACGGCGCAGTACGCGATGCTCGTCAAGGCGCGGGAGCGCGGAATGATGACGGTGTCGTCGTGTGCGGCGGAGCGGTGCACCGGCTCGTATGTGCCGACGGGGGGCGATGGCCGGCCGCGGTCGCGGGTGACGATCGCACAGGCGGCGGCGGGCGGCAAGGGCGAGCGGGTCGAGGTGACGGTCGAGCCGGGGACGGCGCGTGCGGTGCGGACCGGGGCGGCCGGGATCCTGCATGCGTGGGTGCCGTTCGCGGGGGCGTTGCTGTTGGCGGCGCTGGTGGTGGCCGGGGGGATGCGGCTGCGCCGTACGGCGTGGGTGATGGGGTTGTTGGGGGCGGTGTTGTTGGGCGCGGCGTTCGCTGCGCTGTAGGCGGTAAGCCTGTGGGCGGTACGGCTGTGGGCGGTACGACGGCGGCCCGCCCTCTCGGTGGAGAGGGCGGGCCGCCGTCGTGTGTCCGGCCGGGTGGTGTCAGCCGGTGTTGCGCAGTCCGGCGGCGACGCCGTTGACGGTGAGCAGCAGGGCGCGGGCGAGGACCGGGTCCGGCTCCTCGCCGCGCTCGGCGGCGCTGCGCTGGCGGTCCAGCAGCGAGACCTGGAGGTAGGAGATCGGGTCGAGGTAGGCGTCGCGGATGTGGAAGGTCTGCTTGAGGACCGGGTTGGAGTCGAGGAGGGTCTTCTCCCCGGTGACCCGCAGGACCTCGGCGACGGTGAGCTCGTGCTCGGCCTTGATGACGTCGAAGACGTGCTTGAGCTCGTCGGGCACGAGGGTGTCGACGTAGTGCTGGGCGATCCGCAGGTCGGTCTTGGCCAGCGTCATGGTGACGTTGGACAGGAAGTTGCGGAAGAAGTGCCAGTGTTCGGCCATCTCGTCCAGGACGCTGTCGAGTCCGGCTTCCCGGGCGGCCTTGAGGCCGGTGCCGACGCCGTACCAGCCGGGGACGATCTGGCGGGACTGGGTCCAGCCGAAGACCCACGGGATGGCGCGCAGTCCGTCGAGGCCGGCGCCGGAGTCGGGGCGGCGCGAGGGGCGCGAGCCGAGGTGGAGCTCGGCGAGCTGGTCGACGGGGGTGGAGGCGAAGAAGTACGCGGGCAGGTCGGGGTCCTCGACCAGGCGCCGGTAGGAGCCGTGGGCCGCCTCGGAGACGGTTTCCATGGCGGCGTCCCAGCGGGCCAGTGCCTCGTCGGACTGCCGGGGGGCGGTGTGCAGGGCGGAGGCCTGGAGGGTGGCGGCGACCGTCAGTTCCAGGTTCTCCCGTGCCAGGGACGGCACCAGGTACTTGTCGGAGATGACCTCGCCCTGTTCGGTGACCTTGATCTCGCCTTCGAGGGTGCCGTAGGGCTGGGCGAGGATCGCGTCGTGGGAGGGGCCGCCGCCGCGGCCGACGGTGCCGCCGCGGCCGTGGAAGAGGCGCAGCCGTACGCCGTGCCGGTGGGCCACGTCGCGCAGCAGGCGCTGGGCGCGGTGGATCTCCCATTGGGAGGTGGTGATGCCGCCGAACTTGGAGGAGTCGGAGTAGCCGAGCATGACCTCCTGGACGTCGCCGCGCAGGGCGACCAGGCGCCGGTAGGAGGGGTCGGCGAGCATCTCGTCGAGCAGCTGGTCGGCGATCTTCAGCTCGTCGGTGGTTTCCAGGAGCGGGACGATGCCGATCTTGGCCCAGCCGGCGTGCAGGTCGATCAGTCCGGCCTCGCGGGCAAGGACGGCGGCGGCGAAGACGTCGTCGGAGCCGGCGCACATGGAGATGATGTAGGACTCGATGACCTCGGGGCCGAAGGTCTCCTTGGCCTTGCCGATGGTGCGGAAGACGCCGAGGGTCTTGGCGCCGGCCTCGTCGAGCGGGGCCGGGGTGGGGGCCAGCGGGCGGCGGGAGCGCAGTTCCTTGGCGAGGAGCTTGCGGCGGTAGTCGCGCGGCATGTCCGCGTAGCGCCAGGATTCCTCGCCGAGGCGGTCGAAGAGCTGGCCGAGGGCGTGGTGGTGGGCGTCGGCGTGCTCGCGGACGTCCATGGTGGCGAGCTGCAGGCCGAAGGCGGCGATGGTGCGCAGGGTGCGCTCCAGGCGGCCGTCGGCGACCAGGCCGCCGCGGTGTTCGCGCAGCGAGGTCTGGATGAGGGCCAGGTCGTCGAGGAGTTCCACGGTGCCGAGGTAGTCGCGGCCGGGGACGTGGGGGGTGTCGCCGGCGAGGCGTTCGCGGGTGTTGACGAGCTTCTGGCGGATGCAGGTCGCCTTGAGGCGGTAGGGCTCCTCGCTGTTCAGCCGCTTGTAGCGGGGGCTGATCTCGGGGAGGAGGTCGAGGTCGTGCTGGAGGGATTCCAGCAGTTCGTCGGTGGCGCCGCAGTTGCGGATGGAGTTGGACAGCGCGCCGCGCAGTTCGTCGACGTGCTCCAGGGCGTCGGTGATGCCGTGCTCGTGCTGGAGGAGCAGGACGTCCCAGGTGACCTGCGGGGTGACGTTGGGGTTGCCGTCGCGGTCGCCGCCGATCCAGGTGCCGAAGGTGAGCGGGCGGGTGCCGGCGGGCAGCTCGGTGCCGGCCCGCTCCAGCTCGGCGGCGAGGTCTTCGAGGACGTCGCCGACGGCGCCGCGGCCCAGCTCGTCGAGGTAGTAGATGGCGTTGCGGGCCTCGTCGGTGGGCTCCGGGCGGGCGACGCGCAGCTCGTCGGTCTGCCAGATGAGGTCGATGTTCTCGGCGAGGCGGAGGTCGGCGCGGCGGCGCTCGGCGTCGGGGCTGTCCAGCAGCTCGGCGACCTTGCGGAGCTTGGTGAGGACGGAGCGGCGGGCGGCCTCGGTGGGGTGCGCGGTGAAGACCGGGCGCACGCCGAGGTTGCGGGCGGTCGCCTTCAGGTGCTCGGGGTCGGCGTCCTTGAGCATGTCGGCGGTGCGGGCGAGGATGCTGCCCTCGGCGGCGCGCCGGGCGCCGAGCTCCCGGCCGCGGTGCACCTGCTCGGTGACGTTGGCGAGGTGGAAGTACGTGGAGAAGGCGCGCACCAGCTTGGCGGCGGTGGCCAGGTCGGTGTCGCCCAGGAGCCGGGCGGCGGCTTCGCCGTCGGAGCGGGTCAGGGCGCGGACCCGCTCGACGAGGTCGAGGAGCTCCGGGCCTTCCTGGCGGACCAGGGTTTCGCCGAGGAGGTCGCCGAGGCGGCGGATGTCGGCGCGCAGGGCGATGTTGTCGCTCGGGCCGGGGTCGAGGCTCTCGATGGGCGCGATCTCGGCTGGAGTGTTGTCGGCACTGCTCACTGGTGCGGCTCCTTGCAGCGATCAGGGGCGTCGTACCGCGGCTCATGGGAGAGGTGCCGGCGGCGACGGGTGGGCAGGTCTGATGCGGGCGGGTTGCGGACCGCGCTGTCCGACGTCCCCAGGATAGGTCTGCCCAGCATCAGCAGATCACACCGTCCGCTGGGTGGGCAGATGCGTCACAGGGGGTAGGTGTGGCGCCTGTCACGGCCTTGCCCACGACGGTGGCACTGCCATACTTACGAGACCGTAGGTTACGGTTCCGTAGCCGTAGCCGTGCCCCCGAGCCCCCGACGAGGGACACCATGACCGCTGGTTCCGAAGCCGTTGAAGATCCCCCGATGCCTGCCGGTTCCTCCGCCGGCCCGGCCGCTGACGCCGCGGCGCCGTCCGCGACGCTGGGTGGCGAGCAGCGCAGGTCGGTCGAGCAGATCACGCTGCTGCTCTTCATCACCGTCCCGTTCGTGGCGCTGGTCGCCGCGGTCCCGCTGGCCTGGGGCTGGGGGGTGAGCTGGCTGGATCTGGGGCTGATGGTGGCGATGTACTACATCGGCTGCCACGGCATCACGATCGGCTTCCACCGCTACTTCACGCACGGTTCGTTCAAGGCGAAGCGGCCGCTGCGGATCGCGCTGGCGATCATGGGCTCGCTGGCGGTGGAGGGGCCGCTGGTGCGCTGGGTGGCGGATCACCGCAAGCACCACAAGTTCTCCGACGCCGAGGGCGACCCGCACTCCCCGTGGCGCTTCGGCGAGACGGTGCCGGCTCTGATGAAGGGCCTGTGGTGGGCGCACATCGGCTGGATGTTCGACGAGGAGCAGACCCCGCAGCAGAAGTACGCACCCGACCTGATCAGGGACGAGGCGATCCGTACGGTCTCCCGCCAGTTCGTCCTGTGGACGACGGTGTCGCTGCTGATCCCGCCGCTGGTGGGCGGTCTGGCGACCTGGTCCTGGCAGGGCGCGCTGACCGCGTTCTTCTGGGGCTCCCTGGTCCGCGTGGCGCTGCTGCACCACGTCACCTGGTCGATCAACTCCATCTGCCACGCGGTGGGCAAGCGCCCCTTCAAGTCCCGCGACCGGTCGGGCAACGTCTGGTGGCTGGCCGTCCTGTCCTGCGGTGAGTCCTGGCACAACCTGCACCACGCGGACCCCACCTGTGCCCGGCACGGGGTGATGAAGGGGCAGCTGGATTCCAGCGCCCGGCTGATCCGCTGGTTCGAGAAGGCGGGCTGGGCGTACGACGTCCGGTGGCCGGACGCGTCCCGTATCGATGCCCGACGCGCGGAGCCCGCCGCCGGGGGTACGTCCCGGCGGTAGACGGGGAAGGCATGATTGACGGGTGGCGATCGACAGCAGCAGCGCGAGCAACAGCAAGGGCAAGCCCTCCCCGGCCGCGGGCACGCGGCGGGCCCGCCGGGTCCGGATGACCGGTGCGGAGCGCCGGGAGCAGCTGCTGGACATCGGTCGCACGCTCTTTGCCGAGCGGGGCTACGAGGGCACCTCGGTGGAGGAGATCGCGGCGAAGGCCGGGGTCTCCAAGCCGGTGGTCTACGAGCACTTCGGCGGCAAGGAGGGCCTGTACGCAGTGGTCGTGGACCGCGAGATGCGGCAGCTGCTGGACATGGTGACCGGCGCACTGACCGCCGGCCACCCCCGCGAACTCCTCGAACAGGCGGCGTTCGCGCTGCTCGATTACATCGAGACCTTCACCGACGGCTTCCGCATCCTGGTCCGCGATTCCCCGGTGGCCCAGTCCACAGGCACGTTCGCCTCCCTCATCAGCGATATCGCCACCCAGGTCGAGGACATCCTGGGCCTGGAATTCAAGGCCCGCGGCTTTGACCCGAAGCTGGCCCCGCTCTACGCCCAGGCCCTGGTCGGCATGGTCGCGCTGACCGGCCAGTGGTGGGTGGACACCCGCAAGCCGAAGAAGGCCGAGGTGGCGGCCCATCTGGTGAACCTGGCCTGGCACGGCCTGGGCAACCTGGAGGCGAGGCCTCGGTTGATAGGGCATCGGAAGAACTGAGGGGCGGGGAGGGGGCGGGGGCTGTCGGGGGCTGGACCCTCGGGGGTGGCGCCTCACGGGCGGCCCGCCGGGTGATCGTTGTCTGACACACTGGTCGGCCGTCGTCATGTACCGCGTCTGTCGAGGCGATCCGGAACGGGAGCAACGAGCCGAATGTCCGAGATAACGTTCTGCCTTTCGCAGGAAGAATTTGCGCAGCAATTCACCGCACTTCCCGGACACGAGGCATGGGGGGCTCTCCAAACGGGAAATGGGCGGATTGCCGCCGAATCGCCCCTGGCCCGGGTTCACCGCCAGGGCGGCAGTGACGACCGCGCGCCGGCCTTCACCCTCACGGCGGGGACGGAGCCCTCCCACACCCTGTGCACCGTCGCCCCCGAGGCCGGCGCCACCGGATCGGGTACCGCTTACGCGGTGCATGACGGAACCGGCCACCTCATCGGCCGGATCGTCCACGCGCGTTCCCCGCTGGGGATTCGCCAGGCATGGCGCATCGAGGACACGGTCCAGCAGTGCAGCGCGGTCGCCTACAAGGGAAATATCCGTGGCTGGATCGCATACTGGGCGGTCTCGCCGTTCTGGGTCATTCTGGCGCTGATCCACCTTCTCAACGGCGACCTGCAGCCGGGCCGATCAGTGTGGCGCAAGCCCTACCGCGCCCGCTGGCGCATGCTCACCGGCGGCGGACCGAAGAAGGCCGCTCTCGACTTCAACACCGGCCGGTACCGCGCGGACCCCGGCCTGCTGAATGTGCATCTCCTCTATGCGCAGGCCGCGCTGTACGGCGCGTAACGCCGGGCCTGGACGCCGCTCTCCCTTTCACGGATCGCCGCCGCACAGTCCGCCCTCATCCGGGCATTCGATATCTAGCGACATATCCGGCATACCCCACAGTGTGTTTCTTCATGCATTTTTGTCATGCCACCCCGCTGCACATTCCCCCTCCTTTAACCCTGTACTTTCACCCTGTCGGGCGGTCACGGTACGGTAAGCAAAGGTGCCGATCAGGGATCGTCGCACCCAAGAAATAGCTGAGCGATGGGGGAATCGCGCCGTGGCGACAGACTTCAAAATAGATGTCGAGCGCATCCAGGCGATGCTCAAGAAGCTCGCGGATGCGGACGACCGCATGCGGGATGCGCAGCACCGGCTCAACAAGGTGGGCCCGAAGACTCTGGGCACCGATGGTCTCGACGATGCCTGTGACGAGTTCCAGGATCAGTGGGGTGACGGCATCAAGCGGATCGCGGGTGCCGCCAAGGAGATTCACGAGAAGCTCAAGCTGACGCTGGACGCCTATAAGGCAGGCGAAGAAGAGAACGCCAAGATGATGGGCAAGAAGTAACCACCGGCACAGCCTGATCGGCTCGACGCGCTGCCGAAGCAAAGATTGATCACACGGGGAGACGTATGTCCTGGCGCAGCATATTCATCGAAGACGACTCGGCCTGGCCCGGCGTCAAGTTCAATCCGGCCAAGGGAGATCTGGACCAGATCCAGGCACTCGCTTCGGATGTGAAGTCCGTCGGCGACCAGCTCGACGAACTCGACCATATGCTCAAGTCGATCGGCAAGAGCGACGGTGCGTGGGAAGGTGAAGCGGCGCAGAACTTCGCGAAGAAGCTCGGCGAACTGCCCAAGTACCTTCACCAGGGCAGCGAATCGATGCACGACTGCGCCAAGGCTCTGCGGGGCTGGCACACCCATCTGCAGGGGTTCCAGCACAAGGCCGAAAAGATCGAGACGGAGGCCGCGGCGACCCGCAAGGAAGTGACGGCCAATCGAGAGCACTACGACCGGCTGGCGGAGCGGTACAACAGCCTCAACCTGGCGACCGTGGATGCGGAGGACCCCGCGTTCAAGAAGCTCATCGCCGACATCGACACGGCCACGCACAAGGTCGACAGCTCCCAGGACAAGCTGGACGACCTCGTTCGCGACGCCGAGCGCATCTACGCCCAGTGGAAGGACCGCGCCGGCGAAGCCGAACGCGCGATCCTCAAGGCCTCGGAGAACCACCCGCCGGACCTCCACTGGTGGAACAAGGCGATCGACGGCCTGAAGGCCGGCTTCCGGGCCTTCACGGACTGGCTGGTGGACCACGCCGATCTGCTGTCCACCATCTCGTCGGGCCTGGCCGCGGCCGCGCTCGCCTGCGAGTTCATTCCGGTCGCCGGAACGGCGGTGGGTGCCGTGCTCGCCGGTGCCTCCGCGGTCTGCGCCGCCGGCGCGATGGCAGGCCACTGGATCGGCAACGCACGAGGCAACGGCACCCCGGGGTGGAAGATCGGGCTCGACGCGCTCGGGGTGATCCCGGGTGTCGGCGGTGTCGCGAAGTCCGCGTTCGCCGGCGCCAAAATCAGCACCCGCGCCGCGAGCATTGCCGGGGCCGGCGGACTGGGGAAGGTGGCCGCCGGGGCCCAGGGTCTGACGAGGGGCTACAAGCTCGGCGACAAGGTCTACGAGGGCGTGCGGTCCCCCCTCAGCCAGAAGGGGATCAACTTTCTCCTGAAGGGCAAATTCCCGGAGGGAAAGGTACCGACCGCCGTGGAGGCCGGAATCCAATTGCCCATCAAGGCGGGATCCTTCGTCCATGGTGCCGAAAAGCAGCTCTCCGGTCATTCGGGAGAAAAATAGCTCCGGGTCAGCACTGAACGCAGCAATGACATAGCGCTCGCGCGGCCGTAACGGGTCGCGCGACGCAGGGTCGACGCGAGCCCTTTTCCGGTTCGGCCGGCCGAGCGGCGCACCACCCGGCCGCGGGAACAGCGAAAGGATCGAACCATGTCGGATGACGCCGGGGACGCGACGGCGGGCGCGCCGTCGCCGCAGCAGAGAGCGTCCGGCCTGCGCATCGGCTGGATCATGCCCCCCTTCCTCCACGAGCTTCCCGTGAATGCCGTGGATGACGAAGCAGCGGCCGACCAGTTGTACACGCTGGTCACAGAACTCCTGCCAGACCACCCTCCGGAGTACCAGTACCGCTTCGCACTGGGCCTCTCGGCACAGTTGGAACCCATGGTGGCGGCGAATGTCATCTATGCCGGCCTCTGCCCGCTCGAAGTGGAGGGTCGGCCGAGTCTGTCGACCATCGTGGTGAGTCAGCTGGAGCACGACAGGGAGGACGAGGCCGAGCTGCTGCGCACGACGCGCGAGCTCCTGGAGCGGAAGTACCCGGATGACGACTGCCAGGCGGTGGAGTTGACGTGCGGACCCGCACTCACCCGCACCGGCACCTCCAGTTTCGTCATCAATGCGGAGTGGTCGGCATCCGGTAATGAGCAGCCGGTTGTCCTGACCCAGATGCAGGCCTATATCCCGCTGCCCGGTACCGCGGAAATGCTGGTCTTCGAACTCAGTTCGCAAGCGAGCGAGGACTGGGGTCTGCATGCCGAAGTCTTCGGCGAAATCCTCAACACCGTCGACTGGGGGACGGACCAGGAAGTTGAGGATTATCGCGCCATGCAGGGCGGGGGATCGGCCGGTGCGTCGGCCGTCGCCGAGCCGGATGAGTCCGTCAAAAAGGGCCTGTACTGGCACTCCAGCAGGCTGCTCGACGCCATAGCCTTGCGCGGGCGCATGGGCGGGCAGGAGCCCGTTGGCACCACCACCTGCCAGGATTGCTGGGCCAAGGGCCTACGCACACCGTGCATCGCCGCGCACCATTGGCATATCGATCTCCCGTCGGCCGACGATCTCCCCGGCGCCCTGTCACGGGTGACAGCGGCCTCGTCCACCAACGGCTGGGAATCAGAGACGACCGACGCCGGTAACACCGCACGCGGGTGGGAAATCAATACCGCCGGGGAGCGGGTGGGTCATTCGTTCACCGTTTCCATCGATATCTCTGCACGCAGAATCGCGGCCGAGGTGACCTCACCGTGCACCCGCGCCTCAGCCCCTGCCGATTCCCTGTTCGGCTGAGAGGAGCTGAGACCCCATCCCGTAGCCCTGCAATCGTGGAGCCGCGGGGCCGCCACCCAGGGTTCAGCGCCCCGCCGCCCCGAAACAACACGCCACCCCTGAAACCGGCCGCGCGGTCGAGTCGGGCGCCTGTTTTCCCCGTACCGCCCTGGCCTGGACGCGTCACCGCGCCGGCGGGCGGAAGGAGTTCCCGTTCGGTTTCGCCGACGGCTCCTGGGGGACGTTGATGGTCCCCCAGGACAAGGAATTCCTGGCGCTGTTTCCCGGAACGCTCACCCACAAGGATCCCATTCCGTAATCGTCCGCTCCGGCCCAGGGATTCCAGCCGGTTACCCATCACCGGGTCGGCCGGGTGGGAGAGGCAGGGCAAAGGGACGAGCCGGAGCACGCCCGGCAGTCCGGCAGTCCGGCAGTCCGGCAGTCCGGCGCAGTATCAGCCCACCACCGGTTTCCGGGCGACCGCGAAGATGCGGCGGAAGGGGAAGACCGTGCCGTGCGGGCCGGTGGGGTAGGCCTTGCGGAGGGCGTCGCGGTATTCGGCGAGGAAGGCCTCGCGGGCGGCCGGGTCGTGCTCCAGGGCGGTCAGGACGGGGCGCAGGGCGGTGCCCTTGACCCAGTCGAGGACCGGGTCATCGCCTTTCAGTAGCTGGACGTAGGTGGTTTCCCATACGTCGGTGGCACAGCCCAGATCGGTAAGGCGCTCCAGATAATCGGCCGGCTCGAGGATGTGGATGAAGCGGCGGCCGTGCAGGGTGAGCCGTTCGCGCCATTGGGGGGCGTCGCACAGCTCGCCGAGGAGGGCGTGGCTGGGCGAGGTGAAGTTGCCGGGGACCTGGAAGGCGAACGTGCCGCCGGGGGCGAGGGCATCGATCCAACGGCCGAAGGAATCCGGGTGGTTGGGGACCCACTGCAGTGCCGCGTTGGACACGATCAGGTCGTAGGTCTCCTCGGGGGCCCAGTCGGCGGCGTCGGCGGGGGCGAAGTCGAGGTGGCCGCCGTCCGCGGTGGGGCCGGCGTGGGCCTCGGCTTCCTTGAGCATCTCCGGGGAGTTGTCGTATCCGGTGATGTGGGCGTCGGGCCAGCGTGCGGCGAGCAGGGCGGTGACGTTTCCGGGGCCGCAGCCGAGGTCGGCGATGCGGGCGGGGCGGCCGCGCCGGGGCAGGTCGGGTATCCGGGCGAGAAGGTCGTGGAAGGGGCGGGTACGGTGCCCGGAGTGGCGGAGGTATTGCTGCGGATCCCAGATGGGTGCGTCGTGCATGATCGAAACCCCTTTGCCGATGCAGGGCTGATACAAGGCTGGCACGGTCGGATTCGGGCCGTCTCGGCTGGAAACCGAGCCCCCGCCGACGATGCCCCATAGTCCAGCGAAATATATCTCGACGTCAAGAGACTTCATGTCGACAGACCCTCTACACTGATCGTCATGGAGGACGAGGTCGATCGACTGGTCGCAGCATGGCGCCGCGAGCGCCCGGACCTCGACGTGGAACCACTTGAGGTCCTCAGCCGTGTCTCCAGGCTGGCCAGACACCTTGACCGGGCCCGCCGTATCGCCTTTTCCGAGGTGGGCCTGGAGCCCTGGGAATTCGACGTACTCACCGCGCTGCGGCGCGCCGGCGCGCCGTATCAGCTCTCCCCCGGGGCGCTGCTGACCCAGACCCTGGTCACCTCGGGGACGATGACCAACCGCATCGACCGGCTCGCCAAGAAGAACCTGGTCGAGCGCCTGCCCGACCCGAGCGACCGGCGCGGAGTGCTGGTCAGGCTGACGGCCGAGGGCCGCGACAAGGCCGACCAGTCGCTGGCCGGACTGCTGATACAGGAGCGTGCGATCCTCGCCGAGCTCTCCCGCCAGCAGCGCGGCGAACTCGCCGGTCTGCTGCGGCGGTTGACCGGACCGTTCGACAACATTCCGGGGTAGGGGCGGGGCCCGGGTGCACGGAGCCCGGCGCACACCGCGTTTTTTGGTGGCGCGCATGCGATTTACGTGCGCCCCCTGAATCTGCACGCGCCCCTCTGCTCCCCCTCTCCTCCCCCGTCCCCTTGCCCGCCGCTCGTCCCGTGGGCTTGGATCGCGCCATGAGCCAGCAGCGCGCATCGCACCCGGCGAACGGCCCGTACGGCAAGCGGTTCGAGGGCCGTACGGTCCTGGTAACCGGTGCCGCCGCCGGGATCGGGGCGGCCACCGCCGACCGGCTGGCGGCCGAGGGGGCCGGCGTGCTGCTGCTGGACATCGACGACGCGCGTGGCGAACACACCGCGCGGCGGATCCGGGCGGGCGGCGGCCAAGCCTCGTACGAGCACTGCGACGTGGCGGACGAGGGCGACTGGCGGCGGGCGGTCGAGGCGGCGCGGCGGCGCTACGGGCCGGTGGACGGGCTGGTCAGCAACGCCTTCCTGCCGTATGTGGCGTCCGCGGGACACACCCCGCTCACGGACTGGGACCGGCAGCTCGCGGTCAACCTCACCGGCTCCTTCCTCGGCGTGCGCGCCGCCCTGGAGGATCTGCGGACGCGCCATGGCACGGTGGTGCTGACCTCGTCGGTACATGCGCTGATCGGGCTGCCGGGGCGGCCCGCGTACGCCGCGGCCAAGGCCGGGCTGACCGGGCTGGGGCGTCAACTGGCCGTCGAATACGGGCCGGAGGTCCGGGTCAACAGCGTGCTGCCGGGGCCCGTACTGACGGCGGCCTGGGACGGTATCGGCGAGGAGGAGCGGCGGGCCAGCGCCGCGCAGACGGCGGCGCGGCGGCTGGGGCGGCCCGAGGAGGTCGCGGCCGCCATCGCCTTCCTGCTCTCCCCCGAGGCGTCCTTCGTCACGGGTGCGAGCCTCGTCGTCGACGGGGGCTGGAGCGTGTACAAGAACTCGTCGTGAGCCGGTTTTGGTGACGGCGGGGCCGCGGCGCCCCATTCGGGCGCCGCCCCGTAGGGGGATCCGTTCGATCCGTAGGGGGATCCGTGGGCATCCATTTCGGCGGCGACTACAACCCCGAGCAGTGGCCCGAGGAGGTGTGGGCCGAGGATCTGGAGCTGATGAAGGCGGCCCGCGTCACCATGGTCACCGCCGGGATCTTCTCCTGGGCCCGGGTCGAACCCCGGCCCGGGGCCTGGGACTTCGGCTGGTTCGACCGTGTCATGGACGGGCTGGCGGGCGCCGGGATCGCCGTCTGCCTGGCCACCATGACCGCCTCGCCCCCGCCGTGGCTCTCCCACGCACACCCCGAGATCCTGCCCGAGGACGCCGACGGGCGGCGCCGCTGGCCCGGCGGGCGGCAGCACTACTGCCCCTCCAGCCCCGTCTACCGGGCACACGCCCTGCGCCTGGTCGAACAGCTCGCCGCCCGCTACGCCGGCCACCCGGCGCTGGCCATGTGGCACGTCGGCAACGAATACGGGTGCCACACCCGCCAGTGCTACTGCGAGGTGTCGGCCGACAGCTTCCGGCACTGGCTGCGCGCACGCTACGGGGACATCGACGCACTCAACGCCGCCTGGTCGACGGCCTTCTGGTCGCAGGCGTACGGCGACTTCGACGAGGTGCTGCCGCCGCGCACCGCGCCCACCTTCCCCAACCCCGCCCAGCAGCTGGACTACCTGCGTTTCGGCGACGCGGCCCTGCGCGCCTGCTATCTGGCCGAAAAGGCGGTGCTGGAGCGCCTGACCCCCCGGATTCCGGTCACCACCAATCTGATGCCGCAGCACAAGCCCGTCGACGCGTTCGCGTGGTCCGCGCACATGGACGCGATGGCGCTGGACTTCTACCAGGACCCGTACGCGCCCGACGACCACATCCGGGCCGGCTATGTCTTCGACCTGATGCGCTCGGCGCGCTCCGGGCAGCCCTGGATGCTGCTGGAGCAGGCACCGGGCGCGGTCAACTGGCGCCCCCGCAACGGCCCCAAGCCGCCCGGCGCGATGCGGCTGTGGAGCTGGCAGGCCGTCGCGCAGGGCGCCGACGCGGTGCTGTACTTCCAGTGGCGGCAGTCGCTGGGCGGTGCGGAGAAGTTCCACTCGGCGATGCTGCCGCACGGCGGAACCGGCACCCGTATCTTCCGCGAAGTGGCGGATCTGGGGCGGGAGCTGGCGTCGCTGCCCGGCATCGAGGGAACCCGGTCGCGGGCCGCGGTGGCGCTGCTGGCCGACTGGCACAGCTGGTGGGCGCTGGAGCTGGACTCCAAGCCGTCGACCGCGCTGGACCACTCCCGGATCGCGCTGGATCACTACCGGCCGCTGTTCGAGGCGGGCGTGGCCTGCGATGTGGTCCCGCCGCAGCGCGACCTGTCCGGCTACCGGCTGGTCGTGGCGCCCAATCTGTATCTGCTCACCGCGGACGACGCCGCGCGGCTGACCGCCTATGTGCGCGACGGCGGACACCTGCTGGTGTCGTTCTTCTCCGGGATCGTCGACGCGCACGACCGGGTGCATCCCGGCGGATATCCGGGGGCGCTGCGGGAGCTGCTGGGGCTGCGGGTGGAGGAGTTCTGGCCGCTGGACGAGGGCAGGCGGGTGAGCGTAGGCGGGGCGTACACGGGTCGGGCGGATCTGTGGTCGGAGGTCATCGACCTCGAAGGGGCCGAGGCGGTCGCCCGCTTCACGGACGGGGACCTCGCCGGGCGGCCCGCGGTGACCCGGCACGCCTACGGACGGGGCATGGTCTGGTACGTGGGCACCCGGCTCGACGCGGCGCCGATGCGGGCCCTGCTGGACGACGTACGGGCGGCGGCCGGGGTCACACCCGTACTGTCGGGGCTGCCGGAGGGCGTCCAGGCCGCCGTCCGCGAGGGCACCGGCGGGCGGTATCTGTTCCTGCTCAACCACGGGACCGAGGCCGTGGAGGCGGTGCTGCCGGGGCCGATGCGGGAGGCGCTGGCGGCGGTGGACGGGGCGGGCGAGGGCGCGGGCGGGGCCGGTCCCGGGGCCGTCGACCGGGTCGTGCTGGGGCCTCGGGGCGTGGCCGTATTGACCGAGCCCGGCGCGTAAGGCGGCGCGCGGCGCGGCGGTCCTGCGCGCGGGCGGCGGTCCTGCGCGGGCGGCGGTCCTACGCTCCCGCGCGACGCGCCCGCGGGGCCTCAAGGTCCGCGCACCCCCTCGCCGGCCCGCTCCCTGCGCCCCACGAGGCACCAGGGCCCTCAGCCCCTCACGGCACCGGCACCGACGCGGCCGCGGCCGCCGCCTCCAGTTCGACCGGGCCGACCCCGGCCCGGCGGGCCAGCGCGACGGCCGCGAGGGTGGAGTGCACCCCGAGCTTGCCGAGCACGTTCTGCATATGGGTACGGACCGTGTGCGGCGAGAGGAACAGGCGCTCGGCGACCGCCTTGCGGCCCAGGCCCGCCACCATGCAGCGCAGCACCTCGCGCTCGCGCGGGGTCAGCGACTCCACCAGCCGTTCGCTCTCGGAGCGGTGCTTGCGGGCCGCCGTCAACTCCCGCAGCACACCGGTCAGCAGCGCGGGCGGCAGATGCGTCTCATCGCGGAGCACACCGCGGATGACGGCGAGCAGCCGGGAGAGCGAGCAGTCCTTGGCGACCCAGCCGGAGGCGCCGGCCTGCAGCGCGGCGGCCGCACGGCGCGGGTCGTCGCGGTCGGCGAGGACGACGGTGCGCAGATACGGATGGCTGGTGCGCAGGCCGGAGACCAGCGCGATGCCGTCCCGCGGCACGGCGCGCGGCACCGCGTCGCGCGACGCTCCCTGGGCGGGCACCGCGAGCAGCGGCGCGGCGAGGTCCGCGTCGGCGAGCAGCACGTCGAACCGGCGGCCGTCGGTGACCGCCCGGTCCAGATTGCGCAGCGCCACGGGGGCGCTGCCCGCGGCCGCTACGTCCACGTCCTGTTCCGCGGCGAGCGCGGCCGCCAGGGATTCGGCGAAGATGCGGTGGTCGTCGACCACCAGAACCCGGATGCGTTGCACAGAGACCCCCTGTCTCGGTGAACGGACCATAGCGGGCACGGCGCCCGGATTGAAGATCGCCTCAGCCGCACGGCCGCCGCCGTGCCGACATGACTACCCCACCCCGGGCGCCGTACCCGAACGGTCTCGCCCCCTGATCGGCACCGGCCCCCACCGGTGCAGGCTCCCAGCGTACGGACGGGTTGCGGCAAGGGAAGGTGATTGACGAAACTGCCCCTCCACCCGGGCCGTTCGGCGGCCGCCCGGTGGCCGCGCGCCGCCCGGCACGCCCTACTCGACGCGGTGCGCTCCCGCGCTCGGGACCGCTTCGAAGATCCGCGGGACGGCATGGCCGGCCGCCGCGAAGGCCTCGCTGACCGCCGCGCCGACGGCGGGGGCGTCGGCCTCCTCGACGAGCACGATCGCCGAGCCGCCGAAGCCGCCGCCGGTCATCCGGGCACCGAGGGCGCCCGCCGCGTTGGCGGTGTCGACGGCGAGGTCGAGTTCCCGGCAGGAGATCTTGAAGTCGTCGCGCAGCGAGGCGTGGCCGGCCGTCAGCAGCGGGCCGATGGCGCGGGTGCGGCCCGTGTCGAGCAGCGCGACGACCTCTTCGACCCGGTGGTTCTCGGTGACGATGTGCCGGACCAGGGCCCGGGTGACGGGGTCGTCGGCCAGCCCGGCCAGGGCCTCGGACAGATGCGCGTACGGCACATCGCGCAGGGCTCGCACGCCGAGCGCCCGCGCGCCACGCTCACAACCAGCGCGCCGCTCCGCGTATGCGCCGTCCCCCAGTTCGTGCTTCACCCGGGTGTCCACGACGAGCAGCCGCAGCCCCTCCCCCGCCAGGTCGAACGGGATCTGACGGCGGGTGAGTTCGCGGGTGTCGAGGAAGAGGGCATGGCCCTCGGTGCAGCAGGCCGCGGCGGTCTGGTCCATGATCCCGCAGGGCACCCCGACGAAGGCGTTCTCGGCCCGCTGGGCGAGCCGGGCCAGTTGCTGCGGCTCCTGGCCGAGCGCGTACAGGTCGTTGAGAGCGACCGCGGTGACGACCTCCAGGGCGGCGGAGGAGGAGAGTCCGGCGCCGGTGGGCACCGTGCTGTCGTAGTGCAGGTCCGCGCCGCCGACCGGCAGGCCGGCCTCCCGCATCGCCCAGACGACGCCGGCCGGGTAGGCGGCCCAGCCCGCCTGGGGCGCCGGCCGCAGCGCGTCGATGCGCAGTTCGACGATGCCGCCGTCGGCGCCGCCGGAGTGCAGCCGCAGCACCCCGTCGGTGCGGGCCGAGGCGGCGGCGAGGGTGGTGTGCGGGAGGGCGAGCGGCATCACGAAGCCGTCGTTGTAATCGGTGTGTTCACCGATCAGGTTGACCCGGCCGGGCGCCGCCCAGGTACCCGTGGGGGCGGCGCCGTACACCGCGGCGAATGCCGCCGCGGTGTGCTGAGCGCCGTGCGGGCGCCCGGTGGTCGGGGTGGCGGCTCCGTGAGCGGTCATCAGGTTCCCTGTGGTGAGTTGTGGTGGTTTTCCCGGTCGAGGTGCTGGGCGAACTGCCAGGCGTCGGTGACGATTCCGGCGAGGTCGGCGCGGCTGGGGCGCCAGCCGAGGCGGTCGATGGCGGCCTGGGCGGAGGCCACCAGCACGGCGGGGTCGCCGCCGCGGCGCGGGGCGGCGATCTCGGGGATGGGGTGCCCGGTGACCTTGCGGACGGTCTCGATGACCTCGCGGACGGAGAAGCCGTTGCCGTTGCCGAGGTTGCAGATCAGGTGCTCGCCGGGGCGGGCCGCTTCGAGGGCGAGGAGGTGGGCCTCGGCGAGGTCGGCGACGTGGATGTAGTCGCGTACGCAGGTGCCGTCGGGGGTGGGGTAGTCGTCACCGAAGACGGAGATCGCCTCGCGCTTGCCCTGGGCGACCTGGAGGATGAGCGGGATGAGGTGCGACTCGGGGTCGTGGCGCTCGCCGCAGCTGCCGTAGGCGCCGGCGACGTTGAAGTAGCGCAGCGAGACCGCGGCCAGGCCGTGGGCCGCCGCCTCCCCGCTGATCATGTGGTCGACGGCGAGCTTGCTGGCGCCGTACGGGCTGGTGGGGGCGGTCTCGGCGGACTCGGTGATCGGGGTGGAGGCCGGCTCGCCGTAGGTGGCCGCGGTGGAGGAGAAGACGAGGGTGCGGACCCCGGCCTCGCGCATCGCGGCGAGCAGGTCCATGGTGCCGCCGACGTTGTTGCGCCAGTACTTCTCCGGATCCACCACGGACTCGCCGACCTGGGAGAAGGCGGCGAAGTGCAGCACCGCGTCGTAGGAGGGGTCGAGCCACGTCGCGGCGTCCTGGATGCGGCCCTCGATGAAGCGGGCACCGGCGGGGATGCCCTCGCGGTGGCCGGTGGACAGGTCGTCCAGCACGGTCACCTCGTGACCGGCCTGCAGCAGGTGCGCCGCAACGACGCTTCCGACGTATCCCGCACCGCCTGTGACCAGGTACTTCTTGCTCACTTGCTCGCTACCTCTCGCAGTCGCTCGGCCGCGGCCTCCGGCGGCACATCATTGATGAACACATTCATGCCGGATTCGGAACCCGCGAGAAACTTCAGCTTGCCGGAAGTGCGGCGGATGGTGAAAAGCTCGAGGTGGAGTGCGAAGTCCTCCCGGTTGCCGGCGCGCAGCGGCGCCTGGTGCCAGGCGGCGATGTACGGCGTGCGGGCGGCGCCGGCCGCCCGGGGCCCCGGGCCCGTCCCCGTGTCGAAGATCCGGTCGAAGCGCCGCAAGACTTCCAGGTAGACCTGTGGGAACTCGGTGCGCGCGGCGTCGTCGAGGGCGAGCAGGTCTGGCACCCGGCGCTTGGGGTAGAGGTGCACCTCGTAGGGCCAGTGGGCGGCGTACGGGACGAACGCCACCCAGTGCTCGCCGTCGAGGACGATCCGGCGGCCGTCGGCGAGCTCTCCCGCGACCACCTCGTCGAAGAGGTTGCCGCCGGCGGTGGCCGTGCGGTGCGCGGCCAGCGAGGTGAGCATGCGCGCGGTGCGCGGGGTGACGAAGGGGTACGCGTAGATCTGGCCGTGCGGGTGGCCGAGGGTGACGCCGATCTCGGCGCCGCGGTTCTCGAAGCAGAAGACCTGCTCCACGCCGGGGAGCTGGGAGAGCTCCGCGGTGCGGTCGGTCCACGCCTCCAGGACCAGGGCGGCCTGCTCCTCGGTGAGGTCCGCGAAGGAGGCGTCGTGGTCGGGGGTGAAGCAGACGACCTCGCAGCGGCCGCTGTCGCCGGCGAGGGACGGGAAGCGGTTCTCGAAGACGGCGACGTCGTAGTCAGTGGCGGGGATCTCGGAGAAGCGGCCCTCGCGGGAGGGACACAGCGGGCACTCGTCGGCCGGGGGGTGGTAGGTGCGGGCCTGGCGGTGCGAGGCGATGGCGACGTCGTCGCCGAGGAGCCGGTCGTGACGGATCTCGGAGGCGGTGGCCACCGGGTCGAGGGGACGCCGGTCGACGGCATCGCGTACGACGTCGTCACGCACGTCGTAGTAGATGAGCTCCCTGCCGTCCGCCAGCCGGGTCGACGTCTTCTTCACGGGCGCTCCTCACCCTCTGACCAAACACAAACAAACACAATGAAGCACAACTAAACAGTGGCGTCAACGTAGGGACTGCGGGTGAATCCGGGGTGAAGTCGGGCCGAACATTCCCGGCATACCGACCACCCCGATCACGAAAGCGCAACTGAACCAAACAAAAGTATTCAGTTTCCCGAGGACCGCGCGTAGCTTTTTGTGCGTTCCGATCGCACACAAAGATGTGTCCCCCGGGGGCCGCGCTCCCGACCCGCGAAATGAGTCGCCCATGATCACCCTGGCCGAGGGGCTACGGCTCCCCACCAACGGGCTCGATTACACGATCCTGGCCATCTACTTCGTCGTCGTCCTCGGTATCGGATTCGCGGCCAAACGCAGCGTGAAGACGAGCCTGGACTTCTTCCTCTCCGGGCGGTCGCTGCCTGCCTGGGTCACCGGCCTCGCCTTCGTCGCCGCCAACCTCGGCGCCACCGAGATCCTCGGCATGGCCGCCAACGGTGCGCAGTACGGGGCCTACACCGTGCACTGGTACTGGATCGGCGCCATCCCGGCGATGGTCTTCCTGGGCCTGGTGATGATGCCGTTCTACTACGGCTCCAAGGTCCGCTCGGTGCCCGAATTCCTGCTGCACCGCTTCGGGCCCTCCTCGCACCTGCTCAGCTCGGTCATCTTCGCCGTCTCGTCCGTACTGATCGCCGGCGTGAACCTCTACGCCATGGCGATCGTGCTGCAGGCGCTGCTCGGCTGGCCGCAGTGGGTCGCGATCGTCGTCGCCGGCTTCTTCGTCCTGGCGTACATCACCATCGGCGGCCTGTCCTCGGCGATCTACAACGAGGTGCTGCAGTTCTTCGTCATCCTGGCCGCGCTGATCCCGCTGACCGTCGTCGGCCTCAAGCGCGTCGGCGGCTGGGACGGCCTGACCGACTCGCTGACCTCGTCACACGGCGACGCGTTCCTGACCGCCTGGAAGGGCACCGGCATCGGCGAGGCCAACCCGCTCGGCGCGAACTGGCTCACCATCGTCCTCGGCCTCGGCTTCGTGATGAGCTTCGGCTACTGGACGACCAACTTCGCCGAGGTGCAGCGCGCGCTGTCCGCGAAGAACCTCTCCGCCGCCAAGCGCACCCCGCTGATCGCCGCCTTCCCCAAGATATTCATCCCGCTGGTGGTGGTCGTCCCCGGTCTGATCGCGCTGGTCATGGAGCCGACGCTGGGCAAGTCCAAGGACGGGCTGCAGTACAACGACGCGATCCCGGTGCTGATGCGGGACCTGCTGCCCAACGGCGTGCTGGGCATCGCGGTGACCGGTCTGCTGGCGGCGTTCATGGCGGGCATGGCCGCCAACGTCTCGTCCTTCAACACGGTCTTCACCAACGACATCTGGGCGGCGTACCTCAAGAAGGGCCGCGAGGACCGCTACTACCTGAAGACCGGACGCGTGGTCACCGCGGTCGGCGTGCTGATCGGCATGGGCACGGCCTTCATCGCCTCGTCCTTCAGCAACATCATGAACTACCTCCAGACGCTGTTCTCCTTCTTCAACGTGCCGCTGTTCGTCGTCTTCATCATCGGCATGTTCTGGAAGCGGACCAGCGCAGCGGCCGGCTTCTGGGGCCTGCTGTCCGGCACGGTCGCCGCGATGGTCAACTACTTCGGGCTCTACAAGCAGGGCATCATCGCGATCCCCTCCGAGCAGGGCGCCAACTTCGTCTCCTCGATCGTGGCGTTCGTCGTCGGCGCGCTGGTGATGGTGCTCGTCACCCTGGTCACCAAGCCCAAGCCGGCCGAGTCCCTGGCGGGCCTGGTCTACGGCTCCCGGTCTCCCGGCATGGAAGAACTGCCGGCCGAGGGCGACGACGCGTGGTACCGCAAGCCGGCCCTGCTGGGCTGGGGCGCGCTCGTCCTCGCCGCCGTCTGCTACATCCCGTTCTCCTTCTGAACCTGCCTGAACCAGCGGAGTTGACGCACCATGAGTGACTACCAGCACGAGGTCGAGGAGCTGGAGCGCGAGTCGGCGACCGCCGCGCGGCTCTTCGACGTACGGCGCATCATCGGCGGCCTGTTCGTCGTCTACGGGGTGATCGTCACCATCGCCGGCCTGACGGCCTCGGACGCCGACCTCAAGAAGGCCCAGAACATCAACATCAACCTGTGGACGGGCGTGGGCATGCTCGCCCTCGGCCTCTTCTTCCTCATCTGGCTGAAGCTGCGGCCGGCCCTGCCGCCGACGGCGGAGGAATTGCAGGCGGGGAGGGAAGAAGGGTCCGCGGCGGGCTGAACGGGCGTGGTTACTGCGGGCGCGGGGCCGGATCGTCGGTTACTGCGGGGGCGGGGCCGGATCGTCCCGATCCGCCCCCGCCGTGTCACCCTCCCCCGCCCTCGTCCCCACCGCCGCGGCGGGCGCCGCACGCCCGCCCGCCGCCCGGTCCAGCAGCCCGGTGCGCGCCGCCAGGGCCGCGGCCTCCAGCCGTGACCCCACCTCCAGCTTCATCAGCACCCGCTGGACATGCGTACGCGCCGTACTCGGCGCGATGTCCATCCCCGCCGCGATCAGCCGCGTGTCCTCGCCGTCCGCGACCCGCATCAAGACCTCGACCTCGCGCGGGGTGAGCAATTCCAGCAGCCGCGCCCCCTCGTCGTCCGGCTGCGCCGCGGGATGCAGCAACTCCTCGAAGGCCTGCTGCAACAACTGCGGCGCCACCGCCGCCTCCCCCGCCCGCGCCTTCATCATGGCGCGCTCCACGCCTTCGATCCGCTCGTCGTTACGGACATAACCAGAGGCACCGGCGGCAAAAGCGGCGGCGATCCCGCGCGGACTGGGCACCGGCCCCAGCACCACCACCGCGACCTGCGGCCGCTCCCTCTTGATCCGCACGACCGGGTCGAAGGCGCCGGGACGGGCCGGTGCGGCGGTCCCCAGCAGGCACACCTCGGGCGCCCGGCTCACCACCAGCTCCGCGGCCCCGGCGCTCGGCGCGGCCGCCGCCAGGACGCGGTGCCCGCGCAGCTTCAGCGCCGAGGCCAGCGCCTCCGCGAGCAGACGGTGATCGTCCACCACCATGAGCCGCACGCCCATCGAGCAACCCCCTCCACCCCGGCGGGCCCCGGCGCGACCCCTGCCGGGCCGCTCGTCCCCGGGAAGCTACACGCTCGACTGCCCTCACGCGCCCCCTACCGGGAAGAAGCCCCCGGAATGCTGGAATCCCGGCCAATCTGGGCTGGTTGCTGCTGTTGGGGGGCGTGGGCGGGCCGTTGGTTCGGCCCGTCGGGCGGGGCGGGCGGGGCACAGGGGCCGGGGTGAAGGGCATAGGGGGCCGAGGCGGCCGAGGCAGGGTGACGGCGCCCGCTGCGAGGGCGACTGCCGCGAGCGCGACGGCGAGACTGCGCTTACCGCCATAAGCGAACTACCGGACGAATGGCGGAAATTGAACTGCGGTGGAACTTTCAGGACGCTCCGCCGCGCTCGCGGCCCACCGCAAGGAATGTGATTGAACAAGAAAGAAACCGTGGGCCGGTATCGGCAGGTGACGTCCTGCGCCTCGCTGTCAGCGTCATGTGCCAAGGTAGGTTCAGCAGTTCGCAGTTCACCAGTTCTGCACTTCCAGAGTTTCCGGGCGAACAGGGGGATCCATTCCGCATGTCTTTGACCGACGAGATAGCGGCAGTCCATGCCGGACAGCCCGATCCAGGCGCTTTGGTGGGGGAGTTCCGTCGCACCCATGTCCTGCTTCCGACGGTCGACGACACCTTCCTGTCGGGCGAGCTGGACGGCATCCGCTGGCTGTACGCCTTCACCGACGAGGACGCACTGAGCCGCTTCGCGCTGTCCCGGGGGAGCGAGCCCGGGACGGAGTGGCGGTACGTGTCGGTGTCCGGTGCCCGGGTCCTTGACGTGCTGATTCCCGCGATCGAGGGGCCGGCGGGGGTGGCGCTGGACGCGGGGAGCGAGCAGGGGGCGCTCTTCCCTCCGGTGTCCGGAATCGTGCCCGACAGTGCCGCCGTCGACGTACCGGCAGGCGACGCGTCCGAAACCGCATCACGCACGGGGAAGGCACAGGAATGGGCCTGATTAGTGGCGGCGGATATGAGCTCGATCCGGAGGCTTTTGGGGAACTCACCAAGGGCATTAGGGAGGCGACGGCCGAGCTGAAGGAGTTGGGTTTCGATATCGAAGCCCAACTCGGCCGTGGTTTCGGCAAATTGTCCTTGGACAGCGTGGAATGCGGCGACGACGGGCTGGCGTCGGTTCTGGAATCGTTCTGCGACCGCTGGGGCTGGGGCGTGCGCAGCCTGATGCAGGATGCCAACGAATTCTCGAAGAAACTGCAGCTGACCGCCGGCATCTACTACGAGCAGGAACAGTACCTCTCGGACACGTTGAAGCAGACGACGAACGCGATGCTGGGGGATCCGAGCCTGACGGCCGAGCAGTTGCACAAGCGGTCCTGGAGCCAGATCGGCGCGGACAACCCCATTGAGCAGGGTTTGCACCCGGACTTCGATCCGAACTCCGCGGAGTCGAAGCAGGCACGGGACAACATGATGGGGGCGGCCCAGAAGACCGTCGAGGACTTCCACTCCGTCCCCGACCGGATGACGCACCCCTTTGACGACCCTGCCGAGGTCACTACGACGTTCCACGAAGCCAAGAAGTCCGAAGACCACGGGGGCAGTGACAAGTGAACTGGCTGGGGGATGCCGTCAACAAGGTCGGCGAGGGTGCGCACGAGTTCACCGACGCCGTGGAACGCGGTGCCGGTGAGATCGTGGAGTTCGGGGCCGACAAGGTCGGGGACCACCTGGACGCGTTGGGAGCGGACGGCGCGGCCGATGCCGTCCGCTCGGGCGGCGACAAGCTCGCCGGCGCGCTGGGCGCCCACGTTGATGAGCGTCAGCTCGGGGAGACCCAGGAACCCAAGGAACTCATCCACGGCGACGTCGAGAAGATCAACGAGAGTGCGTCGCATCTGAAGGACTTCTCGGCGGCCTTCGACCGGGTGGCCGACGGCATGCGCAAGCTGGGCTCGCACAGAGGCTGGGGCGGCAAGGCCGCCGACGCCTTCCGGGAGAAGTTCGACATGCATCCCAAGCAGTGGATGCACGCGGCCGATGCCTGCGGCGACGCCTCGAAGGCGCTGAAGTCGTATGCGGAGACGGTCTCCTGGGCGCAGGGCAAGGCCGCCGACGCGATCGAGAAGTACCGGAAGGCAGAGGAGGCGACGCGGAAGGCCAACGAGGTCTACGGGGCCAAGGTGAAGTTCTACCTCGGGGATGTCGAGGCCTGGAACGACATTGCAAAGAGCGGAGCCGATCCTGGGCCGGCGCCGCAGAAACCCGGGAAATTCGTCGATCCCGGCGACAAGGGCCGCGAGGCGGCTCAGGAGATCCTCAAGGAGGCCCGAAGCCAACGCAACGAGGCCGCCGAAAAGGCCCGCAGCGCCATCGCGGGGGCTTTGGCCCACGCGCCGGACAAGCCTGCGTTCACCGACTTGGCGGGGGCTGCCCTGAAGGACGGCGGCGAGGCGTTCGTCCTGGAGCACATGCACCTGGCCGGCGGCGCGCTGAAGGCCGGCGCCGAGACGTGGAAGCTCGCCCGCATGGTCAACCCCCTGGACCCCTACAACATCACCCACCCCTGGAAGTTCCTGGCCAACGCCGGCACCACGCTCATGGGCCTGGCCCAGGCTCCCCTCCACCCGATCGACACCGCCAAGGGCATACTCGGCTCGGGCTGGGGCAGCGACCCGGTCGACGCGTGGGGCGCCTTGGTGGTGAACGTCGTCGGAGGCAAGGGGGCCGGCGGGCTGGCCAAGGGTGCGGCGAAGGGGGCTGCGAAGGGGGCCGCCAAAGGCGCGGCCCGAGGTGCTGTCAAGGAGGGCGGCAAGCGGACGGTCATGGACCGGGCCCGGACCGCCTGGTGCAAGATCTTCGGCAACGACCCCATCGACATGGCCACCGGCCGGATGATCCTGCCGCAGACCGACATCACCCTCCCCGGCAGCCTCCCACTCACCTTCACCCGCACCTTCGAGTCGTCCTACCGCACCGGCCGCTGGTTCGGCCCGACCTGGATGAGCACCGTCGACCAACGGCTGGAGATCGACGCCGAGGGCGTCATCCTCATCGGCGAGGAGGGCAACTTCCTCCTCTACCCACACCCGGCCGTAGGCGTGCCCACCCTCCCCACCGAGGGCGACGGCCACCCCCTGGAGCGCACCCCGGACGGCGACTACCTCCTCACCGACCCGGTCACCGGCACCCGCCGCTACTTCACCACCTACACCGAAGATCTCGCCGTCCTCGACGAGATATCCGACCGCCGCGGTAACCACCACACCTTTGACTACACCGAAGACGGCACCCCCACCGCTATCACGCACAGCGCCGGCTACCGCCTCCTACTCACCACCGACGAAGGCCGCATCACCGCCCTTCACCTCGCCGGTGCCGCCCCCGACGGCACCGACCAACTCCTGATGACGTATGGCTACGACGACGCCGGCAACCTCATCACCACCACCAACTCCTCCGGCCTCCCGCTCCGCTTCACCTACGACGACCACGGCCGCATCACGTCTTGGACGGACACCAACAACAGCAGCTACACCTACGTCTACGACGAGGACGACCGCTGCACCTCGCAGGGCGGCATAGCGGGCCACCTCCGCGCCCAGTTCACCTGGGGCGAGCCGGATCCCGTAACGGGCCTGCGCACCAACCTGCTCCACAACTCCCAGGGCGGCGTCACCCGCTACGAGGTCAACGAACGCCACCAGATCGTCGCGGAGAGCGACCCCACAGGCGCCACCACCCGCACGGTCCGCGACGCCAAGCACCGCGTCCTGTCCACCACCGACCCATTGGGTCGCACCACTCGCTTCACCTACGACGACACGGGCCGCCCCACCACCGTCGTCCTCCCCGACGGCTCCACCGCCACCACCAGCTACAACGATCTCGGCCTGCCCCTGACCGCCACCGGCCCGGACGGCACCGCCTGGACCCACACATACGACGCCAACGGCAACCGGACCTCCACCACCGACCCCACGGGTGCCAGCACCACCTACACCCACGACGCACGCGGCCACGTCTCCTCGGTCACCGATGCCGTCGGCAACACCACTCGCCTCTACTGCAACGAGGCCGGCCTGCCCCTGACCGTCACCGACCCGCTGGGGGCCGCCACCCATTACCGCCGCGACGCCTTCGGCCGCACCACCTCCGTCACCGACCCCCTGGGCGAGACCACCCACATGGTGTGGACCGTCGAAGGCAAGCTGGCGGCCCGCATCGACGCCACCGGCGCCACCGAGGAATGGACCTACGACGGCGAAGGCAACCGCCTCACCCACACCGACGCCATCGGCCAGACCACCCGCTACGAATACGGCCACTTCGACCTGCTCACGGCCCGCACCGACCCCGACGGCGTCCGCCACGAGTTCACCCACGACACCGAACTCCGCCTCACCCAGGTCACCAACCCCCAAGGTCTGACCTGGAACTACACCTACGACGGCGCCGGCCACCTGATATCCGAGACCGACTTCGACGACCGCGTCCTGACCTACGCCCACGACCCGGCGGGCCAACTGCTGACCCGCACCAACGCCCTCGGCGAGGTCACCAGCTACACCCGCGACACCCTCGGCCGCATCACCGAGAAGAACGCCGCCGGCCTGGTCACGACGTTCACTCACGACGCGTCCGGCAACCTCCAGCAGGCCGCCAACCCCGACGCGACGGTCACCTACACCCGCGACATCCTTGGCCGCGTCACCGCCGAGTCCGTCAACGGCCGCACCATGACGTTCACCTACGACGCCCTGGGCCGCCGCACCTCCCGCACCACCCCCACCGGCCACACCACCACCTACACCTACGACGCGGCGGGCAACCGCACCGCCATGGACGTCGCTGGCCACGTCCTCACCTTCGACCATGACGCGGCAGGCCAGGAACTCACCCGCACCATCGGCGACAACCTGCAACTCGCCCACACATGGGACCCCACCGGCCGCCTCACTGCCCAGTCCCTCACCACAGCAGCCACGGGCACGCTCCAGTCCCCCACCGGGATGGGCGGGACACCGAATCCTGCCGCTACCGAAGCCCAACGGGTCTTCCACCGCGGCTACACCTACCGCCCCGACGGCAACCTCACCGCCATCGACGACTCCCACACCGGCCGCCGCACCTTCGACCTCGACCGCGCCGGCCGCGTCACCGCCGTCCACGCCACCGACTGGACCGAGACCTACGCCTACGACGAAGCCGGCAACCAAACTCACGCCACCTGGCCAGACCGCCACCCCAGCCCCTCAGCCCGAGGCGACCGCACCTACACCGGCACCAACATCACCCGCGCCGGCCGCATCCGCTACGAACACGACGAACTCGGCCGCGTAACCCTCCGCCAGAAGACTCGCCTCTCCCGAAAACCCGACACCTGGCACTACACCTGGAACACCGAGGACCGCCTCACTACCGTCGTCACGCCCGACGGCGTCACCTGGCGTTACCTCTACGATCCCCTCGGCCGACGCAATGCGAAGCAGCGTGTAGCACATGACAACACGGTGATTGAACATGTTGTCTTCAGCTGGGACGGCGCCAACCTCGCCGAACAGAGCGCCCATACCTCGGACTCGCCGGATTTCATCGCCCTGACCTGGGACCACGACGGACTCCGTCTCATTTCCCAAACCGAGCGAAAAACACTTCCCGATGGCCCTCAACAGAAAATCGATCTGCGATTCTTCACTGCCATCACCGACCTCGTTGGCGCACCAACGTTTCTCGTTGATGAGCATGGCCACATAGCCTGGCACACCTGCACTACCCTCTGGGGCGCCACATCCTGGAACCGCACCGCAACCGCCTACACACCTTTGCGTTTCCCGGGCCAGTATTTCGACCCTGAAACAGGCCTGCACTACAACATCCACCGCTACTACGATCCAGAGGACGGGAGATATCTTTCCGCGGACCCGTTGGGCCTTGCACCCTCCCCCAACCCGATTACATACGTTGAGAACCCGCACATCTGGGCAGACCCGCTCGGCCTAACCCCTTGCACCCCAGAAGGGGTAGAGGTTGTTCCCGGGGATGACTTGGGGACACTCTTTCATTACACGAATGAAAAGGGTTACCAGGGTATCCTGGAGAGTGGGGAACTTCGCCCCTCACTGAAGGCCAACAATCCCAAGGACGCCCGATATGGCGACGGCCAATACCTCTCGGATGTAAGGCCTGGCACGAAGACTGCAGGTCAGCTGTCTCATGCCTTTCTGCGTGTACCTTGGGCTGGCCATAAGTTTAGCCACTTCATGGAGATAGATGTTCGTGGCCTCGACGTGTGGCGCTCCGTGGATCGACCAGACGTGTATCTTATACCGGGCCAGCAACCCTTGAGCATAGCCGGACGAATAGTCACCCACGGAAAGAACTGATCATGCAGTACTGGAAAGTCACCTGGCATCACGGCTTCAAAGAAGAGCCAGTCACCCTCTTTAGCGAGATCGGCGAGGATGGCTATGAGGTGCGCAAGGTCCAAGAGTATCGAGATGGACGCCTACTGCGCACGGACGGGACTGATGAGACTGCGGAAATTGGACTGAGCGAAATCCCTGTCGGACGTATCGAAGATGTTGCCGCACAGCCAGAATTCTCCGCATTTGTCATCTCGAAGGCCGACTTCGAATCCATGTGGAATTGCGCATCTGGGCATGGCGATAGCTGACTCCAGGACGTCGTCTACCCATATTGTAGGTACAGTTGAGCGACTCCGGCTCCAACAGGTGGCGTCCGCCCCAGACACCGCGACATCACCTCACTTAAGCCCTTCCCGGCTTTTCGGCCGGCCTCGGAGGGAAAAAATAGATGACTACACCGCAACAGCCACCAGGTGGTTTCGGGCAGGCGCCGGGATACGGTGCGCCGCAAGTATTCCCGCCGCCCGGTCAGCCCGCCGGGTATCCGGCAGGTCCCGCACCCGGCGGGCCCGCGCCGTACGGACCACAGCCTCACCCCGCCGGGCCGATGCCGTACGCACAACCGGCCCCGGGCCCCTACGGGATGCCCCAGCAGGCCCCCCAGTTCGGGTACGGCGGCGGGCCCGGCATGCCGCCGCCCATACCGCCGAGGCGGAAGGCCGGGAAGGTGTGGGGCATCATCGGCGCCGTGGCCGGCATGGTGGTGATCGGGACGCTGGCGTCGAACGCGGCGTTCAGGGGCGGGGGGAGTTCGTCGGGCGGGTCGTCCGGCGGGCCGAGGTACCGGATCGCGGTGCCGCAGACGCTGGTGGGCGGGGAGTACAAGCTCGCCAAGGACATATCCCAGCAGGCCGGCCGTTCGGTGCCGAGTGAGGGGGCCAATGAGCACGACATCAAGACGGCAGGCGGCCAGTACACGAGCGGGACCAAGTCACTGGTGATGCTGGGGCTCTACGGCGTCATTGATGATCCCGAGACGGCCGTCGACCACACCATCCGAGGCATGACGCGCGACGGGAAGACGGAAGTCGCCGTGGCGGACAAGGAGTTCACTCCCAGCGGGGGCGGCGATTCGCTCATCTGCGGGGTGGATGTGCGGACGGAAATGGGGCAGAAGATCACGGTGCCGTTCTGTGTCTGGGCCGATTCCAGTACGAGCGGGAACGTCGCCGAAACCGATGCCTCGAAACTGTCGAAGGAGCCGCAGTCCGTCGACCTCCAGGAATTCGCCGACAAGGCGGACAAGATTCGCCGTGAGGTCAGGAAACCGCTGGGATGAGTCTCGCCCCGGGATGATTTCCCGCCGCTGCCGCCGCCCCCGTACGCGAGACGCCCCTGAAGCTCCGCCGGTCGCCACGCCATCAGGGGATCTGTTCCCCACGGTGACAGGCGGCGCGCCCCAGGGACCGCACGCTCCAGGAGCCGCGCGCTCCGCCCGTCCCCCTACACGTCCTCCGCCAACTCCAACCACCGCATCTCCAGCTCATCCTTCTCCGTGCTCAGTTCGCGGAGCTGGGCGTCGAGACCGGCGACCTTTTCGAAGTCCGTCGCGTTCTCGGCGATTTGGGTGTGGAGGGTGGCTTCCTTCGCGCCGATCTTGTCCAGTTGGCGTTCGATCTTCTGGAGTTCTTTTTGGGCGGCGCGGTTGACCGCGGCGGCCTTCTTGGGAGCCGTGGACTGCGGGGCGGGCGCCGGCGTCGCGGCCTCGATGACCTGCTGGCGGCGTTCCAGGTACTCGTCCAGGCCGCGGGGCAGCATCCGGAGCGTGGCGTCGCCGAGGAGGGCGTGGACGCGGTCGGTGGTGCGCTCGATGAAGTAGCGGTCGTGGCTGATGACGATGAGGGAGCCGGGCCAGCTGTCGAGGACGTCTTCCAGCTGGGTCAGGGTCTCGATGTCCAGGTCGTTCGTCGGCTCGTCGAGGAAGAGGACGTTGGGCTCGTCCATCAGGAGGCGGAGGATCTGCAGGCGGCGGCGCTCACCGCCGGAGAGGTCGCCGACCGGCGTCCACTGCTTCTCCTTGGTGAAGCCGAACTTCTCGCAGAGCTGGCCGGCGGTCATCTCGCGGCCCTTGCCCAGGTCGACCCGCTCGCGTACCTGCTGGACGGCCTCCAGCACCCGCAGCGTCGGGGGGAGTTCGCCGACCTCCTGGGAGAGGTAGGCCAGCTTGACGGTTTTGCCGACGACGATCTTGCCGCCGGCCGGCTGCGCGTCGCCCTGCGTACGGGCCGCCTCGGCCAGCGCCCGCAGCAGCGAGGTCTTGCCGGCGCCGTTGACGCCGACCAGGCCGATCCGGTCGCCGGGCCCCAGCTGCCAGGTCAGGTGCTTGAGGAGGACCTTCGGGCCGGCCTGGACGCTGACGTCCTCCAGCTCGAAGACGGTCTTGCCGAGGCGGGAGCTGGCGAACTTCATCAGTTCGGCGTTGTCGCGCGGCGGCGGGACGTCCGCGATCAGTTCGTTGGCGGCCTCGATGCGGAAGCGGGGCTTGCTCGTACGGGCCGGGGCGCCGCGCCGCAGCCAGGCCAGCTCCTTGCGCATCAGGTTCTGCCGCTTGGCCTCTTCGGTGGCGGCGATCCGCTCGCGCTCGGCGCGGGCGAAGACGTAGTCGCTGTAGCCGCCCTCGTACTCGTGGACCTCGCCGCGCTGGACGTCCCACATCCGCGTGCAGACCTGGTCGAGGAACCAGCGGTCGTGGGTGACCACGACGAGGGCTGAGCGGCGGGCGCGCAGGTGGCGGGCGAGCCAGGAGATGCCCTCGACGTCGAGGTGGTTGGTGGGCTCGTCGAGGACGATCAGGTCCTGCTCGGCGATCAGCAGCTTGGCGAGCGCGATACGGCGGCGCTCACCGCCGGAGAGCGGGCCGATGACGGTGTCCAGGCCCTGGGTGAAGCCCGGCAGGTGCAGATCGCCGAAGAGGCCGGTCAGCACGTCGCGGATCTTGGCGTTGCCGGCCCACTCGTGGTCGGCGAGGTCGCCGATGACCTCGTGCCGGATGGTGGCGGCCGGGTCGAGGGAGTCGTGCTGGGTGAGGACGCCGAGGCGCAGCCCGCCGTTGTGGGTGACCCGGCCGTCGTCCGCGCTCTCCAGCTTGGCGAGGATCCGGATCAGGGTGGTCTTGCCGTCACCGTTGCGCCCGACGACGCCGATCCGGTCCCCCTCGTTGACGCCGAGCGAGACACCGTCGAGCAGGGCACGGGTCCCGTACACCTTGCCGACAGCTTCCAGATTGACGAGGTTCGTGGCCATTCCGCTCCTGCACTTCAGATCGATCGACCTACCCAGCCTAGTCGGCGTGAGGAGGAGGACCGCCGGGAGATGAGTATCCGTACCGATGGCGGGGGCTAACGGCGGCCCTAGCGTCGGCGGCATGATCAACGACCAGGCTGCGGCCGCCCCTTCCGTGTCCGACACCGCACCGTCGGTGACCGGCTCCGCCGCGGGCCGCATCGTCGCCGGCCTGCTGGTGCTGGCGTTCGCCGGGGTGACCGGGCTGTTCGCGCCGTTTCTGGTGATGGCGAGCGACGGCTGCTCCGAGGAGGACGCCCGCACGATCTGTTCCGTGGGTGCCCAGCAGGTCGTCGGCAACCTGCCGGTCATCGCCGCCTTCGTGGCCGCCCTGCTGGCCGTGGTGGGTATGAGCAGCCGTGGTGGCGCCGGCCGGGGCTGCCTTCTGGCGGCTCCGTGTCTGCTGGTCGTGGCTTGGGTGGTGTCGATGGCTCTCGCGGGCTCCTGAGGTGCCGGGGCCCCCGTTGTAACGTGCCGTCATGGCACCGGACATGGGCATGGCGGGTACGGAGGGGATGGCGGCGATGGCTGGCGCGGCTAATACGGCGGGCTCGGCCAGGACGACGGGCTCGGCAGGCGCCGTGGGCATGACGGGTACGGCGGGTACGGCGGTGGAGACGGTGCGTGGGCTGATTTACGGCCCGAGCGGGAAGCGGCTGGATGCCTACCGTCCCGCTGGGGCGGCTGAGGCGACCGGGGTGTCCGGGCCGGCCGGGGGCGCCGCGACCTCCACGGAGGCCGGGCCGGCCGCCCCCGCGCCCACCGTGCTGCTCTGGCACGGCATCGGCCCCGACGAGCGGGATGTGCTCGAACCACTGGCGCGTACCGCGGCGGCGCTCGGGCTGCTGGTGCTCGTACCGGACTGGCGCTCGGACGCGGCGGACGGGGGCCGGGCGCACCTGCTGGAGTCACTGGCCTTCGTGCGCAGAGAAGCGGGCGGGCTGGGCGGCGACGGAGAGTCGTTCGTGCTGGCCGGGTGGTCGGCGGGGGCCGGGGCCGCGCTGGGGGTCGCACTGCGGCCCGAGATCGTGGAGGGGTGGCGGCCGAGGGCGGTGGTGGGTTTGGCGGGCCGTTACGACCTGCCGGCGCGGACCACCGGGGCCGCGCCGCTGGACGATCTTGCCGAGGGCCGGGTCCCGGGCGTCCCGGTCCACCTCATCCACGGCAGCCGCGACGCCGTCTTGGACGCCCACTGCTCCCGCGACCTCGCCGAGGCACTGCGAGCAGCGGGTCGGACGGCCCACGAGGACCCGACGGGCCGAGCGGACCAGGCGGACCAGGCGGACCAGGCGGACCAGGCGGACCGGATGGTGACGCTGCAGGAGCCGGAGACCGACCACGCGGGCGTGATCATGACCGCGTACGACCCGGCGGCGGACCGCTGCGTCCCGACGGCCGCGGAACACGCCGTATGTGCGGGCCAGTTGGTGGCCGGGGTGCTGGCCGAGGCGGCCGAGAGCGCGGCGTAGCCCTCCGCCCCCGCGCTCCCATGGCGCCTCAGCGGCGCCCGCCCCCACCGGACGACCAGGTGTTGAGCCTGCGCACGGACTCCTCCAGCTCCCGGCGCCGGGCGGCCTGAGCCGCACGCTGGCGCGCCTCCGCGGTGGTGACGTACGGCCGGACGTCGACGTACGGACGGACGAGGCCACTGCCCTCACCGCACAACGGCAGCAGACCGGGCGGCACGCCGCGGACCCGTACGAGGCGTCGCCGAGCTGGAGTCGACGGCGACCCTGCCGAGGCGGCGAGCGTGCCGGAAGTAGTGGTCGCCCGACGGCTTCCCCGCCCCGGAAGTAACCAGCCCAGCAGCGCTCCGAAGGTTGTCCGGACGAGACCCGGCCCACCGCTCAACGGGTCGCCGCCTTACGGAGAACTTCGGCGAGCCGGCGGGCGGTGGACGTGTTGCAGTTACCGAGGGCGACGAGCGAGACGCCGTAGGCGCTTGCGAAGCCGGGCAGATCGACGCCGAGCGACGGCAGGGTGATGCCGTGGTCCTTCAGCGCGGTACGCAGCTCTTCGGCGCTTTCGTGTACGTCGTCGGGGTGGTCGGGGAGGGAGTAACCGAGGGGCATGGAGCCCGCCTTTCTGTACGCATAGCAACGAACCGCTTACAGAGTGATGCGGCGCGGCGTAGCGTGAAAGGGGTTTGGGCTCCCGGTCGCGGTCCGGGGAATACGCGGTGTGACGTGGTGGAAATGTGGGAACCGCCGGGGCCCGTCCGCAACGACTGGGAATCAGCTACACGTACGGCGGTGAACCGTGGCACGACGCAAGGACATTGACGGCTCGGCGGGAGTCCCCACCTTTTACGGCGCGGAGCTGCGCTACCAGAGGGAATTGGCCGGGCTCACGCTCACGCAACTGGTCGAGGGCAGCTTCTACGGCCCGAGCCACCTCAGCGAGATCGAGCGCGGCGAACGGCGGATGCCGATGGAGTTGGCAGAGCACGTGGACAAGGTGCTGAAGACGGACGGCTTCTTCACGCGGCGCTGCGAGGACGTGCGGAAGGCACGGCGGACGGGCCATGCCGAGTACTTCGAGAGCGTCCTGGAGGCAGAGAAGTACGCGGAGACCGTCGAGGAGTGGTGTCCCACCCTCATCCCTGGGTTGTTGCAGACCGAGCCGTACACGCGGGCGGTGGTGCGGGCGACTCATCCGCTGGCACTCGACGAAGAGGTCGAGGAAAAGGTCAGCGCCCGCACGGGGAGGGCCCACCTCTTCGAGAGTGACCGCAAGACCCCGGAGTACTGGGTGATTCTGCCCGAGTACGTGTGGCGCTGCCCGGTCATTCCTGCGGCCGAGATGGCTGATCAGCTCGACCGCATCGCGGAGCTGGCACGGCGGCGCCGGGTCGTTCCACAGGTCCTTCCGTGGAACTGCGGACCGCATCCCCTCATGACGGTGGGGTTGTTGCAGCTCATGACCTTCCCTGACGCTCCGCCGCTGGCCTACCTGGAATCGCAGTACAGCGGCGACACGATCGACGATCCGGCCCTCGTGAAGAAATACCGCAAGGCATACGATCGGCTCAGGGCCGCCGCACTCGCTCCTGAGGCGTCCCTGACCATGATCGAGGCGGCCGCAGAGGACTACCGAAGTGACAAACAACCGGATTGACTTGAGCACCGCCGTCTGGCGTAAGAGCAGCTACACCAACGGCGACGGCGGGAACTGTGTCGAGGTGGTCGACGACCTTCCCGGCATCGTCCCCGTCCGCGACTCCAAGGACCCCCACGGCCCGGCGCTCGTCTTCCCCGCCACCGCCTGGTCGAGCTTCGTCACCGCTGTCAAGGACACTGCCCTGCCGGGCGCTTGAGCTTCGCGGGCGCTTGCTCCCCCCTGGCGCCTGAACGCTCCGGGGCAGAGGGCGCCCGCGGGAATCCCGCCCGACCCCGCCGCGTTGTGGCCCCGCAGGGGGCACTCGCACCCCTTACGGGATCTGTTCCCCTGTCCCTCAAGGGACCATCACGCCCGACCTTCCCACCCGCCCCACCTTCTCCGTCTTCCCTGCTCCCCGGCCCACCCGACCCACCCGACCGGGGGACCGCCTCGTAGCTCCCGAGCCGAGCCGGCCCAGCGCGCCCGGCGGCGATCCCCCTCTCGGCCACGAGCCCGGTCGGCGGACGGCAGGCGGCGGACGGCAGGCAGTAGGCGGCAGACAGCAGGCCTGCACCGGCTCGATCTCCGCCTCAACGGCACCGCTCCCTACTCCTCGCCCCCAAGGGCGTTGGTGAGCCACGGCCGCAGGACCGTTTCGATCTGCGACTCGGAGATGTCGGCGAGCGCGTCGAGTTGAAGGAAATGCCGCGCGATGGTGAGACCGAGGATGCTGCTGACGGTCAGCGCCGCTCGTAGCTCGGCGTCGCCGTCGTCGCTGGTGCGGGCGAGGTTGCGGACCCGCTCGTCGAGGAAGTTCTTCATCGCCTGCGCCGCTTCCGGCGCGGTCAGCATCGACCGTACGAGGGCGCGGGTTTCGGGCGGGAGCGCGTTCAGGCGGACGTCGAGGACGTCGAAGAGGTGTCCGGCGACGTCGTGGTCGGTGCTTTGGCGGTCGAGCCGGGCGGCAAGGGCGAAGAGGTCGTTCTTCGAGCCGTAGTGCTGGATGACGAGGGAGGGGTCGACCCCGGCTCGTTGGGCGATGGCGCGCACGGTGGTGCCCTCCAGCCCGTGATCGCCGAACTCGACCTGTGCGGCTTCGAGGATCCGTTGCGCGGTGGCGGCTCGTTTGGCCGCGCGTGTCGTCGGTTCGTCCACGGAATTCACTCTACAGGCGTTGAGTGAACCTGCTAGGTTCGCCGAAGTTCACTCAACAGAGCATGAGCGAACGGAGTATGAGCCAAAGGAGCGTGATGGTGAGAGTCATCGCCATTGAGGAGCACTGGACCACCGCGGGAATCGACCGGGCACTGCGCGCACAGCCGGCGGGGGCCAGAGACGAGAGCGTGGCTTTGAACGACCGGGGGGACATCCCCGAGCGCCTGCTCGACATCGGTGAGCAACGGATTGCGGCGATGGACGCGGCGGGGGTCGATCTGCAGATCCTCTCGATCGCCCCGCCGGGCACCCACGGGCTCCCGGCCCGCGAAGCCATTGCGCTGAGCCGCGACGCGAATGACCGCGTCGCGGCGGCCGTCGATCGCTATCCGACCCGGCTGAGGGCCATGACGACGTTGCCGATGTCGGACCCGGACGCTGCCGTGGCCGAGCTCGAGCGGACCGCGAGCGCGCCCGGTCATGTCGGGATCATGTCCTACGGCCGCAGCGGCGAACGCTCGCTGGACGACCCCGTCTACGACGAACTGCTCGCGGCCGCCGCCGACTTGGGACGACCGGTGTTCCTTCACCCCCAGATCCCTCCGGACCCGGTTCGCGACGCGTCCTACCGCGGGTTCGACCCCTCGGTCGACCTCGCGCTGGCCACCTTCGGCTGGGGCTGGCACATCGAGGCGGGACTCGCGGCGCTCCGCCTCATCCTGCGCGGCACCTTCGACCGGCACCCGAACCTGCAGATCGTCCTGGGGCACTGGGGCGAGATGCTGCTGTTCGCGCTCGACCGGATCGACAGCCTTTCCCACGTCGCGACCCACCTCGACCGCCGGGTCGCCGAGTACTTCCGGACCAACATTCACGTAGCAACCAGCGGCATGCTGACCCCACGTCTGCTCCGCCACGCGCTGGACTTCACGAGCATCGACCGGATCCTGCTCTCCGGGGACTATCCCTTCCACCGTCTCGACGCCGCGGCCCTCGCCGGCTTCCTGCAGACGCTCCCCGACCGCGGGGACCAGCACAAGATCGCTCACGCCAACGCCGAGGCGCTTTACGGCCTTGGCGAGGCACCCGCTGCGTCAGGCAACCGGACCACGCAACCCCAGGAGCGGTCATGAGCTCGATCCCGGAGAACGCAGCCTCGGGAAACGCGGCCTCGGGAAACGCAGCCTCGGGGAACGCAACGGTCCTTCTCATCGGTGCCTCCCGCGGCCTGGGTTATGCGATCGCCGCGGAATACCTCGACCGGGGGTCGCGCGTGGTGGCGACCGTCCGCGGTTCCCGCCGTACCGCCCTGCACGAGCTGCAGGAGACCGCCGACGGGCGGCTGGAGATCGAGCACGTCGACATCAACGCCCCCGATCAGGTCCAGGCCCTCCGCAAGCGGCTCGGCGCCCGCAGGTTCGATCTGCTCTTCGTCAATGCGGGCGTCACCAACAGCCCGGAGGAGACCACCGCGGACGTCACGACGGACGAGTTCACCCGCCTGATGATCACCAACGCGCTGAGCCCGATGCGCGTCATCGAAACGCTCGGCGACCTCGTCCCCGCGGAGGGCAGCATTGCGATCATGTCCTCCCGCCAGGGCAGCATCGCCCATAACGACCGCGGCGGCTTCGAGATCTACCGGGCCAGTAAATCCGCCCTCAACCAGCTGATGCGCAGCTATGCGGCGCGTCATCGCCACGACCGCCGCACGCTGCTGTTGATGGCGCCCGGCTGGGTCAAGACCGAGCTCGGCGGCCCTGACGCCCGCCTCACCGTCGACGAGAGCGTCCCCGGCGTCGTCAGGACCATCGAAGCCCACCGCGGCCGCACCGGCCTGCACTTCCTCGACTACCTCGGCCAGACCGTCGCCTGGTGAGGGACGGCCGCCGGGTGAGGGTCTGCCGTTGCCGCCCGGTGAGGGACGGCCGCCCGGTGGAGGAGTGCCGTTGCCACCCGGTGAGGGATCAGAGCACCGTCGCCCCCGCCGCCGGCGACTTTGCCACCCGCACCTGGCGGCAGGTCCCCGACGCCAGCAGGTCCTGGGCCACCCGCCCGGCCGTCTCCGCGTCCTTGACCAGGAAGGCGGTGGTCGGGCCCGAGCCGGAGACCAGGGCGGCCAGGGCGCCGGCCGCGGTGCCCGCCTCCAGGGTGGCGGTCAGGGGCGGGCACAGGGACAGCGCCGCGGGTTGCAGGTCGTTGGTGAGGGCTCCGGCGAGGGCTGTGGCGTCGCCGGACTCCAAGGCCGCCAGCAGTTCAGGGGACGCATCCGGCTCCGGCACGTCCGTGCCCGCCGTCAGGCGGTCGAACTCGCCGTAGACGGCCGGGGTGGACAGTCCGCCCTCGGCCACCGCGAAGACCCAGTGGAAGGTGCCGCCGACGGGGAGCGGGGTCAGCAGTTCGCCGCGGCCGCGGCCCAGCGCCGCGCCGCCGACCAGGCTGAACGGGACGTCGCTGCCCAACTCGGCGCAGATGGCCAGGAGTTCTTCGCGCGAGGAGCCGGTGGACCACAGGGCGTCACAGGCCAGCAGGGCGCCGGCGGCGTCCGCGCTGCCGCCCGCCATACCGCCCGCGACGGGGATGTCCTTGGTGATGTGGAGGTGGACGTTCGGCTCGATGCCGTGGCGGGCCGCGAGGAGTTCGGCGGCGCGGGCCGCCAGGTTCGTGCGGTCCAGGGGGATGCGGTCGACGTCATGGCCCTCGGCGGTGATCCGCAGGGTGTCCGCGGGGGTGGCGGTGACCTCGTCGTAGAGGCCGACGGCGAGGAAGACGTTCGCCAGGTCGTGGAAGCCGTCCGCGCGGGCAGCGCCCACCGCCAGCTGGACGTTGACCTTGGCCGGTACCCGGACGGTGACCGAGGCGGCGGTCGCGTCGGTCGTGCCGGTCGCCTCAGCCGCGCCGGTCGGGTCAGTCGTGCCGGTCATGCGGTGGCTCCCCCTGTCTGCCGGATGCCCGGCGCCCCGCCCGGTCCCTTGTGCTCGGCGATCCGCGCGAACTCCTCGACGGTCAGCGCCTCGCCGCGGGCCTGCGGCGAGACACCCGCGGCGACCAGCGCGGCCTCCGCCGCGGCGGCCGAACCGGCCCAGCCCGACAGCGCGGCCCGCAGCGTCTTGCGGCGCTGGGCGAAGGCGGCGTCGACGACGGCGAAGACCTCGTCGCGGCTCGCCGAGGTCTCGATCGGCTTCTCGCGGCGTACGAGGGAGACCAGGCCGGAGTCGACGTTGGGCGCGGGCCAGAAGACATTGCGGCCGATGGCGCCGGCCCGCTTGACCTCGGCGTACCAGTTGGCCTTGACCGACGGCACGCCGTAGACCTTGTTGCCGGGGCGGGCGGCCAGCCGGTCGGCGACCTCGGACTGCACCATGACCAGGGTGCGGTCGATGGTGGGGAACGCCGCGAGCATGTGCAGCAGCACCGGCACGGCGACGTTGTAGGGCAGGTTGGCGACCAGCGCGGTCGGCGCGGGGCCGGGCAGCTCGGTGACGTGCATGGCGTCGCTGTGCACCAGCGCGAAGCGGTCGGCGCGCTCGGGCATCCGGGCCGCGACGGTGGACGGCAGCGCGGCCGCCAGCACCTCGTCGATCTCCACGGCGGTGACCCGGTCCGCGGCCTCCAGCAGCCCCAGGGTCAGCGAGCCGAGGCCGGGGCCGATCTCGACGACGACATCGTCGGTCCTGACCTCGGCGGTCCGCACGATCCGGCGGACGGTGTTGGCGTCGATGACGAAGTTCTGGCCGCGCTGCTTGGTGGGCCGGACGCCCAGCGCGGCGGCCAGCTCGCGGATGTCGGCGGCGCCCAGGAGGGGGCCGGAATCGTCGGTGGTGCTCTTGGTCATGCCAAAGCCTCGCTGCGCTCGTTCACCCGTGAAGCTTACGGCCGCAGACCGGCCACGGGCTCGCCCCCCTTCTGATGTAGAGCTTCTTGGCCCGGAAGGTCTGTTCCCGGGGGGAGGCGTCCTGCGGGCGGCCGCGGCCGCCCAGGGCCCGCCAGGTGGGGACGTCGAACTGGTAGAGCCCGCCGTAGGTGCCCGACGCGTCGACCGCGTGCGGCCGCCCGCCCGTCTCGCACTGCGCCAGCGCATGCCAGGCGAGGTGGTCGGCGCCGCGCACGGAGGTCGGCAGCACCATGGTGCCGAGGTGCACGATCTGCGGACGGGGCGCGTGCACGATCTTGCTGTGCAGCCGCTTCGGCTTCTGCCGGACGCCGTTGACGGTGCGCACCCGGTAGGTGACCCGCCGCACCCCGGGCCGCCCCTGCTGGACGACCGACTGGACGCCGCGGGCCAGCCGCGGGTCGGCGCGCAGGATCGTGCGGAAGGGCAGGCGCTCCTCGCGGACCTCCTTTGAGCCGGTGATCCGCACCACGGAGATGGTCTGGCCCTCGCGCGGGAAGCTGTCCGGCGGCGCCGAGGTGGTGTCCTGGTCGCGCAGCGCGAGACCGGCCTCGGCCAGCGCCTCGCGGACGGTGGAGGCGTTCGTGCGCACCCGGTGTTCTTGGCCGTCGGCGACGATGACCACCGAGCGTTCGGTGCGGACCGCGAGCTCCATGCCGTGCTGCTCGATGCGCCGGGAGCGGTCGGCGGACAGCACGGCGCCCTCGGCCCGTACGCCGAGCTGGTGGAGCGCGCCGGCGACGGTGTCCGCCGTGGTCCACACCTGGCGGCGCTGTCCGTCGATGGTCAGGACGACCGGGCGGCCGTGCCGGACGACGATCTCGTCACCGCTGCTGAGCCCGGTGCCGGGGGCGGGCGCGACGAGGTCGTGGGCGCCGATGTCGAGGTGCTCGGCGGCGAGCAGCCCGTCGACGTCGCCGGCGAAGGTGTGCAGGGTGCGCGGGATGCCGTCGACGGTGAGCCGGACCGCCTTGTCGTGGGCGACGAAGGCGGTGGTGCCGCCGGCGAGGAAGGCGACGACCAGGGCCTGCGGCAGCAGCCGGCGCAGCGCTTCGGGGCCCTCGGCGCGGCGTCTGCGACGGCCGCGCGCGGCGCGGTGGCTGCTCTGCGAATGACTCACGGCGCGCTCCACATGCCACGGGATGCGGTTGACGGCCGGAATGTAGCGGAGTGTGGGTGACTCTCCAAAGTCGCGTCGTTACGGAACGTGCTCAAGCTCGCGCTTCGGTGACGGTGCGCGGTGGCGCCGGAGGGCCGTCCACGGGGCGGGCGGGAGGCGGCCGGGGGCCGGGGCCGGACCCGTCGGCGGCCGGCGGAATGCGGTGGCGTCCGTTCAGCATCCGAAGGCACGCGGGGGTGCCTCCGGATGCGCGTGGTCAGCGCCCGAAGGCTCGTGTCAGTACCCGAAGGCGCGCGCCGTGTTCGCCGCGATGGCGGTGGCCAGTGCGTCCTCGGTCACGCCCCTGACCTCTGCCATCGCCCGCAGCGTGACCGGAATGAGGTACGGGGCGTTGGCCCGGCCGCGGTACGGGGCGGGGGTCAGGAAGGGGGCGTCGGTCTCGACGAGGAGCAGCTCGGACGGGGCGACGGCGAGGGCGTCGCGCAGCGGCTGGGCGTTCTTGAAGGTGACGTTGCCGGCGAAGGACATGTAGTAGCCGGCCGCAGCGCAGATCTTGGCCATCTCGGCGTCACCGGAGTAGCAGTGGAAGACGACCCGTTCGGGGGCACCCTCCTCGCGCAGGATGCGCAGCACGTCGTCGTGCGCCTCGCGGTCGTGGATGACCAGGGCCTTGCCGTGCCGCTTGGCGATCTCGATGTGCGCGCGGAAGGACCGCTCCTGGGCGGCCATGCCCTCGGGCCCCGTGCGGAAGTAGTCCAGGCCGGTCTCGCCGACGCCGCGGACCTGCGGCAGGGCGGCCATCTCGTCGATCCCGGCGAGCGCGGCGTCCAGGGCGCTGTCGCCGCCGGCCTCCCTGGCTCCCTGCCGCGACCAGCCCTCCGGGTCCCCCAGCACGATCCGCGGCGCCTCGTTGGGGTGCAGCGCGACGGTGGCGTGCACGCCGTCGTGCGCGGCCGCGGTGTCGGCGGCCCAGCGCGAACCGGCCAGGTCGCAGCCCACCTGGACGACGGTGGTCACGCCGACGGAGGCGGCCTTGGCCAGCGCGTCCTCGACGGTGCTCCCCTGCATGTCCAGGTGGGTGTGCGAATCCGCGACCGCCACCCGAAGGGGTTCGGGCAGCGGCGGCGGGGTGTTCTTGTCCTGCGGTGCCATGGCCGCGATCCTACGAGGGCCGCGGCACGGGCCTCACTTGCGGTGGTGCTGGAAGGGGTGCAGCAGGTCGGAGAGGTGCCAGTGGTGGCGTCCGGAGTCCTCGGCGGTGCTGCCGGCGTGGTCCGGGCCGGTCCCGGAGGATGCCGGTGCCTTCTTCCGCTCATTGCCGTGCTGGCGCTGGTGCATGCTCGCGATCGCGTCGGAGACCATCGAGATCTGGCCGGAGCGCATGATGCGTACGACGTTGCTGCCGCAGTTCAGGCAGGTGGGGCAGGTCAACGGGGACGGGACCCGCTCGCCGTCCGCGTAGTAGACGACATGTGTCTCGCCCTTGCCGTCGACCTGGTGGACTATCTCGTACGCCTGCTCCCAGCCGTGCCCGCACCTCATGCAGGCGAAGGAATAGGCCTCGTGCGCGGCGGCGTCCGGACGGCCGGTGGGGTGGTCCTGGCCGGTGGCCGAAACGCCGGTGGTGTTCGCGATCTCGCTCATGTGCGCGCTCCTCTTGTCCGCTGGACAAGGTCTTCGGGAACCGTTCGTCCCTCGTCCAGTGGACGCCTTCGGAGCGCCCCGCGCAGCCCCCCGCCGACGCTATTGGCCCAGATTTGGCCGACGGTAGGAAAATCACCTCAACGCGCCGACCTGCGCTTTACCTTTCCGGTCAGCCGTTTACCTTCTGATGAGTCGCTTTTCGCCCGGGGCCGCGCATCAATTCTTCGCGGGCCCTTCGCGGCGCTGTCCGCCGAGCTCTTCCCGGCGTCCTACTCCGTGTTCTTCCCGGCGTTCTTCCCGGCGTTCTTCCCGGCGTCCTTCTCCGCGTTCTTCGCCGCGACCACCGCGTCGAAGACCTCCCGCTTGGGCAGCCCGGCGTCCGCGGCGACCGCGGCGATGGCCTCCTTGCGGCGCTCCCCGGCCTCCTCGCGGACCCGCACCCGGCGCACCAGCTCGTCGGCGTCCAGCTCCTGCGGTCCGCCCTGAGGGGCGCCCTCGACGACGATGGTGATCTCGCCGCGTACCCCCTCGGCCGCCCAGGGCACGAGGTCGCCCAGCGGCCCGCGTTTGACCTCCTCGTACGTCTTGGTCAGCTCACGGCAGACCGCCGCGCGCCGGTCGGCGCCGAAGATCTCGGCCATCGCGACGAGGGTGTCGTCCAGGCGGTGCGGCGCCTCGAAGTAGACGAGGGTGCGCCGCTCGCCTTCGACCTCGCGCAGCCGGGAGCGCCGCTCGCCGCCCTTGCGGGGCAGGAACCCCTCGAAGCAGAAGCGGTCCACCGGCAGGCCGGAGACGGCGAGCGCGGTGAGCACCGCGCTGGGGCCCGGTACGGCGGTGACCTTGATGTCCCGCTCGACCGCCGCGGCGACCAGCCGGTAGCCGGGGTCGGAGACGGAGGGCATGCCCGCGTCGGTGACCAGCAGCACCCGGGCCCCGCCGGCCAGCGCGTCGGCCAGCTCGGGCGTCCTGGCCGCCTCGTTGCCCTCGAAGTACGACACGATCCGCCCCGTGGGCGCAACCTCCAGTGCCTGGGTGAGCCGGCGCAGCCGACGGGTGTCCTCGGCGGCGATCACATCGGCGGCGGCCAGCTCGGTGGCGAGCCGCGGCGGCGCGTCCGCGATCTCCCCGATGGGCGTCCCTGCAAGTACCAGCGTTCCAGTCACCTTCCCATCCTCCCAGGAGGCCGCCGTGCCCCGATCCGCCGGTGTCCGCCGGTGGCGTCCCCACCGGTCCCCAGCCTGCTTCCCTACGATGGGCCGGGTGACGAGTGACACCACCGCGACCGACGCCACCGCGCAGCACGCCCCGGAGCCGGCCGAAGAGCCCCCCGTGTGGCAGCGGCGGCTGCGCCGCTTCGGGTATCCGGTCCCCGCGCAGGGCGATGTCCGCGCGCGGCTGGTGCCCGCCTTCCCCGAGCCGGGCGGTCGCCTGTGGGCGGTGTTCGGCGTGGGCCCGGCCGCCGCGGCACGGCTGGCACGGTGGTCGGGCTGGGCCGGGCCGCTGCTGGTGACGCTGTTCGCGGGGGTGCTGCGGTTCTGGAACCTGGGCAGCCCGCGGAAGGTGATATTCGACGAGACGTACTACCCCAAGGACGCCTGGTCGCTGCTGCAGTACGGCTACGAGGGCACCTGGGCCAAGAACGCCAATGACGCACTGGTCGGGCATCCGCCGCAGATCCTGCTCTCGCCCGAGCACTCGTACGTCGTCCACCCGCCGATGGGCAAGTGGCTGATCGCGCTCGGTGAGTGGGCCTTCGGGATGGACCCCTTCGGCTGGCGGTTCACGGTGGCGCTGCTCGGCACGCTTTCGGTGCTGCTGCTGTGCCGGATCGGCCGCCGGCTGACGCGGTCGACGGCGCTGGGCTGCCTGGCGGGCGCCCTGCTGGCGGTGGACGGGCTGCACTTCGTGATGAGCCGGACCGCGCTGCTCGATCTCATCGTGATGTTCTGGGTGGTGGCCGGGTTCGGCTGTCTGCTGGTGGACCGGGACCGTACCCGGGCCCGGCTGGCGGCGGCGCTGCCGCTCGACTCCGCGGGCGTGGCGCATCCGGACGGCGGGGTCGGCGACCGGCTGCGGCTGGGGTGGCGGCCGTGGCGGATCGCGGCCGGGCTGTGTCTGGGCCTGTCCGCCGCGACGAAGTGGAACGGCCTCTATTACCTCGCGGCGTTCGCCCTGATGTCGGTGCTGTGGGATGTGGGGGCGCGCCGTACGGCGGGCGCCCGGCGGCCGTTCCGCTCGACGCTGCGCCGGGACGTCCTGCCCGCTTTCGGGTCCACCGTCGTCGTCGCCCTCGCCACCTATCTCGCGTCGTGGTCGGGCTGGATCGCCACCAAGGGCGGCTACTACCGCGACTGGGCGACCACGCCGGACGGCCGGACGGGCGGCTGGACCTGGCTGCCGGACTGGCTGCGCAGCCTGTGGCACTACCAGACCGAGGTCTACGCCTTCCACACCGGACTGACCACCCCGCACACCTATCAGTCCAACCCGTGGAGCTGGCTGGTCCTGGGCCGCCCGGTCTCGTACTTCTACGAGGACCCCAAGGCCGGGCAGGACGGCTGTACGGCGGCCGAGGGCTGCGCCCGTGAGGTGCTGGCGCTGGGCACCCCGCTGCTGTGGTGGGCGGCCTGCTTCGCGCTGCTCTACGTCCTCTACCGCTGGCTGTTCCGGCGGGACTGGCGGGCCGGGGCGATCGCCTGCGGGGTCGCGGCCGGCTATCTGCCGTGGTTCCTCTACCAGGAGCGGACCATCTTCCTCTTCTACGCGGTGGTGTTCGTCCCGTTCCTGTGTCTGGCGCTGGCGATGATGACCGGCGCGCTCATCGGGCCGCCGGGATCAACCGAGCGGCGGCGCACGATCGGTGCGGTCGGTGCCGGTGTCCTGGTTCTGCTGATCGTGTGGAATTTCATCTACTTCTATCCCCTGTATACGGGTATGCCCATTCCCAAGTCGGCCTGGCACCACCGGATGTGGTTCGACACCTGGGTCTAGCCGGTCGGCGCGGCCCGCCCGACCGGAGGCGGAGCGGCGGGAGTTCGACAACTCTGTAACAGGTGTACAACAGCGCGTCACCGGACCGTGCCCTGATCGAGACTCACCGCCTCCCCGTGTCCCTTAGAGTGCGGGGCACGTTCTTGTGTGCGTATTCAGGGACGAAGCTTCTGGGAGGGATTCGGTGGCATGCGCCGAGAGGTGAAGTACGGGCTGATCGGCGGATCGGTGGCCCTGGTGGCGGGAGTCGTGGGTGGCTTCGCGCTGTTCGGCGGCTCGGACGAGTCTCCGCAGGAGGTCAGGTCGGCGGACGCCAAGGCGGGCGACAAGCCCAAGGTGGCGACCGGCCCGCTGTCGGCCAAGGAGGTCCACACGACGGCACAGGGCTTCCTGACCGCCTGGCAGTCCGGCGACGCGGCCAAGGCCGCCGGGATGACGGACGACCCGGTCAAGTGCAAGGCCGCGCTGGAGGCCCTGGCCAAGCAGGCGCGGTTCTCGAAGGTGGCCCTGACGCCCGGCACGCCGTCGGGCGACAAGGTGCCGTACTCCGTCGCCGCGCAGATCGACTACAAGGGCACCAAGGCGGCCTACTCGTACCGCACAGCCACGACCGTGCAGCGCGACAAGACCACCGGAAAGCCGCAGATCGCCTGGCAGCCGGCGATGCTGCACCCGGGCCTGGCCAAGGGCGACCAGCTGCACACCGGCGAGGCCGAGGCGCCGCCGATCAAGGCCGTGGACCGCAACGGCGCCGAGCTCACCCCCGAGGCGCATCCGGCGCTGGCCGGGGTGCTGGACAGCCTGCGCGACAAGTACGGCGACAAGACCGACGGCAAGCCCGGGGTGGAGCTGTTCATCCAGCGCGCCAAGGCCGCCAAGCCCGCTGACCAGTTGCCCGACAAGACGCTGAAGGTGCTCTCCAAGGGGACCCCGGGCACGCTCAAGACCACCCTGGACGCCAAGCTGCAGTCGGCGGCCGAGCGGGCGGTCAAGGGCAAGAAGGCCGCCTCCGCCGCCGCGGTCAAGCCCAGCACCGGCGAGATCCTGGCGCTCGCCAACTCCCCCGAAAAGGGCTTCAACATGGCCACGCAGGGGTCGCTCGCCCCCGGCTCGACCATGAAGATCGTGACGTCGGCGATGCTGATGGACAAGGGCCTGACCTCGCCGGGCAAGAAGAACCCGTGCCCCAAGTACGTGACCGTCGGCGGCTGGAAGTTCCAGAACCTCAACAAGTCCGAGATCAAGGACGGCACCTTCGCGCAGAGCTTCGCCGCGTCCTGCAACAACGCCTTCATCTCGCACGCCAAGGACCTCAGCGACGACGACCTGACCAACGAGGCCCGGGACGTCTTCGGCATCGGCCTGAACTGGCAGACCGGCATCCCCACCTTCGACGGTGCGGTGCCCGTGCAGAGCGACGCGCAGATGGCGGCCTCGCTGATCGGCCAGGGCGGGGTGCGGATGAACCCGCTCAACGTCGCCTCGCTCTCCGCGACGGTCCGGGCCGGCTCCTTCCACCAGCCGTACATCGTCTCGCCGTCGCTGGACCACCGGACGCTCGCCAAGGCCGCCCGCACCATGAAGCCGTCCACCCTCAGCGGCCTGAAGTCGCTGATGAAGCTGACGGCGACCTCCGGTACGGCCGCCGAGGCGATGGCCGGGGTCAGCGGTGACATCGGCGCCAAGACCGGCTCCGCCGAGGTCGACAACCAGAAGAAGCCCAACGCCTGGTTCTCCGCCTACCGCGACGATGTCGCCGCGGCGGCCGTCGTCCCGGCGAGCGGCCACGGCGGCTCCAACGCGGGCCCGCTGGTCCGCGCCATCCTCACCGCCGGCTGACGGGGCGGGCGCCCGCCGGGGTGCCTCCCGTCTCATCGGCCGGATTCCGTTCGCATGGCCCGTACAGCTTTCGCTAGCGTGCGGGCCATGAGCGATTCCCGGTCCGGCACCACACCAAAAACCCCGCACGCCACTGCTCACCCCCGCTTCGCCGAGGCGCTCACGGAACTGGGCCTGACCGTGGAGGTCCGCGGCTTCCCCGAGGCCACCCGCACCGCGGTCGAGGCCGCCGCGGCCGTCGGCTGCGAGCTCGCCCAGATCGTCAAGTCACTGGTCTTCGCGGTGGACGGGCAGCCGGTGCTGGTGCTCATGGACGGCGCCTCGCGCGTCGATCCGGAGCGGGTGCGCACGGAGCTCGGCGCCGCCGAGGTCGCCCGCGCCGATGCCGCCCTCGTCCGCGAGACCACCGGCTACGCCATCGGCGGCGTCCCGCCCTTCGGCCACCGCACCCGCACCCGGGTGCTGGCCGACCGCGGCCTGCTGGCGCACGACACGGTCTGGGCCGCCGCCGGGACCCCGCACACGGTCTTCCCGCTCGCCCCCGCGGCCCTGATCGAGTACGCCGGCGGGCGGGTCGTCGACGTCCGCCAGCGCACCGCATGACCCCGCTCGTCGTCGCGGCGGTCCTGATGGCCGCCGTCACCCACGCCAGCTGGAACGCCATCGCCCACGGCATACGCGACCAGCTCCTGGCCTTCACCCTGGTCGGCGGCGGCGGTGCGCTCTGCGGCCTGGCCATGGCCGCCGTCACGCCGCTGCCCGCGGCCGGCGCCTGGCCCTACCTCCTGGCCTCCAGCGTGCTGCACATCGTCTACCAGGCCCTGCTCATGCAGTCGTTCCGCCTGGGCGACTTCGGCCAGATGTACCCCATCGCCCGCGGCACCGCGCCCCTGGTCGTCACGGTCCTGGCCGCCGTCTTCGTCCACGAGGTCCCCAACGGCTGGGGGCTGGCCGGTGTCGCCCTGGCCTCCGCCGGGCTGGTGGGCGTCGCCCTCTGGGGCATCCGCGGTTCGGGCACCAAGCCGCACTGGCCGGCCCTCCTCGCCGCCCTCGCCACCGGCCTGGCCATCGCCTCCTACACCACCGTCGACGGCCTGGGCGTCCGCGCCTCCGGCACCTCCCTGGGCTATATCGCCTGGCTGATGATCCTCGAAGGGATCGTCATCCCCGTCTACGCGCTCGCCACCCGCCGCCGCCAACTCCTCACCGACCTGCGCCCCATCGCCCTGCGTGGCATGGTCGGCGGTGTGCTCTCCGTCTTCGCCTACGGCCTGGTCCTGTGGGCGCAGACCCGCGCGCCCCTCGCCCCCATCGCCGCCCTGCGCGAATCGTCCATCATCGTGGGCGCCGCCATCGGCGCCCTCTTCTTCAAGGAACGCTTCGGCGCCCCCCGGATCGCCGCGGCCGGCCTGATGGTCATCGGCATCGGCCTGATGCTCCACACCGGCTGAACGAGCGGCGCCCCGCGGACGGCTCAGGTACCGGCGCGTGCACCGCGGACCCGCCGCACGAGGTCGTCCGCGGCGCCCCGCCACTCCCCGTGGTCAAAGGCGAATCCCGCATCGAGCAGGCGGCCGGGCACCACACGGCGGCTCTTCAGCAGGAGCTCGGTGTCGGAGCGCAGCGCGAACGCGCCCAGTTCCGCCATCCACTTCGTGGCCGGCAGGCCCACCGGGACACCCCAGGCGGCCCGCAGCGCCCTCATGAACGCGCGCTGCGGCAGCGGGGCGGGGGCGGCGAGGTTCACCGGCCCACTGAGGTCGCTCCGTTCGACCAAGAACTCGACCGCGCGGACGAAGTCGAGGTCATGGATCCAGGACATGTACTGCGCCCCGCCCGCGACCGGGCCGCCGAGCCCGAGCCGCGCCAGCCGCAGCAGCACGTCGAACACGCCGCCGCGATCGGGGCTCATCACCATCGCGGAGCGCAGCGCGACCTTGCGGGTGCCCGGGGTCCTGGCCTCTTCCTGCGCCCGCTCCCAGGCCTTGGCGATCTCGACGCTGTACGCCCAGTAGCCCGGCACCCCGGGCTCCGAGCCGCCGACCACCCCACTCGCCTCGTCGTTCGGGGCGTCGAAGCGGTGGGCGTAGACGGTGGCGGTGCTCATCTGCAGCCAGACACGGGGCGGCCGGGAAGCGGCCGCGATCGCTTCCCCCACGACGCGGGCCGAGTCCACCCGTGAGTCCATCATCGCCTGGAGGTTGGCCGGCGTGTAGCGGCAACTGACGCTGCGTCCGGCCAGGTTGATCACGACGTCACTGCCGTCGACCGCCGCCGCCCAGGGCCCCCGCGTCACACCGTCCCACTGCACTTCCCCGGCACGCACCGGCCGCCTGGTCAACACCACGACCTCGTGCCCTGCGGCGCTCAGCGCACGCTTCAGTATCGTCCCCACCTGTCCGGTCCCGCCGGGTATCACTATCTTCATCGCGTTCCCTCCCCATCCCAGACCGTAGCGTCTCGCCTCCGGCGGGGGTGGGGGTTTGGGCGGGGGGCGCTATTGCTTTGTGGCGGGTGCCGGAGGCCCACCCCCTCCCGCCCGGGACGGCGGCCCTCGCCCGGTGGGGGTGAAGGTTCTCAAAGACCAGTAGCTGGGCCCGCACCGTGGCGCGTGCCCAGCTACTGGTCTTTATCTTTTCCTGCTCCCCACCGGGGTGGAGCCCCACAAACGGCGGGAGGGGGCGGGGCCGGAGGGGTGGGTGTTCGGACGTAAGGCGAAGCAGTCCGAACACCCACCCCGGAGGCCCCGAACCCGGCACCCACCACACAACCAGGGGCCCCACCCCAACAACCAACCCCGCCCCCGCCGAAGGCGGGAAAAGAACAACGGAAAGAACGACGGCGGGTCACCCGGCAACGTGGGAAACCGCGCGCAGGAGCGCTTGCGCACGAGGATCCGCCGTAACATTCCGCTGCATCCCATTCGTGACGTACCCGAACGCGAGCCCCGTCTCCGGGGCGGCGCAGGCGAGCGCGCCCCCGCGGCCCGGGTGGCCGAAGGAGCCGGGGGCCAGGAGCGGCGAGGCCGGCCCGTGGAGCATGAAGCCCAGGCCGAAGCGGGTGGGGACGAGGAGGGTGCGGTCGGGCCCCGCGGACTCCTCGGTCCGGGCGAGGGTGAGCGTCGCGGGCGCGAAGAGCCGGGGGTGGCCGTCGACGGCCCCGATGAGCGCGGCGTAACAGCGGGCCAGCGAACGGGCGGTGGCGATACCGCCGGAGGCGGGCAGCTCGGCGGCCCGGTAGGCGGGGTCGTTCTCGTCGGGCGCCGGAGTGATGGCGGCGAAGGCGCGGCTGGTGAGCGAGTCCGGATCGGCGTAGGCGTCGGCGATGGACGGCTTCGGGCGAACCCGCAGGCCCGTCGCGGCGGGCGGGGCCGGCGCCCCGACGGCGGCGAGTCGTCCGACGCGGGACTGCGCCGCCTCGGGCAGGCCGACCCACAGGTCGAGGCCGAGCGGCCCGGCTATCTCGTCGGCGATCCAGCTGCCGACGCTGCGGCCGGTGACCCGCAGCACCAGCTCGCCGATCAGCCAGCTGTAGGTCTGCGCGTGGTAGCCGTGGTCGGTGCCGGGCTCCCAGAGGGGGGCCTGGGCGGCGAGGGCGGCGGGGCCGCTGACGCCGTCGATGGCCTGGCCGGGGGTGAGCGGGGTGTCCAGGGCCGGCAGTCCGGCGCGGTGCGAGAGCAGATGGCGGACGAGGACGCGTTCCTTGCCGGCGGCCTTGAACTCGGGCCAGTACGTGCCGACCGGCGCATCGAGGTCGAGCTGTCCGCGCTGGTGCAGCAGCAGCGGGACGAGCGCGGCGATGCCCTTGGTCGCGGACCGGATGACCTGGGCGGTGCCGGCCTCCCAGGGCGCCGCGTCCGCCGCGTGCTTGCCGGCGTCCCCGTCCTTGGTGCCGCCCCACAGGTCGACGACCTTGCGCCCGTGCCGGTACACGGCGACCGCCGCGCCCCGCTCACCGCGCCGGTCGAAGTTGGCCATGAAGGCGTCCCGGACCGGCTCGAAGCCGTCCTCGACCGTGCCCTGGACGTCCACCACTGATTCCTGCTTCCCACTCATCCGTCGCTTTCGTGACCCATCCATGGTGCAACGCGCGGATCAGTGCTGATGACCAGGACCGCACCCCGTGGCCTTCGTCACACGGGCGCGTCGGGGCCGGATGCCACCGGGGCCGGCCCGGCGGCAGGTCACCGCGGAACGTCGACCGACCGCGGATCGAAGCCGAAGGGCAGCTCCAGCCGGTGGGTGCGCATCAGTTCCTCGTCGCACAGCAGCTTCTGGGTGGTCCCGTCGGCCACCAGCACCCCGTCGGAGAGCACGACGGACCGCGGGCACAGCTCCAGTGCGTACGGCAGGTCGTGCGTGACCATCAGGACGGTGACGTCCAACGACCGCAGGATGTCGGCGAGTTCACGGCGGGAGGCCGGGTCGAGGTTGGAGGACGGCTCGTCGAGGACCAGGATCTCCGGCCGCATCGCCAGCACGGTCGCGACGGCGACCCGGCGGCGCTGCCCGAAGGAGAGGTGGTGCGGCGGACGGTCGGCGAAGTCCGCCATGCCGACCCGGCCGAGTGCTTCGGTGACCCGCTCCTCCAGTGCGGCGCCGCGCAACCCCGAGGAGGCCGGGCCGAAGGCGACGTCCTCGCGGACGGTGGGCATGAACAGCTGGTCGTCGGGGTCCTGGAAGACGATGCCGACCCGGCGGCGGATCTCCGCAAGGTTCCCCTTGGCGACCGGGAGGCCGGCGACCTCGACGGTGCCGGCACCCGCTTCGAGGATGCCGTTGAGGTGCAGGACCAGGGTGGTCTTGCCGGCGCCGTTGGGCCCGAGCAGCGCGACCCGCTCGCCGCGGCCGACGGTCAGGTCGACGCCGAAGAGCGCCTGGTGGCCGTCGGGGTAGGCGTAGGCGAGCCGGGAGACGGCGAGGGAGGGGGCGGGTGCGGTGGTGCTCAAAGGGTCCATCCCAGGAGGCAGACGGCGAGCGCGGCGAGGGGAAGGGCGGCCGCGCCCGTCCATTGTGCGCGGGTGGCGGTGGCCTCGCCGATCTGGGGCATGGTGCCGGTGTAGCCGCGGCTGACCATGGCGAGGTGGACCCGCTCCCCGCGCTCGTAGGAGCGGATGAACAGCGCGCCGGCCGACTTGGCGAGCACGCCCCAGTGGCGCACTCCGCGCGCCTCGAAGCCGCGGGAGAGCCGGGCGACCCGCATCCGCCGCATCTCGTCGGTGATCACATCGCCGTAGCGGATCATGAAGGAGGCGATCTGGACGAGCAGCGGCGGCATCCGCAGGCGCTGCAGGCCCAGCAGGAGGGCGCGCAGTTCGGTGGTGGCGGCGAGCAGCACGGACGCGGCGACGCCCAGCGTCCCCTTGGCGAGGATGTTCCAGGCGCCCCACAGCCCCGACTCGCTCAGGCTCATCCCGAGCACCACGACGCGCGGCCCCTCCGCGACGAACGGCATCAGCAGGGCGAAGGCGACGAACGGCACCTCGATCAGCAGCCGCTTGAGCAGGAACCCGGCCGGGATCCGGGCGGCCCCGGCGGCGGCCGCGATCAGCAGCGCATAGAGCCCGAACGCCCAGACGGCCTCCCGCGGGGTGGAGACGACGACGAGGACGAAGCAGAAGACCGCGGCGATCTTGCAGTGCGCCGGCAGGACGTGGACCGGTGAATGTCCGTGCCGGTACAGCTTGTGCGCATGGCCGGCGCCCATCTCAGGCGCTCTCCGACGGGCGCCCGGCGCCCGCGCCCTGGTGCTCGCCGCTGCCCGCGGCCTGCTGCTCACCGCTGCCCGTACCCGGCTGCTCGCCGCTGTCGGCGTTCCTGCGGCGCCGCAGCACGACGAACACGCCGGTACCGACGGCGAGCGTCGCGCCGACCCCGATCACACCGGCGAGGCCGCCGGCCAGGCGCGGGTTGGTGATGTCCTTGACGCTGTAGTCGGCGAGCGGGGAGTCCTTGGCGGCGTGGTCCCGGGCCTTGGCGTCGATGCCCTGGTCGTGGGCGACCTTCTCCAGGCCGTCGGGGCTGGCGGAGGCGTAGTAGCTGATGCCGCCCGCGCACACCAGGGCAGCGGCGAGCCCGGCCAGCCAGACCCGGCGGGCGGAGCGGCGCGGGGCAACGGAGGCCGCAAAGGCGCCTGCGGGAGCGGCAGAGGCGGAGGCAGCGGCGGGCCGGGAGGGCTCGTCGGCCGGCGCGGCCCCCTCGGCAGGCGCGGCTGCGCCGGCAGGCACGGCGAGCGGCGAGGTCCGCAGCTCCAGCGGCTTGGCCAGGCCACGTGCGCCGTACACCAGGTCGGGGCGTACGGCTATCACCGCGCCGACCGTCAGGGCGGTGATCGCCGCTTCGCCGATCCCGATCAGGACGTGGACGCCCACCATCGCGGTGAACACCTTGCCGATCGCGACATCCGCGGTCCCGCCGAGCGCATAGAGGGCGGTGAAGGCCACGGCGGCCGCCGGCACCGACACCAGCGCGGCGACGAACGAGGCCACGGTGACCGAGCGGCGGCGCCGCGGCAGCACCTTCACCAGCCCGCGGAACAGGGCGTAGGCGACCACGGTCGTCACGATCGCCATATCGGTGATGTTCACGCCCAGCGCGGTCAGCCCGCCGTCGGCGAACAGCACGCCCTGCATCAGCAGCACGACGGAGACGCACAGCACACCGGTGTACGGGCCGACGAGTATCGCCGCCAGCGCACCGCCCAACAGATGCCCGCTGGTGCCCGCGGCGACCGGGAAGTTCAGCATCTGCACGGCAAAGATGAACGCCGCGACCAGTCCGGCCAGCGGCGCCGTACGCTCCGCGCCCGCGACACCGCCCGCGCCCGCACCCGCCAGCTCACGCCGGGCGCCCCGCAGACCGACCGCGACCGCGGCGGCGGCGACCACACCGGTCGCGGCCGACACCGGCGCATTGATGAATCCATCGGGTACGTGCATCTCAGGCTTCTTCCGCTTCAGGCTCTGCAACCCACCAATGGTGGTGTCTCCTGCAAATAACTTGCAAGAGCGCCCATGATGCGAAACGGCCACGGCGCACGCAAAGCCGGGTCCCACCTGCACACCCCTCACCCATGGGAACATGCGCACGAATGAGGGGCGGGAAGCCCGCGCCGGGCCGCGCGTTGCGCTCCGGCCCGGCGCGGTCCGTCAGACGCGCACCGCTTCGCGTGCGGCGTCCTCGTCCGGCCCCTCGGCGGTGTCGGCGTCACCGAGCTGCGTACGCAGCCCCTCCCCCTCGACAGCCACATTCGGCAGCACCTTCTGGAGCCACCGCGGGAGCCACCAGGCGGAGCGGCCCAGCAGCGCCAGGACCGCGGGGACGAGGGCCATCCGGACGAGGAAGGCGTCGAAGAAGACGGCGACGGCGAGCCCGAAGCCGATCATCTTGATCATCGAGTCGGAGGAGCCGATGAAGCCGGCGAAGACGCTGATCATGATGACCGCGGCGGCGGTGACCACCCGCGCGCCGTGCCGGAAGCCGGTGACCACAGCCTCGCCAGGACGCTCACCGTGCACGAAGGCCTCGCGCATCCGCGTGACGAGGAAGACCTCGTAGTCCATCGCCAGCCCGAAGACCACGCCCACCATGAAGATCGGCATCATGCTCATGATCGGGCCGGTCTGCTCGACCCCGAACACGTCGGCCAGCCAGCCCCATTGGAAGACCGCGACGACCGCACCGAGCGCCGCCACCACCGAGAGCAGGAACCCGAGCGCCGCCTTGAGCGGGACGAGCACCGAGCGGAAGACCACCATCAGCAGCAGGAAGGCCAGGCCGACGACCAGCGCCAGATAGGGCACCAGCGCGTCGTTCAGCTTCTGCGAGACATCGACATTCATCGCGGTGGTGCCGGTGACCAGGGTCTTCGCCCCGGTGTCCGTGGCGATGCCGTGCGCCGTGGACCGGATGTCGTGCACCAGGTCCTCGGTGGCGACGCTGCTGGGCTTCGACTTCGGGACGACGTTCAGCATCGCGGTGTCGCCGGCCTTGTTGAAGGTGGGCGGGGTGACGACGGCGACGTCGTCCAGCTTGCCGACCTCCTTGGCAACCCGCGCGGCAGCGGACTTGGCGGTCTGCCCGTCGTGCGCGTCCCGCCCGTCGACGACCAGCATCAGCGGGCCGTTGAAGCCCGGACCGAAGCCGTCCGACAGCAGGTCGTACGCCTTGCGCTGAGTGGTGTGGGTGGGCTGCGAGCCGTCGTCCGGCAGTCCCAGCTCCAGCGAGGCCGCGGGGATCGCGACGACACCGAGGCCGACCACGCCCGCGAGGAGCACGGAGACCGGGCGCCGCAGCACGAAGCGTGCCCAGCGGGTACCCATATTGGGCCGCTCGGTGCCGGCGACGGACCGGTCGCGCTTCTCCCCGGCCGCCTTTTCCTTGCCCGCCGTGCCGCCCTCGCCCGCCTTCTCCGTCTTACGGACCTTACGGGGCAGCACCCGCGCCCCCGCGAAGCCCAGCAGCGCCGGGATGAGGGTGAGCGCGATCAGTACGGCGATGACGACGGTGCCGGCCGCGGCCAGGCCCATCTTCGTCAGCATCGGGATGTTGACGACGGTGAGGCCGACCAGCGCGATCACCACGGTCAGCCCCGCGAAGACGACCGCGGAGCCCGCGGTGCCCACGGCGCGTCCGGCGGCCTCCTCGCGCTCGCGGCCCTCGGTGATCTCGGCGCGGTAGCGGGAGACGATGAACAGGGCGTAGTCGATGCCGACGGCGAGGCCGATCATCGTGGCCAGCGTCGAGGTGGTGCTGGAGAGGTCGAGCGCGCTGCTCAGCGCGGTGATGGTGGAGACGCCGATGCCGACGCCGATCAGCGCGGTCAGCAGCGGCAGTCCGGCCGCGATCAGCGCACCGAAGGTGATGACGAGGACCACCGCGGAGATCGCGATGCCGATGACCTCGGTCGCACCCGTCTCGGGGATGGCCTGCAGGGCGTTGCCGCCGGTCTCGACGGTCAGCCCCGCATCCCGGCCGTCCTTGGCCGCGTCCTCGAGGGCGTCCTTGGAGGCATCGGTCAGTTCAAAACCGGTGACCTTGTAGGAGACCTGGGCGTAGGCGGTGCGGCCGTCCTTGCTGAGGGCCTTGGCGGCGTACGGGTCGGCGACCCGGTCGACCTGCGAGGAGCCCGACTGCAGGGCGTGGACGGTGCGTTCGACGGCCGCCTTGTTCGCCGGGTCCTTCATCGTCTCGCCCGCGGGGGCCTTGAAGACCACCCGGGCCGTGGCACCGTCGGCATTCGTACCGGGGAAGCGCTGGTCGAGAAGGTCGAAGGCGCGCTGGGCCTCCGTGCCGGGGATCGAGAAGGAGTCGGCTGCGGGATCGGCGGCGGTGGCGGCCCCGACGCCGGCAACCGCCAGCAGGGCCACCCATATCAAGGCGACGAAGCGGCGTCGCCGGAAGGCGAAGCGGCCGAGCTTGTAGAGGAAAGTGGCCATGAGACCGGGTGCTCCCGTCGGATGAAGGGCGTGCATGGGCGTACAGAGGCGCGTACAGGCGCGCACCGAGGCGTGCGCCATCACCCCGGCGACGAGAGCGGCGTGCCGGGTACGAGGGCCGTGATGCAGGGGAGTTGGGCGGGGTGGGATCAGACGCCGAGGGCGGGGAAGACCACGGCGTCGAGGTAGGCGGAGAGGAACGCGGCATCGGCGGCGCGGTCCTCGATGAGCTGCTGGGCGATGAGGGCGCCGACGATCATGTGCGGCGCGAACTGGAGCGCGGGACACCCGGCCGCGATCTCACCACGGTCGATGGCGCGCTGCAGCATCGCGTTCAGCCCGGTCACCTCGGGGTCGAGGAGGACTTCGTGCAGGGCCTGGTGCAGCTCGGGGTTGCCGTGGATGGCCATCCCCAGCCCCCGCATCAGGGCCGCGTCCTTCTCGACCTGCCCCGCGTCGTCGGCCCGGCGCACCAGCTCGGCGAAGTCGCCGCGCAGGCTCCCGGTGTCGACGTCCGCGGTGCTGATCGGCTTGCAGTGCCGCAGCGCCCTGGCGACGAGCTCCGGCTTGCCCTGCCACTGGCGGTAGAGGGTGGCCTTGCTGGACCGCGTACGGGCGGCAACGGCATCCATGGTCAGCGCGTCATAGCCGACCTCGCGCAGCAGATCGAGCACGGCGTTGAAGAGCTCACCCTCCCGCTCGGGAGTCAGCCGACTGCGCCCCATGACAGCTACCTCCTGGTCGGACCGTACGCACGCGGCCACCTTACCGACGGCAATCGCGAACGAAACGGTTTCGTACACCTCGAAGATAGGACACCGCCGAGCGAAACGGAAGCGTTTCGCTCGTGGTCTGCGTCACCGGGGCGACCCTCAGCACTTGAGGGCCATCTCGGCCCAGACGGTGAAACCGCCGTCCAGCGCCCGCTGCCCCCAGCGGTCGGCCAGCGCCTCGACGATCAGCAGTCCGCGCCCGCCCTCCTGCTCAGGCCCCGGGCTGGCCGGTACGGGCACACAGCCCTTCCCCTCGTCGGTCACGCCGACGCACGCCGTCCGGGCGGTACACGAGAGCACGACGGCGATGAGACGACCGTTGCCGTACTTCAGCGCGTTGCCGACGAGCTCCCCGGTGATCAACTCCAGCGCTTCCGTCTGCTCCGGGACCACACCCCACCAGCAGGCCATGGTCCGCACGTAATGGCGGGCGGCGCACGCAGAGGAAAGGTCCCCACCGGGGAGCGACTGCAGGCCCAACGCCTGCAGCGGGGTGGGCGACTGCGTCAACGCACCCCAGAGGGCATCGGTTAACTGACTCTCCGGAGAACCGAGTTCAGGTTCCGGGTCCCGCCCGAAGTCGGCGAATACGTCCTGCGCTTGGCCGAGCGGCCCACCTGCCGCGCCGGGCGCCATAGCCTCCAGCCGGTTGACGAGACGGGATACCGGGCCGGTGCCGTCCGTGGACAGATAGCAGGGCCGGCCGTCCTCTCCGGTCCAGGGCAGCCGCCGTAGCGAAGTGTGATCGACGTTCACCGCGCCACCTCCATGTCACGCACGCCGTATGCGGTGACCCGAAGCGTGCGGAGTTGCCGCCGGTGGCGTCGCTCTTGCCACTGCTCGCGGGTGAGCAGGTAGGGGCGGATCATGGCCGTTGCCCGGCCGTCGACGGGGGTGTCGGTGGCGTATGGGCCGGGGCGGCGGGGCGGACAGGCCGGGCGAACTGGCCGAGATAGGTGACTCGACGACACAGCACGATGCCGACCACTGGGCGCGAACAGGGCGCGGATGCGATCGCGGGTGTGACCGATGAGGCTTGTCATGTTCTCAACTGCCTTTCACCGTACGAGTTTTCACTTCACTGAGTAACATGCCATTGAAATTCAACAAACGATAGTTGCAACATTGCGATTTCATTCAGAAGGGTGACTGCCGCGCGGAGGGTTACGAAGCACCGACTGCCGCGTACGCTCGACTCGTTGATGGCACGGTTGGGCAGGTCAGGGGCAGCCGTGGCTAGTTGGAGGATTGATCGTGACCGTACGTGGTTCCGCGGGGCCGGCTGGCCGCATGCAAATTGCTCGCGGGCTCAAGGCGTTTCGGGGCCGCGCCGGCTTCACTCAATCCGAGGTGGCGAAGCGCGCCGGCGTCTCCGTGGGCACCGTCAACCGATATGAGACCTGGCAGGACCGCGCCAAACTCAGACTGCCAACCGTGAGCGCGCTCGCCGATGCGTGCGGCGCCACGGCCCAAGAGCGCGAAGCTCTGGTACTGCTCGTCCGCAATCAGCAAAACGGCTGGTGGATGGACCATCCGGCGGTGCCGGAGGTCATGGATCCGCTGATGTCGTTCGAGGACGTAGCCGAGTACGAACACGTCTACGCCAACGCGTTGGTGCCCGGGCTCCTTCAAACCCCGCGCTATGCACTGGCGGTGCATCAGGCACAGCGCGTCCGCGAGGGTGCGGACGCAATCGAGAGCGCAGTGGATGCCCGTATCAAACGGCAGGCAATCCTGGATCGCTCGCCCGCGCTGCACCTATGGGTTGTTCTCGATGATGCAGTGCTCCGACGAACGGTCGGCGGAGCTGACGTCATGGCTGAGCAATTCGAGCATCTGCACGCCATGGCCCAGCGGCCTCAAGTGGACATCCAGGTGCTTCCGTTCACTGTGGGCGCGCATGCGGCCGGATCCGGAGGACACTTCGTGGTCCTCGGGCGAGAGGATGAGCACGATCCGCTCAACAGCATGAACGTGGTCTACCTCGAACTCCACAAGCGCGGTCTGTATCTCGACGACCCCACGGAAGTGCAGAACTACAAGCTCATGTTTGATTACCTGCGATCCCAAGCAGCCGACGCCTCGGCCAGCCTCGATCTGCTGGCCGCAAGACGACAGGAGCTCCACCGATGAACACCCCGCCAACCGTCGCCCAGCTCGCGACCGCGGGCTGGTTCAAGAGCAGCTACAGCGCCGCCAACAACGAGTGCGTGGAAGTCGCACATGCCAGGGCGTGGGTCGCCGTCCGAGACTCCAAGGCACCAGACGGGCCCACTTTGGCATTCCCGGCGGCAGCGTTCACGGCGTTCGTCGACGAAGTGCGGCGCAACGGCGCGCCAGAGCTGACCCATGACTGATCACCCGCAGCCCCGGACCGACATACCGGCCTCCGCCTGGTTCAAGAGCAGCTACAGCGGAGGCGAGGGCAACGAATGCCTAGAGGTCGCCCCTGCCGGGACGCGGGTCGCCATCCGCGACTCCAAGGCCCCCGGCGGCCCCACGCTGGCATTCCCGGCGGCAGCCTTCGCGGCGTTCGTCGACGAAGTCCGAGGCGCCTCGGCCGACGGCCGCTTGGTGTGACGTAGCAGCAAGAGCCCAGACAGACAGCTCGTGGTGAAGGGGGCCTCCCGTCGGCGGGAGGCCCCCTTCATCACGAGGCGGCCGGGCTCCGTACCTCGAATTGCGATGGCCGCCTCGGGCCGGCGCGCGGTCAGGTCGTGCGCTCCAGCTCCGTCATCGCGGCTCGACGCCCACGCATTCAGGCGCTCCAGCGGAATGTTCATAGGACAAGAGCTCGGGCTATACGGGCCGCGGTGGCTGGAATCTCGCTGCTGACTGTCCCTCTTCCCAGGAAATAACCTGCTCCGACACACATCGCGTACAAAATCACGTGAAAGGAAACCCGTGAGTCAGTTGTCGCGAATCAGCAGACGCGCGTTGGCGCTCGCGAGCGCCGGCCTCCTGTCCGTGGGGCTCGGCACTGTATCGGCCACCGACGCGAGCGCTGCCCCGAGGGCGGACGTCGTCATCATCGACGGCTACACCAGAACGGTGCGGGAGTCGGCCGGAACTCCCGTCGAGTGCCCGGCTTATCAGGTCCTGATCGGCCGGGCACACAGTGGGGACGAGAACGGCAACACCACGTACTACTGCGGATTCATCCTCATCCACGACGAACTCGTCCAGGTGAGCGGGCCGACCTGGAGCAGTTCCCAAAGGGAGAGCGGATCATTCTTCTCCGCCCCACCGCCCAATCGGGCCCTGTCCGGCAGGCAGCACAGCGGGGACGAGAACGGTCAGACAAGGTATGCCACCGCCTCGTTGACCTGGCAGGGGCGAAACGTACACCTGACCTCCTACCGCTGGACCCCAGGCCAGAGGGAAAGTTCCAGCCACTCGAAGGCAGGCCCGGAAGAAGTCATGGTCGGCCGGCAGCACAACGGAGACGAGAACGGTCAGACCTACTACCAGTACGCCAGGGTCTCCCTGGGATAGATCAGCTGGTTTTCACTGCCTGAGGTCCTCTCCGACAGCAAAAACCGCCACCACAGGGTGAGCAGTCAGGAAACGGTCTGCCGGTTTACCGGCAGACCGTCACCACGAAGCATCAAGACCGGCTCAGGGGCTCCAGGTGCATGCCCTCCACTCCTTGGCCGCGACTGTTGAGGCACGTGTACTCGACACGGCGCCCCGTGGGACTTGTCAGGCCGTAGAAATCCTTCAGGCACCTTCCCAGCACCTTCTGGCCATAGGAGTTGGGGTGGAAGGACTCCTCTACCTGCCCCTGTGCATGAGAAATTCCCGCGGAAAGGAAGCGCATCCACTCTGCGTCCCTGCTGGGAATGGGACTGGCCAGCGTGTCACCGGCCCTGGCATGACGAACCCCCTTGGCGCAGACCTCGTGACCATCGAAAGCCCACTGGAGATCCAGATAGTGGACGTTCTTCTCGGCCGCGACTCCCTCCAGCATGTCGGCGATACCCTTCACCACGTCGATGCGCGCCCAATTGGTGTCCTCGTTGTAGAACGGGCATCCGCCTGGGCTGTAGCGACTGGAGGAGAAGCTCACGCCCTGTGAGTACCGGTAGCTGGAGGACAGGGGAACCGGCGACGGGTACGACTGCATGGCCAATGCGTAAGAGCCGTCCGAGTGCCCCGCCTCCCGCATTACCCTGCGAACCTGATCAATCACATTTTTTACCTTGTTCGGAACTTCTCTTTGCAATTTCTCCTTGAGGTCCCAGTCGTAGACTTTCCAGCAGTACTGCCCGACCGGATTGGAAAGAAATCTCGTGATGCAACTCCTGATGATGTCGCTGAATCCGAGATCATTTCCGCTGATGGAGATCTGAACCAGCTTGATGTCGTATGTTCTTGCGAGGTCTCGCAGCTGGTCCGCCTGGGGCCACTCCCCTTTGAAGGACACTCCGCCTGCCGCCGCGGGCAAGATATTGCCGGTCACTGCGCCTGAGCAGGCAAGATTGAACTTACGATCCACGGGGATGCCCGATTCCATGATCTCCGCGACATCCGATCTGTGGCAGCCGTTCTCCTTTCCGGTCGTCGGATCCAGGTACGATCCGTTCACGTATACCCGGTTCGGATCTTTCCGGCATCCACCGGAGCCGCATACGGTGGCGCGGTCCGTTCCGAACATACTGTCCGTCTGGCTGTAGGCCATATCGACGTTGCCCTGCCACCTTCCCCCCTCCCCCGAGATGAAGCTGTCGCCGAGCGACACGATTGCGGTGGGCTTTCCTCTGTGGCTGCCAGACCCGGTCGGTGCCGCTGAGGAATCGACTGACGATGCCGCCAGACAGACCGGCAGGAGCGCGGCGACCACCGTTACCGCAAGGGATTTGCGAGGGATGCATAATGCAAGGCGAGAATTCTTTCGACGGCCAGAGCTCATAGCGTCCTGCACGGCTTCCCCCTGCATCCGTAGGTGCCTTCTCCGGCAATGACCCGAGCGGCGGATCCACGGTACGCCCCCCATATGGATGGGGAGAGAAGGCTTTCGGGCCAGATTTCTGCAATGCCGAACCGGAAAAGCGTGGCGCGGAATCATTTATTTGATGATCCGGTCCCGGCGGCCTGCGGGCCTTTTCCGGCTGCCCGGGAGCCCGAAGGGGGGCCGACGGCGCCGCCGCGGGCCGGCCGGACGGCTACCGTCCAGCGAGAACGCCGGCCCGGCATCCGAACCGCGGTGCGGCGGCAGACGGATCAGGTGGCCGGTATCTGCCCGCGGATTTTCGCCATCACCGCGATGTCCGACTCAAGAACCCGTGCACACCCTCAAGACCCCGTGCACACCTCGCACAGGCCGACTTGCCACCCGTACCCCCGCCCGGAACGATGGTTGGGTGAGCGATGTACCCGAGGACGTCGGGCCGCGCCCGGAGTCGGAACCCGCCAAGGTCCGCGGGCGGCTGCGCCGGGGGCCGACCGCCACGGGCCCGCCGGGGGTGTCCGGCGGTGCTTATCTGCGGTATCCGCATCTGCACGATGACCTGCTCTGTTTCGCCGCCGAGGACGACCTGTGGATCGCCCCGATCGCACCGGAGGGCGAGGAGCCCGGACGCGCCTGGCGGCTGACCGTGGACCGGACCCGGGTCGGCCACCCCCGCTTCTCCCCCGACGGCACGCACATCGCCTTCACCACCTGGCGCAGTCTCGACCCGGAGGTCCATCTCGCGCCGGTCGACGGCGGCCCGGCCCGGCGGCTGACGTACTGGGGCAGTACCGATGCCCGGGTCTGCGGGTGGACACCGCCCGACCACGAGGGACAGCCGCACATCCTCGCGGTCTCCTCGCACGGCCAGCCGTTCTCGTACTACTCGTGGGCCTACAGCCTGCCCACCGACGGCAGCCCCGGCGGCAAGCTACCCTGGGGGCCGGTCTCCGATATTGCGGTCGCCGACTTCGAAGGGGAGCACCGCACCCTGCTGCTGAGCGGCAAACCGCCGCACGAGCCCGCCTCCTGGAAGCGCTACCGGGGCGGCGCGATGGGCCGGATGTGGCTGCACGGCACCCGGCTGCTGCCGGATCTGTACGGGCACCTCGACTCGGTGATGTTCGTCGGCGGCCGGGTCGCGTTTCTCTCCGACCACGAGGGCATCGGCAACGTCTACTCCTGCCTGCCCGACAGCACCGATCTGCGCCGGCACACCGACCACGCCGACTTCTACGCCCGGCACGCCTCCAGCGACGGCTCGCGCATCGTCTACCAGTGCGCCGGCGACCTCTGGCTGATCGACGGCCTGGGACCGGACGCCGTCCCGCGCAAGCTGGCCGTGCGGCTGGGCGGGCCGCGGGCGGGGCGGCGGACCTACCAGGTACCGGCCGCCTCGCACGTCACCGGGCTCGCGGTGGACACCACCGGGCGGGCCAGCGCGGTCGGCGTACGCGGCAGCCTGTACTGGCTCACCCACCGCGACGGCCCGGCCCGCACCATTCACGACACCCCGGGCGTACGGGTCCGGCTGCCCGAAATGCTGGGTTCCACCGGCCGGATCGCGTACATCACCGATGCCGAGGGCGAGGACGCCATCGAGATCACCAACCTGCCGCGGGCCGGCGCGCCTGGCGAACCGCGCCGGCTGGCCGCCGGTGAGCTGGGCCGGGTCCACGAGATGACCTCCGCACCGGACGGGGAGCGGCTGGCGGTGGCCTCCCACGACGGCAGGCTGCTGCTGGTGGACGTGTCCCGCCCGGAGGAAGGGGCGCCCGGGGTGGGGGCAGGCGAGGAGGACCGGGCCGCCGAGGCGGAGGCCGCCGGGCCCGGTGGCGTCACCGAGCTGATCCGCTCCGCCAACGGCCCGGTCCGCGACCTGGCGTTCTCCCCCGACTCGCGCTGGATGACCTGGTCGCACCCCGGCATCGGCCGGACGCTGCGGCAGATCAAGGTGGCCCGGCTGTCCGACGGGCACATCGTGGACGTCACCAACGGCCGGTTCGAGGACGAGCAGCCGGTGTTCACCCGCGACGGCCGCTATCTGGCGTTCCTGTCCTGGCGCGGCTTCGACCCGGTCTATGACGTGCACACCGGCGACCTGTCGTTCCCGCTGGGCTGCCGCCCCTACCTCGTACCGCTGTCGTCGGCGACCCCCTCCCCCTTCGCGCTGTCCCCCGAGGGCCGGCCGGCGGCGGGCGGACTGGACCCGGACGAGATCCCTCCGCCGTCGGACGAGGGGCCGGTACTGGTGGAGGTGGAGGGGCTGGAGAACCGCGTCACCCCGTTCCCGGTGGCCGCGTCCAAGTACTCCTCCCTGGATCCGGTCAGCGGCGGCGGGCTGGTCTGGCTGCGCTGGCCGATCTCCGGCGCGCTGGGCGAGACCTTCGCCAACCCGGCCGACACCTCGGGCCGGCCCACCCTCGAACACTTCGATCTGACCAAGGCGCGGCGCACCGAACTCACCAGCTCGCTGGACGCGTTCGCGCTCAGCGGCGACGGCACGCGGCTGGTCGTCAACGACGAGGGCGACCTGCGCGCGGTGCCTGCGACCGAGCCGCCGGACAGCGACTCGACGGTCTTCCTGGACCTGCGGCGCATCCTGCACGACGTCGATCCGGTGGCGGAGTGGCACCAGGCGTTCGACGAGGCGGGCCGGATCACCCGGACCTACTTCTGGGACCCGCAGATGTGCGGCCTCGACTGGGACGCGGTGCTCGCGCAGTACCGGCCGCTGCTCGAACGGGTCGCCTCCCCGGACGAGTTCGCCGATCTGCTGCGCGAGGTGATGGGCGAGCTGGGCACGTCGCACGCCTATGTCGTGGGCGCCCGGCGCAACGAGGGGCCGCCGCACTACCAGCGAGCCATGGGCCTGCTCGGCGCCAACCTCGTGTGCCGCGACGGCCATTGGGTGGTGACCCGGATCCTGCCCGGCGAGTCCTCGGACTCCAAGGCCCGCTCCCCGCTCGCGGGTACGGGCATCCGTGAGGGCGCGGCGCTCACCCATGTCGACGGCCGCGGGGTGGACCCGGTGGCCGGCCCGTATCCGCTGCTGGCCGCGGCCGGCGGCACCACCGTCGAGCTGACCTTCTCCCCGCCGGAGGGCGAGGGCCCGCCGCGCCGGGTCGCGGTGGTCCCGCTGATCGACGAACGGCCGCTGCGCTACCAGGACTGGGTGGCCAAACGCCGCGCCGTGGTACGGGAGTTGAGTGGCGGCCGGTGCGGCTATCTGCACATCCCCGACATGGGCGGCTCCGGCTGGGCGCAGTTCAACCGCGATCTGCGGATGGAGGTCTCCCGGCCCGCGCTGATCGTGGACGTACGGGGCAACGCGGGCGGCAACATCTCCGAGCTGGTGATCGAGAAGCTGACCCGCACCATCATGGGCTGGGACCTGACCCGCGACGCCGAGCCCGTCTCGTACACCAGCAACGCCCCGCGCGGGCCGGTGGTGGCGGTCGCCGACGAGATGACCTCGTCCGACGGCGACATGATCACCGCGGCCTTCAAGCTCCTGGGCATCGGCCCGGTGGTCGGCATGCGGACCTGGGGCGGGGTGGTCGGAATGACCGGCCGGCACCGGCTCGCCGACGGCACCGCGATCACCGTCCCGATGAATGCCGCGTGGTTCCGGCTCTACGGCTGGGGCGTGGAGAACCACGGCGTCGAGGTCGACATCGAGGCGCTGCGCTCCCCGCTGCACTGGGCCGAGGGCCGGCATCCGCAGCTGGGCGTCGCGGTGCGCACGGTGCTGGAGCTACTGGAGCGGCATCCGGCGTCGGCCCCTCCGGACCTGTCGGACGCGCCGGACCGGCGGCGGCCGCCACTGCCGCCGCGGAGCGGGGGCGCGGAGGAGGCGGCGGGGGCCTGAACTCCCCACACTCCACGGGCCAGAGGACTACCTGACACCTGGTCAGCCTGACACGGCCACAACGCCCTCCCCGTCATCCCTCCCCCTTCCCGGACGGCCTCACCGTCGCCTGCCCTGACGGTCCGGCACCCCTTCCGACCTGCCCGGACAGCCGGATCCCGGTCCGGCACAGCGGATCGAATCTCTGTCACGTTCCCATTACATGGGGGTCGTATTCTTCCCGGCCGGGGCACCTGCAGCAGCTGCACGAGCCCCGCCAACGCCCCCCATCTCAACGGAGTTACACCCATGGGAATCCGTCGACGGATCGCCCCGCTGGCCGCCGCGCTGGCACTGACCGGCGGCCTGGTCGCCGCCCAAGCCGCCCCCGCGCTGGCCGCCCAGCCGGCGTCCCAGCAGACCGCAGGAAAGGCTGCGGCCGGCGGTACGTACCTCTACTTCGACAAGAACCAGAGCGACCCCGGCAAGTCGACCCTCTCCTTGATGCAGAGCGTTCCCGACGCCCGCGACACGGTGCTCGCCAAGTACCGTGCGGGCTCCGGCGACGGCGGCCGCAACGGCAAGGACGAGTGCGCCAGTTCCCAGGGCTGGCTGCCGAACGGGACCTACCAGGTACTGGCCCACGACGCGCACTACAACGGCGGGGACGAAGGGGTCAACGGGAAGGTGATACACGTCCAGGACAAGGTGTGCGAGAACGGCCGGACCACGCGCGCCGAGCTGTTCGTGCACAGCGAGATGTGGCCCGAGGGCAGCCAGGCGTCCGCCGAGCCCGGCCAGGACAACCCCTACCGCTGGGACGGCGCCGGTGACTACCGCTCGCTGGGCTGCATCAAGCTGAAGCCGGCCGACATCGGGAACCTCTTCGACAAGGCCGGGCAGTACGGGTGGCCGACGGAGCTCAAGGTCGTCGCCTGATCGTGAGCTGACAATGCGGTGGGGCGCACCCGGTCGACCGGGTGCGCCCCTTCACGCATGACGCGTACGTCGCCGCGCGTGAGGTTCAGGACGAGCCGTGTCAGCTCTGGAAGCGGCCCTCGGCGGCGTCCATCGCGTCCTGGGCGGGACGGCCGCCCTGCTGGCCACGGTCACGCGGCTGCTGGCCGCCCTGACGCTGGCCGCCACGCTCCTGGTCCTGGCGCTGACCGCCGTGCTCACGGTCCTGGCGCTGACCACCGCGCTCGTGACCCTGCTCGCGAGCGTCGCTCCGGGCGTTCTGCGCCTGGTTCTTGAGCTCGTTGGCCTTGTCCTGGAACTGGTCCTTGATGCCCATGCTGTTCACTCCTAGTGGGGTGTAGGGGGGTTGGGCCCCGTTCAGCGTGACACGCCCGGACATTGCTCGCATTTCGATCACGGATGGCTACGCTCCGTGACGTACACGGGTCGGTCGCCGGCCGCTCACCCGGCCCACACCAGGCACCGGCCGGCCGCTCAGGGGCGGCTCCGGCGCAGCTCAGGGCCTCCACCCAGGCCGTTCGCCGCCCGGTCCACCGGTCCGGCCTCCGCGTCCCGGGTCACCGGTCCGGCCTCCGCGTCCCGGGTCACCGGCTCGCCCGTGCCTTCTCGTCCGCCTCGCCGCCGGCCCCCATCAGGCCGCCCCGCAGACCGTCCAGCCGGTCGCCGAACCGCCGTACCTCCCGCTGGCCCACCGACCCGATGAGCGAGGGCAGATACCCGCGGACCGACTGCATCCCACGCAGCCACCACTGCCCGTAGACGTGCGCGGAACGGCGCTCGACGCCCGCGACGATCCGGTCGACGGCGGGGCCCAGCGGATAGGTCTTGTTCGCCGGCCACGGCAGCCGGGAGCGCAGCTCACGCATGACCTCGTCCCGGTCGGCGCCGCGCACCATATCGGTGTCGGTCCAGCTCAGATAGCCGACCCCGACCCGTACGCCCTTGTGGCCGACCTCGGCGCGCAGGCTGTGCGCGAAGGCCTCGACGCCCGACTTGGAGGCGCAGTAGGCGGTCATCATCGGCGCCGGGGTGATCGCGGCCAGCGAGGCGATCTGCAGGAAGTAGCCGCGGGACGCCATGAGGGCGGGGAGGAAGGCGCGGCCGGTGACCGCGCCGCCGATGAGGTTCACCTCGATGACCCGCCGCCAGGAGTCCGGGTCGGAGCCGGCGAACGGGCCGCCGGTCGCCACCCCGGCGTTGGCGACGACCACATCGACCTTCCCGAAGCGGTCCTTGACCTCGCCCGCCACCCGGGCCATCGCCTCGTGGTCGGTGACATCGGCGTGCCAGTGGTGCGCCGGACCGTGCAATGAGGCCGCGACGCCCCGCAGTTCGTCCGGCTCCAGACCGACCAGCGCCAGCGCCGCCCCGCGCGCCGACAGCTTGCGGGCCAGCAGCGCACCGACCCCACGGGCAGCGCCGGTGACGACGACGACCTGGCCCTCCAGGTTCCCCGCCCCGCTCCTGCTCCCGCCGCGGCTCCTGTTCGCGCTCGCGCTCATGCCGTCTTCTCCTTCTTCTGCCGTGCGGAGCGGGGGACTTCGGCGGCCGCGGCCTGCGCGGAGCCGGTACCGGTGCCCGCCGGCCGCAGATGGTCCCCGACGAGCTCGCGCAGCAGGCCGGCGACCGCGCCGGGGTCCTCGACCGGCGTCATGTGTCCCCGGCCCGGCAGCTCGGTCAGCCCGAGGCAGTCGGGGAGGACGGAGGCCAGCCGGCGGGCCTGCACGAGCGGGGTGAGCCGGTCGGCGGTGCCCGCGAGGACCGCGGTCGGCAGCTCCAGCCCGCCGACACCACCGGTGAGTTCGAGCCCGGCCAGCACCCTGCCCCAGCGGGCCCGCACCACGGGCGGGCAGGCGTGCACGATGCGCGCACAGGCCTCGATCTGCTCGGCGGTGGCGCCGGGGCCCATGGTGGCGTACTTCAGGGCGCGTTTGGCGAGCGGCGATACGGGGCCGAGCGGCGCCCGGGAGTGCAGCATCAGCCGGTGCGCACGGCGCCGGCCCTGCGGGCTGCGCAGGGGGAACACCCGTGATTCGGCGGGCAGATCGGCCATTCCGGTGCTGCACAGCAGTGCGGCGGCGGCCCGCTCGCGCAGCTGCGGCCGTCCGGCGGCGGCCATGATCGTCATACCGCCCATGGAGTGGCCGCCCAGCACGGCGCGTTCGTCCGGCCGCAGGGTGGCGTCCAGTACGGCCACCAGGTCGTCGGCGAGCGCATGGGTGCTGTGGCCGGCCGGGCCCGCGGCGGGGCTGCGGCCGTGACCGCGCTGGTCGTAGACGACGACCTTGTGCTCGGCGGCCAGGTCGCGGACGACCGGCGCCCAGAAGGCGGTCGAGCAGGTCCAGCCGTGCGCCAGGACGACGGCCGGCGCGTCCTTCGGGCCGTGGACCTCGGCGTGCAGCCGGGCGCCGTCGGCCGAGGTGACGGTGAGCGTCGTACGGGGCACCGGCGGCGCGTACGGGCCGGTGGTGACGTGTCCGGGACGGCGGCTCATGCGGCCACCTCCGTGCGCGGGCCGGCGGCGGCCCGCTCCCCGGGCCGGCCGGACGGTGGCCGCAGAACCTCGTACTCGGCGAGGTCGACCTGCCGGGTGACCTTCTTGAACTCCCCGGTCGTCCCCGGCCAGACGGTGGTGTTGCGGCCGTTCGCGTCCAGATACCAGCTGTTGCAGCCGCCGGTGTTCCACACCGTGCGCGCCATCCGCTGCTGGAGCGTGCGGTTCCACTGCTGCACGGCGGACGGCCGGGCGTCGAGGGCGATCTTTCCGCCGAGGACGTCCAGCTGGCGCATGAAGTCGGCCAGATAGTTCAGCTGCGCCTCGATCATCAGGATCATCGAGCTGTTGCCGAGGCCGGTGTTGGGCCCGATGACGGTGAGGAAGTTGGGGAAGCCGGCCGCGCTGGCGCCGCGCAGCGCCGCCATGCCGTCCTTCCACTCCTCGGCCAGCGTCGTCCCGTGGGCGCCGGTCACCCGCCGGGCGATCGGCAGGTCCGTCACATGGAACCCGGTGCCGAAGACGATCGCGTCGGCCTCCGTCTCGCTCCCGTCGGCCCCCACCAGGGTGCTGCCGCGCACCTCCTTCAGCCCCGCGGCGACCACGTCCACATTGGGCTGCGCCAGGGCCGGGTAATACGTGTTGGAGAGCAGGATTCGCTTGCAGCCGATGCGGTAGTCGGGGGTCAGCACGGCTCGCAGCGCGGGGTCCTTGACGGCCTTCTTCATATGGTTCCGGGCCAGGAGTTCGACCAGTCCCAGCTCGTTGGGGCGCTTGGTGAAGGCGCTGACCTGCAGTTCCCGCAGGCCCCAGAGCAGGCCGCGGCGTGCGGCCCGGGTCGCGGGCACCTTGGTGTGCAGCCACTTCTCGGCCGCGCTGATCCTGCGGTCGGCGCGCGGCAGCACCCAGGGCGGGGTGCGCTGGAAGAGGGTGAGGCGTGCCACGTCCGGCTGGATCGCCGGCACGATCTGGATCGCCGAGGCGCCCGTGCCGATCATGGCGACGCGCTTGCCCCGCAGGTCGTAGTCGTGGTCCCAGCGGGCGGAGTGCGAGACCTTGCCGGGAAAGGTGTCCAGCCCCGGTACGTCGGGAACCTTGGGGTCGGACAGCGGCCCGGTCGCCGAGACCACCACATCCGCGGTCAGCGGTCCGCCGGCCGTATCCAGCTCCCAGTGCAGCGCCTCGGTGTCCCAGCGCAGGCTGTGCACCTCCGAGTTGAGGCGGAGGTGCGGACGCAGTCCGAAGGTGTCGGCGACCCGCTCCAGGTACGCGCGGATGTGCGGCTGCCCGGAGAAGTTCCGCGGCCACTCCGGATTGGGCGCGAAGGAGAAGGAGTACAGATGCGAGGGCACATCACAGGCGCAGCCCGGATAGCTGTTGTCCCGCCAGGTGCCGCCCACCGCGCCGGCCCGCTCCAGGATGACGAAGTCGGTGATCCCCTCGCGCCGCAGCCGGACCGCCGCGCCGAGACCACCGAACCCCGATCCGATCACCGCAACCCGCACATGCCTGCGCTCGCGCTCGGCCATTGCGCCGCCTCCCGAGTTCGACGTACTCCACTGCCATCTTCCGTGCCGTGAGGTCCGACGCCGCAGCCGCCCGCCCCATCGCGCCAGCAATCACTGGCACGGTTGGAGCGTAGGGCAGCCACGTACCGAGCGGTAGGGGGCGGGCGGCAGGAAGTTGCGGCCGGCTGCCGCCCCGGTCCCGTGCCGCACCCCCGGGCATAGGCTGAGCCCGTGGCAGCGAACGAGAACCCCGAGGACGCGGGCGCGGAAGCGGCGGCGCACCCCCCGGCGCGCGAACTGCGCATGGCCGACCTGGCCAGGGAGGCCGGTATCACGGTCCGTACGCTGCGCTTCTACCGCGAGCGCAAGCTCATCCCGCCGCCGCGCCGCGAGGGCCGGATCGCTTGGTACAACGAGCACCACCTCGCCCGCCTGCGCACCATCGGCGCCCTCCTGGAGCGCGGCCACACCCTCGGCGGCATCGCCGAACTCCTCTCGGCCTTCGACACCGGCCGCGATGTGCGCGAACTGCTGGGCCTGGACGACACCTTGGTGGCGCCCTGGTCCGAGGAGACGCCCGTCCGCCTCACCCCCGAAGAACTCGCCGACCACTTCAGCGAGGACATCACCCCCGAAAACCTCACCACGTCCCTGGACATCGGCTACCTGGCCGTCGACGGCGACGAGTTCGTCCACATCAGCCGCCGCCTGCTGGACGCCTCCACCGAACTCGTGGGCCGGGGGATCCCGTTGGCCGACGTCCTCGAGGCCGGCCGGCAGGTGCGCGCCCACGCCGACGCCCTCGCCGGCATCTTCGCCACCCTCATCCGCACCCACCTCCTCTCCGACGCCCACTCCCGCACCTCGGCGGGCGAGCCCCCCGGTCCCGACGAGGCCGGCCGCATCGCCGAGACCGTCGACAGGTTCCGCCCGCTCACCAAGGGCGTGGTCGAGGCCGAACTCTCCATGGCCGTGGACCGCCGCGTCCGCGCGGAGCTGGCGACGTGGCTGCGGGAACACGGGCGAGAGCGGGACGGGGAGGGGGCGCGCGGCAACACGCAGGAGCAGGACGGGGAATGAGTGCGCCCGGCCGGGCGGTCGCGGCTCATCCGGGTCCCGTCCGCACCCCGGCCACGTGGTCGGACAGGCGCCGCAGGGCGAGGTCACGGTCGGCCGGCGACTCCTCGGACGCGACGAGCTTCCCGGCGTAGACGCGCACCAGCCCGGTCCGCGCGAAGTGGCCCCCGGCCTGCTCTTCGAGGAGGTGCGCCTCGCACAGCTCGGCGAGGTGCCGGCGGGTGCGCGGCAGATCCTGGCCGGCCAGCGCGGCGGCGGCATGGACCTCCACGTCCGGGCCGGGGACGAGCCCGAGGAGCCGGAACAGCCGCGCGGCACCGCTCGACAGTGCGCGGTAGCTGAGCGACAGACCGGTCTCCATGGACAGGTCCGGATCGGCCGCGGACAGCTCGCACAGCCGGTGCCGCTCGTCGGCCAGCTTCTTCGTCCAGTCCGCCAGCGACCAGCCGACGTGTGCCATCAGCCGTGCGGCGGCGATCCGCAGCGCCAGCGGCAGCCGGTCGCACCGCTCGACGAGTTCCCTGGCGGCGGCGCCCTCCGCCGCGATGCGCTGCCGCCCCAGCGCGCTCCCCAGCAGCTCCAGGGCGTCGTCAGCGGGCAGCGGGCCCACCGTGACCAGCGCCGCCCCGTCGCGGATCATCAGCCCGCTCAGCCGCCGCCGGCTGGTCACCACGGCCAGCGTGCCCGGCGTCGCGGGCAGGAGGGGGCGCACCTGCTCGGCCGTCCCGGCGTTGTCCAGCACCACGAGCATCCGCCGCCCGGCGAGCAGTGAACGGTAGAGCGCCGAGCGCTCCGCCTCGGAGTCGGGGATCGTCGCGTCCGGTACCCCCAAGACCTGCAGGAACCTCCCCAGAACGGTGCCCGGCCGCATCGGGGGACGCTCGAAGCCCCGGAGGTCGACGAAGAGCTGTCCGTCGGGGAATTCGGCCTTGACCCGGTGCGCCCAGTGCACCGCCAGGGTGCTCTTGCCGGCCCCGCTCCCGCCCGCGAGCACCACACAGCCCGGCCCCGGGACCCGGTCCAGGGTCTCGTCCAGCGCGTCGACCTCCCTCGCCCGTCCGCAGAAGTCGGCTATTGCGGGCGGGAGTTGGGCCACGATTGAGGGCGCGGCGGGCCGGAGGTGTGCGGCGGAAGGCGGGACGGCGGACGGGAGCTGCGCGACGGAGAGAGGTGCGGCGGCGGGGAGTTGCCCGACGGAGGACGTCGGGCGGTCGGCGGCGTACGGCACGGCGGGACGGGGGCCGGCCGCCGGGGGACGGCCGGTGAAGTGCGGCACTGCCGCCGGCTTCCCGTCGAGCACCGCCAAATACGTCTCGCTGAGGGCGGGGCCGGGATCGATGCCCAGCTGGTTCTTCAGGTGCCGTCTGGTCCGGTGGTAGTGGCCGAGGGCTTCGGCCTGTCTGCCGCTCGCCTGCAGCGCACGCATCAGCAGCGCCGTCAGCTCCTCGTGCAGCGGGTGCTCCGCGAGATGGGCGGTCAGCTCCGTGACCACTTCCCCGTATCTGCCGAGCAGCAGCAGCTTGCCGCCGAGCTCCTGCAGCGCCGCCACCCTCGCCTGGGTCAGGCCGACGCCCAGCGTCCGTCTGACCCGGTCGCCGGGCACGTCCGCCAGCGCCTCACCACGCCACAGACCGAGCGCCTGGCGCAGTTGCCCGACGGCGGTCCACGGCTCGGCCTCACGGGCGCCGGACACCAGCTCCCGGAACCGGTTGACATCCACCGCCCCCGGGTCGGCGATCAGCACATACCCCCCGCCGCGGGTGGCGATTTCGGCCTGCCCGGCGAGCAACTGCCGCAAGCGGTGCACATGGTTGTGGACCACGCCTCTCGCCCTGGCCGGCGGGTCCGCGTCCCACGCCAGGTCGATCAGCCTGCCCACCGGGATCACGCGATTGACCTCGCTGATCAGAATCGCGGCCACGGTGCGCAAGCGGCCCGCCCCCAGGCTCAGCAGCCGCCCATTGTTCACTTCGATTTCCACCGGCCCCAGTAGCCGCAACTGAACCATTGTGCCCTCGAGTTCATGCCGTCGATGCGCGCAGAGCAAACCGCCCTTTTGCCAGAAAAGACCACCGGCGGGAAGGCAAAGTTCCGTTTGTCGTATCGCTCTCACTATGTGGACACGGAAGGTGTTCTGACGGAGGGTCAGTGAAATGTGCGGACCACCTGCGAAGTACGTGATCACACTGTGAGCGGTTCATGAGCGAGGCCGCGAAACATCCTTCCTGTGCCGGTCGCAGCGGCCATCCCCTAGCAGCTGCCCGGGCCGGCTCTCCGGTCCCCGAGACCCTGTCGGGGACCGGAGAGAACTGCCATCCGTACACATGGAGGAGAACCATGGTTACCAAGACTGTCGTGAAGAAGGGCCTTGCGGCCGCGGCGCTGTGCGCGGCGCTGAGCGGCACTGCCGTCGCCTTCCCGGCGACCGCGTCGGCCGCCCCGGCCGCTGCTGCCGCCGCCGCTGGCGAGTCGCCGGTCAGCGTCGGCGCCAACGCCAACGTGAACTTCAACGTCGACGTTCTCGGCATCGCCAACAAGATCGAAGCCGCGGTCAAGACCGCCCAGAACCGCGAAGGCTTCGTCAAGAACCTGATGGAGACCGCGTTCTACGAGAGCGGCCAGCACTACAACGTCATGGTCCACAACCTCAGCCAGCCGTACGAGGACAAGCTGAACGGCGTGAAGCAGTACGGCTCGGCCACCTATGACGGCGTCACCTACGGCATCTGGATCTTCGAGGACGGCGAGTTCACGAACCAGGGTGACGGCGGCTACATCAACTGGGCCTTCCGCGGCGTCTGGGAGCGTCCCGACAACGGTGGCTACGTGAAGTTCTCCCGCATCGCCTGAGGCACCGGCCGGAGCACTGACCACGCCTCCCGCTGCATGACGGCCCGCCGCATTCCGGTGGGCCGTTTCTGCTGCGCGAAAGCGTCCCGGCCGCGCCGGCCCGTACCGGCCGCCGCGGCCCCGGCCCGCTAGCGATCGAAGACGACCGTCACCGGCGCATGATCGGACCACCGCTGGTCATGGCCGGCCGCCCGCTCCACGTACGCCTTCACCGCACGCCGCGCCAGACCGGGCGTGGCCATGGCGTAGTCGATGCGCCACCCCGCGTCGTTGTCGAAGGCGCGGCCCCGGTAGGACCACCAGGAGTACGGGCCCTCGGTGTCCGGGTGCAGGCCGCGGACGACGTCCACATAGCCGCCGCGGGTCTCGTCGAGGACATCGGTCAGCCAGGCGCGCTCCTCCGGGAGGAAGCCGGACTTCTTCCGGTTGGCCTTCCAGTTCTTCAGGTCGGCCTCCTGGTGGGCGATGTTCCAGTCCCCGCACACCACCACCTCACGGCCGTCCGCCGCGGCCCGCTCGCGCAGGCCGACGAGGTAGGGCAGGAACTCCGCCAGGAAGCGTTCCTTCTCGTCCTGCCGCTCGGTGCCGACCTCACCGGAGGGCAGGTAGAGGCTGGCGACGGTCACACCGGGCAGGTCCGCCTCGACGTACCGCCCGCTGTCGTCGAACTCCGCCGACCCGAATCCCACCCGGACCCGCTCCGGCTCCCGCCGGGTGTAGAGCGAGACCCCGGCCCGGCCCTTGGCCGCCGCGGGGGCGTGCACGGTGTGCCACCCCGCGGGCTCCCGCACCTCCTCCGGGAGCTGAGCGGTCTCGGCCCGCACCTCCTGCAGGCAGAGCACATCGGCCGCGGTCCCCGCCAGCCACGGGACAAAGCCCTTCCTGGCCGCGGCACGCAGCCCGTTCACATTCACGGTGGTCACGGTGAGCACAACATGCTCCTTGGTTTCGCAGGCGGGAGGAGGCCGCCCCCACACTGACGGGGGTTGCGGCGAGCATCCCGGCACGATACCCATCCCCGGACCTCATCGCGCCGGGCGCCCGCCCGTACGATTTCTGGAATGGAGATACGCCCCGTCCGCTACGACCACCCCGACGCGGTCACCCTCGACGCGCTGGTGCAGCAGGAGTACGCCCGGCGCTACGGCGACGACGGCGACGTCACCCCGCTCGCCCCGGAGATGTTCACCCCGCCGCGCGGCACGTATCTGATCGCGTACGACGGCACCCGCCCGCTGGCCACCGGCGGGTGGCGGCTGCAGGAGGACGCGGCGGAGGGGTACGAGATCGGCGACGCCGAGATCAAGCGGATGTTCGTGCTCCAGGAGGCGCGCGGGCGGGGGCTGGCCCGGCGGATCCTGGCCGCCCTGGAAGCGGACGCGCGGGCCGCGGGGCGCTCCCGGATGGTGCTGGAGACCGGCACCAAGCAGCCCGAGGCACTGGAGCTGTACGCCTCCAGCGGCTATGTGATGGCCGAGAAGAAGTTCGGGCTGTACCGGACCTACGAGAACAGCCGGTGCATGACGAAATCGCTGGTGGAGCGCGTCTGAGGGACACCGGGCCGACGCCCGCCGGCCTGCCCGCTTGCGTGTGAGCACGGGCGGGGTCGTGACTGTTGTTGACACGCCTCCCGGGCGCTCCCCATACTCATTCCACTAATCAACTAGCTAAAGGGGGGATCCGGGTGAGTGACGCGAGCCCATGGGCCATCGAGGCCGAAGGACTGGGGAAGAAGTACCGCCGTGGCTGGGCGCTGCGGGACTGCTCCTTCCGGCTTCCCGCCGGCCACATCTGCGCACTCGTCGGACCGAACGGCGCGGGCAAGAGCACGTTCCTGGGCACCGCGACCCGGCTGGTCCAGCCGACCACCGGCACCCTGAAGCTGTTCGGCGTCCCGGTCTCCGACCCCGCCGTCCTGCAGCGGGTCGCCTTCCTCGCGCAGGACAAGCCGCTCTACCCGCGCTTCACCGTGGCCGAGACCCTGCGCCTGGGCCGTGAGCTGAACCCGCGCTGGGACCAGGCACTGGCCGAGCGGATCGTACGGTCAGGGAAGGTGCCGCTCAGCGCCCGGATCGGCACCCTCTCCGGCGGCCAGCGCACCCGCGTCGCCTTTGCGCTCGCCTTCGGCAAACGGCCCGAGCTGCTGCTGCTCGACGAGCCGATGTCCGACCTCGACCCGCTCGCCCGGCACGAGCTGTCGGGGCTGCTGATGGCCGAGGCCGCCGAGCACGGCACCACGGTCCTGATGTCGTCCCACATGCTCGCCGAGATGGAGGTCATGTGTGACTACCTCCTGGTGCTCGCCGAGGGCCGGCTGCGGATGGCCGGCCAGACCGACGAGCTGGTGCCCGCGCACCTGCTGGTGACGGGCGTGGCCGGTGACGACGGCGGGGTGCCCGAGGAGCTGCGCCGGCAGCACACCGTGGTCGAATCCCGGGTCACCGGGCGGCAGTTCAGCGCCCTGGTCCGACCGCACGGCCCGCTCTCCGACAGCTGGGACTCGCTGGCGCCGAGCCTGGAGGAGGTCCTGCTCGCCTACCTGCGCTCGCCCGACGCGCCCACCCTGATCGCGGACGAGGCCCGCACCGACGGACCGCACGAGGCCGCCGCGTGAGCCGGACCGGCACCGCCGTCACACCGGGCGGGACGGCCCCGGCTGCGGACACGGGCACGGCTGCGGACGCGGATACGGGCAGCGGCCCCGCCGCCGCGGCCGCGGTCCGCCGCGGACTGCTGCACGGCCTGCCCTGGCTGGTCTGGCGCCGGCACCGCGCGCTGCTGCGCACCGGCCTGCTGATCACCGTCGCGGGCTGTGCCACCTTCGCCTACCAGCGCATCGGCCTGATGGACTTCCTGCACACCGAGGGCGCCTCGGCGGGCGCCGGAAGCCAGGTGTCCCAGGAGTTCCAGAACGCCTTCGGCACGATGTTCAGCCGGGATGTCGAATTCCTGCGGCTCCTGCCCCTGCTCACCGGCCTGTTCCTCGGCGCCCCGCTGATCGCCGCCGAGCAGGAGCGCGGCACCCTCAAGCTGGTCACCACCCAGTCCGCGAGCCGCGGCCGCTGGCTCGCCGCCACGCTCGGCCTGCCGCTGGCACTCGTCGTACTGTGCACCACCCTGCTGTCCGCCGCCTTCACCTGGCTGTGGTCCCCGGCCCACGCCCTGGTCGCCGACGGCGACTGGCTGGGGAGCGGCGCCTTCGACACCACCGGACCGGTACCGGTGGCCATGGCCCTGTTCCTGACGTCCTGCGGTATCGCCCTCGGCATGCTGATCAGGCGGGTGACGGCGGCGATGGCGGCCACCGCCGTCCTCTCCGTGATCGCCTCCGTGATCTGGGACGAAAAGGTGCGCGCCCTCCTCGGCACACTGCGCAGCGTCAGCTACCCGTACGACGGCGACGGCCCGTCGCTGCCCGCCGCCTCCGTACGGATCGACGACTGGGTGTCCACCAGGGGCGGCAGGCTCTACGGCTTCGGCACCTGCACCACCGGCGACACCGGGGCCTGCCGGGCCAAGCTGGGCATCGTCAACCGGGTGACCCAGTACTTCGACTACGGACAGATGGCGGGGATGCAGTGGCTGGGGGCGGGGATTCTGCTGGCGCTGGCGGCCGTGGTCCTCGCGTGCGCCGTCTGGCGGGCACACCGGCGGCCGCTCTGAACGGCGCGGCGCGCGGCGGACGGTGCGGGCGGCGGCCCGTGGATTCCGCGCGCGGGAGGAACGCCCCGGGCGGCGCTTTGACACCCGGCACGGCCGGGCCGATCATCAAGCGGTCGGGCAGCACGGTCCCGGCGGCCCACAGGGCGGCACCCGCGGCCCACGAAGCGGGGCCCGCGGCCCACAGCGTGGTAACCGCGGCCCGCGGGGCGGCACCGGTGAAAGCAGCAGAGAGGTGGTGAGCGTCGTCGAATTCCGCATCGACCGTCGCAGCGGCGTCGCCACCTACCTCCAGATCGTCCAACAGGTCCAGCAGGCACTGCGATTGGGCATCCTGGTGGAGGGCGACCGGCTGCCGACCGCCGCGCAGGTCGCCGCCACGACCAAGGTCAACCCCAACACGACCCTCAAGGCCTACCGCGAACTGGAGCGCGAGGGCCTGGTCGAACCGCGCCCCGGCCTCGGCACCTTCGTCAGCCGTACCCTCGCCCGCCCGGAGTCCGCGGCGGACGCCCTGCTGCGCGAAGAGCTCCGCTCCTGGGTGGACCGGGCCCGCGCGGAGGGGCTGGACCGGGAGGACGTCCAGGCGCTGATGAACTCGGTGCTGCAGGACCGGTATCCGCAGGGCTGAACCGGACGAAGCCGGCGGGCGGTGCACCGGGCGGGCCGGCCCCCGTGCCCCGACCGCGCCCCCGACCGCCTTCTCCCCCGCCCCGCTTGACCCTCACCCCACGTCAGGTTCCACCCTGAAGGACGGCACGGCCCGCCACCGGTGGCACCCCACCGGGAAGGAAGGGCCGGCCGGACGGACGGGATGAAAGGCGCTGCGATGAGTTATTCGGTCGGGCAGGTCTCCGGATTCGCGGGCATCACGGTGCGCACCCTGCACCACTACGACAAGTCCGGCCTGCTCTCCCCCAGCGACCGCAGCGCCGCCGGCTACCGCCTCTACAGCGATGCCGACCTTGCCCGGCTGCAGCAGATCCTCTTCTACCGGGAACTGGGCTTCCCGCTCGACGAGATCGCCACCATCCTCGAAGACCCGCAGGCCAACGCCCTCGACCACCTCCGCGCCCGGCACCGCAGCCTCAACGACCAGATCGCCAAGCTGCAACGGCTGGTCGAGGTCGCCGAGAACGCCATGAAGGTCCAGGAGACCGGCGTGCAACTGACCCCCGAGGAGCGCTTCGAGGTCTTCGGCGAGCTGACCTTCGACCTCACCTACGCCACCGAGGCCCGTCTGAAGTGGCAGCACCTCGAAGGCCACCAGCGCTCGATGGCGCGGGCCGCCGCGCACTCCAAGGAGGACTGGGCGACCCTCATGGCCGAGCACGCCGACTGGCGCCGGCGGCTGACCGCCGCCTTCGACGCCGGGGAGCCCGCGGACGGCGAGCGCGCCATGGACCTCGCGGAGGAACAGCGCCGGCACATCACCCGCTGGTTCACCCCCTGCCCCACGGACATGCACGGCCGGATCGCCGACGACTTCGCCGCCGACCCCCGCGCGTTCGCCCTGGTCGTCCCGCCCAGCGAACAGCGGCCCGGCCTCGCCGCGTATGTGCGCACCGCGGTGCACGCCAACGCGGTACGCCAGTCCCCGGCGTCCTAGGGATTCCCCCGGGGGCCTCTCAGGGCTCCCCCTTCCGGGCCCCACCAGGACCCGCCGCCGAACTCCCGCCTGCCCCGCGCCCCCGGGCCGCGCCGCCCTGCCCCCACCGTGCCGCGGCCCCGTCCTCCCTGACTCCCTCCCTGCCCAAGAAGGCCGGCCCCCATGACGAACATCCTGATCACCGCCGCCGGATCGTACGGCGACGTCGCCCCGTACACCGGCGTGGGCGCCCGGCTCCGCGCGGCCGGCCACGAGGTCACCCTCGCCACGCACGACACCTACGCCGGCCTGGTACGGGCCGCCGGCCTGGAGTTCCGCCGCCTGCCGGCCGACCCCCGCACCCGCCGCCCCGACGCCGCCGGACAAGCACAGCCCGCCGGCCCCGCCGGCAACCGCGCCCTCATGCGCCGGGCCGCCGCCTTCATCGAGGAACTGGGCGGCGGAATCGCCGACGCCGCCCGCCCGGACACCGGCCTCCTCCTGCTCTCCGCCACCACCGCGCCACTCGGCCACCCTCTCGCCGAGGCGATGAACATCCCGTACCTGGACCTGCCCCTCGTACCCGGCGCGCCCACCGGCGACTTCGCCCCGGTCGTCAGCGGCGGACGCTCACTGGGGCGCCTGGGCAACCGCGCCGCCGGCCGCCTGTCGCTCCGCGTCATCGACCGCCTCTACGCGGCCGCGATCCGCGACCTCCGCGCCCGCCTCGGCCTGCCGCCCGCCACCGCCCGCGCGGCCCGCCGCCGCGCCGAAGCCGCCGGCCGGCCGGTCCTGCACGGCTTCAGCGAGGTCCTGGTGCCCCGCCCCGCGGACTGGCGTACCGGCCTGGACGTGGTCGGCAACTGGTGGCCCTGGCACGCACCGGAGGCCCAACTCCCGCCCGTCGTCGAGGACTTCCTCGCCGCGGGCCCGCCCCCGGTCTTCATCGGCTTCGGCAGCATGGCGAGCGGCGACGGTGCACGCCTGAGCGCCCTCGCGGCAGCCGCCCTGCGCCGCGCCAAGCTCCGCGGCATCCTCCAGTCCGGATGGGCCGGGCTGACCACCCGGCACACCCCCGGGCACGACGACCTGCTCACCATCGGCGACGTCCCGCACGCCCTCCTCTTCCCCCGGACGGCCGCCGTGGTCCACCACTGCGGCGCCGGAACCACCGCGGCGGGACTGCGCGCAGGCGTCCCCACCGTCCCGGTCCCGGTCACCGCCGACCAGCCTTTCTGGGCCGCCCGCCTGGCCTGGCTGGGCGCGGCCACCGCCCCGATCCCCTTCGCCGACCTGTCCACCGACCACGCCGTCGACCGTCTGGCGCACGCCCTCACCCAGGCCACCGCCACCCCCGACCGCCGCCACCGCGCCACCGAGGCCGCCCACCGCCTCGCCGCCGAGGACGGTGCGGGCCAGGTCCTCAAGGCGGTCGAACGCCTGGGCGCTTGAGGCGCCCCGCCCGCCCCCGCACCGCCGCGCCTCCCCATCCGGCCGCCCGGCCCAACGAGGCTCACCCGCCCGGCCAACCTCCACCCGTTCGGCGGCCCGGCGGCCCGCCCCGGGATGCGACCATCCGCCACAAGGCGTGGGCTCGCCACATGACCCCATTCCGCATCCGCCCCCCGCTCCGCAGAATGCTGCTGCATGCCATAGCCACGGCGGCCATGGGCGGTCTCCTCACGCTGACGGCCTCCCAGGTGGCCCACGCCGCCGCGCCCACCGCCGCCGGCACCCACTCCGGCAAGTGGACCCACCCCACGACCGCGCACTACCGCATCAGCTCGCCCTACGGCGCCCGCGGCCACTGGCGCGCCGGCCACCACACCGGCATCGACCTCGCCGTCCGCTCCGGGACCCGGGTCAGCTCCGTGGGTTCGGGCACCGTCGTCCTCGCCAGGAGATCGGGCGCCTACGGCAAGGCCGTGACGATCCGGATGAACGACGGCCGCTACATCCTCTTCGGCCACCTCTCGCGCATCACCGTCCGCCCCGGCCAGAAGGTCCGCGCCCGCACCCGCCTCGGCTACAGCGGCGCCACCGGCCGCGTCACCGGCCCCCACCTCCACCTGGAGGTCCGCAAGAACCGCCGCTACGGCTCGGACATCAACCCCCTCACCTACCTCGCCAGACACGGCGTCCGCCTCACCTCACGGTCCTTCACCCGCTGACCCTGCCCACGCCTCCCCACTCCCCGGCACTCCTCAAACTTCCCTAACCTTCCCTATTTCATCGCCTAACAGGGAACGTTAAGGTACTTTCATGAGCGAGCACTTCTACTCCGTGGAGCAAGTCGCCGAACGCCTCGGCCTGCACGTACGCACCATCCGCGGCTACGTACGGGACGGACGGCTCCCCGCGGTCCGGATCGGCAAGCAGTACCGGATCGCGCACCAGGACCTGGAAGCGTTCACCGGCCGTCCGGTGCCGGCGCCCCCGGGCGACACCGACGGGCGGCAGCGGCATGCCGAGGTGTCGAGCATCGTGGAGATCGACGGGGTCAGCGCCGAGACGGCCGACCGCCTGACCATCCTCCTGGTGGGCTCGGCGACCAACGGCCGGCGCGGGGACGAGCCGCTGCGGATCGAAACGGCCTACGACCGGGAGCGGGCCCGGATGAAGATCATCGTGCTGGGCGGCCTGGGAGCCACCGCCCGGCTGCTCGACTACGTGGAGGGGGTGCTCTCGTCATGAGCACGATTTACCGGTCCGAGGCCGGCGCGAACGAGATCCAGCGGCGCTATCAGGAGGCGCTGCAGGCCTGGCCGGTCGCCGCCGAGCACCTCCGGTTACCGACCCGTGAGGGCGAGACCTTCGTCATCGCCTCCGGCCCCGAGGACGCCCCGCCCCTTCTGCTGTTGCACGGCAGCGGGGCGAACGCGACGGTGTGGCAGGACGACATCGCCGCCTGGTCCCGGCATTTCCGTACCTACGCCGTCGATGTCATCGGCGAGCCCGGCAGGAGCGCACCGTCCCGCCCGCCCCTCGCCTCCGACGCCCCCGCGCGGTGGCTGGACGACGTACTGAAGGGGCTCGGCATCACGGACACCGCGATCGTCGGGATGTCACTCGGCGGCTGGCTGGCGCTGGACTACGCCACCCGCCGGCCGGAGCGGGTGACCCGCCTGGGCCTGCTGTGCCCCGGCGGCGTGGGGAGGCAGAAGATGGGCGTGGTGTTCACGTTCCTGCTCCTGCGCCCGTTCGGACGCTGGGGAGCGCTCCGGTCGGCGCGGGCCGCGACCGGCCTGGACACGCCGCGGACCCGGCACCTTCTCGACCACGTGATGCTGACCTTCCAGCACTTCACGCCGCGCACGGAGCGGCTTCCCGTGTTCCCCGACAGCACGTTGCGCCGCCTGACCATGCCGGTACTGGTGACGGCCGGCGCCCGCGACGCCCTGTTCGACTCCGCCGAGACCGCCCGGCGCATGCGCCGTTGCGCCCCGCACGCGACCGTGAACCTGCTGCCCGAGGCCGGACACGCGCTCCTCGGCCAGACCGCCTCCGTCCTGGCCTTCCTCCGCGGCTGCCCCTCCGGCTGACCCCTCCCACTGCCCCTCCGGCAGGGCCGGCCGGAGGAACTGATGTGATGACCATTCGTCACCATCCCTTCTCTGATAGTTATGTGAACGGGGTACGGGCGCAGGCCCGTAGCGGCATCTCGTGGACGCCGCAGGGAGGAAGCACATGAGCGCCACCACACGCGACGAGGTCATCGCCGTCGAGCAGAAGGCGGTGGACCACGCCTACGACTGCTACCGCGCGCGGCTGGCCCAGATGAGCGGGACGTCGGCCGCCACGGCATCGGCGAGCGGCAAGGACAGCATCGCCAACCGGATCGAGGCGGAGGCGCGGGCCGAGGCATACGACGGGCTCGGCGACGAGTCGCTGGTCTTCTCCCGCGTCGACGCACCGGAGGAGCCGGGCGGCGAGGACCGCCCCTGGTACATCGGGCGACGAGGCGTGCGCGACGCCGTGAACGAACCGGTGGTCCTGCTGTGGACCAGCCCGCTGGCGAAGAAGTGGCTGGAGGCGCGGCCCGAGGCGCCCGGCGAGGTGAGCCTGCGACGGCAGCTGCGCTGTGTGCAGCGGGTGGTCAAGGGCTACTTCGACGAGATCGCCAGGGCGGCCCCCGCAGCCCCCGTATTACCCATCGCGCCCACCTCACCCGCGCCCGTCCCGGCGCCGCGGCCGGCCGCGGACGACTCCCCGCCGGCGGCCACGCCCGGGACCCCCGTCGCGGCGCCGGGGAAGGAGCGCCCACCGTCCCGTACACCCGGCGATGCCGCCCGCCGCCGGCGCCACAAGACGCTCCAGCCGGACGACTTCCTGCTGCAAGAGCTCCAGCGGTCCCGCAGTGGCCGTATGCGGGACATCGTCGAAACCATCCGCCGGGACCAGATGGACCTGGTCACGGGCTCCCCCTCCGACATCCTCGTGGTGCAGGGCGGTCCGGGCACCGGCAAGTCCGCGGTCGGTCTGCACCGCGTGACCTGGCTCGTCAACAACGAGCACTTCAAGGCCCAGGACATCCTCGTCATCGGCCCCCACCAGCGGTTCCTCGATTACGTCGGACAGGTCCTGCCCACCCTCGGGACGCGAAACGTCAACGCCGTCCAGCTGACCCGCCTGTGGGACGGCGAGATCCTGGGCACCGACACCCCGCGGGCGCGGCTGGTGAAGTCGGACGAGCGCATGGCGGCCGTCCTGCGGCGCCGGGTCGAGAACGACTGCCGGCCCGAAGTCCTCGACGACCTCACCACCGCCCCCTCCTTCGAGGGCGACGAGCCCGCCGTCGTCGTCACCGCCGGCAGCACGACCCTGCGCGTCCCGCGGAGCGAAGTCCTCGCCCTCCTCGACGAGGCGCGGGGCGGCGACGGCGCCTACCGGGAACGCCGCGAACGCTTCCGCAGCCTCTTCGTCGACCGCCTGCTGCAGGAGCTCGCCGCCATCGCCCCGCGCCGCGGACAGGGCGGTACGATCCGCCGCGACCTGGAACGCAACCGCCGGGTCGAACGGCTCGTGGACCGCATCTGGCCCTCGCCGGGCGCCAGGGAGGCCCTGCGCACGCTCTACGACTCGGCCGACCTCCTCGCCACCTGCGCCGCCGGACTCCTCGACGAGGACGACCAGGCGGTCCTGCACCGCCCCCGGGCCGCCACCGCCGATGCCGACCCGTGGACCCTCGACGACCATGTCTGCCTCGAAGAACTCCGGTTCCTCATCTCCGGGGAGGTCCCGAGGCGCTACGGACACATCGTCGTCGACGAGGCGCAGGACCTCACCCCGATGCAGGCCCGCGCACTGCGCCGCCGTTGTGCGGCGGGCGGCTCCATGACGGTCCTCGGCGACCTCGCCCAGGCCACCGGCCCCCACACCCACACCAGTTGGGACCGCCTCGGCACGCTGCTGTCCGACCACGGGGACTGGCGCGTCGCCGAGCTGACCACCAGCTACCGCGTGCCCGCGGAGATCATGGAGTTCGTGGCGCCCCTCGCCCGTGCGGTCGCCCCGGCCCTGCCCTACCCGCAGGCCGTACGCGAGGCGGGCGACGACGCCGTACGGACCCTGGCGACCGAACCGTGGAAGCTCCTGGACGACACCGCCGCCCAGGTCACCCGCCTGGTGGGCACCAGCGACGGGAACACCCCGCGTTCCGTGGCCGTCATCGTCCCCGACGACTCGGGCTGGCTCGACGAGATCAGCCGCCATCTCGACGAGCGCGCCGGCCTCACCGGACAAGGCCGCGAGACCGTCTCCGTCCTGGCCGCCGCACAGACCAAGGGCATGGAGTACGACCACGTCCTGGTCGTCGAGCCCGCCACCATCGCCGACCGCGGCCCGGCCGGCCCCCGCCAGCTCTACATCGCCCTCACCCGCAGCACCCAGAGCCTGACGGTGCTCCACACCTCCGCCCTCCCGGACCTCCTGACGCACCCCGCCGGCACCCTCGACACGGACACCGACGTCCCCTTCGAACCCACCGAACCACCCGCCACCGAAGCCGCCGAAGCCCCCGAAGCCGCCGAAGCCCCCGAAACTGCCGAGGCCGCCGAGGCCGTCGAAGCCGTCGAAGCCGCATCCGGCACCGCACAAGTCGCCGTCCCCCAGATCGGGACCGACATCCGCGTACGGGTCATCGGCCCCGGGCCGGGCGGCCGCTACAAGGTCAAAGCACTGGCCCCCGAGACCGACCGCCCGCTGGTCCTGACCGTCCGGCACGGCTCCGCTCCCCCGCGGCGAGGCGAGAAACTGGACTGCTGGGTCTTCGCCAACGAGACCAACCAGAGCGTGCTCACCACCGACCAGCGCGGCCGCAAGCCCCTCTCCCCCACGATGGCGGAACGCTACGCGGCGGCACTCGACGTGCTCGACGAGCTGCTGACCGGCGACGGAAGCGTCCCCCAGGACGCCCGCAGCCGGCTGTCCGATCTGCAGGGCATGGCCCACCGCGTCCTCCGCCGCGAACAGGCGGACTGGGTGGACGTACGGCGGGTGCTCGGCTCCCCGGACCGACACCGTCTGGGCGTGCTGCGCGACCTCATGGCGGGCGCCCACCGCGCGCTCAAGGACCGCACCCTGGACACCGGCCGGCTGCGGCACGACCTCACGCACTCCGGCTGGACCCAGGCCCTGACCGAAGCCCGGAAAACGCTCCGGACCCGCCTCGCCACCGAGCCCGACACCGGCCCGGACTCCGAAAGCGCCCCCGCTGCCCCCGTCATCCCCGTCGCCCCCGCGCCTCAGCCCGACCAGAAGGAATCCGCCCCCGTGCCCACCGACGCAGACGTTCCCACCGCACCGGCCGTGACCACGAAGGAGGGATTCCTGCGCGCACTGGAGGCCTCGGCCGCCGCCGACCGCACCTGCAGGAAACACGAGGCGGTGCGCCTCGCACTGAAGTCGGCCCTGCTGTGGGCAGACCTCCAGCCGGCCGAATCCCCCCTCGTCGACGTCAGCTGCGTCACGGACAGCGGCTTGTTCGTCTACGAGGTGCTGGGCGCCGGCCGCTCCACGTACGAAGACCTCCGCTCGGGAGCAACCCGTCTCCTGGAGATCAACCACACTCTGCCCACTCCGGCCGACAGCCTCTATCTCGTCCTCTCCGAACCGCCCGCGGAGGACTGGTCGGCCGAAACCGTCCGCGAAGTCTTCGACGTCCACGTCCGGTGGCACACCCCGGACAGCTGGGGCGGCGACAACACGGAGTCCGCGCTGATCCCCGGCCGGAACTAGGGCGTGTCGCCCTAGGCGAGCAACCCTGACACCGTGACGCCAGGTCAGAACTGCTGCTGCCGGTTTCGGCACGGCTGCGCATACCGTCCAGAGACGGCTTCCGGCTGTCGGCAGTGGCCTGCAGGGCTTGCGACAACGACCAGCCCCGCAGGGAGGCCGCAGCGTCCTTGGTGGCGCTGATCGCCTTGCGCTTCTTGTCCGTCATGTCTTCGGAAATCGAGTCCTCCGCATGAGCGGCGGCGCGCAGTTCCCCCGGATCGACGGACGTCGTGGACGACACTCTCCTGTGCCCTCCCCCGAATCCAGATTCCGCCTGACAATGGCAACGGCCCGTTGACAGAGGGAGGTTGGTGACCGTGCGCGTACAGAGGCTCCGGTGCGTCCCCAGCCCCGGCCACGGCACCTTCGGTCGTCGTGCCGGCTTCACGATCGCCGCCCCTCGCAGCCCGACGTGCGCCCCCGGGTCGCCGCCCTGCAGCTGCTCCGGTGCACCAAGATCGCGATAACCATGAAGATCCACACGCAGGTGCCCCCAAAGCCGACCCGAAAGGCACTGCGGAAGCGGGGGGCAAGAATCTTCGGCCATCCGCTGACCCCGCGCAGCTCCCGTCCTTCACTGTTGCACGACAGGAAAAAGCCCCCACCGGATCATCCCGGTGGGGGCTTTGACGCGCTGTGGACCTGAGGGGATTCGAACCCCTGACCCCCTCGTTGCGAACGAGGTGCGCTACCAGCTGCGCCACAGGCCCTTGCGACGAGTGAAACTCTAGCATCTCGGTCGCGGTGCTCGGAAATCGCTTGCGGTGCTGGTCAGCGGAGGGCCGTCACTCGTTCGCCGCGCGCGGGCGGTCCTCGTTCTCGTACTGGTCGAAGAGGGGGGTGCGGCCGCGGGTGCGGCGGCCGGGGTGGGTGGGGCGGTCCTGGGTGGGGGTGTCGGCCTGGGGGTGGTCGGGGGCGGCGCTGGAACGGGCGGAGCTCCAGGCATCCTCGGCGTCCAAGTCGACGTGGCTGGTGGCGCGGGGGGCGACCGGCGCGGTGACGTAGGTGGGGAGGGGGACCGGGACCGGCTCCCAGCTGCCGGCGGCGGGGCGCGGGCGCTCGCGTTCGCGCTGCTGGTCGACCCACTCGGCGTGGTCGGTCTCCTCGACCAGGGCGCGGCGGCCCGCGGTGTGGGCGGGGGTCGCGGGGCGGGGCGGTTCCGGAGTCGCGTCGGGCGGGGTGTCAGCGCGGACGTCGGCCGGGTGGTCGGCGGCGGGCGGCTGGTCGGCCGCCTGCTGAGGGCGGGCCCGGCGTCCTTCCCGCAGGCGCTGGGCCGCGGCCTCCGCCTTGCGCCGGTCCATGGTGAAGGTGAAGCGCCGCCGCTCCTGGGCGCGCAGGTAAATGATGTACGCGGTCAGCAGGAGGGCGGGCAGGGCGGGGGCCCAGAGGAAGGGGAGGCCGCCGACCGCGGCGACGATGGCGCCCGCGGTGAAGGTGAGGAAGAGGATGGTGGTGGTGCGCCGGCGGCGGGCGAGGACCTTGGCGCGCTTGGTCCGCTCGGCGGCGGAGGGGCGCGGCGGGGCGGCCTGCACCCGGGTGTGGGGAGCCTCGGCCGGGTCCGCCGCGGCGGGGTCGCCGAAGGCCCGGGCGGCGGCCTCGCCGGCCGGGGCGTCCGGGTCCACGTCATCGCCCGCATCGTCGGCGGGGTGCTCCCCGTGCGCCTTGTCGTAACGGCGCTGCATCGCCGCCCGTCCGGACAGCAGCCGGATGGCGGTGCTGAAGCGCTCGGTCGGACGGGCCTCGTTGAGCTCGTCCTGCCTACGGAGCCACATCGGCACCAAATAGGCAGCCCAGGCCCCGACGATGACTGCGTAGATGAGGCCGCTACTTCTCACAACTCACACGGTAGAGGGGTTTGCAGGGGGCCATCCGCCAATTGGGCCGGTGTGTCGCACGATCTGGCTGATATCTCGAACTTTTTTGTGATGGTAGAGATCAGTGTCTCCGCCGATCCGGTCAATCAGGGAATAGATTCGAACATTTATTTTATTTGTGGGGTGTGCCGGGAGTACTGGGCTTCGCCCTGCGCCAGCGGCTGAGCAGGCCTTCGGGCACTTCTTCCGCGGTGAGGGCGAAGACCAGGTGGTCGCGCCAGGCGCCGTCGATGTGGAGGTAGCGCGGGCGGGTGCCCTCTTCACGGAAGCCGAGCTTTTCGACCACCCGGCGACTGGGGACGTTCTCGGGGCGAATGCAGATCTCGATGCGGTGCAGTCCCACGGACCGGAAACAGTGGTCGGCGGCGAGCGCCACGGCGGTCGGGATGACCCCGCGGCCGGCGACTTCCCGGTCGACCCAGTAGCCGATATGGCCGGAGCACATGGAGCCCCAGGTGATGCCCGCGACCGTCAGCTGGCCAACGAGCCGGCCGCGGTACTCGACGACGAACGGCAGCATCCGGCCCGCGTGCGCCTCGGCGCGGAGGTGGCGGACCATCTGACGGTACGTGGGGCGGTGCGGCGGGACGAGGCCGGGCGGGGGCGGCGGGACGGTCGCCTCCCAGGGGCGCAGCCAGTCGCGGTTGCGGCGGTTGACCTCGCGCCAGGCCCGTTGGTCGCGCATCTTTATCGGGCGGAGGGTCACCTCTCCGTCCGTGAGGATCACCGGCCAGGGCGCGTTCAGCTCGGGCTCCCGGAAGGTCTGGGGTGGTCGCCGCCGCGGATCTGGTCGACGGCGTGCGGCAGGAGGTCGGTGAGGACGGCGAGGCCGTCGCGGACCCCGCCGGACGAGCCGGGGAGGTTGACGATCAGGGTCGTACCGGCGACGCCCGCCAGTCCCCGGGAGAGCGCGGCGGTGGGGACCTTCGTGCGGCCGGCGGCGCGGATCGCCTCGGGGATGCCGGGGATCTCGTAGTCCAGGACCTGGCGGGTGGCCTCGGGGGTGCGGTCGGTGGGCGACAGGCCCGTGCCGCCGGTGGTGAGGACGACGGCGTAGCGGGCGGAGGCGACGGCACCGCGCAGGGCGGCTTCCACCGGTTCGCCGTCGGGCACCACCTGCGGGCCGTCGACCTCGAAGCCCATGGCGGCCAGGCCCTCGGCGAGCAGCGGGCCGCCCTTGTCGGGGTAGATGCCGGCCGCGGCGCGGTTGGAGGCGGTGACGACCAGGGCGCGTGCGGCTGTCATGACCGGCTCCAGTCGCCGGACTTGCCGCCGGTCTTCTCCTCCACACGGATGTCGGAGATCACCGCTGCCTTGTCGACGGCCTTGACCATGTCGACGACGGTGAGCGCGGCGACCGAGACGGCGGTCAGGGCCTCCATCTCGACGCCCGTGCGGTCGGTGGTCTTGACGGTGGCCGTGATCTCGACGGCGTCGTCGGTGAGGGAGAGGTCCACCGTGACGCCGGAGACGGCCAGCGGGTGACACAGCGGGATCAGCTCGGGGGTGCGCTTGGCGCCCATGATGCCGGCGATCCGGGCGGTGGCCAGGGCGTCGCCCTTGGGCATGCCCTCGCTCCGCAGCAGCTCGATGACCTGCGCGGAGACCAGGACGCGGCCGCGGGCGGCGGCGGTGCGGGCGGTGACGTCCTTCGCGGAGACGTCGACCATCCGCGCCGCGCCCGCCGCGTCGAGATGGGTGAGGTGGTGCTGGCCGCTGCTCATCGTTCTCCCGGTACCCAAACTGCCGCCTGTGGGACGACACCGTACCCCCGGCGGCAGCGGGCTATCCGATCAGGACGATGTCCACGTCCGAGCCCGCGGCGACCTCGGTGGTGTCCTCGGGGACGATGATCAGCGCGTTGGCGTGCGCCATGGCCTTGATCAGGTGGGAGCCGGCGCCGCCGACGGGGGTGACCGTGCCGGCGTCGGGGTCGTACGCACCGCGCAGGAACTGGCGCTTCCCCTGGGGCGAGGAGGCGACGGCGTCGGCGCACCGGGCGGTCGTGACCGGGCGGTGCACCTCGGGCAGCCCCATCAGGGCCCGGATGGCGGGCCGGACGAACAGCTCGAAGGAGACGTACGAGCTGACGGGGTTGCCGGGCAGCGCGAGGAGCGGAGTGCGGTCGGGGCCGATGAGGCCGAAGCCCTGGGGCTTGCCCGGCTGCATGGCGAGGGTGCGGAACTCGACCGTGCCTTCGTCGGCGGACAGGGCGGTCAGGGTCTCCTTGACCACGTCGTACGCGCCGACGCTGACGCCGCCGCTGGTGACCAGGAGGTCGGCCCGGATGAGCTGGTCCTCCAGGGTGGAGCGGAGGGTGTCGGCGTCGTCGGCGACGGCGCCGACGCGGTAGGGAATGGCACCGGCGGCGCGGGCGGCGGCGGTGAGCTGGAAGCTGTTGGAGTCGTGGATCTGCCCGGGTCCCAACGCCTCGCCGGGCTGGACCAGTTCGCTGCCGGTCGACAGCACCACCACGCGGGGGCGGGGGCAGACCTTGACCGTGCCGCGGCCGATGGCGGCGAGCAGGCCGATCTGGGAAGGACCGAGGACCGTGCCCGCCCGCAGGGCCGGCTCGCCTTCGGCGGCGTCGCTGCCGCGGGTGCGGATATGGGCGCCGGCGGCGGCCGGGCGGTGGACGCGGACCTCACCCGCGGCGTCCTGGGGGGCGGCGCTGTGGGCGCGCATCGTGGCGGCCGGCCCCTCGCCCGTGCCGCCGTCGGTCCATTCGACGGGGACGACGGCCTCGGCGCCGGGCGGCAGCGGGGCGCCGGTCATGATGCGGGCGGCCTGGCCGGGGCCGATCTCCGGCAGTGCGCCGGTGCCCGCCGCGACATCGCCGAGGACGGTGAGGGTGACCGGCGCCTCTTCCGTGGCGCCCGCCACATCGGCGGCGCGGACCGCGTAGCCGTCCATGGAGCTGTTGTCGAAGGGCGGCAGGGCGACGGGGACCGTGATGTCCTCGACCAGGACGCAGCCCTGGGCTTCGAGGAGCTGCAGCTCGATCGGGTCCAGCGGGGCGATCTTCGCCAGGACGTCGTCGAGGTGCTCGGCCACCGACCAGACACGGTCCTGGTGGCGGGTCCGGCCGGTGGCGTGGTTCAACGTTTCACATCTCCTCGGTGACGTAACTGCGAAGCCAGGACCGGAAGTCCGGGCCCAGGTCTTCACGTTCGCATGCCAGTCGGACAATGGCACGCAGATAGTCGCCGCGGTCGCCGGTGTCATAGCGGCGGCCCTTGAAGACCACGCCGTGCACCGGGCCGCCCAGGGCGGGGTCGGCGGCCAGCGCCTGGAGGGCGTCGGTGAGCTGGATCTCTCCACCGCGGCCCGGGGCGGTCTTGCGCAGCACCTCGAAGACGGCCGGGTCGAGGACGTAACGGCCGATGATCGCGAGGTTGCTGGGTGCCTCGGCCGGGTCGGGCTTCTCGACCAGGTCGGAGACGACCACGACATCGTCGTCGCCGGTGGGCGCGGCGGCGGCACAGCCGTAGAGGTGGATCTGCGCCGGGTCGACCTCCATGAGGGCGATCACGGAGCCGCCGTACTGCTCCTGTATCTCGACCATGCGCGCCAGCAGCGGGTCGCGGGGGTCGATCAGGTCGTCGCCGAGGAGGACCGCGAAGGGCTGGTCGCCCACGTGCGGTGCGGCACACAGCACCGCGTGGCCCAGGCCCCTGGGGTCGCCCTGCCGTACGTAGTGCATGGTCGCCAGGTCGCTGGACTCCTGCACCTTGGCGAGCCGGGACTCGTCGCCCTTGCGGTGCAGGGCCTCTTCGAGCTCGTAATTGCGGTCGAAGTGGTCCTCGAGCGGGCGCTTGTTGCGGCCGGTCACCATCAGCACGTCGGAGAGTCCGGCGGCGGCCGCCTCCTCCACCACGTACTGGATGGCGGGCTTGTCGACGACCGGAAGCATCTCCTTGGGTGTGGCCTTGGTGGCGGGGAGAAACCGGGTGCCGAGGCCGGCTGCGGGGATGACAGCCTTGCTGATCCGTGTGTGCGATGGGGTCATGCGCGCCACCATAACCGGCCCTATCGGAACGATGATGAGGGTCTGGTGAATAGAGCACGAGAGCGGGAGCAAGGGCACACAGTGAGCGTTGACGACGATAGAAAGCGCAGGTTGCGGCGGCATCTCCTGGAGGTGAGGAGAGCATTGCCGCAGGATGTCGTCGCCGTGACGGGCGAGGCGCTGGCCCGACGGACGCTGGAGCTGGACGAGTTGGCCGCGCCCGCCGGCGCGCGCCCCGGCGGTCGGGGCAACCACGGCGGCCCCGGCGGCCCGCCCACGGTGGCCGCCTATGTCTCGATAGGCGGCGAGCCCTCCACCCGCGCCCTGCTGGACCGGCTGCGGGCGGCCGGGGTGCGGGTGCTGCTGCCCGTCCTGCTGCCGGACAACGATCTCGACTGGGCGCTCTACGAGGGCGCCGAACGGCTCGTCCGGGCCGGCCGGGGGCTGCTGGAACCGGACGGGGCCCGGCTGGGCCCCGAGGCCGTCACACAGGCCGATGTGGTGCTGCTGCCGGGGCTCGCGGTGGACCGCGGCGGGCTGCGGCTGGGCCGCGGCGGCGGCTCCTACGACCGGGTGCTGGCCCGGCTGGAGCGGGCCGGTGCGCGGGCGTCGCTGGTGGTGCTGCTCTACGACGCGGAGGTGCTGGCCGAGGTGCCCGCCGAACCGCACGACCGGCATGTGCATGCCGCGGTGACCCCGTCGGCGGTGCACCGCTTCACGGCGCCGGGGGGCCGTACGGAGGGCTGAGGCGGGCGGACAGGGCCGGGGCCGCCGGAAGGGCGCCGCAAAGACACCGGGCGGGCCGGACGTCTTCCGGCCCGCCCGACGGCGCAGCGCTCTCCAGGGGGGGCGGGCAGCCCGCCCGCCCCCAGGGGCAGCGCCCCTACGGCGACAGCGTCAGCGTGTCCTTGCCCGCCTTCTTGACGGCGTCCTGGCTGTACGCCCAGGGCAGCAGATCGCCCTTGGCCCACTTGTCGGTCTGGTCGTAGTAGTGGGCGTCGTACGCGTGCCCCGAGGCGCCGGTGAGGTTGATCCAACGGGACTTGTCGAGGTCGGCGAGGTTGACCACCATCCGCATCGACGGGACCCAGGTGACCTTGTAGCCGCTCGCGGCGTTCCAGCCGGTGGCGTCGACCGCGGCCTCACCGCCGCCGACGTTCCAGGGCCCGCGATTGAACAGGCCCTGCAGCACGCCGGGTCCGTCGGTGCCCAGGGTCTGGTTCTTCAGGAACATCTGGTGCAGCCGGCCCCAGCTCCAGTTGTCGATGTTCTTGCCCAGCTTGGAGGTGAGTTCGTAGCGCGCGTCCGCCATGGCGTGCGCCAGGAGCTGGTCGCGGTTCTTGTCGCCGGGACGGCCCGGCCGGTCCTCGGTCTTCCACCAGGCGTTGTTCGGGTCGTCGAGGATGCCCCGGACGACCTCGTACCAGCGGTCGCCGCCGTCGGGCTGGGCGGTGGCACCGTCCCGCTCGCCGCATTCGCGGATGTACTTGTCGTTCTCGTCGGCGGGGCCGGTCTCGTCCGCCGGGCGGACGGTCAGGCACTGGCCGTCGGGGCGCAGCTCCTTGGGCATCTTGTTGCCGAAGGCGAGCTTGAGGGTGTTGCGCCAGACGGCGTTGAAGTAGGCGGCCGCGGCGGAATCGGGCTCCTGGGTGAAGTCCCAGCCCTCCAGCAGCTGCTGGGCGTCGCGGACGTACTTGTCCTTGATGTCGATCTTCGTGAGGTACGGCGTCAGCAGCCGGGCGATCTCGCTGCTGTTGTCCTTCTGGAAGGCCTGCATGTCGTCGGTGGAGACCTTGCCGCCGTCCTTGATCTTCGACTCGATCAGGTCGTTGATCCGCTGGCTGCGGGAGCCGTAGCCCCAGTCCTTGGTGAGGAGGTAGGGGTACTTCTCGTCCGTGACGGCCTGGTTGGCGGTGACGATGTAGCCGCGCTGGGGGTTGTACTCGTACGGGAGCGCCTTCTGCGGGATGTAGCGGCTCCACTGGTACCTCGGGTCCCAGCCGGGCGCCGGGAGGGTGCCGTCGAAGTGGCCGTCGCCCTTGCCGCGGACCGGGATCCGGCCCGGGGCCTGGTAGCCGATGTTGCCCTTGGTGTCGGCGTAGATCAGGTTCTGCGAGGGGGCCTCGAAGTCGCCGGCGGCCTTGCGGAAGCCGTTCCAGTCCTTGGCGCGGTCGAGCGCGAAGACGGCGTCCATGGACTTGCCGGGGTCCAGGGCGGTCCAGCGCAGCGATACGGCGTAGCCGTCGCCGCGGTCCGGTGCGGCGTTGCCGACCGGGGCGTCCTTGCCGACGTTGGCCAGTTCGCCGTCGCGGTCGGAGACGATCGGCCCGTTTCTGGTGGACCGGACGGTGATCTCGCGGCTCTCCCCGTCGGCGACCTTGATGGTCTCCTTGCGGGTTATGAAGGGCTGCTGCTTGTTGTCGTAGAGGTAGCCGTCGGCGTTGACCTTCTCCAGGTAGAGGTCGGTGACGTCGGCACCGAGGTTGGTCATGCCCCAGGAGATGTCCTGGTTGTGGCCGATGACGACGCCGGGCATACCGGAGAAGGTGAAGCCGGAGACGTCGTAGTTGCACTTGGGTCCGGTGTTACGGCAGTGCAGGCCCATCTGGTACCAGAGCGAGGGCATCTGCGGTGCCAGGTGCGGGTCGTTGGCGAGCAGCGGTTTGCCGGTGGTGGTGTGCGCACCGGAGACGACCCAGGAGTTGGAGCCGATGCCGTTGCCGTTGGGGCCGAGCAGCGCCGGGACCTTGTCGAGGGTCTTGGACAGCGAGGACAGCTGCGACTGCAGGCCCGCGGTCGCGCCGGCGGGGGTGGCGGGGGTGGCGTTCGCCGAGGCCTTGGGCGAGAACTTCTTGGTGGCGGGGTCGACCGCGCCGCCCTCGACGATCGGCTTGTTCCGCTTGTACGGGTATGCCGGGTAGAGCTGGGAGATCTGCTCCGGGGTGAAGCGGCTGGTCATCAGGGAGCGGTCGATCTCCTCCTGCATGTTGCCGCGGAGATCCCAGGCCATCGCCTTGAGCCAGGCCACCGAGTCGACCGGCGTCCACTTCTGGGGCTTGTAGTCGTTCTGGAAGTCCAGCGCCGCGTACTCCAGGGACACCGCCGAACCCTCGTGGTCCTTGAGGTAGGCGTTGACGCCGGCGGAGTAGGACTGGAGGTACTTCTTGGTGCTGGGCGACAGCTTGGTGTCGTACTCCTTCTGCGCCACGTCGTGCCAGCCGAGGGTGCGCAGGAACGAGTCGGTCTTGACCTCGCTCTTGCCGAACATCTCCGAGAGCCGGCCGGAGGTCATGTGACGCCGTACGTCCATCTCCCAGAAGCGGTCCTGGGCCTGGACGTACCCCTGGGCGCGGAAGAGGTCTTCGTCGGTGTCGGCGTAGATCTGCGGAATGCCGTTGCCGTCGCGGACGACATCCACCGGGTTGGTCAGGCCCGGGAGTTTGAGCGAGCCGGTGGTCTGCGGGAGGGAGGCGCGGACGGTACTGACCCCCCAGAACGCGCCGAAGCCGATGCCCGCCACGAGCAGCAGCACGACCGTGATCGCGACGAGGCGGCCGCGCCGCCCCTTCTTTTTCCTGGGGACTGGGCCGGACTTGTTGGCGGGCATCTCGGTCCTTCGAGGGGCAGGGTGGGAGTGCTGGAGCAACCATAGGCGCACGGGTCCGGCTACCCCTACGCGGAGTCACCGCCAGCACCTCCAACCTTCAAGTAATGGTAAATTGTTAGCCTCAGTAACTAGATACGGTAAGGAAAGACCCCTCCGGTAACCCGTGCGAGGAAGGACCAGCTCCTGTCTGTCGACCACCTCAACGAACTCCTGCTGTTCTGCTCGCTCGTACTGCTCATCGCGGTTGCCGCGGTACGGCTCTCCTCGCGCAGCGGGCTGCCCAGCCTGCTCATCTACCTGGGGATAGGCATCGCCATAGGCCAGGACGGCCTGGGCGGTGTCGTCTTCGACAATGCCGAGCTGACCCAACTCCTCGGCTATACCGCGCTGGTCGTGATCCTCGCCGAGGGCGGTCTGGGCACCAAGTGGAAAGAGATCAAGCCGGCGCTGCCCCGGGCGGTGTCGCTGTCGACGGTCGGCGTCGCGGTGAGCGTGGGGGTCACCGCGGCCGGTGCGCACTACCTGGCCGGGCTCGACTGGCGGCAGGCGCTGCTGATCGGCGCCGTGGTCTCGTCCACGGATGCCGCGGCCGTCTTCTCCGTCCTGCGCAGCGTGCCGCTGCCGGCCCGCCTGACCGGGGTGCTCGAAGCCGAATCCGGCCTCAACGACGCCCCCGTGGTCATCCTCGTCGTCGCATTCTCCACCGCGGGGCCGGTCGAACACTGGTACCTCCTGCTCGGCGAGATCGCCCTGGAACTGGCGATCGGCGCCGCGCTCGGACTGGCCATCGGCTGGCTCGGCGCCTACGGCCTGCGGCACGTGGCACTGCCCGCGTCGGGCCTCTACCCGATCGCGGTCATGGCCATCGCGGTCTCCGCCTACGCGGCCGGTGCGCTGGCGCACGGCTCGGGCTTCCTCGCTGTCTATCTGGCCGCGGTGGTCCTCGGCAACGCCAAGCTGCCGCACTCCCCGGCCACCCGCGGCTTCGCCGAAGGCCTCGGCTGGATCGGCCAGATCGGGATGTTCGTACTGCTCGGCCTGCTGGTCACCCCGCACAACCTGCTGGACGACGTCGTGCCCGCGCTGCTGATCGGCATGATCCTCACGCTCGTGGCCCGGCCGGTGTCCGTCTTTACGGCGCTGATGCCGTTCCGGGTGCCCTGGCCGGAGAAGACCCTGCTGTCGTGGGCCGGACTGCGCGGCGCGGTGCCGATCGTGCTGGCCACGATCCCGATGGTGCGGGACGTTCCCGGCAGCGACCGGGTCTTCAACATCGTCTTCGTCCTGGTCGTCGTCTACACGCTGATCCAGGGGCCGACGCTGCCCTGGCTCGCCAGGCGGCTGCAGCTGGGCGACGGCGAGGAGGCCGCCGACCTGGGCATCGAGTCCGCTCCCCTGGAACGGCTGCGCGGCCATCTGCTGTCCACCTCCATCGGCCCGGCGTCCCGTATGCACGGCGTCGAGGTCGGTGAGCTGCGGATGCCCGCGGGCGCCGCGGTCACCCTCGTCGTCCGGGACGGCTCCAGCTTCGTGCCGTCGCCCTCGACGGTGCTGCGGCGCGGCGACGAACTGCTGGTGGTCGCCACCGATCCGGTGCGCGACGCGGCCGAGCGACGGCTGCAGGCGGTCTCGCAGGGCGGCAAGCTGGCCGGCTGGCTGGGGACGGGCGGGCCCGCGGGGCGGCGGGGGCACCCGCACCGCTGAGGTCCGGACGGGCGCAGGGCGGGGGCTTCCGGGGTGCGGGCCCCGGGAGGCTCCCGCGGGAGGCGGGCCCCGGGAGGCTCCCGCGGGAGGCGGGCCCCGGAGTACGGGAAATGTGCTGCAGATCTCCACGGATCCCAAGGAAATTTACCTGAAGCCCAGGCCAATCCCAGGGCTTCCCGTACGAGGGCCTGTAGTATGAAAAGGCAACATCGACGAACCAACTCTGCCTGATGCAGAGCTGGCGCGACCGCTCGGCGGCCGCGGTCCTCCTGCCACACGCAGCCACCCTCTCGGTGCGGACCACGCGGTATCACTCGGTCCTGCGCGAGAGGACAGCTCTCGGCGCGTACCCGTGACGACCTCGCGGGTGGCGCGCTACCAGGCGGCAGAAAGGCCCGGCCGTGGCATCCGCGGTCAAGGATTCCCGTTCCGGATACGGACCACTGCTCCGCACCCCTGGTGCATGGACATTCCTGCTGCCCGGCTTTCTGGCCCGGCAGCCCTTCGCCATGCTGACGATCGGCATCGTGCTGCTCGTCGAATCGACCACCGGCTCGTACGGCACCGCAGGCGCGGTCTCCGCCGCCACCGGTGTGTCCATGGCCCTGTTCGCTCCGCAGAGCGGCAAGCTCGCCGACCGTTTCGGCCAGCGCGCGGTGCTGATCCCCGGCGTACTGGTGCACGTCGCCGGCGTCGCCGCCCTGATCACCCTCGCCCTCGCCCACGCCCCCCTGTGGGCGCTGATCGCGGTGGCCGTCCCCACGGGCGCCTCGACACCGCAGGTCGGCCCCATGGTGCGGGCCCGCTGGGCCTCCCGGCTCGGCGGCAGCCCGCTGATGCCGACCGCCGCCGCCTTCGAGTCGGTGACCGACGAGTTCACTTTCGTCGTCGGCCCGGTGCTCGCGACCGCGCTGTGCACCGGCATCCACCCGGCGGCCGGTCTGGTCGCCGAGGCCGCGCTGACGCTGGCCGGCGGGCTGCTGTTCGCCTCCCAGCGGCGCAGCCAGCCGCCGGTGCACCGTCCGCAGGCCGGCGACCGGCCGCGCGTCTCGGCGCTGTCGGTGCCCGGCGTGCGCGTCCTGATCGTGGCGTTCCTCGGCATCGGCGCCGTCTTCGGCGGGATGCAGGTCTCGCTGACCGCCTTCACCCAGCACATCGGCCAGCCCGGCATCAACGGCGTGCTCTACGGGATCTTCGCCGGCGGCAACATGCTCGCCGGTATCGCCTGTGGCGCGATCACCTGGAAGGTCGGCCCGCGGCGCCGGCTACTGGTCGCCTACGGGCTGCTGGCCCTGGCCACCACCCCGTTGTGGGCGGTGACCGCACTGCCGCTGCTCGGCGCGGTCGGCCTGGTCGTCGGCCTGTGCATCGCACCAGCCCTGATCACCGGCTACACGCTGGTCGAGTCGCTGGTGCCGGCCGCCGCCCGGACCGAGGCCTTCACCTGGCTGACCGGGGCGGTCGCCCTGGGCCAGGCGGCCGCGGCCACCTCCGCGGGACAGCTCGCGGACGGCTTCGGGCCGAGCTCCGGATTCCTGGTGCCGCTGGCCGGTACGGCACTGGCCCTGGCGGTGCTGCTGACGCTCCGCGCCCATCTGCTGCCCCGCTCGTCTGCCAAGGCGGCGGGCGCCCCGGCAGACGGTGCGAACGCGCAGGTCACAGCCGTTTCCGACGACCGGGAACGGGAGCTGACGCGCGTCTGACGGCCACTTCCGGACGTCTGACGGAACGTGGAGTCGGTCACCGTACGGCGGTCCACGGTGGACTGACGGGCGGGAATACTGCAATATGGAGCGTCGTTAGCACTCATCGAGTGAGAGTGCCAGGAGGAAGACAAGTGCCGACGTACCAGTACCAGTGCACCGAGTGCGGCGAGGGCCTCGAGGCGGTGCAGAAGTTCACCGACGACTCGCTGACCGAGTGCCCCGGCTGCCAGGGACGCCTCAAGAAGGTGTTCTCCGCGGTCGGCATCGTCTTCAAGGGCTCCGGCTTCTACCGCAACGACAGCCGCGGCTCGTCGTCCAGCAGCAGCCCCGGGAAGAACGCCTCCACGTCGGGCAGCGCGTCCTCGTCGGACTCCTCGGCTTCCTCCGACTCCTCGTCGAGCTCTTCGTCGGGCTCCTCGTCCGGCGGCTCGGACAGCAAGTCCAAGGCCCCGGCCGCCGCGTCGTCGTCCGGCAGCACCTCGGGCGCCAGCTCCGCAGCCTGACCCACCGCTCTCCGGGCCCCGCCGTCACCGACGGCGGGGCCCGTTGCTTCAGGCCCCGCGCCGGCTGACGGCTTGCGCCGCCTTGCGCCTTGCTCTGCCGTGCGGCTGGCTCTTCCTTGCGGTTGCTCTTCCTTGCGGCTTGCGCTGCCTTGCGGCTTGCGCTGCCTTCGTCGGCCGCCCTCCCGGCTTACGGATTTCTTGCGTCTGCGGCACCCGCCCACCCTGGCGGCCGTCCCCCGATAGTGTGACCGGCATGGCTGACGCGGAGATTGGCGTAATCGGCGGATCGGGTTTCTACTCCTTCCTCGACGACGTGACCGAGGTCACGGTGGACACCCCCTACGGGCGCCCCAGCGACTCGCTGTTCCTGGGAGAGATCGCCGGCCGCCGGGTCGCGTTCCTCCCCCGGCACGGCCGCGGCCACCACCTTCCGCCGCACCGCATCAACTACCGCGCCAATCTCTGGGCCCTGCGCTCGCTCGGTGTGCGCCAGGTCCTCGCCCCGTGCGCGGTCGGCGGTCTGCGCCTCGAGTACGGCCCCGGCACGCTCCTGATCCCTGACCAGCTCGTCGACCGCACCAAGGCCCGTCCCCAGACCTACTTCGACGGCGAGCCGCTTCCCGACGGGCAGATCCCCAATGTCGTCCACCTGACCTTCGCCGACCCGTACTGCCCCACCGGGCGGCAGGCCTCCCTCAAGGCGGCCCGCGGCCGGGACTGGGAGCCCGTCGACGGCGGCACCCTGGTCGTGATCGAAGGCCCCCGCTTCTCGACCCGCGCCGAATCGCGCTGGCACGCCGCCCAGGGCTGGTCGGTGGTCGGCATGACCGGCCACCCCGAAGCCGTCCTGGCCCGCGAACTGAGCCTGTGCTACACCTCCTTGGCCCTGGTCACCGACCTGGACGCGGGCACGGAGACCGGCGACGGTGTCTCCCACGAGGAGGTCTTCCGGGTGTTCGCCGAGAACGTGGGCCGGCTGCGGGAGGTCCTGTTCGACGCGGTCGCCGCCCTCCCGGACACCGCTGCCCGCGCCTGCCTGTGCACCGAGGTCCACACCGGCTGGGACCTGGGCATCGACCTGCCGTAACGGCCTCGGAACCGCCTGCCGTAACCGCCTCGGAACTGCCGTAACGCCCCTCGAACCTGCCTGCCGTAACGCCTTGGAATCTGCCTGTCGTCACGGCTTCGGCGGACTGCCCGGCCTCCCCCTTGCGGGTGGCCGGGTTGTCCACAGGGGCGGGGTCATCCACAGCCCGGAGCGGGCGGGAGCGGATTCCGGGACGGTGGTGAGCCCGGTCCCTCCGACCCCTCACCGCAGGTGGTGCCTACGATGCCGCATATCCCTTCCGCTCCTCCCTGGCCTCCCTCTCCCCTCTCTCCGTGCCCCCCTCCTCCTGCCCCTCCCCGGGCCGACCCCGCCCTTCTCTCTCCGCCGCTCCCCCCTCCTCCGCCATGTGACGTGCCGCACTTCCCTCCCGTACGGGCGGGCGGCGGCCGAGGCCGATGGGGCGGGAGCGCGCGGCAGCGGATGCTGGCCGCCGGCCTGGCACTGACCGCCGCGGCACTGGCCTGCGGAGCCTCGTACGGTGCCGTACGAGCCGCGCCCGTCTCCGGCTGCCCGTCGGCCACGGCCGCGGGAGGGCGGTGACCATGCCCCAAGATCAAGTGGCATCCGTACTCCCCGCACGCAACACTGCTCCGCATGGCGGGGCATCCGCCGCGCGCCAATGGGGTCGCGCTCACCGCATCACCACAGCGGTATCCGTCCACGGCGTCTGCAGGGTCAACGCCCTCCGCCGGACGCGCACCAGGGCTCCGGCCGACCGCCGGTGCACGGGGCAGGACTGGACACCTCCGCCCTGCCCTGCCGTAAGTTGCGGTGCTGTCTGTTGGTGCACCATCCGTAGTGAGCGTGGAAAGAGGCTGTCAGGTGAGCGAGAGCAAGGGCGTCCTGCAGGGATTCAAGGAATTCCTGATGCGCGGCAACGTCATCGAACTCGCGGTCGCGGTGGTCGTCGGTGCTGCCTTCACGAACATCGTGAACGCCGTGGTCAAGGGCATCATCAACCCGATCGTGGGCGCGCTCGGTTCGCAGAACCTCGATCACTACCAGTCCTGCCTGACCGAGACCTGCGCCAAGGATCCCAAGACGGGCGCGTTCACCGACGGTATTTACATCCTCTGGGGCTCGGTGCTCAGCGCCGCCCTGACGTTCCTGATCACCGCCGCGGTCGTCTACTTCCTCATGATCCTTCCGATCAACAAGTGGAAGGAGCGCCAGGCGGCCAGGAAGGCGGACGAGAGCATCCCCGCGGACCCGACCGAGATCCAGCTGCTCATCGAGATCCGCGATGCGCTGATCGCGCAGCGCACCGGCTCACCGTCCGCGCCGTCCTCCGGCACGGGGATCATCGGCACACAAAAGTCTCAGCAGTAGCAGGCGCCAACGGCGGCCGGCCCACGCCGCCCCCTCGCCTCGCTCAGAGGTGGTGGGGCGGCTTTTCGTCGAGGAAGCGGGCCAGGTCGGCGGCGCTGTCACCGCGGTCCGGGCGCTCGCCCCAGCCACGGTCGGTGTCGTCCGAGGACTGCTGGTTCAGCGGGTCGTCGAAGATCAGCCCCGCGGCGGGCTTGGGGGCCGGGCGCACTGCCGGCGAAGGCGCAGCGGCCTGGGCGGCCTCGGACGCCTCTCGGGACGCGTCCCGGGGCACGTCCTGGGACGCATCCTGGGGCATGGGGGCCGACTCGGGTTCGGGGCTGGTGCTCACCCCTTCAGGGTACGGGCGCGCGGGGAGCGGTCACCGCTCAGCACGGGCCCGCGTCCCCGCCCGCCGGCCATCGGAGCCCTGTCGCTCAGGGGCGGTGGCCGGGGTGGTGGAGCGTCCGGGCACGGGTCTGGTCAAGGGCGCCGTCAGCACCGATCGGCAGGAAGTGGTCCAGCTGCCACGCCTGTGTGCTGCGGGCCTGGCGACTGGCCGGCTCCACCCACGGCGGGTAAATGCGGAACGCACGCTTTCCGCCCGTGCCGCTGCGGGAGACGATGCCCCGTTCAGCGAGCACATCCCGCGGAAAGACGAAGTGCCCGAAGTGCCCGTCCTGGCGGCTGCTGATGACGAAGAGCTCGACCGCGTCCGCGGAGTCGAACGGCTGAATCGGCCCGCCGGGGCTCCGCTTCCACACCGTGACGAACTGGCCGGCCTTGGTCGGGGTCGTCTTGGCCACCCGGAACCTGACGGCCGAGCCGTCGAGAGTGAATTCATGGGCCGCGTACTCCGCGCTCTCCGCTTCGGGCACCGGCCGCGAGCAGACGAACCCGCACGGGTCATACACCGTCGTCTTCGCCGCAAGAAGCTCCTCGTGCAGCGATTCCCCACCCGCCCAGGGCTCGGAACCTGCGGGGCACTGCGCAGCGGATTCCGCGGAATGTGTCGCCATTGCGCCATCGTGCCATTGCCGGCCCTCACGCAGGTCAGCGGGATGGCCGGGGCCCGCGGGCCGGTGCGGCAAGCGCCTCGCGCCTTACCGGCCCGGGTCGTGGGTCGGTATGGGATGCGGGCGGTGGCCGTCGCGGGGGCGGGTCGGCGGGCCCTGGGAGGCGCGGCTGCGCCTGAGGAGCCGGTTCCGGTGGGTGCCGGGCAGGGGATGGCGGGGGTGGTCGTACTCGTGGCGGGCCATGGGGAGGGGCCTTTCCGGTCGGGGGGTACGACGGCGCCCGGTCGGAAGAAGAGCGATGCCTTCGGGGCGGAGCCGGGGCAGGTAGGACACGTGGGGCACCTGGGACGTCTGAGGGCCGGTTCACGGACCACGCTAGGCACGCGTCATGCACATGGCCCGTTCCATGGGCCCAGCGGGTGAAGCCGCGCCACGTCACCGGCGTGGGCCGCGCCTGCTCCTGTGCCGACGTGCGCCGCGCCGTCCCCTGTACCGGCAGGGCGTGGGCCGCGCCCCTGCCGGGCCTCCTAGTGCCTCCCCTGAACCGGTGCGGACCGCCGCTCCCCCGGGCGGCCGTCCCGTCAGCGGGTGGCGGCGCCGGCGCCCAGTGCCTCGTGCCACCACAGGTCGCGGCCCGGCTTCCAGGAGACCGGCCGCGAGCACCGGTTCACCACCAGCACGGTGCGGTCCGGCACACCCCCTGAGGCCGCGCCCCGGGCCAGCGCGTGGTCGAGGACCGCCTTCACCGGCCGTACGGCCCCGTCCCAGAACGCCGCATCGGCCGTGATCAGCACCCTGGCCGAGGACTCACGCGTCCGTGCGACCAGTTCGGGCACCGTCAACGAAACCGGCAGCGTGGTGCGTATCGCATCCAGTCGGCCGCAGGCGAGCGTGGCGATCACCGACTCCGGCACCAGTGGCAGATGCACCGCGACCCGGTCGCCGGCCCGTACGCCGAGCCGGGTGAGCGCGGCCGCGGCCCGCTCGGCCTGGTCGAGGAGCATGCCGTGCGTCAGCTCCTCATGGCGTCCCGGCTCCCCGCTCCAGGTGAGGGCGATTCGCGACGCCTCCGGTTCCTGCGCTTCCCGGGCGTCGTCTGCATGCTCTGAGCTCATACGGCGCAACATGCGGACCAGGATGTAGATCATCGATCAACGTTCACTGAACGTCCGTTGTACGAGCCGCTGTACGAGCCGTTCCACGGGCCGCTGCACGGGGCCGTGCACAGAGAACGGGGCCGGTGCAAGGAGCCGGGTACGGGGACGTGCGCGCTCGTTGCCCCGGGTAAGGCTGCCCCGTTCCGGCACGCTCCATCCCTCCGCCGGCCCACCGGCAGGCTCACCCCACGCCCGCGGCCACCGCGTCGTATCCCCCCACCACATCGCACACGTCCCCGAACCCGTGCGCCTCCAGCAGTGCCGCCGCGATCACCGACCGGTTGCCGCTGCGGCAGTACAGGACGACCGGGCGGGCCGGGTCCAGTTCGGTGATGCGGGCGGAAAGGCCGGCCAGCGGGATGTTGCGGGCACCGGGGAGGGCACCCGCCTCGTACTCGGCCGGATTACGGACATCGATCAACTGGATGCCGGACGCGTGCTCCTCGGGCAACTCGCCTGCCGGCTGGGGCAGCTCGTCGTGGCGGATGCGATGGCTGCGGCGGGCGAGGGCGGGCGTGCGCTCCAGTACGGCGGCCGGGTCGGGCAGATGGCCGAGGACGTGGTCGTAGCCGATGCGGGCGAGCCGGAGGCGGGCCTCCTGCTCCGTACCGGGGTCGGCGAGCAGCACGATGGGGGTGCCCGGGGCGACCACGCTGCCGGCGTACTCGGCGAACCGGGTGTCCAGGCTCGTATGGAGCGAACCGGCCAGGTGCGCACGGGTGTATGCGGCCCGCGGGCGGCAGTCGAGGAGGGCGGCGCCCTGCCGGTCGCGGGCCGCAAGCACCTCGTCGAGGGTGAAGGCGGGCGGCGGGCCGGGCTCCAGGAGGGCGTGGCCGTCGCGGTTGAGGGCCGCGTCGTGCGCGAAGTACCCGGGGGTGGCGGGCTGTCCCGCGGTGACCAGCCGGACGAAGTCGGCCTCCGGCATGGGCTGCAGGGCGTAGTTGAGGCGGCGCTGGTCGCCGATCGTGGAGCTGGTCTCGGTGGAGAGGCTGCGGCCGCAGGCCGAGCCCGCGCCGTGTGCGGGAAAGACCCGGGTCGCGTCCGGGAGGGTCAGGAGTTTGGTGTGCAGGGAGTGGTGCAGACGGGCGGCCATGTCGTGCGGGGAGTGACCGGCGGCGGAGAGCAGGTCGGGCCGGCCGACATCGCCGACGAAGAGGGTGTCACCGGTGAGCACGCCGAACGGCACCTCGTCGTCCGGGTGTTCGCGGAGGACCAGGCAGATGGATTCAAGGGTGTGGCCGGGGGTGGCGAGGACAGTGAGGGTCACCCCTTCGTCGTCGTGCGCCCCGAGCGAGATGCGCTCGCCGTCCCGTAACCGCCGTATGGGGAAGCCGGTTTCGGCGGCTTCCCCGAAGGCGATGGCGGCATCGGTGGCCCGTGCGAGTTCGAGGTGGCCGGAGAGGAAGTCGGCGTGAATGTGCGTCTCGATGACGAGTTCGATGCGCAGGCCGGCGGCTTCCGCATCGCGCAGGTACTCGTCGATATCGCGGCGCGGGTCGACGAGGACGGCGCGGCCGGTGCTCTCGTCGCCGATCAGATACGACGCCTGGGAGAGGCAGTCGAGGTAGTACTGCGCGAAGTGCACGGTCGGCCTCCAGGGTGCGCGGGCCCGTGCGCGGCGGCTGGGGCCCGCCCGGGCAGGGTGCGTTGTGCGGATGCACGGATGTACGTACATTAGGGAGCCGGATGGCGGGCGACAAGCCGAGGACGTCTTCCCGGCGCTCCATGTGACGGCGCACCAGGCGAACTTGCGTGACGACGTGGCAGGTATCACGTCCGACGTCACCACGTGCGGACGGAGGTGACGTCACATCAGCCTCCGGGCGCGACGCACGACACCCTGCCCGCCGGACGGCTGTACCGACTCCCCGGCATCAACAACCGCACCACTCACGCCACCCGCACTGCCCACACCACCCGTACGCCCGCGGAGGAACCCACCATGACGACCGAGCCGCCGGACGGCGCGCACGGCCCGCGTCCCCTGGACCGGCGCTCGCCACTGCCCCTGTGGGCGCAGCTCTTCGCCGATCTGCGCCGTCGGATGGAAGCCGGCGCATTCCGTGCGGAGTTCCCGGCCGAGCACCGGCTGACCGGCGAGTACGAGGTCAGCCGGCACACGGTCCGCGAGGCGCTGCGCAAGCTGCGCGCCGACGGCCTGGTGATCGCCGAGCGCGGCCGCACCAGCCGGCTGGACACCCGCCGCATACAGCAGCCGCTGGGCTCCCTCTACAGCCTCTTCCGCGAGCTGGAGGGCCAGGGCGTGGAGCAGCGCAGCGAGGTGTTGCGGCTGGAACGGACCGCGGAGGGGACGGTCGCCGGGCATCTGGGGCTGGTTCCGGATGCGCCGCTGGTCGTCCTGGAACGGCTGCGGCTCGCGGACGGCGAACCGCTCGCTCACGACACCGCGTATCTGCCCGTCGAAGTCGCCGAGCCGCTGCTGGACGCCGACTTCGGGCACACCTCGCTCTACGGAGAGCTGACGCGGCGCTGCGGAGTGAAGGTCACCGGCGGCCGGGAGCGGATCCAGCCGTTCCTGCCGGACGTCCGGCAGGCGTGGCTGCTGGGGCTGGCCGACCGGGAGGCGGCGTTCACCATCGAGCGGCTGGGGCGGGCCGGGGAGAGGCCCGTGGAGTGGCGCGAGACGGTGGTCCGCGGCGACCGGTTCTCCTTCGTCGCGGAGTGGTCCGACCGGAATCCGGCCGTCGCCCTCGCGCCGCGTGCCTCGTGTCCGTCCTCATAGCCGCCGCGGCGCTGCCGTGCGGACTGCTGATCGGTCTGCTGCTGGGCTCGCTCGGCGGCGGCGGTTCGGTGCTGGCGGTGCCCGCGCTGGTCTATCTGCTGGGGCAGTCGCCGCACGAGGCGACCGCGGGCGCGCTGATCGTCGTCATGGTCGGTTCGGTGACCGGGCTGGTCTGCCATGCCCGTGCCGGGCGGGTCCGGTGGGCGGCCGGTACGGCATTCGGGGCGCTGGGTACGGCCGGCAGCTACCTCGGCTCCCGGTGGAGCGCGGCGCTGGACCCCGCGGTGCTGATGGCGGCGTTCGCGGGGCTGCTGCTCGTGGTGGCGGCGATGCTGGTGTCACGGGGGCTGCGCGAGTGGCGAGCGGCGGGCGGTGCCCGTCCCATACGGGAGTCCCCGGAGACGGTTTCCTCGGGAGATGCGAGGGAGGAGGAGGCCGTGCCCTTACGTGATACTCCGGAGCCGCCCGCGCCCCTTCGCCACTCGCCGGGCCCCGCGCCCTTACGGGACAGCCCGGGTCCCGCACCCTTACGGGAGGCCCCGGAGCTCTCGCCCTTACGGGACACCCCGAGTACGGCCCCCACGGACCCCTCCGCAGGCCGGACCGCCGGTCCTTCCCACCCCACGGGCCCCACGGGATCCGGCTCCGCGGGAACCCGCCCCACGGCCACACCTCCCACGAGCCCCCAGCCCGTCGGCCCTCATTCCGCCGGCCCCCGGCCCGCAGGCACCTCCCGGCCCGCCCGTCGTCCCCTCCGGTTCGCCGTGACCGCCTCCGCCGTCGGGCTGCTCACCGGTTTCTTCGGGGTCGGCGGCGGCTTTGTCGTCGTACCGGCGCTCACCCTGGTCCTGGGCCTGGAGATGCCGGTCGCCATCGGCACCTCTCTCCTCGTCATACTCCTCAACTCCCTTACGGCGCTGGGCACCAGGGCCGGCACCGGGGCACTGGACTGGCCGGTGCTGGCGGGCTTCGCGGCCTGTGCAGCGGTCGGCAGTCACCTCGGCAACCGCCTCACCACCCGTCTGCGGGCGCACACCCTGACCACGGCCTTCGCCTGCCTCGTCACCGTCCTCGCCGTCTCCATGGCGGTCACCGCCCTGCCCCGCCTCTGGTCGCCCTGATTCCCTCGGCCTCAAGGCCGACCACCCACCACGCACCCCACTCACCACTCGTCACTCCCCACTCACAGGAGGAAGCACATGGCCCCCGCACCCGCCACCCCGTCCCACCACCAAGTCCTGATCGTCGGCGGCGGTACCGCAGGCATCACCGTCGCCGCCCGGCTGCGCCGTGCCGGCGTCCGGGACATCGCCCTGCTGGAGCCGTCGGAGACGCACTGGTACCAGCCGCTGTGGACGCTGGTCGGCGGTGGCCAGGCCCCGCTGCGCGCCGCGCTGCGCACCGAGGCGGAGGTCATCCCGCCCGGCGTGCGCTGGCTGCGGGAGCGCGCCACCGCCGTCGACCCGGCCGCCCGTACGGTCACCACGGCCTCCGGCCGGGTCCTCTCCTACGGGAAGCTGGTGCTCGCCCCCGGCCTGCAGCTCGACTGGGACGGTGTGCCCGGCCTGGCCCCGGCCCTCGGCCACGGCGGGGTGAGCAGCAACTACCGGCCCGATCTCGCCCCGCTCACCTGGGATCTGATCCGCCGGATGCGCAGCGGGACGGCCGTGTTCACCATGCCGTCCGGGCCGGTGAAGTGCGGCGGCGCCCCGCAGAAGATCGCGTATCTGGCGGCGGACCACTGGCGCAAGCGCGGCGTGCTGGGCGCGATCCGCACCATCCTGGTGCTCCCGGAGCCTGCGATGTTCAAGGTGCCGGTCTTCTCCCGGGCGCTGACGGAGACGGCCCGGCGGTACGGCATCGAGGTGCGGCTGAGCTCCGAGATGACCCGGCTCGACGGTGCGGCGCGCGAGGCAGTGATCACCGACCACACCACCGGCAAGGACGAGACCGTCCGCTACGACCTGCTGCACGCCGTACCGCCGCAGCGCGCCCCCGAGTGGCTGGCCGACGGCCCGCTGGCCGACCCCGACTCCCCGTTCGGGTACGTCAAGGCCGACCGGGAAACCCTCCAGCACCCCGACTTCCCCGACGTGTTCGTGCTCGGCGATGCCGCCAACCTTCCGACGTCCAAAACGGGTGCCGCGATCCGCAAGCAGGCGCCGGTCGTCGTCGCCAACCTCCTCGCCGGTCTGCGCGGGCGCCCCGCCACCGCCCGCTACGACGGCTATACCTCCTGCCCCCTGGTCACCGCCCGGCACAAGATGCTGCTCGCCGAGTTCGACTACGACCTGCAGCCCACCCCCTCGATCCCCTTCATCGACACCACCCGGGAACGCACCGACATGTGGTTCCTCAAGCGCTACGGGCTTCCGCAGCTCTACTTCAAGGGGATGCTCAAGGGTCTGGCCTAGGGGCAGTAGCGCGCGGCTACGCGGCGGCCGCCCCATGAGGCCCGCCGCCGCGCCGCGTTCTGCCCTACGCCGCCACGGTCTCCCCCACCACGCACCCCACGTTGTCCGGCGCCCCCGCCTCGCGGGCGAGTCGGATCAGGTCCCGTACGGCCTGGTCGGGGCCGTCGGCCGTGGTCAGCACGGCCTGGATCGTGCCGGCCGGCACCACCGAGGTCAGGCCGTCGGTGCACAGCAGATAGCGCTCCCCGGGCCGGGCCTCCAGCAGTTGCAGGTCAGGGGCGAACGCGGTGCCGCCCTCCAGCGACCGCAGCAGCAGCGCGCGCTGGGGGTGCGACAAGGCCTCCTCGGGGGTGAGACGGCCCTCGTCGACCAGCGACTGGACCAGGCTGTGGTCGTGAGTGATGCGGAAGAGGCCGGAGTCGCGCAGGACATAGGCGCGGGAGTCCCCGACGTGCAGCAGCGCCAGCTGCGAGCCGTTGCGCAGCAGCGCGGTGAGGGTGCTGCCGGAGGCCTCGTCGGCCGGCGGGGCGGCGCGGTGTGCGCGATGCGCCGCCTCCTCCAGGACGGTCGGCAGATCGGCCGAGGCCAGGTCCCGGTGCTCCAGGTCCTTGAGCGCCTCGATCGCGGCCGTCGCGGCGGGGCCGCCACGGGGGCCGTAGCCGTCGGCCACCGCCAGCAGCCGCGGTCCCGCGTAGGCGGCGTCCTGCTGGGCCGGGCGCACCAGTCCCTGATCGGTCAGGGCGGCGCAGCGCATCGTCACAGGGGTCAGCGGTTCGGTCATGACGGTGTCCTTCCTGGACAGCTGGTCGACGAGGAAGGCGGCCAGGTCCCGGCGGGCGGCGGTGTCGTCCTCGACCTGCGCCCAGTACGCGGCGACCGCTCCGGCTGCCGCGTCCGGCGCCAGTTCGCACACCTCGCGGATGCGGGCCAGCGGCATACCGAGCCGGCGCAGCCAGGCCACCAGCCGGGCCCGCTCCAGCTGGGCCGGGGCGTAGTGGCGGTAGCCGCTCCGCGGGTCGACACGGTCCGGGGTCAGCAGGCCGAGCTCGCCGTAGAGCCGCAGCGCCTTCGGTGAGAGCCGGCAGGCCCGTGCGAACGCCCCGATGGTCAGCAGCTCACCGTCCCCGCAGGGCGCGTCGCCCACGCCTCCGGCCGCCCGTCGGTCCGCCCGGTCCGCCCGCCGGTCCGCCCCTCGGTCCACCCGTCCGCCCTCCTCGTACCGGGCACGTCGCCCGGTACGGCCGATGCTGGGGCTTCCCCCAAGGACAAGGTCAAACGCGTATCGCCGCCCCGCCCCGGCCGGCCCGGTCCGCCGCCTCCGCCGGGCCCGGGTCCGTGCCCGCGCGGGACAGCTGGTTGAGCGCCGCGGTGGTCAGCGCCTGGACGCCCATGGTGAGCGTCGGCCGGACCACCGGGACGAAGTGCGGCGAGTGGTTGGAGGGGATGTCCTGCGCCAGCCGCCCGGCGGCCAGGGCCGTCTGGAACTCCTCCGGGTCCCAGCCGCCCAGCCACCAGTAGTAGAGCGGTGCCCCGGCGGCGGTGGCCAGCAGTCCGGCGTCCTCGCTGCCGGCCGCCGGCTCGTAGGCGAACACCCGCTGCTCGCCGAAGAGTCCGGTGAACTGCTCATTGACCTGACGCAGGGTCGTGGCGTCGTTGACGGTGACGGGGAAGGAGTCCAGGACCTCGGTCTCGGGCTCCCGGTCCGCGCCGGAGGCGGCTGCCTCGGCGCGCGCGATGCGGTCGATGGCGGCCAGCACGGCCGTGCGCACCGTCTCGTCGAAGGTGCGCACGCTGAGCCGTACGACGGCCCGGTCGGGGATGACATTGGCGGTGTCCCCGGCCTGGAAGGAGCCGACACTGACCACCGCCCGGTCCGCCGGCGCGACCTCGCGGGCCACCACGGACTGCACCCGCTGCACGAAGGCCGCCGCCATCAGGATCGGGTCGACGGTGGTCTCGGGCCGGGAGCCGTGGCCGCCGGTGCCGTGGAAGGTGATCTTCAGGCTGTCGGCGGCGGCCATACAGGGCCCGGGGCAGTAGGCGATCAGCCCGGCGGCGAGGGGAGCGACATGCTGGGCCAGCACCACATCGGGCGTGGGGACCAGGCCCTTGGTGTAGAGGCCGGCGTCGAGCATGGCGCGGGCCCCGCTGCCGACCTCCTCGGCGGGCTGGAAGAGCACGACCAGCGTGCCGGACCAGCGGTCGCGGGCCGCCGCGAGCAGGTCGGCGGCGCCCAGCAGACAGGTCACATGGATGTCGTGCCCGCAGGCGTGCATCCGGCCGGGGACCGTGGAGGCGTAGTCCAGGCCGGAGTTCTCGGTGACGGGCAGCGCGTCCATGTCTGCGCGCAGCAGGACCACGGGCCCCGGGCCGTTGCGCAACACGCCGACGACGCCGGTTTCGGCGATGCCGGTGGTGACGTCATAGCCGCAGCCGGTCAGCCGGCGGGCGGCCTCGGCGGCCGTACGGGTCTCCTGGAAGCCGAGTTCGGGGTGGCGGTGCAGGTCTTCGTAGAGGGCCACGAGGTCCGCGAGGCGGTCGTCGAGCGGGGCCAGGACGGCGGCGGAGCCGTCGCTGTGCTCGGCGTCATCGGTCGGGCCGGTCATGCCTGTCGTGTCGCTGTCGCTCATACACGCATTCGACCATGGATCGCCGCCCCGCACCCGGGCGTCGGCCCCCACCCGTCCCGGATCCGTCCCGTAAGGGCACGACGCTCTTCCCTGGCCGGACTTCGCGGGTGCCGCCACGGCCGATCGTGACACCGGCGCCCGTGACTGCAACCGTGGATCACCTTCCTGTGGCCAGGACCAGCACGCCCAAGCCGACGACTGGAGGCCGACGTTGGCCAGTTCCCCCACCCCACCGACCGGCGAGCCCCGCGACTTCGCGGCGCATCTGATGGAACAGGCCATGGGCCATGTCTTCTCCGCCGCCCTGCGCACCGCGGCGCACCACCGCCTCGCCGACCACCTCGCCGCGGGCCCGCGCACCCCCGAGCAGCTGGCCGCCGCCACCGGTACCCACGCCCCTCATCTGCACCGCGTCCTGCGCTATCTCGCCACCCGCGGCTTCTTCCGGGAGGACACCGCGGGCGCCTACCATCTGACGCCCGCCGCCGTCCCCTTGCGCACCGACGTCCCCGACTCGATGCACCCGGCCGTCATGATGGCGACGGACGAGCTGTTCCTGCGGACCTCGGCCGCCCTCCCGGAGGCCGTACGCCACGAGGGCGCGTCCTTCGAACGGCTCTTCGGGGCGCCCCTCTTCGAACATCTGACGACGGATCCGGCCACCCGGCGGGTCTTCGACGACGGCATGTCCTCCGTGTCCGCCCCGGTCGACGCGGCGGTGGCCGACGTGTACCCGTTCCCCGCCGAGGGCACGGTCGTGGACGTCGGCGGTGGCCGCGGCGGGCTGCTGCGCGCCGCGCTGCGCCGCCACCCGCAACTGACCGGCGTGCTCTTCGACCAGGCGCCGCCGCTGGCCCACCACCTCCTGGAGGGCGACGAGTTGAAGGGCCGCTGGCGCACCCAGGAGGGCGATTTCTTCGCGTCCGTGCCGGAGGGCGGCGATGTCTACGTCCTCAAGCACGTCCTGCACGACTGGCCGGACGACGCCTGCCTGCGCATCCTGCGCTCCTGCCGCCGGGCGATGGCGGCGGGCCGGCGGCTGCTGGTCATCGATGCCGTACTGCCACCGGGCAACGCCCCGCACTTCGGCAAGACCCTGGACGTCGCGATGATGGCGGTGGTCGACGGACGGGAGCGGACCACGGAGGAGTTCGCCACCCTGCTGTCGGCCGGCGGCTTCCGGCTGACGCGAGTGCTGCCCACACCGGCCTTCCCTTCGATCGTGGAGGCGGTCGCCGAATAGCCACGGGCACACGCACGCGGCACGGCACAGCACGACACGCCGCCGCGCTCAACTCCTCGGAGGCGGACCGACACGCCGCACCCGCCCCCACTCCCCACACGGGCGGCACGACACGACACGCCGCGCCCGCTCCCTCACGAACGGCACGACACGCCGCACCCCGCTCCCCTCATGGGCGGCATCGCCCGCCCGCGCTGTACTGATGCCGGGCGTGCCGGGCCGCACCGGCCGAGGAGAGGAGCTGACGTGCCGGTCCTCATGCGGGCCCGCCGCCGCGACGAGCCGCACCGCACCGCCACCCCGCTGGAGCTCTTCTTCGACCTGTGCTTCGTCGTGGCGATCGCCCAGGCCGGGCAGCAGCTGGCCCATGCGCTCGCCGAGGGGCACCCGGGACACGGCCTCTCCGGTTACCTGATGCTCTTCTTCGCCATCTGGTGGGCGTGAACCAACGCAGCAACACGTTACCGCGCCCCGTCACCAACGACTACAGGCCAACATGCGGAAGCCCCGCCCATGCGCCACGGGGGGAAGCACACGAGCGGGGCCGCTTAGGGGGATCGATCACCCGTTGCCGGGTGGCATGGACTTCGAGGCGCGCACTTCCGCTAGGTGGCGCTGGTACAGCGGTCCCGAGGCAAACGCTGCGTTAGCCGGGGCTGGTGCGGCGTCCTCAATCAGGTGTTGGGCTGCCGCCTTGAGAGCTGCACCCCAGACGAGCACGTGTTGCTGTGCCGTCCGCCCGCACTCCTGCGGTTCGCCGGGGAGACACAACGGCAGCGTCGGCCCGACCTGGTTTGCCGCATGCCGCACGTATCCAGCGATCAAGGCCCATTCTTCTTCTGATCGCTGTACCGGCTGACTGGCGTAGTCGCCATTCAACCAACTGTGGAAGTCGTCGCCGTGATCCACTGATCCTCCTTGTTCAGCGACTCATGCGGGTGCGCTGATCGTAGCCGTCGCAGGCTCGCTGTTGGCTTCCCTCGGGTCACAGTGCCCGACCGAGGGAACGCACGGACCACACGGGCCGCACATGGGCAGGAACTGAGGCGGAGCACATGACTGTGCGCCTTCTCCATGCTCGGCTGTGATGTTGGCAAGTACCTCCGCCATCTGTGCTCCGCCCCAAATCTCAGACAGGGGGGAATTCAGCACGTTCCCGATGTTCAGGAACCGGCCGAGAACGCACGGCCACACTTCGCCGGTCGGACCGATGGCGCATTTCTCGTGGGCGCAGTGCCCGCACAGGTCGCTGATGGTCGGGGCAGCGCCCTTACTCGCTCGTCCGAATGCCCGGGTCTTGTCTCCGCCGACCATGCCGACCCCGAGCGCCGTAAGGTCCCTTGCCGCCTCTTGGACGCGCTGACCTTCCCGGACGGACACGACCCCGCCGCGCAGGGGGATATTGAGGCTCAGCGCCTTTTCCACGTTCGCGCGGGTCTTCCGGTGAGAACCCCGGAGCCTGGTCACCTGGTCGTGATCCTCTGCCGTGTCGGAGTAGTACGACGTTGCGAGTTTGACCCCACAGCCCGTGAACGTCTCCCACAACTCATCCCGAATGTGGGTCATGTTGGAGAAGACTTCGACGGACAGCCCGGAACCGTGCGCGTGCTGGATCAGCGCCGGAAGGTTCGGGTACAGGGTCGGTTCACCTCCGATGAACTGAACGTCATCAGCGCCGATATCCGCGAGTTGATCGATGACGCGCAACCAGTCCTCTACGGTCATGGTGCCGTGCGTTCCCTTGGGCGACGAGTCCGCGTAGCAGTGATCACAGAACTCATTGCATAACCCCGTCACCTCCAACCATGCGAACCTGAGGGCATTTTGGGCAGCACTCATTGCAGATCTCCTTGCGGGTGTGGGACTCCGGTTAGTGGATGCGCGTGACGCTGGCAGGCGGGGCAATCCATTCACGTCCGCCACCTTCGGGTGACAGAAAGGCTGCATGGCGCTTCTGTCGCTCCCCGGGGAGTTCGGCGGGGTCTTCGTAGTCCGTGATCACGTCACGGAGAACGCCGACCCTGCCCGCTCCGTCCTTGACGCGCTGGCCTACATCCTTTTCGGTGATCATTCGTGCCCCTCGGGATGCCGCGCCATGAGGACGTTGCAGTCAGACACGGTGGTCATGTCGCCACCCGTTCGCGCCCTGTCACGCACTCGGGCAAGTTCCTCGCAACCCGCGCAACCTTCTACCGGGGTCGGTTCCAACTGGCCCGACCGGTCCGGGAGGTCAACCGGCGCGCTGTGGTGTCTCGTCGGCTCGGTCATGCAGAACAGCGTCCGTCTGGAATTGCTCAACGACTAGCGGCCCCGCGTAGGCCAACTGTCGGCCAGAATTGGGGCATGGGTAGAAGCATCGGGGCCAACATCCGGCGACTCCGCGAAGAGCGAGGGTGGAGTCAGGCACGGCTAGCGCGTGAGGTCTGCCAGGCAGCGCGAGTAACCGGCGATCCAGTCGGACGGCAAGAGGTCAGCCGTTGGGAGACAGGCAAGCGCACGCCCCGTGAATGGCTGCCGTTCCTCGCTGCCGCCCTAGGCGTGCCCCTGGAAGCGCTCAGGGAGCCTCAGAAGCTCACTGAGCCCCCGTTGCCGACCCTGGCTGACTTCCTACCCGAAGAGGACCCGTTAAGCCAGCTAGAAGGGCGCACAGGGCGTCGAATTGGCATGGGGCAGATGGATGACCTACAGAAGCGGGTGCACGGGCTCAGGCTGGCTGATGACGTTCTTGCCGGGGGTGACCTGATCCGCCCGGCACTTCGAGACCTTCGGCGCGCTGTAAACCTGTATCGACAGAACACCTACACCAGCGAAGTGGAGCGTCAACTTCTCAGGCAAATTGGAGAGTTGGCACAGATTGCGGGATGGATTGCCAGCGACGCCGGACAGCACGAAGAGGCAGAGCAGGTTTACCGGCTAGGCATCAGCGCAGCGACACAGGCTGAGGACAACACGCTTGCCGGGAATCTCGCCGGATCACTCGCCTACCAAATGAGCAACACAGGGCGGGAAGCCGAAGGACTCATCCTTGCTCAGGCAGCGTTCAATGACGCACGGGCCGAAGCCCCCCCGAAAGCCCGTGCACTGTATCTGGACCGTGTGGCATGGGCGCACACGAAAGCCGGGGGAACGGAGAACGGGCAACAGGCCATGCGCGCGCTGGGGGAAGCCGGCCAAGCTCTGAGCGAAGACAGCGAAGGCGCGGAATCACCAGCTTGGCTCTATTGGGTCGACGCTGGCGAACTCAAGGTCATGGAATCCCGGGTCTACACAGAGCTTCACCGCCCCTTGCGCGCCGTGCCCTTGCTCCGGGAAGTGCTCAGCGGCTATGACGCCACGCATACCCGGGAAATGGCTCTGTACCTCTCTTGGCTGGCCGTGGCGCTGACTGACGCCAACGAACCAGAAGAGGCGGCAGGCGTAGCCGAGCGAGTCATTTCATTGGGATCTGACACGCCGTCAGACAGAGTCGCTGAACGGGTGCGCGTCATTCGCGGCCGATTGCAGGAGTACGCCGAAGTACCGGAAGTCGCTGCCCTACTCGCTGAGCATCCGGCAGTCTAGAAACGCAGAAATCCCCGTACCAGCCACCAGGAAAGGTAGCGAGTACGGGGCCGACAGCACATTAATTCTCTTGCGAGGTTGAAACATGGGCGTCTCCGAAAAGACCAGAAAGATTCTGTGGGTTCAGGCTGGTGGTCTCTGCGCCATCTGCAAAGAGCAGGTGATCACGTCTGGGACCGCATCGGATGATCCCTCTGTATTCGGCGAAGAAGCGCACATCGTCGCGCGCTCGCAGGGCGGCCCCCGAGCAGGAGGGCTGGCAGAGGACGTGATTAACCATCACACGAATCTAATCCTCTTGTGCAGCAAGGATCACAAAAGGGTGGATGATCAACCAAACCACTTCACCGTGGAGCGGCTACGGCTAATCAAATCGGAACATGAAGCGTGGGTGCGTTCCGTGGTGGATGCCGATGAAAGTCGCTTGAGGCTGGTACACGATCCATTGTTCCCTCAGCCTAGGGCGCTAAAGCTGATCACACGCGGAAACCCGCTCTGGAACATGGTCAAAGAAAGCGTCACGTTTGAATACGCCATGCCGGACCATCTGAATGACGACGATGAAGACTTGATCATCGAATTCATGGATCTGCTGAGGGATTTTCTTGACATAGCAGGGGATCTTGTAAGCGTCCGAGAGAATCGTGACGCAGAGAAGACCCTTCAGCAGTACATCAGCCGCCTAGCTGAGCGCGAGTTCCTGGTGGGGGCCTATGTCCGTCACATGCTTTTGAAGGGTGGGAGCGCTGAGGGCCCAACTCCATGGCCCATGCTCCGAGTCGAAGTGCAGCCCGCAACGTTGGCAGAGGTCGCAGACGAAAACGGCAACCCTTATCCCAGTAATCCAGGGGCCTAAGCGAAGGGATCGCCCCGCGCAAACGCTCTGAGTTGCGGCGCCAGCTTTCTCCCTCCCTGCCGAGTGGCCTAAAGGGTGGGAGGGGGTCATCCCCCAGGGGGAGGGCTCAGCAGAGATCAGAACGGTGGAAAGGTCATGCGGATTGGGCGGCTTCGGCTTTGACTTTTCGGCAGCTCAACCACCAGGCTGATTCTTAGCGGTCTCGCTATCGTGGCATGGCTTGCACAGTGGTCGAAGGTGCTTAGGCGCATCAAGGTTCGGCTCACGCCATGTCTGCACTTGCTTTCGACTCAGCGGTCAATGGTCAGCGACATTCGCTTGCCAAGTACACCGGACACACCACGGATTGGCTTACAGGTAAGCCTTACGCTTCCGCTGTCAGCCAACGCCATAGCCACACTTACTCGCGCTACCTCTCTGCTCTTCACGCTGTCTCTTGTGCTCAGGACACGGGCCATCATTGGTCGGTTCACTACATCCCGGTTGACTGCACGGCGTTCTGGGTTTCCCTGACATACCTGCACTCTGGGGGAGGGTGACCACCTACGGATTTTCGGAGGTGGGGGGCTGCGTCTTCACGCCAGCACACACGCCAGCGAAGTAGTTGCGCGGAAAAGGGGCAGGTCAGGAAGGATGGGGGTTCTGGCCGGCTGAGGGGGCCTGATTGCGGCAGCACACCCCGGGCTGGTGCCCTTGACCACCAGACAGGTAGGCCGCAAGGGTTGGCGTCATGGACGCAGGAACAGCCGCTGTGCTGGGGGCACTTGCCGGATCAGTAGCGACGATTGGCGCGGCGCTGGCAACGGGTTGGGCGCAGCGGGAAGGTGCACGCATCACTGCCCGATCAGAGCATCGCAGGGAAAGAAGAGAACCGCGCCATGCCGTCTACAAGACGTTCATTTCTAAGGCGGACCGCATGCGTCATCGGGCCTCTGTGTATTCCGCCCTAGATGATGGACTATCGCCGGACTACGTCACAGAAGAGCAACTGCAAGAGTTGTTTGCGGCGAGGTCAGAAATCAAGGATAAGGCAACAGAAGCCGCGCTAGCTGGTCCTAAGAAAGTGACAGAAGCGGCACTAGTGGTTGCCCGACTGAGTCACGAATTGGCAGGGGCCGCCGGAGTTTTTAGTGAACTAACGGAGCCAAACCATCAGCGAATGCGAGATCACCAGCGCAAGAACCTATTGAGGCTCGCCAAGGAGTACGAGAAGTCCGTGGATGACTTTACGCTTCGAGCGCAGTCCGCCCTGGACGATGACGGCAGCCGAAATTAGATGCCCTGTGCGGATGGGACACAGGGCACCTCTCTTCAGCGATCCTTCCATGCCCGGTAGCAGGTGAGGCACATTGACTTCCGGTAGCCCGGAGAATCCGGCCAGGAAACGCCCCGAGAAATGAGCTGAGCACGCGTCAGCGGATAGCAACAGTTCACATCCGCCGCCACTCCTAGACCATCCTCAGTGCACAGTTCACAGAACGGGCTATCAACCATATTGGTCAGTCCACATCTGCCGCAGCACGTCTAGCGGAATGGTAGGGGGAATCAGTGGCTTGCCGTCAGCGTCACGGTGTGTCAGATCAACCAGGGTGCCCCGCTGACGAACCGTGCCCCGGGTTACCGGCGCTGCACCAGGCTGAGGGAAGACCACATCAGCGGAAGTGTGCGTGTCGGTAAAGCACGGGGCTCCATTCGCGTCCCGGGGCCAGACCAGATAGGCAGGCCGGCCGTTGTGATCCGGCCCCGGGTCGAGTAGGTCATGGGCCATTAGTACCCCTCACCATCAATGGCCCGGTTGCGCTTCGCCTCAAGGGCTTTCGCGAATTCGCCATGTCGCCGCGCGGCCTCATCCTCGACAATCTTCGTGAGGTACCCAACGACGTCTAGGCTGTAGTGTCTGGCTTCTGGCACGGTGCTCTGTGCGGTAGAGATGCCTAGCGCGGATTCCGCATTCTGCGCATGAGTCAGAACCGTCCGGCGCTTCTCGCGGCCAGCAACAAACCGAATCAAGCCCTCAAGGAATCCCATGGTGCTGGGATCGTAGTCGGCAGACTTATCGCCCTCAGACTCCACAGCCTCACGGGCAATCTCAGTCCAGTGAGCAAGGAAGTCCCGGTCATAATCACGGGCACGCTCAGCGCGCTCAGCGGCAATCTGAGCCAGTCGGGCATGCTCAGCGGCCTCAGCCTCAGCCAACTTCGCGGCAGCCGCCTCAGCAGCCTTGCGCGCCTTCTCAACGGCGTTCTCAGTCACGTGTGTTGTCCTTCCGGGAATCAGTTGGCGTCTAGCTGAGTGGCAGCCTTGCGAGCGTTGGACGCGTAGCCCATGGCCATTCGCTGACTGGGGTTGATGTCAACGCCCTTCGCCTCAGCGCTCCGCAGATGAGCGGCAACGGCGTCAGCCTCATCACTGGCCCCCGCTGCAATCGACTCGATGTGCTGCCGGTTGCGCTCCGGGCTTCCCTTGTCAGTAGAAGTGGTGTCAGTGGTTCCCAAGTACCACGGGATGTTTTCAGTCATTGGTCATTTCCTCTTTCACGGTTTGACCACTTCCGAAATTCGGAGGTGGCTAGTTGCGATACCAGACCCGGTCATGAAACGCCGGGTTTTTGGGGCGAAGTCCTATGTAGCGCTTGCCGTAACGCCGGTCAGTGCGCTTATAGCCTGTGGCGCGTAGCAGACGGTCAAAGGTGCCCAGCGGAATGAAGCTGGGGCCGCTTACTTCCTTGCACGCATCGAAAAGGAGCTGTGTGCTTGCGTCTGCATTCGGGCACCCTTCGAGAGCTTCACCGGCAATGCGCGCGAACTTTTCGACGTACGCCCGGTCAGCCTCAGTGAGATTCGGCATGCTCACCACCCAGCGCGAGGATGCGAAGCGCTGCCAGCGCCGCGAACAGTTCAGCGCGCGAAAGCTCATCTCTCGGCACAATCGCGTGATTCTCCAAGATGCGAAGTGCCTGCCTGGTATCTATCGGTTCCATTGGGGCTCCCTCCGGGGGCATGAAAAAGCCCCCGGCTAGCGCTGTCTCTCACTGTGTAGGCGGCAATTCCCGCAGTGAAGAAAACCGGTGCTAGCCGGGGCTGGTCTATGAGTGGGTGCTCGGGGAATGGTTTGCCGCCTACCCGAACAGTGGGAGCGCGCTTAACGTCGCCCTCAGAATGTATCTAGTGAGTCGAAGGTGCGAGAATGCGAAAATCCATAGGATTCGAGCCGGCTCGGGGTATTCGTTATTCGACCGTTACGCTTTCTTGGCTGCCCGATAAAACGCGGTCTTGCAGCGCGAAGAGCAGAACCGTCGTGGTCGGCCAGCACCTTCCCAACCCGTGTTTTCGCCGCAATGCTCGCAAGCCTTCTCCCAGCGCTCTTCGTCCAGCGCAAGCCTGACCGCAGTTCGCTGCCGTTCCCGCTCAGCCTGCATGTCCCGACACGTGGCGCTGGTCTGCTCAGGCTTGGCGCAGACCCGCTGTTTGCCCCTCAGTGGCCGGAACGGGGCTCCGCATAGCTCACAGGTCATGTCGGCAGTCTTCGGCGCTCCGGCAGCCCTGTAGGCGTTCATGCGGCAGCGGGCAGAGCAGTACAGCCGGTCAGAGCGCGCACCTTCCGGGAGGTCAGCGCCACAGCCCACGCAGTCGTACCGTCGCTCAGTCATGGGGTGTTCCTTATCTTGAATGCAGGGTTACGGGTCTCCCATTTGTTGCTAGGTATATGGGAGTTGTTTAGAGGAGTGAGAACATTACATATTGGATTAGGAACAACTAACAGAGCGTAGTTAGCTGTCTGATCCATTCCGCTGTTAGCCACGCTGGCTAGCCCTGTGTGCCGCCTTCCGGCAACGGTCAGAGCAGAAGCGCCGGTGACGCCCTATCCCGCTGTACTCAATGGAGTTGTCACAGGTGAGCGCTTCACAGCGGGGGCCAGCCGCTTGAGTCTCAGCAAGGCGGAGCGCTGCCGCAATGGCCTGGTGTACGGCCGTGGCCTTATCGCTGTCAGGCTTCGCTATGGCACCCCATGCGAGTGATTCAGCGTCACGCAGTGCGGTCATAAGGTCGGTGGTCATGTGTACTTCCTAGGGACGTAATGAGACGGAACCCCAATCCGACGGGACGGAGCGGGGACGTAATAGCCGGAGCGTGCGACGAAACGAGACGAAATGAGGCCAAGGAAAAGCCGCCCGGTCACGTAACCGGACGGCTTAACCCTCAGACCAGCGCGAGACCTTTACGGCTCTGCGCTTCTCGCTCCATATACACGGACAGAAGCCCGATGCGCTGAGCCTGTAGCTCCGCGTTGTTGCCAAGGTTGTCCCGGAAGGCGCGCACCAGGCGGCCCCTGTGGGATTCCTCTTCGGCCCAAGACATGATCTGTGCCCAAAACTTGTCAGCGCTCATGTGGTCTCTCCTCCGCGTTGCGCTCTCGGAATGGGTCTAGGGGGTCGAATGCCTGCCCACACCTGACGGTTTGTCAGGTGTGAAGCCATGAAAGAGCCCCGCCGGGCACTGCTGCCTGACGGGGCTTGGTGGTGCTACGCGGCAAGAGCCTCCGGGAAGCCCTGTAGCGCCGCTTACAAGGCTTCCAGCCGCCGTATGCGCTGCCGGGTGTACTCAGAGCCGTCCCCGGCCCTCACGGCGCCGTACAGGGCTTCCAGCTTCCGAGTGGTCTGCCGCCACTCCAACTCGCGTTCCCATGCCGCCTCTTTGGCGTCCTGGTCAGCCTGCCACTGTGCGCGCTCTGCGCTTGCCATACTCTGGTGCCTTCCCTTTGAGAGGGACACCAGCCCGGTCTACTCGCCAAAGTCCGGCCGGGCTGGTGCCATTTCTTCTTGCTGACTCAGGCTGCGGTTTGCGCCCGGCGCGCTTCCCATGCATCCCATGCGGCTTCTGCCGCCGGGTTCAGGCTGTCGTCGCGCCAATCCGGCTCAAGGCGCTCAAGAATCGGGGTCCGGTCCCCCCTGAACTTCGGGGGCAGCAGAGTGACGCTCTTCAAAGCGGCTTGCAGCAGGGCGCGCTGCCCCTCAATCCCTGCAACCTGCCAAAGGCCAGCCAGCGCTTCGGGGTCCATCAACGGCGAAAGGTCTACCTCTTCCGAAAGCTCTGCCAACTCCGCCTTGAGTGCGCTGATCTGTGCCGTGAGTTCAGCCCGTAGTGTTTCGTAAAGCGTCTCGTCCATTCCCCCGCCAATGAAGAACTCTTTCTGAAGCTTGAGTTCACGCCCTGCCGCGTGGTCCAGCGCTGCCGACACAGCCCGCTTACGGCTTTCCTTTGCAGGGTCCTGGTAGGTCAGCCAGCGCCGGGCAATGGCCAGAATGGTCGGAGAGTCCGGCGACAGGTTCATAATGTGGTTGATCCACATCACTGCAATGGCTTCGTCGGCGCGCTCCCGCATGGTTGCGATTCCCTCACACACCGACGGGCCCTGGTTGATACGGGCGACGCACCGGTAATTCCGCCCGCCGTTGCCCATGGGGCCTTTGCAGTGCGGGCAGCGCAGGACACCCGTGAGAATGGTTGCCGCCTTCCGCTTTCCACGCGTCCGGTCACCAATGGCCGTACCGGGGCGGGAACGGGCAGCGAACTTCGAGAGAATCTGTTCCCGCTCAGCGAAGGTGATGACGCCCTTACCAGCCTTGACCGGGTGCCCGTTCGGCCCCATGAGGGGATTGCCGCCACGGTGCCACTTGTCCAGCGGATTGCCGAACTCATCCTTAGCGCGTTCCCGGTCCGGGATGAGTCCTGCCCAGCTAGGAGACTGAGCAAGGTGAATGATGGTCTGCGCCCGCCATTGCTTGCCCTTGCGGGTCTTGGTCCCCTCGCTGTTCAGCATTTCAGCGATTGCCGCCGGGGTGTCGCCATTCAGCAGCGCCTCAGCGATACGGCGCGCAGTCGGGTACTCCGCCGGGTCGTGTTCCAGCTTTCCCGTTCCCTTGGGGCAGCAAAGGCCGTAGGGCACCACTCCGCCGGGCCAGCGTCCCTCTGCCTTGTGTGCGTCTCCGCCTGCCTTCGTGCGAAGCGCAATATCAGTGGCTTCTTCCCGGGCACGCTCGCTCAGGAAGGCAATGACCATCCGTGCACCACGCTGGGAACTGTCCAACCCCTCAGTGACGCTGACCAGCCGTGCCCCGCGCTTCTCGAATTCGTCCAGCAAGAGGCCCACAGCGCCCATGCCCCGGCGGCTGAGTCGGTCCAGCTTCCACACATAGAGCGTCTTGCTGCGCCCTTCGACAATGGCGGCAGTCGCCTTCTCGAATTCCTCGCGCCGGACGTGCGCCTTACTTGCTGAGCGCTGTTCGAACCAGACGTGCCGGATCTTCCTGCCATCGGTGGCAGCCGCCCGGCAGACGTCCCGGACATGCGCCCGGAGAGTCGCCAAGTCGTCACGCTTCTTGCTGCGCCTGATGTACGTCTCTGCCAAGTCGGCAGGGTCACCCGTGGCCGGTTCCCAGAGCCCCAGCGCCCGAAGCTCTTCGTCCTTGAAGCCCAGCGCGCGCAGGGTGGGAAGGTCATCCCGTTCCATCGTTCATCCATCCGCCGTAGGTGACCGCCTCTGCGGATTGGTGTGAGCGGGTGGAATGCCTAGATTCCGCGTTTCACCAGGTCAGAGGCGGTGATGCACGGTTGGTTCACGGGTGGGCCTGGATGAACTTCAGCTGGTTCGCCTCGGCGTACGACACCGACGACCCGCTCTACCGCGTGGTGACCCTCGTCCAGATGGCGGGGGTGCTGATCCTGGCCGCCGGCGTGCCGCGGGCCTTCGGTCACGGCGACTTCACGGTCATCTGGTGCGGGTATCTGGTGATGCGGCTGGCCATGGTCACCCAGTGGCTGCGGGCCGCGCACGCCTGCCGGGGCGCCGAACGGCGCACCGCACTGCGCTACGCCCTGGGGGTGACGGTGTGCCAGGTCGGCTGGCTGGGCCTGCTCGCGCTGCCCCGGGAGGACATCCCCCGGGTGTTCGCCGTCGTGGCGCTGCTGGAGCTGGCCGTTCCCGCGCTCGCCGAGCGGGAGCGGCAGACGGCCTGGCATCCCCATCACATCGCCGAACGCTACGGCCTGTTCACCCTCATCGTGCTGGGCGAGACGGTCGCGGCGGCCACCGTCGCCGTGCAGTCGGCGCTGGACGCGAACGACGAGCTCAGCGTCCTGCTGCCGATCGCGGGCGGCGGACTGCTGCTGGTCTTCGCCGCGTACTGGATCTACTTCGCGGTCCCCATCCACCGTCATCTGCGCTCGAACCGGCAGGCGTTCCTGTGGGGCTACGGCCACTACCTGGTGTTCGGCTCGGCGGCCGCGGTGGGCGCGGGCATCGAGATCGCGGTGGAGGAGGCGTTCGGCAGGGCACAGCTGTCGGCGTTCGCGGCGGCCGGGTGTGTCACGGTGCCGGCCGCCCTGTTCATGATGACGGTGTGGCTGATCCACTCCCGCCACCACAAGCGCGGCGCGGCGCAGCAGCTGGTGCTGCCGGTGTCCTCGCTCCTGGTCCTGGCGTGCACCTTCGCCGGACACCGGGCGGTTCTGGCGGCCGGTCTGGTGGCATCCGGCACGGTGGCTGCCGGCGTGTTGCTCACATCCCGTCAGGGCGCCGCACCGGCGGAGTAGAAGCGCCCGCCACGTCACCCGTCTCGGCGAGCGCCCCGGCACGGATCTCGGCAAGCGGGCCCGCACGACCTCCCGGCGCTCCCGCGGACCCCTCCTCCGCTCCCCCATAAGCGTGCCGAACGGCCGTGCAAACCTCCGCAACCGCCCTGATCCGGCATCAGATTCGGCCATCTTCGGCGCCTTCACCACAGGGCCCCCTCACCAGGGGAGCCCTCGGCGTCGCCCCCGTCCCATACCCCGTCAATTACCCACCAATGGATCCAACTTCCCGCCACTTGGCGCCCTTGCTCCCCACCGTTCACCGGGGCCAGCGGAGGCGCGCCGAGTCTGAAGCGGTAGGGTGCAGATTGCCCTTTTTATGACAGGGGCGCCCCCTGGGGAAGCCGCAGAAAAGCCCCGGGGACCGACCGCCGTCCGTACCTGAGGAGACGCCAGCCATGGCCCGCCACGCTCAGTCCCGCGCGCGGACGAGACTGTCCCGGCGCAGCAAGGCCGTGGGCGGTCTCGCCCTCTCCACGCTGGTCGGCACCGCCCTGTGGGCGTGGCCCGCGTCGGGCGACGACCACAACAGCGCGACCGACGCCAAGAGCACCACGTCCTCGACGGCTTCCGGCCCGGACACGCCACGCGTCCCCGTGTCCGCCGCGAAATCCGCCCCGAACGCCGCACCGAATGCCCCCGCGGGCCGCCCCATCCCGGGCCTCAGCGACGCCGCCCGGAAGCGCATACCGGCCGACTCCCGGCAGGCGCTGGTCGTCACGGGCAAGGGCATGGACTCCTTCGAGTCCCGTGTCGTCCTCTACACCCGCGAGGAGGGCTCCGACGACTGGGAGCCGGGCCCCACCTGGTCCGCGCACAACGCCGCGCACGGCTGGACGGACGACCACCGCTACGGCGATCTGCGCTCCCCCATCGGTGTCTTCTCCCTCACCGACGCGGGCGGTCTGCTGGCCGCCCCCGGGGACACCAAGCTCCCCTACGACCACAACAGCAGCTTTGTCGCCGACGGCACCGGAGTGGAGGGCGAGCCGCTGGCCGGCGCCTTCGACTACGTCATCGCCATCAACTACAACCGGGAGCCCGGCACCTCTCCCCTGGACCAGCGTCGTCCGTTGGGCGACGCCAAGGGCGGCGGCGTCTGGCTGCACGTGGACCACGACGGCCCCACTCAGGGCTGTGTGAGCCTCAAGCCCAAGGTGATGCAGGAACTGCTGCGTACCCTCGACCCCGACCTGCACCCGGTCATCGTGATGGGACCGGCCGGTTTCCGCCCGCCCGCCGATGACATGAGCACCCGATGACTGAGCCCTCGCCGCACCCCGCGGGGCCGCAGGACGCACTGACCGATGTCCTCGGCCTCCGGGTCGGCCACGCCCAGCGGACCGGTGACGGGTACCTCACCGGCACCACCGTCGTCCTGGCCCCCGAGGGCGGCGCCGTCGCGGCCGTCGACGTACGCGGCGGCGGCCCCGGCACCCGGGAGACCGACGCGCTCGACCCCCGCAACCTCGTCCAGCGCATCGAAGCGGTCGTGCTGACCGGCGGCAGTGCCTTCGGCCTTGACGCGGCGTCCGGTGTCGCCGGCTGGCTGGAGGAGCAGGGGCGCGGTTTCCGCGTCGGCCCCGACCCCGCGCAGGTCGTACCGGTCGTGCCGGCCGCGGCCCTCTTCGACCTGGGGCGCGGCGGCGACTGGCGGGCCCGTCCGGATGCCGCACTGGGCCGGGCGGCGGCCGCGGCCGCGGCGGACACCGGGCCCGGCGCGCCGGTCGCCCAGGGCAATACGGGCGCCGGCACGGGGGCGGTGGCCGGCGGCCTCAAGGGCGGCGTCGGCACCGCGAGCGTGGTCCTCCCCTCGGGCGCCACCGTCGCCGCGCTGGCCGCCGTCAATGCCGCGGGCTCCTTCGCCGACCCGCGCACCGGCGCCCTCTACGGCCGGCTGGACGAAGGCCCGGCGGTCCTGCCCTCCCCCGAGGTGCACGCCGCCGCCGCGCGCCGGCTGGCCGAGGCCGGGGAGATATCCCGGGCCCGCTCGGCCGCGTCCGTCCGCCCGCCGCTGAACACCACCCTCGCCGTGGTCGCCACGGACGCCGTCCTCACCCGCGCCCAGGCCCTCAAGCTCGCCGGCACCGCCCACGACGGGCTGGCCCGCGCGGTCCGCCCCGTCCATCTGCTGTCCGACGGCGACACGGTCTTCGCCCTGTCCACCGCGACGCGCCCGCTCACCCCCGAAGCGGCCCACACCGAGGCCGCATTCGACGTACACGCCGAGGCCGGGGCCCTCAACCAGATCCTGTCCGCGGGCGCGGACGTCCTGACCCGCGCCGTGGTCCGGGCCGCCCAGGAGGCGGAAACCGTGGACGGCCCCGGAGGGGTCTTCCTGTCGTACCGAGAGCTCTACGGGACGGTCTGACCCCTACGGGAGGGCCTTATCCCTACGGGGACGGTCTGACCTCTACGGGTCCTCTGCGCCCCGGGCACCGAGCCCACCGGACGGGTCACCCCCGGGTCACACCCCCACCGCCCCCAGCACCGACCCCGCGGCATACGTCACCCCCATCGCCACGGCGCCACCGCCCACGTTCCGCAACACCGCCCGCCCCACCGGCGCGGCCCCCAGCCGGGCACTGCTCCAGCCGCACAGCGCCAGCGCCACCAGCACCGCGACCACCGTGATCCACAACCGGTGGGCGGCCGGCGGCAGCACGATCGCGAGCAACGGCAGCAACGCCCCCACCGTGAACGCGAGGAAGCTCGCCCCCGCCGCGTGCCAGGGATTGGTGAGCTCATCGGGGTCGATCCCCAGCTCCACCTCGGCATGGGCACGCAGCGCGTCATGCTCGGTGAGCTGCTCGGCGACCTCCCGGGCCAGTTGCCCGTTCAGTCCCTTCCCTTCCAACATCTCCGTCAGCTCGATGAGTTCGGCCTGCGGCTCGGTCGCCAGTTCCCGCTTCTCCTGGGCGAGCGCGGCCTTCTCCGAATCCCGCTGGGTGGAGACCGATACGTATTCGCCGGCCGCCATCGACATGGACCCGGCCAGCAGTCCGGCCAGCCCCGCCGTCAGCAGCGCGCCACGGGAATCGGTGGCGCCGGCCACTCCGACGACGAGTCCGGCGGTGGAGACGATGCCGTCATTGGCACCAAGTACCGCCGCCCGCAGCCAGTTGAGCCGGCTGCCGAGCCCGCCGCCGTGCGCCTCGTCGTGCTCCGGTGTCTGCACAGTCATCGGCAGAGCATGGCATCCGCACCGGCTGTGCCTCCCCCGACGCCACCGCCCCGCCCCGAATGGGCCGGTGGTAGAAACGGCTTATGTCCGCACCACCCCCCTCCCCGCCTCCCCAGCCGCCACCGCCCACGCTCGTCCAGCCGGCTCCCCAGGGGCCGGCACCACGCCGCCGACTGTGGTGGCACCGGCTGATATTCGGGCTCTGGTACCGCCCGGTGGAGGTGCTGGACGAGGCACGCGACCGCAGTGCCTGGAGCGCCGCGGTGCTGCTGTCGTTGATCAGCGGTGGCATCGGGGTGCTGTCGGTGGATGCGTTCCACACCCAGTGGGCCGTCGACCACGCCGCGGCGCTGAAGCTCCTCGGGCTGGGCGAGGCGGGCGTGCTGGCCGCCAGCCTCGCGCTGGGCTCGGTCGCCCACGCCATCGCCCGGACGCTCGGCGGCATAGGCCGCTTCGCGCCCACGGCAAGCCTGTTCATCGTGCTCTTCTGGGTGACGGACCTGCCGCGGATGGCGATAGCGGCCTGGCTGCCGACCGATGCCACCTTCGTCCAGGCCGCGACCTGGACGACCTGGGGGTTCGGCTACGTCCTCGCCGTCCTGCTGATACGCGGCCAGCACCATCTGTCAACGTGGAAGTCGGCGGCGGCGGTGTCGGTGCAGATGCTGGCCGCGCTGGCCCTGCTGCGGCTGGGGCCGGTGCACTGAGACCGGTGCGCTGAGACCGGGTGCGCTGAGGGCGCGCTCCGAGACCGGGCCCGGGGCCGGGCCCGGCGCCGGTCACCCGGTCAACTCCGGCTGGTCAGCTGCCGTACGAGGCCTTCGAACGCCGCACGCTCGGCGGCGCTCAGCTCCACGCACTCCGACGGCGGCCCGGCCGGCCCGGTCTGCCGAGGCACGGAACCGAGCAGCCCCGGCTGTGCGGGCAGCCCCCCAGGAGAGGGCGGGGCGAAGCGCCCGCGCGGCGCGTACCGTGCCCGCATTTCCCGCTGATCACGCCACATGGCCGACTCGTACCGCCCCTGGCGCAGCAGTCTGGCCAGCCCGACGACCCAGACGATGGCCACAGCCAGCAACACGCCGAGGCCGATCTGCTGCAGAATCGAAGCGGAGGGGAGCATGCGGTCCTCCCGGACGGGTGAGGCGCTGGGGCAGAGCCAGTAGACACCACACGCCAGTCCGTCCGACAGGGGATCTTGGGACTTAAGTCCCGAAGTGACGCATCTCCTATGACATTTCGCTACATTCCCGTCACAGCGCGGTACATGGCCCGCGCAAGAAGCCACTCAAGAGGCCACCACGGCAGGGTGCACACCGCCCGGTTGGCCACCTCGGAGGCTTCCCTCCGGCGAAGGCCGTCGCGGACCATGAGGGCACTTCGTCCGCGACGTGAGGAGTACGCACGTGCCGCAGCCGCACCGGCCGCAGCCCCCGCCGTCCACCGGCGCCGACAGGAACGCCGAGAACATCAAGAGCGCCACGGACACCGCGGACGCCACGGACGCCACGGACGCCACGGACGCCACGGACGCCACGGACACCGCGGACGCCACGGACGCCACGGACGCCACGGACGCCACGGACGCCACGGACACCGCGGACACCGCGGACGCCACGGACGCCACGGACGCCACGGACACCGCGGACACCGCGGACGCCACGGACGCCACGGACGCCACCGGCACGGCAGCCGGAGGCACGGCAGCCGGCGAACCGCCCGCCCGCGCCCTGGAGGGCATCCTCGTCGCGGACTTCAGCCGGGTGCTGGCCGGCCCGCTGGCCGCCGCGACGCTCGCCGACCTGGGCGCCGAGGTGATCAAGGTGGAGCGGCCGGGCACCGGCGACGACACCCGCGCCTGGGGCCCGCCGTTCGCCGCGGATTTCACTTCCGAGGACTCGGCAGCCGGCGAAGGCGGAGCGCAGCCGAGCCGGACGGCCGCGTACTTCGACGCCGCGAACCGCTCCAAGCGCGGCCTGGCCCTGGACCTCGGCGACCCGGACGATGCGGCCGCGGCCCGTGAGCTGGCGCGCCGGGCCGATGTACTGATCGAGAACTTCCGCCCCGGCTCGCTCGCCGCCTACGGCCTGGACCACACCGCCACCCGCGCCGCCAACCCCGGCCTGGTGCACTGCACCATCACCGGCTTCGGGTCCGGCGCCGGCGCCGCGCTGCCCGGCTACGACTTCGTGGTGCAGGCCGTCGGGGGGCTGATGAGCATCACCGGCGAGCCCGGCGGGCCGCCCCTGAAGGCAGGTGTCGCCCTGGTGGACGTTCTGACCGCAAAGGACGCCGTCACCGGCATCCTCGCCGCGCTCCGCCACCGCGACCGCACCGGCCGGGGGCAGCTGGTGGAAGTGAATCTGCTCTCTTCCCTGCTGGGCTCGTTGGTGAACCAGGCCTCCGGTTACCTGGCCACCGGTCACGATCCGGGCCCGACGGGCAACCGCCATCCGAGCATCGCCCCGTACGAGACGCTGGCCTGCCGGGGCGGGCAGCCGCTCGCGGTGGCCGTGGGAAACGACCGTCAATTCCGGGCGCTGGCGCAGGTACTGGGTGCACCGGAGCTCGCCGAGGACGTCCGGTTCGCCCGCAATCAGGACCGGGTGCAAAACCGCCCAGATCTCATCAAAGTACTGGAAAGCCTTCTGGCCACCGACACCCCGCAGACCTGGACCGAGCGGCTGACCCCGGCCGCGGTGCCCTGCGGTCCCGTCAACAGCCTCTCCGAGGCCCTGCAGTTGGCGGACCGACTGGGTCTCGATCCGGTAGCCTCCGTCGGTGAGGGCCGTATCCCCCAAGTCGCCAGCCCGCTCCGCCTTTCGGCCACGCCGGTGACCCAACCTTCCGCCCCACCCCGCCTGGACGAACACGGCACGGCACTGCGAACCTGGCTATCGGGACCGGCCGACCAACCCCTCCCTTTGCAAATGTGACCTTCGTCACAACCGGGCCCGACTCGCAACCAAATCTGCCCGTAGGTGCTGTTTACCAGCACGGAATCACAACACCCTTGTATGGAGCAGCTCGTGACATCGCCGGACAACCCCGCGCCCGATCGGTCCCGCACCCCGCACCAGCTGCTCCAGTCAGCCGAGCAGCCGGCGTCCGGTGCGCCGCGTCCGCACCGCCGGATGCGCCGCACGATGGCCGTCACCGCCCTGCTCGCGGCGGGTGCGCTTGCCCTGTCCGCCTGTGGCGGGGACGCCTCGGCCGGCGGCAATGACGACGGCAAGAACGGCCAGGCCGGTGCGGATGCCGCGGCCAAGAAGGACGCCTCCGACGCCAAGATCAAGGTCTCGGCCAAGGACGGCGGCACCAATGCCAGCATCAACGACACCGGAGTGAAGGTCACCGGTGGCAAGTTGACCGATGTGAAGCTCACCGAGGCGGACTCCGGCAAGGACGTCACCGGTGCCATATCGTCGGACGGCGCGTCCTGGAAGCCCGGCGTCCAGCTGGAGCGCGGCACCAAGTACAAGATCGTGGCGAACGCGAAGGACGCCAAGGGCCGGCCCGCCACCGAGAACGCCACCTTCACCACGGTCTCCTCGGCCAACAGCTTCATCGGCAGCTACACCCCCGACGACGGCAAGACCGTCGGCGTCGGCATGCCGGTGTCCTTCAACTTCGACAAGTCGATCACCAACAAGAAGGACGTCCAGTCCCACATCACGGTGAGCTCCAGCAGCGGCCAGCAGGTCGTCGGCCACTGGTTCGGCACCCAGCGCCTGGACTTCCGGCCCGAGGACTACTGGAAGGCCGGCTCCAAGATCACCATGAAGATCGACCTGGACGGCGTCAAGGGCGGCCAGGGCATCACCGGCGTCCAGTCCAAGACGGTCTCCTTCACCATCGGGCGCTCGCAGGTCTCCACCGTCGACATGAACACCCAGACCATGACGGTCAAGCGGGACGGCAAGACCTACAAGTCCATCCCGATCTCCGGCGGCAGCGCCGACCACCCCACCTACAACGGCCAGATGGTGATCTCGGAGAAGTTCGAGCAGACCCGGATGGACGGCTCGACCGTCGGCTTCGGCGGTGAGTACGACATCAAGGACGTCCCGCACGCCATGCGTCTGTCGTCGTCCGGCACCTTCCTCCACGGCAACTACTGGGGTAACCCGTCGATCTTCGGCAACTCCGGCACCAGCCACGGTTGCGTCGGTCTGCGCGACAACAAGGGCGGCGGTGGCGACACCCCGGCCAAGTGGTTCTTCAACGAGTCGCTGGTCGGCGACGTCGTCATCGTGAAGAACTCGCACGACCAGACGGTCAAGCCCGACAACGGCCTCAACGGCTGGAACCTGTCCTGGTCCGACTGGAAGGCAGGCAGCGCGGTCTGACGGACGGCGCCCGCAGCGCAGCTGCACAGAGGCGGTGGCCGGTCCCGGGTGGGGGCCGGCCACCGCCTCTGTGCGCAGGGCCTGTCTTCAGGGGCGCGGTTTCGCGGGGCTGTGCGCGTTCTCCGGGCTGTGTGGATGCGCCGGGCCGGTTGGCTCCGCGGGGCTGTGCGGCGTCGCCGGACCGTCCGGCTCCACCGTGCTCCGCAGCGGGGCCTCCCGTACGAACCAGGCGGCCGCGAAGCCGAGCACGGCCAGCACCGCGGCGCCGGCCAGGACGCCGTGCAGCCCGCCGGTGACCGCCGCCCGGCAGGCCTCCCGCACCGGGGCGGCGAGCCCGTCCAGCGCCCGCGGGGTCAACTGCCCACCCCTTGCCGTCAGCCGGCCCGCGGCGCCCTCCCCCAGCCGGTCGGCGAGCCCGCTGTGCAGCCGGCCGGTGAAGACGGCGCCCAGCAGAGCGACGCCGAGCGAACCGCCGACCGTACGCAGCAGCGTCACGGTGCCACTGGCGGCGCCCATGTCACGGGGCTCCGCGCTGTTCATGGTGATCAGCATGGTGCTCTGCATGACGAACCCGATGCCCATCCCCGCGACGACCGTGAGCCCGGAGGCCAGGGCCGTCGTGGTCTCCCTGCCGAGCAGCAGCAGGACCAGTACACCCGCGGTCAGCACTCCGCCCCCCAGGATCGGGTAGATCCGATAGCGGCCGTTACGGCTGATCAATGCCCCGGTGCCGAGCTGCACGCCCAGCATCCCGAACATCAGCGGCAGCAACAGCAGACCGCCGGCCGTCGGCGACAGGCCCTGCACGAACTGCAGGTACTGCGGCAGATAGCTGGTCACCCCGAGCATCACCGCGCCGATGAGAAAGCTCAGGAGCTGCGCCAGGGTGAAGTTGCGGCTGCGGAACAGCCGGGGCGGGATGACCGGCTCCACGGCCCGCCGCTCGACCCGTACGAACCAGGCCAGCGCCACCACGCTCACAGCCGCCAGCCCGAGGATCTGCGGTGACCCCCACCCGTACCGGACGCCACCCCAACTGGCCAGCAGGGTCAGCGCGAGGATCGCGCCGGACAGCAGCACCACACCCGGGTAGTCGATCCGTGCCGTGCTCCGCTCCGTGCGGCCCAGCCGGATCCAGCCTCCGACGATCACCAATGACACCACCCCGATCGGCACATTGACGTAAAACGCCCACCGCCAGCTCAGATGGTCCGTGAGGAAACCGCCCAGCAGCGGCCCCCCGATGAACGCGACCGGCATCATGGCGCCGATCATCGACTGCATCCTGCCGCTCTGCCGGGGCGGCACCAGCACCCCGATGACCGACAGCGCCCCGACCATCAGCCCGCCCGCGCCCAGCCCCTGCAGGGCCCGGAAGGCGATGAGCTGCCCCATGTCCTGCGCCAGCCCGGACAGCATCGACCCGGCCAGAAAGAGCCCGATCGCCGCCATGAACGTGCCCTTGCGGCCGTAGAGATCGCCCGCCTTCCCCCAGATCGGTGTCGCCACGGCGGTGGTGAGCAGATAGGCCGTCACCACCCACGACAACTGGTCCAGCCCGCCGAGCTCCCCCACGATCGTGGGCAGTGCCGTGCCCACGATCAGGCCGTCCACCATCGCCAGGAACATCCCGAGCAGCAGCCCGAACACCCCTAAGTACAAGGACTTCGGTGAGCGTCCCCCGCTGGGCGCCTCCCCGGCCGTGGCTCCGGGCCTGCCGGTTCCCTTGCCCCCGTCCGCCCCTCCCGGCCGGCCTGCCCCTCCGGCCCGGTCGGCCGCTTCCCTCGTGCCGTTGACCGCCATTTCCGCACCCCTCGCGTGTACTGCGTATCGATCGGATACAACGTACACACCGGCGTGTACAGCGTCTACTGCTGATACGTTGTACGCAAGGAGTCGGCAGCATCCGGGAAGGAAGTGAGCGCCATGACCGGCAAGGAGCCCGGCGCAGCCGAGGGCAGGCAGCCGTTGCCGTCCGGAGCGGCCACGGACACGCCGGCCCCGGCGGCGGTCTCCCTCTGGGAGCGCCTGGACCGCCCGACGCCCGCACCGCGGGCCAGCCTGACCCCGCAAAAGATCGCCGCGGCTGCCGTACGCATCGCCGACACCGACGGCATCGACGCCGTCACCATGCGGCGCCTGGCCACCGAGCTGAACGTCGCACCCATGGCGGCCTACCGCTACGTCTCCGGCAAGGCCGACGTCCTGGACCTGATGACGGACGCGGTCTACGCGGACCTCACACTCCCCGACGACGTCGAGAACTGGCGCGACGTCATGCGCGCAGGCGCACTCCGCACCCGGGAGATCGTGCTGCGCCACCCCTGGCTCATCCAGATCTCCTCACCGCAGTCGTTGCGCGCTCTCACCCCCCACCGGATGGCCGCGGCCGAGCGCGGCCTCGCCTCCCTGGACGGGCTCGGACTCGACATCGACGCGATGATGGCCGTGCTCGGGACCGTCAACTCCTATGTCCACGGGGCGGTTTCGGCGGAGTGCGCCCAGCATTTCCTGATGCGGGAGCAGGGCTGGGACAGCAACGACGACCTGCGGCTCGCCCTCGCCCCGCAGATGCGCTACCTGATCGGCACCGGGCGCTACCCCACCTACCACCGCTACCTCCGCGAGGCCACGCACAAGGACGACCCGCGGTGGCGCTTCGAAACCGGCCTCGACAGCGTCCTCGACGGCATCGCGGCCCGGCTGGGGATCTGAGCGGCGGGGTCCCGGGGAAGGTGGGCGTCGGGCCCGTTGAAGGGGCGGCAGCGCCCCGCCCGAAGAGGCGGTCGGCCCGGCAGGCGCCTACGGGTGGTAGCGCTCGGCGATCTTCGTGGCGGCGCCGTTCGTCACGGTCACCCGGACGTCGACGGTGCCCATCCTGGCCGCCTTGCGCGCGTCGTCGAGGGTGCAGTGCGTGGTGCCGTAGCCGGAGGCGTCGGTGTGGACGCGGCCGTCGGGGGCCTCGCAGAGCGCTGCCGCGCCGAGTGCCTTGGTGCTGTCGAGGAGGTGGAACGCCTGTTCCGCACCGCTGTCCGGGGCCACCGTGAGCTTGTCCTCGGTGAGCCACTTCAGCTTGCCGGTCCAAGTGCCGCTGACGCCCCTACGGCCGGCGGAGGCACCGCCCTGTCCACCGGAGCCGCCCGGCGCGGAACTCTGCCCGCCGGTGGTGCTCGGGTGCGACGTGCCCTTCCCCGCGGCGGAACCACCCGAGGAGGAACCGCCTGGGCCCGAGCCACCGGACTTGGCATCCCCCGCAGTTGAGCGGCCGTTCGCGGCCTGGCTGTTCGTGGCGGAGGGCGCGGCCGATGCCTTGTCATCGCCGTTCTGGCAGGCGGTCAGCGAAAAGGCCGCGGCGGCGACGAGGGAAGCGACAGCGAGCCGACGACCGCGGCGCAGGGTGGTGGCGGCGGCGAGCGACATGGAGATTCCCCCGAGTGGTGCGTGGTGAGCGGTGCCTGGTAACGGGTGTCGGGTGCCTGGTAACAGGTGCTTGGCGTCTGGTGTCCGGTGCCTGCTGCCTGCTGTCCTTCGGCGTGACGCCCAGGAGTCTCGTCTTGGGAGCTAAAGATCTGCTAACGCACGGGTAACTTCGCGGCACGTCCCGTCAGAACCCGTCCTGGAGCCGGGCGGAGGGGCGGGCGCGCCGGGGCCTCCACCGGGTGTCCGGCCAAGGCCCCGGGAGGTGCGGGCGGAGTCGGCGGCTCAGGCCGCGGCGGTCACCTCGGCCTCGGCCTCGCCGTCGGCCGGCGAGTGGGCCGTGCGGGTCCGCGGGGGCTTGCGGAGGCCCTTGAGGAGGATCACCAGGGCCGCGCTGACGCCCGTACCCGCGGCGATGGCGAGCAGATAGACGAACGGCCGGCCGATCAGGGGGACGACGAAGATGCCGCCGTGCGGGGCGCGGAGAGTGCAGCCGAAGGCCATCGACAGGGCCCCGGTGACCGCGCCGCCGGCCATCGCGGCGGGAATGACGCGCAGCGGGCTTATCTTCGGATCTCCGATGATGACCGCGACCCGATCACGGGGGAGCTCAGTCGCGAGGGGGTGCCCCGTCAGCTCAAGGACTGCCGCGTGGTAGCCGCTGAGATGGGCGGTGACATTGTCAAGGTCTACGACGACAACGACGTATCGGCCTCTGATCCCTTCGTCGTCCGGAAGGACTTTGAAGCCCTTGTCAAGGATTTGGACGCAGGGGTCATCGATGGGTTTGTCTTCTATCACTCGGAACGTGTCGCTCGCCTTGCGTACGACGCCGCACGCATCTGTCAATGCTACGAGCGCAAGCCCAAGTTGGTCGGCCGGGCAGCCCATGACGGCACCGACCTTTCAACGGACAACGGCCGTGCGATGTTTGTAATGCAGGCTAGTTCGCCCAAGATGAGGCCCCGACCGTCCGTGCTGGAGTCAGCGGACAGTCGGGGCGGAGTGACAGCCGCTCCTGTCGCTAGGCAGCGAGGAGAACCCGGGCACGCTCGTTGAAGTCCGTAACGAGCCTGTGGCTACCAAAGGGGATCATGCGGCGCCGTACATCTGCCACCGCTTCAACGGCTCGCGATGACTTCACCCTTTGTGCGAGTTCGAGCGTCCTGACTCCAGCAGAGTGCGCCGCTTCAAGATCACGGCGCTGAAGGTGAGACACGGCGAGTGCCGCCTGCGACATTGCCCCACGACGTGCGCGCTTCTGGGCGCGTGCGTGCGTAATCGACCGCCGTGCGTGCTCTGCAGCGTGCCCTGCCTGATCAATGTCCCTGAACGCGTTAGCCATCTCGCCATGCAGATAGGCCGCGTCGATGAACTTTGCCCAGACAGGTTCGGTGGTGTGATCAACCGCCGCGAACGCGTTTTCAGATTCGATCACCGCATGGGCAGTAGCAGTCTTGTCTCCCATCGCAGCATGGGCGCGTGCCTCAAGTGCCCACAGATCGGCGAGGCAGGCCCGAGATTCAGCGTGCGCGAGTCCGTGGCGACCCGACTGTGCGAGCCTCCGCCCCTCAGCCGGATTTCCTGTCAGCGTCGCCTGGTCCGCCATGCCTGCTAGAACGTGTGCGCCCAGGGCAGCGTCGTGCGATTCCTCTGCTAGACGCAGTGCTTGGATCAGATACCGCTGGGCCGTGCCGTGTTCGCCATCATCAAACGCCATCCAGCCGAGCAGATAGGTCTGCTCGGCGACTGCTGCGCATAGCGACCGGCGCACATCCTCGGAGTACGTCCGGCGGAGCAACGGGTACACGTGCTCGTTCATGTACTCCGTCAGGACCAGGCGGCCGGAGCCGCCACCCTGCATAACGTCGATGTCCTGGAACGCGGCGAACATGTTCCGGACGCTCGTCACGTCTTCGAGTCGCACCTTTGGGCCGGCCTTTGGCGCTTGATCAAGTGTGTTGAGTAGCCAATCACGCGACGGTCCGATACCCGCCGCCGCAGCGAACGGCGACGCTGCAAGGAACTTCCTGCGATCCATGTCCGCTCTCCCAAGCTCGGTCACTGACTCGACCGTCGAAGCCCAAGATGGGCTGTAGGTCAACTGCCGGTCAGGTCCGGTGCCTCGCCTAGTCCAAGGTCATACGTCGTGATGCGCCTGCCGAAGTGCCCCGAGAACACATCTGCGATGAGAGCCGGAATCGGCGGCTTGTCTCCTGCCCGTTCAGCCATCGACGTACGGCAGTCGCGTCAGGGTTGACGTGCCTGTGACCAGTCGCCATGGCCCGGGAGTGGACGCGTCGAGCTAGCTCGCCCTGACTCATCAGCGATCTTGCGAGTGCGTCAGCTAACAGGTGGTTCGGTTCTCTCACTGCTACGCCCATCCTTCCGACGACAGTTCAAGTGCCAGGGATTGCCACCCTGTTGAAGCTACCCCGCCCGGGTTGCCGGCAGTTGGCTTGTCTAGCAACTCAGACCCGGAAGGGGTGGCGGATGACTCTGCGTGAAACGGACCCGCAAAAGGTCAATGATGAGCGGCAGCAGACACCGACCGTAAAGACACTGCCTGATATTGGCCAGATCGTCCATGACACAGCCACCGGCAAGGTAGGCGAGTTCCGCGGCTTCCTCGGTGGCCGTTGGATGCTTCGACCACCCGGTGGTGGTGTCGAGTGGGAAGCGAATCCGGAAGCCGTTGAGTCGGCAGGCACCAGCGAGCATGTTCGCGCGCTGGCAGCGGAGCATAACGCCCGATGCCGAACCTTCCGTACATGATCATCGTCAGGGGTTACCGCACCCGAAAGGCGTACCAGCGCACCGCAGCGCTACGGGCCGCTTCATTGGCTCTGTACGACACCGAAAACGGTACGAACTTTCGCGCAGCGATCTTGAGTGGCGTAGAGGATGTGCCCCCGCCGGGCGCAGGCGAGCGGTTCCACGAGTGGTGTCTTCTGAGATTCTGCGGCATCCGCTCTGCGGTCTGGCGACTCCGCCAGGTTCTCAGCGCCATCAACAAGGAGCGAGCCATGCTCGCCGCGCTGGATCGGTTCGAGGCAGACCCCCAATACGCAGAAGCGTTGGCCCGGCTCCGAGCCGAGAGGGATGAGCGGTGAACAACGCAAGAGGTTCGACACGGGCCTACTGGTGCGAGGTCATTGCCGAGGGACCAGCGAACGGTATGTGGGTTCCGATCACGCTCGGCACGTGTCAAACGATCTCTCCGAAACTGGCGCTCCGATGGCTCCGCGGGCAGGCTCGCCGCATCGCAGACGGGCTTGATCCTTCCCCCGGATCCTCATGGATCAAGGGGCGTGTGCTCGTCTGCATTTCTTCCCAACTCGCGGATGCCTCAGTCGAGTTACGTCGGTGGTGCGCTGACGCCGAGTCGCAGCGGACCGCCCAACAACAGATCCGCGACGGTAGCCCCCTCACGTTCACAACGGCCGATCACACCGGGCGCTATTCGCTGACGGTCTGGCCCGTAGACATTCCAGCTCCCTCGTTGTCCTCCGACTGCGGACAGCCCGCCAGCACCCGTCGTGAGCACGCGCGCCACAGGAAGACGTGGCGCAAGTCGGGGTGGCTCATATCGCGTTCGGCGAGGTGAGCACCCCTTGGTCGCTCGAACTGGACGACAAAGCCCGCCTACTCGTCTAACGAGCGGCCTCATAGCTTCCGCCATCGCAGGGGACTTCCCGAGGGAGCCGGTAGCCCTCACGGCCGGTAGCCCACCGATGGCGGGTGCCCGTTCCGCTGTGACGGACGGACGGGCAACCCCGAGCCCATTCAGGCCGGGATCAATCGAGAGAAGGGGGGCCACGGCATGACCGTGACCACCGAGCCTGACACGACCGAGCACGAGACCGACCAGCCCGAGACGATCGGTACCGAGACCGAGACGCCCGCGCAGGACGCCGACACCGCCGACCAGGGCGACCAGGGTGACGGAGTCACTGCCGAGCCGACCGATGTCGTGGGTGCGCTGATCGCGGTGTAACAGCCCGTTTAGCTCCCTGCCCAACGGCAGGGTCATCCGGTGCGGTCCGGAACGCACCGGTGCAACCGCTGTCCCCCTGCGGGGACCACGGCGCGTGCCCATCCCTGCGGCAGACGTGCACAGGGAAAGAGCTGCACGCCTCCGCCCCGCACGCCCGACGAGGTGCCGCTAGGACGGTGAGGGACAGCACCAGCGGCCCCGAGTGGAGAGCAGCAGCGTTCACCGCTCGGGGCCGTTCACCTCTCCAGCCATCGAACCAAGGGAAGACACATGACCGTCATCGCACATCACCGCTCGCGAACGGCTGCCAGGGCAACAAGTCCGCTCCGAAGCCGGCAGGCGGTTCGGAACCTGTTGGAACCGCAGACACTCACCCCCGCCGACCTGTCCATGGTCCTGCTCGTCACTGAGGAGCCCGCCGACCGCCCCATGCCCACGGTCACCCTCGCCGGGATTCCCGCAGTGATCCGCGAGGCAGCGCGCCTTGGTATCCGGTCTGTGAAGTTGTTCGCCGAATCCTCCGGGCGAGACACCACCGGGGAAATCTCGCTCGCCCCCAGTTCCCTCATGGCACGAGCCGTGCACGCGTGCAAAGACACCGCACCAGCCCTGGCGGTCATGACGGAAACATGTCTCTGCTCTTACACCAGCGATGGGGCCTGCTACGTCACCGGCCGGAACGGGCGGCCCGACGTGCCCGCAACCATCGAGATCACGGCGGAGCAGGCAGTAGCCCACGCGGACGCGGGGGCGGACATCGTTGGTCCCGCGTCCATGGTGCTCGGCACGGTCGGGTGCGCACGTAAAGCACTCGACCAGTCGGGGCACGACGGGGTGTCGGTCATGCCGCACGTCATCTTCTGGTCGAGTCTGTACGACGGATTCCGACTCACGATGAATGCCACCCCGAAAGCAGGGGTCAACCGTGAGTTTCAGATCAACCCCGGGCGGGCCGACCAGTTCGTTGACACGGCCTTACGCATGGAGGAGGCCGGGGCCGACATGCTCCTGTTGGAGCCCGCACAGTTCACTGCGGATGTGCTCGCCACGCTCCGGAGCCAGACCCACGCGCCCCTGTTCCCGTTCTCGGTCTCCGGTGAGTACACGTCCATGACGCGTGTGGAGCCTGAGACGGGGAGGCGAGACGTGCGGCTACTGGTCGAACTGTTCACGATGCTCAAGCGGGCGGGGGCGAGCGGCAGTATCACGTACGCGGCACTCGATATCGCTCGTCAGCTCACCTAGCCGCGAGAGCGGCCCGTACGGCGTCCAGGATCGAATGCGCGCCCTGGTCAATGAGCATCGCGGCCAGGGCCGCACCGAGCTTTTCCGGCTCGACAGACGGACCAATCAGCGTCTCAGAAATCTGCTCGGTACCGTCCAGCGAACTGACCTGCCCGAACAGCCTGAGTTCCCCGTGCGGCAGCATCTCGCCGTAAGCGCCCACAGGCACACTGCAACCGCCGTGCAACTCTGCGAGTAGCGTGCGTTCCGCTCTGATCTCCGCGTCAACGGCCGTGTCACCGACTGTGGACAGGATCTCGCGCAATGGGGCAGAGGATTCGTCCGTACGCACCTGAATCCCCAGTGCTCCTTGGCCGGGGCTGGGCGGAAACAGGTCGAGCGGCAGCAACTCGCCGATTGCGTCGTCTAGGCCGAGCCGGCGGATCCCCGCAGCGGCGAGAACTACCGCGTCGAGCCCTTCCGTTTTAATCTTGTTAAGGCGGGGCGGAACGTTCCCCCGAATCGGCACGACCTCAAGATCGGGGCGTACGGCGAGAAGCTGCGCGATGCGCCGCGGGGCACCGGTTCCGACTTTCGCGCCCTTCTTCAATCCGGCGAGGGTCGAACCGCACAGCGCATCGCGTACGTCCGCGCGTCCTGGCGGAGGCAGGAGCATGAGCCCCCGCGGGTTCGTCGTAGGGAGGTCTTTCAGCGAGTGCACGATCACATCTACGTCCCCACGGGACAAGGCCGCTTCCTGCTCGGTGCTGAAGGCGGATCCGCCGCTGACCGCCGAGACATTCGAGAGCAGCGACTTACGGTCCTTGTCGCCCCCCTCCAGAATCACGCGATGCGTGAAAGTGGCGTCCGGGAACTGCTCGCGAAGCGGGCGCAGGTATTCACGGACTTGAGCCTTGGCGAGGTTGCTCGCGCGCGAGCCGACTAGGTACTGAGCCACAGTGACCACTCTCCGAACCTGACAGGGTGTCACCAGGCTAGGACTAGACCCGTCGTGCTCATGCAGACACGGGGTCGGCATAGCGCTGTGATCGCTGCCCCAGACCGGTCGGCATCTGGGCCTCCCGTGCGGCCACGTCCGCGAGGAAGCCCTCCAGGTCGGTGACGCGGCCGTGGGCGGCCATCCGCTCGGCCAGGGACCGTGCGGCGGCGTCCTTCGTTTCTGCGGACAGGTCGAGGTCGACCAGTTCCGCGGTGATCAGCTCACTCATCGCGGGCTCCCTTGCACGCGGCACCGCCGTACGGGCGGTGGGGACGGATCGGAGGGGGCGGCTGAGACGCCTCCCGGCATGGGCCGAGGGCGGGAACGGGGGGCCGCGAAGGACCAGGGGGCCGCACGGGGCCGGGAGGTGACAGGAAGCCAGGAGGCCGCAGGGAGCCGGGAGACGGTGGGGGACCGGGAGGCCGAGGGGGACCGGGAGGCCGAGGCGACAGCAGACGCGCCCGTCACGGCACCGGCTCCGTCAGCACCCGGTGGAGCGGCACCGCATCGGTGGTCGTGACCGCCGAGGTCTCCAGATCGGCCGGCGTCGGCATCAGGCTGCCGGGCAGCTGGACGGCGGCCGCGCCATGGGCCAGTGCGGCGGCCAGCGCCATCGGTCCCGTACCGCCCGCGGTGAGGAAACCCGCCAGTGCGGCGTCGCCCGCGCCGACATTGCTGCGGACGGCGGCGACCGGGGCGCTGCCGAAGTAGGCGCCCTCGTCGTCGATCAGGAGCTGGCCGTCCGCCCCCAGGGAGGCCAGTACGGCGCGGGCTCCCCCTGCGCGCAGCTCCTCGGCGGCATTGACCGCATCGCCGAGGGTCGCCAGCGGCCGGCCGACGGCCTGCGACAGCTCCTCGGCGTTCGGCTTGATGATGTCCGGCCGTTCGCGCAGCGCCGCGGTCAGCGACGGGCCCGAGGTGTCCAGGGCTATCCGGGCGCCCGCGCGGTGGGCGCGGGCCACCAGCTCCGCGTACCACTCGGGCGCCAGACCGCGCGGCAGACTGCCGCAGCAGGCGATCCAGTCGGCCCCCACCGAACGCTCGCCGACCGCGCTGAGCAGGGCCTCCGCCTCGTCCGCTGTCAGCTCGGGCCCGGTCGCGTTGATCTTCGTCAGGGTGCCGTCGGGTTCGGCGACCGAGATGTTGGAGCGGGTCTGGCCGGCCACCTCCACCTGCGCCACCTCGATGCCCTCGGCGCCCAGCAGAGCGGCCAGCGCCGCACCGGCCGGACCGCCCAGGGGCAGTACGGCCAGGGTGCGGTGCCCGGCGGCGGCGACCGCCCGCGAGACGTTGACGCCCTTGCCGCCGGGGTCGATCCGGTCGGCGGTGGCCCGGAGCACGGCCCCGCGGTCCAGCGCCGGGATCTCGTACGTACGGTCCAGGCTGGGGTTGGGGGTGACGGTGACGATCATGCGCGTACTACTTCCGTGCCCGCGCGTTCGATGGCGAGGGCGTCGTCGGGGCTCAGGCCGGTGTCGGTGATGAGCAGGTCCACGTCCGACAGCTCACCGAAGCGGGCGAAGTGCTGCTGCCCGAATTTGGCGGAGTCGGCGAGGAGAACGACGCGGCGGGCGGCGGCGATCAGTGCCCGCTTGACGGCGGCCTCCGCGAGGTCGGGGGTGGTCAGGCCGCCGTCGAGCGAGAAGCCGTTGGTCGCGAGGAACAGCACATCGGCGTTGATATCGCGGTAGGCGCGCAGCGCCCAGTCGTCGACCGCGGCCCGCGTACGGTGCCGGATCCGCCCGCCCACGAGGTGGAGGGTGAGCCCGGGGTGGTCGGCCAGCCGCGCGGCGACCGGCAGGCCGTGGGTGACGACGGTCAGCTCGGCCTCCAGCGGGATCTCGGCGGCGAGCCGGGCGGCGGTCGTACCGGCGTCCAGAATGACGCTCCCGGAGCCGGCCGGGCGGCCTTCGCCACCGGGGAGCTCGGCGAGCGCGGCCCGCGCGATGCGCTGCTTCTCGTCGGCGGCGACGGCGTCCCGCTCGGCGAGGTCGGGCTCGAAATCCAGCCGGCCGGCCGGGATGGCCCCGCCGTGCACCCGGCGCACCAGACCTGCTCGGTCCAGGGCCTTCAGATCACGCCGCACGGTCTCGGCGGTGACCTGGAACTCCTCCGCGAGGGAGAGCACATCGACCCGGCCGCTCTCACGGGCGAGCCGCAGAATCTCCTGCTGGCGCTCCGGTGCATACATCAGCGTGTCTGTCCGTTCCATGCCCGAACCTGTGGTTTCGACGCGATGCTACGGCGATGGATCCGGGAAGTAAACACAAATGGACTTCATGCAGACTCAAACAGACATCAGGGAGGGCCGAGCCACCTCCCCGCGGTCCTACGCCCCCCGGACACAGCAGAGCCCCGACGCCACGAAGGGCACCGGGGCTCGTCCTCTACAGGCACAGGCCTCACCAGGGATGTCGATGCGCGTGACGGCGCGCACCCGTTATGCGGCGGCGTCGAATCCCGTGTCACGCGCCATCCGCTTCAGCTCCAGCAGGGCATGCTTCTCGATCTGCCGGATCCGCTCGCGGGTCAGACCGTGCTGCTTGCCGACCTCGGTCAGCGTGCGCTCACGGCCGTCCTCTATGCCGTAGCGCGCCTTGATGATCGAGGCGGTGCGGTGGTCGAGGCGGTCGATCAGATCCTCCAGCTCCTCGCTGCGCAGCAGCGTGAGCACGGACTGCTCGGGCGAGGCCGCGGAGGTGTCCTCCAGCAGGTCGCCGAACTGGGTGTCGCCGTCGTCGTCCACCGACATGTTGAGGCTGACCGGGTCGCGCGCCCAGTCGAGTACGTCGGTGACGCGGGCGGGCGTGGAGCCCAGCTCACCGGCGACCTCCGCCGGCTCCGGATCACGGCCGTTCTCGCGGTTGAACTCGCGCTGCACCCGGCGGATCCGGCCCAGCTCCTCGACGAGGTGCACGGGCAGCCGGATCGTGCGCGACTGGTCGGCGATGGAGCGGGTGATGGCCTGGCGGATCCACCACGTCGCATACGTCGAGAACTTGAAGCCCTTGGCGTAGTCGAACTTCTCCACGGCACGCACCAGACCGGCGTTGCCCTCCTGGATCAGGTCCAGCAGGGGCAGCCCGGCACGGGGGTAGCGACGGGCGACCGCGACCACCAGGCGGAGGTTGGACCGGATGAAGACGTCCTTGGCCTTCGCGCTCTCCTCCACCAGCGCCTCGAGCTCCTCGCGGCTGGCGGCCGCGGCATTGCCGTCGGTGACCTCGCCGTCCAGGATCTGCTGGGCGTAAACGCCCGCCTCGATGGTCTGGGACAGCTCCACCTCCTTGGCGGCGTCGAGCAGTGGCGTACGCGCTATTTCGTCGAGGTACATGCCGACCAGGTCGCGGTCGGCGATCTCCCCGCCTACGGCGCGAACGCTGTGGGCCCCGTCAGAAGCGCTGCTGCTTTCCTGACGACGGGCGACGGCACGGGTTGCCATGCGTGTGCTCCCTTTGCGATGTTGGGGTCTCCCCTGCTCGAGCGAAGCCGAGAGCTTGGGGAAGGTCGCGGGACGGTGGGCGGGCCGGAAGGGGCATCGAAACCGATGCTCACGTAGCGACCCGTCCGAAGGAAACAACGGCTGGAATCCGGACAGAATTCCCACGCCGCCCCGCTATTTTTCTGATCATGCAGTACCCTGCGCGCCCAACTACGGAGGTCACATGCTGCGTGAGCAGGGAGAAGTGCAGGTCAGGGCGGGCGCGGAAGCTGACCTTCCGGCCCTTACGGATCTTTACAACCACTACATCCGTGAGACGTGTATCACCTTCGACCTGGAGCCCTTCGCCCCCGACCAGCGCCGCCCGTGGCTGCTCTCCCACCCCCAAGACGGCCCCCATCGCCTTCTGGTTGCCCAGGAAACGATAGATCACACGAAAAACCCGCATAACGGACCAGTGAGCGAGGCGCGAGCCGGGGCTGCGGCACCCGTGGCGCGGGCCGGGTCTGCGGCCCCCCTCACCGGCCGCCCCGAAGGCATCGAAGGCCCCGGAGGCGCGCTGCTCGGCTATGCGACCAGCAGCGCATTCCGCCCGAAGGCGGCCTACGCCCCTTCCGTCGAGGTCACCGTCTACTGCGCCCCGCACGCCGCCGGCCGCGGCATCGGCACGCTGCTCTACACCTCCCTGTTCGAGGCGCTGGCCGACGAGGACGTCCACCGCGCCTACGCCGGGATCACCCAGCCGAACGAGGCGTCCACGCGCCTCCACACCCGTTTCGGCTTCCGGCACATCGGCACGTACACGGAGGTGGGCCGCAAATTCGGCCGCTACTGGGACGTGGCCTGGTACCAGAAAGACCTGGGCCGAGCGCGGACCGAGCCGGGGCCGGGCCTGCCTCGCCCCGGCTCCGCGACCCGGCGTTCCGGTTGACGCGGACCGCCCCCGGGTGTCGCCTGGTGAGGAGGGTCAGCGGGACAGCGAGGCAGCGGGACGCACCGAGAGGAGCCCGTCATGGACCAGCACGCTCACCGGCACGGCGCAAGGGCCGCCCGCTCACACGGCACCGTCGACGTGGAACACGGCGCGACGGCGGACACCCGGTCCCGCGCCCCGCAACGGGCGCCGCGACCGGCCGGCAGGGCAGGCATGGCGGAGCGGGCCGGGCACGTCCCGGCGACCGTCTCGCTGCCGATCGTCACGGCCCTCGCCTTCGGCCTCTTCACCGTCTTCCGCACCCACACCGACGGCACCAAGGGCGGCCCGGCCATGCTGTACGGGCTCGCCGCGTTCGTGGTCTCCGGGGCGCTCGGGCTGGTGGTGGCCCACTTCCAGTCGTCAATGATCACCGAGACCCGGGCCCTCGCGTACGGCGCGCTCTTCGGCTGCTCGATGGGCTGGGTCTACAGCCTCGGCGGGGAATCGGTCCTCAAGTCGTCCGCCTTCGGCCTCACCTTGGGCGCCGTGATGTTCGTCGCCGCCCTCTACGTCTTCCGCACCCACCGCGTACGCGAGCCGCACGGCAGACACCGGCTCCACCAGGCCCACCGACCCCACCAGGGCGACAGGGAGCGCGGCCTCCCCGTGGCGACGCACTGAGGTGGCCGCCCACTGAGCCGACCGGGCAGGCGCCGGGGTGCCCCGGAGCCGGAGCACCCCGAGCGACCCTCACCACGCCACCCGTCACGCCATCCGTGGCGTCGCATCGTCCGACCTCCGCCGGATGGTGCGCAGCGGCCGCCCCGGCACCCAGCTCTCCAGCACCACATACGGATCCTCGACGGACGTGTGCAGCACCTCCGTCAGCTCCGCCCGGAAGAGATGAAACGGCTCCGGCGGCTTCACCACCGCCGCATAGCGCGCGACCGCCTCGGGGTCCGTCACCTCCACCGCCCGCCCGGAAACCCGTACGTCACCTCCGGACAGGTCGGTGCCCGGCCCCGGATTGGCATGCAGCGAGAAGCGGGGGTCGCGCCGCAGGTCAAGCACCTTGCGCGAGCCCACCATCATGCCCAGCCACAGCTCCCCGTAGCGGAAATCCGCCTCCAGGCCGGTGAGCCGCGGCCCGCCGTCCTTGCGCAGGGTCGCCAGAACGTGGTGCCGGTACGCCCCGAACCGCTCCCGCACCCGCCCGGCGAACTCCGGCACCGCCGCCTCGACCACCGACCAGCCGACCGCCCCGCCACCGTCACCGACCGCGCCGCCACATGTGTACTCACTCGTCATGACGGCACTCTCCCGCCCATACCTGACACCTTCTGTCCGGTTAAGAACGGCAGGAATCAGGAATACGGACGGCCGGCCTTCTCGGGTCCCCGAAGGTGGCCCATCAGCCGCGGCCCCACCGGCCTTGCCGCCCCCTATGGCCTTACGACCAACGGCGTAGACCGGAAGACGGCCTCCCGGGCAGGGCCGGCGATGTAGGCCGGAAGGCGGCGGCCGGCTGGGCCGGGAGTCGGTTCCGCGCGCCGTCCCGGTGCTCCTAGCCTCCAGCCATGGAGACGATCACCGGCACACTTGACGAAGCCCTGCTGCGCCTGCACGCATCCGGCCCCGAGTTCCGGGGCTTTCTGAGCAATCACGGACCGATGGCCGTGGAAGCCATGGTCCGCAACGGCCGGGCCCGCACCGTCCACCGCTGGCTCGACGCCTACACGGCCAAACTGGAGGACGTACCGAGCGCTCGCACCCGTATCACCCCCGCCAACTGGCGTGCGGCGCTGGGCGATCCGAGCCGGGTCACCGACTGGACCGCCTACTTCACCGACCAGATCACCGAGCGGCCCTGGCGCGAGCTCCTCGCCGTATGGTGGCCGCGCCTGCTGCCCGGCATCGCCGGCGCCGCCACCCACCCGGTGATCCGTGTGGGCCATGCCGTACGCACCCTGCTGACCGACGGTGCGGACGCGGCGCGGCTCGCGGAGTTCGCCCATGCCCTGGGCTACTGGGCCGCCCGCCATCTGCCCCTGCCCGCCGCCGTACACCCCGCGGGCAGCGCCACCCCGGCCGAAGCGCTGGCCGCCCTCCCGCGGATCGCCGACCAGGGCGTGACGCCGGTGGACGGCTACGCCCAGCTCCCCGGAACTCCGGCGTGGTTGAGCACCGTCGAGTCTCTGCACGTCCCCACGGACCCCGAGGCCGTACGCGCGGCCCTGACCGGCCTCGTGCGCGCCGCCACCCTCAACTACGCGGACTACGGCCACGGGAACGGCATCATGCTGGTGCACGCCGCCACCGCACCGAACGCGGTGCTGCGCACCCTCCCCGCGCTCCCCCGAGACCTCTGGGCGAGCTCGTTCGCGGTGGCCTGGGCGGCAACCTCGGCGATCACCGCGATCTACGCCGCCGAGACCCCGCGCCCGGCCCCGGATGCCGCCGCCTCGGTCGCGCCCGAAGAGGTCTTCGAGCGGGCGGTCGCCCATGGCAACGAACATGCGATCAAGTTCGCCGACACCGCTCTGGACGTGGCCGCGATCTCCGAGGACGGCGATACCCGCGCCCTGTCGGCAGCCTTGAACGCCCTCACGCTGATCGACGAGGACGAGTGACGGACGGCCTGCGGGCGACTCCCGAACCGCACCGCCCGCGCCCCCGCCCAGGGCGCCGGCGCCCCCGCCCCCTCAGCGCCCGCCCTCTCACCCGAACTGCACCGACCGCTTCGCCAGCCCCATCCAGAACCCGTCGATCACACTGCGCCCACGGTCCAGTTGGGCATGGGCATCCGCGGCGCCCAGGGTCACGAACAGCGGGGCGAAGTGCTCGGTGCGGGGATGGGCCAGCCGGCCGGCCGGCGCCTTGTGCGCGAAGTCGAAGAGCGCGTCGAGGTCCTGGGCGTCCAGGGCCCGGCGCCCCCAGTCGTCGAACTCCGCCGACCACGCCGGCGGACCGCCGCCGTCGTGCCGCAGCGCGGCCAGATTGTGCGTGAAGAAGCCACTGCCGATGATCAGCACGCCCTCCTCGCGCAACGGTGCGAGCTTGCGCCCGATCGCATGGAGCCGACGCGGATCGAGGGAGGGCAGGGAGATCTGGAGCACGGGGACGTCGGCGTCCGGGAACATCTCCACGAGCGGCACATACGCGCCGTGGTCGAGCCCCCGGTCGGGGATGTCCACCACGGGCATGCCCGCCGTCCGCAGTGTCTTGCGTATGCGCTCGGCCAACTGCGGTGCCCCGGGGGCCGGGTAGCGCACCTGGTAGTAGTGCTCGGGGAAGCCCCAGAAGTCGTAGACCAGCGGCACGGTCGTGGTGGCGCCGAGCGCGAGCGGCACCTCCTCCCAGTGCGCGGAGACGATCAGCACGGCCCGGGGACGCGGCAGCTGCGCGGACCAGGCGGCGAGCTGGCCCGGCCACCACGGGTCGTCGGCGAGCGGCGGCGCACCGTGACTGAGATAAAGAGTCGGCATTACGGACATCGCAACCCCACAGCGTCACACTGGTCAGTAGTCGGTGCGCGTGACGCTTCGGCCACCACACCCCCCACGATGCTTGAAGCTTCAAGCGTCGGCTTTCAGGGTAACCCGGCATGACAACCGGGCGTTGTTAAATATTAAATAACTCTCCGAGTGGTGAGAGAGTGGATGGTATGAGCATCGAACCCGCAACTGAGCCGCGATGGCTCAGCGACGAGGAGCAATTCGCCTGGCAGTGCTACCTCCACGCCACCACGCTCCTGGAGGACCACCTCGACCGCCAGCTGCAGCGGGACGCCGGGATGCCGCATGTCTACTACGGCCTCCTCGTCCAGCTCTCCCGTGCACCGCGGCGCCGGATGCGGATGACCGAGCTGGCCCAGAACGCCAAGATCACCCGTTCCCGGCTCTCGCATGCGATCGCACGGCTGGAGCGGAACGGCTGGGTGCGGCGCGAGGACTGCCCGTCCGACAAGCGGGGCCAGAACGCCCACCTCACGGACGAGGGCATGCGGGTCCTGGAGAAGGCCGCCCCCGGTCATGTCGCCGCCGTACGCGCCGCGATCTTCGACCGGCTCTCCCCGGAGCAGATAGGCCAACTCGCCGAGATCTGCCAGGTCATGACCGAAGGGCTGCAGCCGAAGGGCGCCGACCTCCCCTGGCTCCGCTGACCGGCGGCCGACGGAGCCGGAGAAGGCCGGCGGCCGTGGGGCGACCGGGGCTGCGCATGAATGCGCCGGGCCATTGCGGCCCGGCGCACCTATGAGTCAGGTAGGAATGCGGTAAGAACGCGCGGCAAAGGCGGCGGTGGGTGACGTCGGCCCCGCCGGCACACGAGCCGACCGGTCCGCGAGCCCGCCGGCCCGCGAGCCGCGCGGCCACCCCACCGCCCCGGGATCAGTGCGCCATCACCGGGACGGGCACCTCGCCCTCATGCCCCGCACCCGTATCCGCGCCCGCGCCCTCGCCGTCCGCCGACGAGGCCACCGGCCTGCTGCCTCCCGGCCGCCCGGTGTTGATGAAGGTGAAGGCGATCACGCCCGCCAGGGCCAGGATGCCGACCGCCCACCAGATGGCGGTCGTGTAGCCGTGCACCATCGCCTGGAGCTTGAGCAGGTCGAGCGAGCGGGCACCGGCCGCGTGCGAGGTGGCGTACGCGGTGGTGGCACTGGCCGCGATGGTGTTCAGCAGGGCCGTACCGATCGCGCCGCCCACCTGCTGCGAGGTGTTGACCATCGCGGAGGCGACACCGGCGTCCCGCGACTGGACCCCGTGCGTGGCCAGTGACATGGCCGGCATGAACGCCGTACCCATGCCGAGCCCCATCAGCAGGAAGCCGGGCAGGATCAGCGCCGGGTAGGAGGTGTCCAGGTCGATCTGGGTGAGCACCAGCATGCCGAGCGCGGCGACCGTGAAGCCCGGCGCCATCAGCAGCCGCGGGCGGACCCGGGTCATCAGCCGGGCACCGATCTGCGTCGAGCCGGTGATCATGCCGACGATCATCGGCAGGAAGGCCAGACCGGTCGTGACCGGCGTGTAGCCCTTCACGATCTGCAGGTAGTAGGTCAGGAAGAGGAAGAGACCGAACATGCCGATCACGGCCAGGCCCAGCGACGCGTAGATACCGGCGCGGTTCCGCTCCGCGACCACCCGCAGCGGCAGCAGCGGGGCCTTCACCTTGGACTCGACCAGCACGAACGCCAGCAGCAGCACGACGGCCGCGGCGAACAGGCCGAGGGTCCAGCCGGCCAGCCAGCCGTCGGACTCGGCCCGGGTGAACCCGTAGACCAGCGAGACCAGGCCGAGCGTGGCCAGGATGACACCGGGGACGTCCAGCCGGGAGGGGTTGCGGCTCCCGGCGGGCTCACGGATGACCAGGAAGGCGCCGGTCGCGGCGGCCACGGCGAACGGGATGTTGACGAAGAAGGTCCAGCGCCAGTTCATGTACTCGGTCAGCACCCCGCCGAGGATCAGGCCCACGGCGCCGCCACCACCGGCGATCGCGCCGAAGATGCCGAACGCCTTGGCGCGCTCCTTGGCCTCGGTGAAGGTCACGGCCAGCAGCGACAGCGCGGCCGGTGCCAGCAGCGCACCGAAGACGCCCTGCAGCGCACGCGCGCCCAGCAGCATCCCCTGGTCCGCCGCGGCCCCGCCGAGCGCGGAGGCCACCGCGAACCCGACCAGCCCGATGATGAACGTCCGCTTCCGGCCCCACAGGTCGGCGACGCGCCCGCCGAAGAGCAGCAGCCCGCCGAAGGCCAGCGCGTAGGCGGTGATCACCCACTGCCGGTTGGCGTCGGTGATCCCGAGATCCTGCTGTGCGGAGGGCAGCGCGATGTTCACGATGGTCGCGTCGAGAACGACCATCAGCTGGGCGAGGGCGATGAATATCAGCGCTTTCCAGCGCCGGGGATCGACGTACGGGGCGGTTTCAGGCATGGCGGGATCCACCTAGTGGTGCAGTGAGCGAACAGGAGCGAAGAACGGGACGTGCGGGACGGAGTACGGGATGTGTGGGACGTGCGGAACGAAGTCCGGGACGTGCGGGACGGAGTAAGGGACGTGCGGGAGATATGGGGTGTGCGGGACGCGTCAAGCCGCTACGGCGTGCGGCCGGTTCTCTACGGGCGGCGCCTCAGGTCGTCCAACGTGGCGGCGGACCCGGGAAGTTCGGAGCGGGCGGGCGCCTGCAGACCGTCCAGGAACAGCTGCAGATGACGGTGTACGAACTGGTCGAAGTTCGCACAGTTGCTGCCCGGCAGCGGCCGGGTGAGCTGGGTGATCGCGACCATCAGATCACCGACGGCGAGGTCGGTACGCAGCTGGCCGCTGTCGCGCGCGGCACCCATGACGGCCTCGACGGCCGCTTCCAGGCGCTCGCGCGCCGCGAGCAGATCGGGGTGGTCTCGGTCGACGCCGTCGGAGAGCAGCGGGCACAAGGCCCCGATCCGCTCCTCCACCGCAGCGTGGACAAAGCGCCTCAGCGCTTGGAAAGCATCGGACTCCTCGGCGAGGGCACTCTCCGCGCGGTCCGCGGTACGGGACATGACGGCGAGCGTGACGTGGTGGATCAACTCCAGGCGATCCGCGAAGTGACGATAGAGCGTCGCATTGCCGACACCCGCGCGTCGAGCGATTTCATCGAGCGGGACCTCGGGCCCGAACTCGACCATCGTCTCGCGGGCGGCCGCAACGATCCGCTCCCGGTTGCGCAGCGCATCGGCCCGCAGACGGGGCTGCTGCCCCTCCATCCCGGTCTTCGCACCTGCGGCGACGGCAGTCACGGCAGCTCACTCCCCTCCACTCTCGGCACTTCCGGAACGCCCGGACTCCTGGACGTACGCCGCCCGGCCCGCCCGGTCGGGTGACCGGCGGCCCACGAGGCCGGCCGGGCCACCGACCGGGACCGATCAAGATCGACGCCAACCGGGGAAACGCTCCCCGGTTCCTCCGGACGTCTGTTTAAACGGGGACCCCCTCCCCGGATATTTCGCGACCCCGTGTGACCTGAAGCACACTCACCCCGCCCACCCCCGGCACGCCCGGACCGGCAGCAGCCAGGCCCGGCCAGCCGGCCCAGCCCAGCGCACCCCAGCCCCGCCCAGCGCATCAGCCCCGACCGGCCCAGCCCCGACCCATCCGGCCCCGCCATGACTCCAGTTGACGTAACCCCGCGCGCGAGCGATCACCCGTCCACACAAGGTGATCGATATGAAGCACAAGGTATCCGCGGTCCTGGCCGCCGGCGCCGCCACGGCGGCCGCGGCGATAGCCCTGGGCTCACCGCCCAGCGCCGTCGCCATACCTACCGCGCCCGGCGCCTCGCCGAGCGGCCCGTGCGCCCTGCGCGGCATCACCGACGACGTCGCCGAATCCGCGGACACCCCCGCCGGCTACGCCCGCTCGTCCGGCATCGTCAGGGCACTCACCCTTTTCATCGACTTCCCGGACGCCCCCGCCACGCTGTCCCCCCGCGCCCGCTTCGCCGAATTCTTCCCGGCCGCGACGGACTACTTCCGCACCAGCTCCTACGGCAGACTGACCTACCACCCCATGCCGCTGTTCCGGTGGATCCGCATGTCCCGCCCGCTCGCGGCGTACGGCATCGGACGGGGCGCCAGCTTCGACCCGGCCTCGGACGACGGCTATCACGCCCTCTCCCGGGAGGTCGTCCGCAACATCGACCCGATCGTCGACTTCCGTGACTACGACGTCATCAACGTCATCGCCACCCCCAACGCGGGCCCGCCCGCGACCCGTACGGTCCTGTCGGTCACCTTCAGCGGCGGCGACATGGGCCTCAAGACCGCCGACGGGGTGCCGTTCCGGAACGCGTCCTTCATCTGGAGCCGGCAGTCCGGGGTGAGCGCCTTCCGCGTCCTCAACCACGAGAACGCCCACAGCTTCGGGCTGCCCGACCTCTACTTCACCGACGACCGCGACGCCCCGCCCCCGGTCGGGCACTGGGATCCGATGGACGAGGACTGGGGGCCGAGCAACGACTTCGTCGGCTGGCACAAGTGGAAGCTCGGCTGGCTGTCCGCCGATCAGGTGCACTGCGCCCCACGCCGCGGGACGCCCGGCGAACACACCCTCACCCCGGTCTCCACCCCCGGCGGCACCAAGATCATCGTCATCCCGACCTCACCCCACACCGCTCTAGTCGCCGAGGCCCGCACCCGCGGCCCGCTCGATCCCACGGTCTGCCGGCCCGGGATCCTCCTCTACCGCGTCGCCACCGACGTCCCCTCCGGCCGCGGGCCGATGCGCATCGTGGACGCCACCCCGCACAGCGACGGCTGCTACCAGGACAACAAATACGTCGACCCGGAACTGACCGACGCCACCTTCCTCCCCGGCGACACCTACACGGACCGTCACAGCGGCGCAGCCGTCACCGTCCTGACGGAGAACCCGGACGGCACCTATCGCGTACGGGTAACCCCGGCGCGCGCCTGACGAAGACGAACACCCCCGCCACCCGCCCACCGAAGTCAAGCGGCCGCACAAACAGCCCCCGCCCCACTCCCCCTCCTCTGCTACTCCCCCCGCCCCTCCTCCCGCCAGTGCCGCCGCCCGATACTGATCAGCCGCAACTGCCTGCGCGCCACCTGCACCACCCGCTCGGCCGCCCCCTCGGCGCCGTCCGCGTCCGCGTCGAGCAACGCCGCGGCCGTCGTCACCAGCCGGTCCACGTACAGCTCCGCCAGCATCCGCACATCGTCATCGCGCCACCCTTCCGACACCGGCTGGGACTTGAGCGCCGCCGCGACCTCCTCCGCGAACCGGTCCATCTCGTCCGCGATGGCCTGCCGCACGGCCCGTACGCCCCCGTGCCGCTCGCGCGCCACAAACCTGATGTGCAGCGGATAGCGGCGCACATGCTGCTCCACGACCGCGACCGTACGGTCGATCCGCTCCTCGGCCCCGTCCTGCTCGGCCAGGATCGCCCGCACCATCGCATGCAGGCTCCCCAGCGCCTCCTCGACCAGGGCGACGCCCAGCTCACCCATGTCCCGGAAGTGCCGGTAGAACGCGGTGGGAGCGATCCCGACCACCCGCGTCACCTCGCGCAGCCCCAGGCTGCTCAGGCTCTGCTCCTCCAGCAGGCCGAGCGCCGCATCGAGCAACGCCTGACGGGTCTTCTGTTTCTGGGCCTGCCGGACTCCAAGACTGTGACTCATGTCATCCAGTAAACAACCGTTCTCCGAACTACTCCACCCGTGGGCAGTCGTAGACTGGAGGAACTGAGTGAACAACTGTCCTCTGGAATCGGAAAGGAAGATCATGCTCTTCCTCGTCGCAGCCCTTCTCCTGATGGGGATCATGCTGGGTACCGCGGCACACCTCCCCGTCCCCGTCACCCTCGTCGCGGCCGCCGTCATCGCCGGCTGGCTGCTCGTCTTCTTCCTCCGCGAACGCCGCCACCACGCCGAGGTGACCTCCCGATGACCACGCTCAGCGAAGCCTCCCGCACGACCTCGCCGACGCCGGCCTCGCCCGCGACGGCCGCGGAAGCCAAGGAGCCGCACCGGCCGACCGCCCGTCCCCGCCTCCGCCCCCAAGCGGACGGCATGGCCGTGGCCTCTTTCATCCTCGGCCTGCTCGGCACCCTGGTCCTGAACATCCTTCTCGGCCCCTGCGCCCTGGTCCTCGGCGGCCTCTCCCTGGCCCGCGGCACCACCCGCCGCGGCCGCGCCCTCCTGGGCATCACCCTCGGCGCCGTCGACCTGCTCCTCCTGGCCCTTCTCACCAGCGCGGACGGCACCCTCAGCTGGCACATCGCCGGCTGACACCCCACCCGGGCCACGACTCCACCAACCGGCCCGACAACAGCACCCCCACGATGGCGGTGGTCACCCAGACCACCGCCATCGGCACATCCCGCCCCCTCACCCCACCACCAGGCCACACCCACCCCCCATCCCCAACAGAAGCGAACTACAGCGAACGCATCGGCTACCCTGTCAGGGGCTCAGGCCTTGCCTCCGTAGCTCAGGGGATAGAGCACCGCTCTCCTAAAGCGGGTGTCGCAGGTTCGAATCCTGCCGGGGGCACCAGCTCAAAGGCCCTTCACCTACGATTTTTCGTAGGTGAAGGGCCTTTGACATCCAGGTCTGACATCAACGGCGACGGCTACTCAAGCCCGGGACGCCTCTTGAGCAGCCGGTCCATGTGGCTGATGGCCTCACGCTGGGTGTCCTGGACGACGTGCGTGTACACGTCCATGGTGATGCTGATCTGGCTGTGCCCGAGGATCTCCATCACGACGCGAGGAGCGACGCCGGCGGCCGTGAGGATCGTCGCGCATCCGTGGCGGGCATCATGCAGCCGGATCACGCGGAGGCCGGCGGACTGGGCGACGCGGGTGAAGGAGCGGTAGACGTTCCGCGGCTCGACCGGACGACCGTTCCGAGTAGCGAAGACGTAGCCGCCGTCTTGCCACTTCTCCCCCGCTCGTTTCTTTGGCCGTTGCAGCGGTGGTCTTCTTCTCCAACTGGAGAAGGGTGCGCCGTACGTCAGCGACGCCCAGTGACTCCAGCCGCTTGGCTCCCAGCATGGGCACTAGGTAGAGGCGAACGTGGGCTTCGTACTTGTCGTAGGTGCTGCGTTTGCGGCGCGGCTTGACCACGTTGTCCAGCCAGTACGGGACCCATTCGGAGAGCTTGGCCGAGCGGGTGGGGACGGGCACGCCCTGGTCGACCTTTTCGAGCAGGGCGCGGCGCTTGGTGTCGCACTCCGGTCCAGGTCTTGCCCTTGGCGTACTTGCGGGCGCGGGTGCCGTCGGGTTGAAGGACGTACACAGCGGCTTGATAGCGGCCGTCCTTGCGCTGGGTGATGGTGCCAGCCCCGTTGGGGTTCCGCTTGCGCTGCGGAGCCATCAGGCCGCCTCCTCGATCCGGTCGCGGATGTAGTCCTGCAAGGCGTTCTCGGGGATGCGGCGGCAGCGGCCTTCGGTGATCGAGGTGAGGCGCTTGGAGCGGATGAGGTCGTAGACCTTGGAGCGTCCGTACTTCAGCCGTGCCATGACCTCCGGCACGGTCAGCAGTTGCCCGGTAGCGGTGGTCATGTCCGGTTGCCTCCTTCGGTGTTGGGTTCGGCACGGGGTTCGCTGGCGGCTTCGCGGTCGTGTTGGGGATCGCCTTGGAGGGAGGCGGCGAGCCAGGACTCGCCGGGGGTGAGGCCGGTGCCGGCGAAGGACCAGTGGGAGAGGACGAGCGTGGTCTCGTCGGGGTCGGCAGGAGCCGGCTCCAGGGTGTTCGGCTGGGCTTGGAGCCGTCGCCATTCGGCGCGGGCGGTGCGAAGGGCGCCGAGAGTGGTCGAGTAGTGGCGGGTCTTGGTGGAGAAGTGGCCGCGGAAGCCGAGCATGTGGGCCCAGGCGCGTAGGCGGAGGTCTTCCAGGTCGCGGCATCCGCCGAGGGTCCAGGCGGTGCGGATCATGCGGCGTGCGTGGTCGCTGATGTCGAGCTGGGCAAGTTCGGCGAGGAACTTGAGCGGGCGGTCCAGGGTGCCCGTGGCTGTCTCGGCGCCTTTGGTGGCGTACTTGGCGATGTATGCGGCTACCGCGCGTTCGGTCAGCTCGGTGTCGCCGTCGAAGTCCGCGGAGCGGATCGGGCGAATGTCGAGCTGTTTGCCGAACGTGAAGGTGTGGGCTCTACCGCCGACCACCGGGCCAGGGTGAAGCCTGCCCGAGTTGCCGGCAAGCGTACGGCCCCCTGATCATGCTCGACCCCAAACCGGGCAGGACACCGGCCAAACCCGCGGAGCCGACCTCGCGACGTCGCGCCAGCTTGCTGTTAGCTCCATGAATGCGAGGATTGGTAGAGGTTCACCTTCAGCTGTAGGAGGCGGCCAATGAACGCAACGGACCCGCCTGACGAAAACAACAGCGGTTCGTGGCGCTGGACCTATGGCCTTTGGGTAGTGGTGGGCGGCTTCTGCGTAGTACTCATCACTTTCGCCATTGCAGTCATCGTGGCCAAGGACAAGGGAAGCGTGCCGGGGATGTTCTCGGGTGTCACGGGCGTGGTGGGGACTCTGGTTGGTGCCTACTTCGGCGTTCAAAGCGGTCAGTCCGCACGCAAGGCCGCCGAGGCAGGTCGAAACGAGGCGGAGGCCGGTCGAGACGAGGCTGTGGGTAAGGCGCTCCAACTTGCCGCTGTTGCGCCCAAGGAACTGTCAGCCCCGATCGTTGGTGTGTCATTGCCTCCCGACGATGATGCGCCAGCCTCTCGGGATAGTGATTCTGCTCCACCTCGATGAAACTCCAGTACGAGTGGATGGTGGGAGGACTTCGCCCGATGCGAGAGGAAGGCAGCGTCCGCTTCGAGCGACCCTCCGGCCAGGTAAGGCGGGTCCGATGCACTGCGGATACAGCAGCGAAGTACAGCAACCGTGACTGACCCGGTCGACCGTCGTGATCCTCACAGACTGATTGATCAGGCGACGTGACGTCAGCGGCCTTCCCCCCGAGCAGCCGGTAGAGGGTCGCCAGACACTCCAGACCTCCACCTCTTTCCGTACCTTGTGCGTTGGCTTCGCTGGCGAGGCTAGGAATGTGCGCCGTCAACACCGGAAGGCCTCGCGGCTCCGATTGATCGCGCAGACGCAGCACGAACGGCAGCACGGGGTCGTTGTCGATCACCTGCTGCGTGCGCCATTTGCCTTCTCGATCAACCCGTACCACCTGGACGACGCGGACGGCGCGTACAGCAACGCCGGTCGCGATCTGCCCGTCGGCGGTCACTGGAGCTTCTTCGCACAAGCTCTACGAGCTGCGACCACCTACGAGTAGTCCGTGGCTCAAGGCAGACGTACAGATCGGACGGCCGATCCCGTGCCAGACATGTGCCAGATCGTGCGGGGAACCACGGGGACGGCGGGGACCAGGCCGCCGGCCAGGCAGGCCCCGCGCCCGCTCCGCCGCAGTTCAGCCAAGCAGCCCCACCGAGAACCCAAACTTCCCAAGCTGGTGGCGCCTTCGGTTATTGGCCTTGCTCGGACGTGCCATACCCGCGCGGTGACGGCGAGGAGCAACGGCCGGCCGCGACGGCCAGATGCCAGCTCCTCTCACTCCTTAGACACCTGTCCCCAGGCATCCAGGTATTTCAACCCCTCTGGCGTGATATCCAGATAATCCTTGAGGCGAAGTTCACTTCCAGGATGCCCGTGATCGTTTCTCATCGCCTGCAATCCGGTCCCATTATGAGGGGCCACATAATCCATTGCGTCCAGGTGTTCCAATTCGTTGTACATGGACCACTCAAAACGCACATAGTCGTCCTGCAAACCTGCGATCTTGTTCAGATGCGAGAGCATATGTCTGGTGACAAGGCCACGTACAACCAACTTCAGGATGCCGACCTGGTCTCCCAGTCCATTGATCTCTTCCTCTTGCCCCTTAATCTGCTCCTGTTGCCCTTGGATCTGTTTCTGGAACTTGACCTTCAAGCTTTTCAGATCAGTAGAGATTTCCTGGATAGGTCCGGAGTGGGCAAAGACCAAGAATGTCGCCGCTAGTATTCCGAGCACTATCACCACTACCGGATTCACCCCATTAGCCAGGATTACGTAACCGGCGAGTACGGCCAGGAGCGCAAGACCCGGAACGAGGTACCACATACCCAACCGCATCGGAGGAGGTGCCGGGCGGGAAGTTTGTAGCAGATGCACCGAGATCATCCCTCTCCCCACAGCTTTCAGCGAAGGATGTCCTTTAACTCCAGTATCCCACCACCACTACAAGAAATGTTGAAACCGCATCTAACGCGTGGTTACCTGGTGCGGTTTCCCCCTTCGAGCGGACGGGCTGTATGGCGGCTCCGAGCTCTGCCCCTACCCGAAGGTCCTCAACCGCTGACATCCACGTCTGACATCAACGACAGCAGACGCGCGAGGGTTTCCTCCCGGGCCGGCCCTTGGTCGTTTCAGGGCTCTGCGCCTGCGCGTGCCACTGCGTCCACCGCGTCCGCCATGTTGAGGTGGAGTCGGCTGCTGCCGAACAGGCCCCCCACCGCACTGGCGTCTATCGGGTGAATCAGGGCATTCGGTGCGTGGCGGTCGGTGTGACAGCGGGAAGGCCCTCTGCACACCGGACATGCGATGGGCAGGGAGCGTCCCGATGCCGAAGTTTCTGATCCAGGCCACCTATACGTCCGAGGGCACCAAGGGGCTGCTCAAGGAAGGCGCGAGTGGGCGCCGCGCTGCCGTCGATCAGGTCGTCACGGCCCTCGGCGGGACGGTCGAGTCCGTGTACTTCGCCTTCGGAGAGGACGACATCGTGCTCATCGTCGACCTCCCCGACCCGGTGTCCATGGCCGCCATCAGCCTCACCGTCAAGGCCAGCGGGGCCCTGCAGACCCGGGCCACTCCCCTCCTCACCGTCGAGGAGATCGACGAGGCCACCCGTCGGCAAGTCCCCTTCCGCGCCCCCAGCGTGTAAGGCGGGCAGGGGGCGTCCGCCCGGCCGAGGAAGTCACGCACGGCTTCCCGTACAGGCTCCCGCACTACAGGTGCCGGCCCTTGATCGAGCGCGTGCCCGAAGACTTGGCCGAAGACTTGGCCGAAGGCGGCTATCGGCGACGACGGGTGAAGGGCGACCGCCGCCTACGTGGGAGTGCCGCTCTCCAAGCCCCCCGCCTGATTCGGGATGCGGGGTGGTGAGGGGGCCAAGAGGTCGGCGGCTCCCGCTACTTCTGCGAGGACGCGGGCCAGGTCCGTCAAGGTGTTCCGGGCCAGGCGCAGTTGTTGTCGTAGTTCGGCTTCGTGCTCCCACGACTGTTCGTGCTGCTGAGGGGCGACTCCGGGCGGTCTCGCCGCTTCGTGCTCGGCGACGGCGGGGTGCCAGCGGGTCAGAAGAGGGCACACGACGGCGTTGAGGACGGTGACCGCGAGCGAGCCGAAGGTGATCTCGCCCTGCCTGCTCCAGGGTGCGACATCGGGACCGTAGCGACGCAGGATGTCACGGGTGGTGTGGAACAGCGTGTACTGCGACGACAGGGAGCCGAGCTGCTGACCGCGGTCGCTGACTGAAGGAGGCTTCCGAGTTCTTGCGCAGGCGGTCAGCCGCGGGTCGATGCGTACGTGCTGCTCGTCTCCGGCTTGGCCGAGGGCGCCGGGAATCCACCTGACCGCGCCGCCCAAGTCGCCTATCGTCAAAGGAATTCGGGGCAGGAGACGCGGCTCGTCCCGGCCGGGAGTCCGGGGCAAGGGCCAGACGGGGAGGATGACGACGGTGCGCTACCGCCAGCTGGGATGCAGTGGGTTGTCCGTGTCCGAAATCGGTTACGGTGCGTGGGGGATCGGTGAGTCCAAGTGGGTGGGTGCCACGGAGGACGAATCCGTACGCGCGCTGCACCGTGCCGTCGACCTCGGCGTGAACTTCATCGACACCGCTCGCGGCTATGGCGAGAGCGAGCGCATAGTCGGCCGTGTCGTCCGTGAGCGGGGCGGCGAGGAAGTACGCGTGGCGACCAAGGTGCCGCCCAAGAACCGCGTCTGGCAGCCGTCCTGCGGCACGGACCCGGCCGAGGCGTTCCCGGGTGTGCACATCCGCGAAAGCCTGGAGACCAGTCTGCGCACCAGCGGCCTGGACCACTTCGACGTGCTGCAGTTCCATATCTGGAGCGATGACTGGGTCGGCCGCGGCGACTGGCTGGAGACGATCAGCGAGCTGAAGCGGGAGGGAAAGATCCGCCTGTTCGGCGTCTCCGTCAACGACCACCAGCCCGACAGTGCGCTCGCGCTCGTGCGCAGCGGTGCCGTGGACAGTGTGCAGGTCATCTACAACATCTTCGACCAGGCGCCGGCCGACTCCCTGCTGCCGGCCTGCGAGGAGCACGGCGTCGGCGTCATCGTCCGGGTGGCGCTGGACGAGGGCGGCCTCACCGGCCGGGTCACGGCCGACACGGTGTTCCCGGAAGGTGATTGGCGCAACCGCTACTTCCGCGACGACCGGCCGGCACAGGTCGGCCGGCGGGTGGCGGCCATCGTCGCCGACCTCGGCATCGCTCCCGATGAGATCGCCGCGACCGCGTTGCGGTTCGTGCTGAGTTCGACGGCGGTCTCCACGGTCATCCCCGGAATGCGCAGCGTACGCAACGTCGAGCGCAACACGGCGGTGAGCGACGGGCGGCCACTCACCGGTGAGCAACTGGCCGTTCTGGCCAAGCACCGGTGGCAGCGCAACTTCTACGCCTGATCTCCGACGACCGCCAACGGTGGCCGTGCGCGCTCGTACCGAGGCTCCCCCGCTGCGCACGGCCCCCGTTTGACGGTGGTGTTCGCCGCCGCCCATCAGCGGCCCTCAGCGGCAGACATCTCCTCTGCCTGTCCTGCCGCTTGCATGTCCTACTGCTGCATGGCGCTGGTGGTAGGAGCCGCCGTAGTGGGAGCCGCCGTAGTGGGGGGCGTCGTAGTGGTACCGCCCATCGTGGCACCGGTAATCGTGGCGCCCACCGTGACAGCGTTACCCGTCAGCGTGCCAGCACCCTGATTGGCCTGACCCTGGATGGCCTGACCCTGGACGGCCTGACCCTGATTGGCCTGACCCTGGACGGCCTGACCCTGGACGGCCTGACCCTGGACGGCCTGACCCTGGACGGCCTGACCCTGATTGGCCTGACCCTGGACGGCCTGACCCTGGACGGCCTGACCCTGGACGGCCTGACCCTGGACGGCCTGACCCTGATTGGCCTGACCCTGGGTCGTCTGAGCGCCTACCGTCGTGCTGGCACCGGTCGTCGTGGTGGTGGCGCCCGTAGTGGTGGCGCCGGTCGTCACGCTGGTGCCGGTCGTCGTGGTGGTGGCACCCGTAGTGGTGGCACCCGTGGTGACGCCTCCTGTGCCGCCGACACCGCCGCCGCCGCCGAAGACGCAGAGCCTCGGATTCTGGACGACCCTGCCGTTCCGTACGTTCACCACGATGAGCTTGCCGGTATTGGGGTCTCTGAGGAACTTGCAGAGCAGGCTGGGCGCCGCGCTCGACGATGTCGAGGCGGTCTTGGCTGTCTGAGGTGCCGCCTGCACGCTCATCACGCCACCCGTGCCGACGAGCGCCACCGTCAGGACGGATGCGCCGATCACGCTGGGTAGGTGTTTCCGGATGCGCTTCACCATGATGCCTCCTTTGGGCGGACGGCCTACGTGGGTATCTCCTTCAGCGTGGAAGGCCGACCATGGCTCCGGTGTTGATCGGGCGTGACCCTGCCGTGACCCGCTCATGCCGGGGTGGGGGGAACCGGCCCTTCGAGCCGTAGGGGACGGGCGATGAGGACGGCGACATCGTCGTGGTCGTCCGGGTCGCGAAGGGCGTCGAGGAGGCGGTCGCAGGTGGCCTCCAAGGAACGGTCGGGGGTACCGAGGAGGCGGAGGAGGAGGTCCAGGCGCGCGTCGATGGGCTGGTGGCGGGTCTCGACCAGACCGTCGGTGTAGAGGACCAGCCGGTCGCCGGGGTGCAGGGGGAAGGTGGTGGCCTCGAAGGGGACACCGCCGACGCCGAGGGGTACGCCGGTGGGCAGGTCGAGGAGTTCAGGGGGCTTGCCGGTGCGGATCAGCACCGGGGGCAGATGGCCGGCGATGGCGATGTCGCAGATCGCGCGGTGCGGGTCGTACACGGCGTAGGCGCAGGTGGCGTAGTACTCCAGCCCGACGGTGATCTTGTCGATGTGCCGCAGTACGTCGCTCGGCGGGATATCGAGGTCGGCCAGGGTGGAGGTGGCGGTGCGCAGGCGCCCCATGGTGGTGGCGGCATTGATGCCGCTGCCCATCACATCGCCCACGACGAGGGCGGTCTTGTCGGCGGCCAGGGGGATGACGTCGAACCAGTCGCCGCCGACTTCGCTGGTGGTGCCGGCGGGCTGGTAGCGGGTGGCGGTCTCCAGTCCCGTCCGGTGCGGCGGGCGGTCCGGGAGCAGGCTGCGCTGGAGGGTCACCGCCGTATTGCGCAGGCTCTGGTACAGGCGGGCGTTGTCGATGCACACCGCGGCGCGGTCGGCCAGTTCGGCGGCGAGGGTCAGGTCGTCCTCGTCGAAGGGCAGCGGGTTGCGGGCGCGGCTGAGACACAGCGCGCCGAGTACCTCGCCGCGGGCGATCAGTGGCGTGGTGAGGTAGCTGTGGATGCCGGCGCGGGCCAGCAGGGCGGCAGCCTCGGGGCCGCGCGCGATGCGCGTCAGGTCCCGCTTCTCGACGTGGGAAACCAGGATCGGGCGGCCCGTGCGCACACATTGGGTGACCAGCCGGTCGGGCCCGTAGCTGGCGAGGCGGCCGGGAGGATCGGCGGCGCGCACCGCCTCGGTCGGGTGGGCGGCGCGCACCGCGAGGGCACGGAACAGCGCATGGTGGTCGCCGGGTGTGGTGGGGCGGCGGTCGTCCAGGACGGAATCCAGGACGTCGACCGCCGCCACGTCGGCGAGCTCGGGCACGGTGACGTCGGCCAGTTCGCGGGCGGTCCGTTCCACCTCCAAAGTGGTGCCGATACGGGAGGTGCCGTCGGCGATGATGGCCAGATGCCGACGGGTGCGGGCCGTCTCGGTGGCCTCGCGGTGCCGGTCGGTGACATCCACGACCAGGCCGGCCACCCCGAGAATCCGCCCGCCGGGATCCTCGAGCCGGTAGCAGGAGACGGACCAGGCGTGCTCGTTGTCGGGATCGGCGGGGGTACGCCCCAAGGTGTACGCGTCGACCAGGGGGCTGCCGGTCGCCAGGACCTGCCGCAGCGCCTTCTCGAGCGCATCGAGGTCCATCAAGGGCAGCACCTCGCGGACCGACCGGCCGAAATGGTCCCCGGCGGGAACACCGTTCATCCGCTCCAGCGCCGGGTTGACGGCCAGGTAGCGCAGGTCGGTGTCGAAGACGGCCACGCCGATCGGGGACTGCGAGACCAGCCGCGTGGAGAGGGCCACATCCCGTTCCACCTGCCGCAGGACCGCCTCGTCGGTGGCGATCCCCAGCGCATAGAGGTCACCCCGGACGTCCAGCAGCCGCATGTTGCGGAACTCCACGAGCCGGGTGCTGCCGTCCTTGTGCCGGATGGGGAAGGCGCCGGCCCAGCTGCTGCCCGTGCCCATGACCTCTGCGAAGAGTCTGATCACCAGGTCCAGATGCTGTTCGTGGACCAGCAGCCGGCCCGCGTACTGGCCCAGGGCCTCCTTCGCGGTGTAGCCGAACAGCTCCTCGGCCTGCGGGCTCCACAGCACGATGTGCCCGTCGGAGTCCAGGACCACCGCGGCGACGCCGAGCAGGTCCAGCAGCCCACTGCGCTGCGGGGGTCCGGCATCGGGCTGATCGCCCACGGATCCGAAGGGGCCGGCGGTCCTCATCCCAGGCACTCCCTCCGCCTGTGAGCGCGGCCTGCGCCAGGCTGTGGCCTGTGTCCCTGCACCTCGCAGTGCCTCCATGGTGCCCCGGACCCGGGCGACCCCGCAGGGCGTGCGGGCGGGCCGGCACGGCACGCGGCCACGGACCGGGCGTCCGGAGCGAGGGGAGTTATCCACAGGGTCGACGGCGACCCCCGCGGAACTCGTAGGCTTCTGGAATGGCTCTGGCGGACGTGGAAATGGTCGTGGACATGGATGTGGAAGGCGCCTCGGACGCAAGCGAGGCGGTGCAGGTACTGCGCCGGGTGTTCGGGTACGAGTCGTTCCGCGGCAGTCAGCAGGAGATCATTGAGCACGTCATAGGGGGCGGGGACGCGGTCGTCCTGATGCCGACCGGTGGCGGCAAGTCGCTCTGCTATCAGATTCCCTCGCTGGTCAGAGGCGGTGTGGGGGTGGTCATCTCGCCCCTGATCGCGTTGATGCAGGACCAGGTCGATGCCCTGCGGGCACTCGGGGTGCGGGCCGGGTTCCTCAATTCGACTCAGGATCTGGAGGAGCGGCGGCTCGTCGAGGCCGAGTTCCTGGCCGGGGAGCTGGATCTGCTGTATCTGGCGCCCGAGCGGCTGCGGGTCGAGCAGACGCTGAGCCTGCTGGACCGCGGGAAGGTCTCGCTCTTCGCGATCGACGAGGCGCACTGTGTCGCGCAGTGGGGCCATGACTTCCGGCCGGATTACCTGGCGCTGTCGATGCTGCACGAGCGCTGGCCCGAGGTGCCGCGGATCGCGCTGACCGCCACCGCGACCGAGGCGACCCATACCGAGATCACCTCCCGGCTGCGGATGGCCGACGCCCGGCACTTCGTCGCGAGCTTCGACCGGCCGAACATCCAGTACCGGATCGCGGCGAAGAGCGAGCCGAAGAAGCAGCTGCTGGACCTGCTGCGGAACGAGCATGCGGGGGACGCAGGGATCGTCTACTGCCTGTCGCGGGCCTCGGTCGAGAAGACCGCACAGTTCCTGGTGGAGAACGGCATCGCGGCGGTGCCGTATCACGCGGGGCTCGACCCGCGGACGCGTGCCGAGCACCAGGCCCGCTTCCTGCGTGAGGACGGGCTGACCGTGGTCGCCACGATCGCGTTCGGGATGGGCATCGACAAGCCGGATGTGCGGTTCGTGGCGCATCTGGATCTGCCGAAGTCGGTGGAGGGCTACTACCAGGAGACGGGGCGCGCCGGGCGGGACGGGCAGCCGTCGACGGCCTGGCTGGCCTATGGGCTGCAGGATGTGGTGCAGCAGCGGAAGATGATCGACGGGTCGGAGGGCGACGAGGCGCACCGGCGGCGGCTGTCGGCCCATCTCGACGCGATGCTGGCGCTGTGCGAGACGGTGCAGTGCCGTCGGGTCCGGCTGCTGGCCTACTTCGGGCAGGAGAGCAGCGCCTGCGGCAACTGCGATACGTGCCTGGCCCCGCCGGAGACCTGGGACGGCACGGTGGCCGCGCAGAAGCTGCTGTCCACGGTCGTCCGGCTGAAGCGGGAGCGCGGGCAGAAGTTCGGCGCGGGCCAGATCATCGACATCCTGACGGGGAAGAAGACTGCCAAGGTCATTCAGTTCGATCACGACGGGCTGAGCGTCTTCGGGGTGGGGGACGACCTCCGGGACGCCGAATGGCGGGGCGTCGTACGGCAGTTGCTGGCTCAGGGACTGCTCGCAGTCGAAGGTGATTACGGCACGCTGGTGCTCACGGAGGCGAGCGGCGAGGTGCTGGGCGGCCGGCGCGAGGTGCCGATGCGGCGGGAGCCGGAGAAGGCGGCGCGGGCGGCCAAGGCGAAGACGAAGAGCAAGCGTGCGGCTCCGGCGGACCTGCCGGAAGAGGCCCTGCCGGTCTTCGAGGCACTGCGCGGCTGGCGGGGGCGTACGGCCAAGGAGCAGGGCGTGCCCGCGTATGTGATCTTCCACGATGCGACGCTGCGGGAGATCGCCACGGTCCGGCCGGCGACCACGGCCGAGCTCGGCGCGGTCAGCGGCGTCGGCGAGAACAAGCTCGCGAAGTACGGATCGCAGATCTTGGATGTGCTGGCGGGGCGGGAGAGCCCCGGCGGAGAGGGCGGCGGCGGAGAGGGAGCCGGCGCGTCAGCGGCGGGCGGGGGAACGGTGGCGGCCAAGCCGGCAACGACGACCGGGGCTCCCGGGGCGGCCCGGCCGGGCAGGGCGCCGGGGGATGCTCCCCTGGGGCCGGAGCCTGACGACGAGGAGGCGTTTCCGGAGCCGCCGGATGACATCGACTGGTAGCCGGATGGCAGTGACCGGTACCGCTGGGGGGCTGGACGGCCAGGTGGCGGGGCGGCCGCCCCGCCGCACCCGTGCGGGGCCGTGCCGGCGGAGCACGGGGAACGGGGTTCAGGCAGCGGGTCGAGGAACTCGGGGGGCGGCATCAGGCATTCGGAGGATCGTGCGGGCGCCACCGTCGGGCGCGTTGGTGAAGCGGAGGTCGATGCCCAGGACGGCGGACTGGCCGACGGCGATGGTCAGGCCCAGGCCGTGGCCCTTGCCGCGGCCCGGGGCGTCGGTGCGGAAGCGCTGCGGACCGTGTTCCAGCAGGTCGACGGAGTAACCCGGGCCGTGGTCACGTACCTCGATGATCGCCGGACCGCCGCCGGGCGGGGCGTCAACGGTGACGACGACCGGGGGCCGGCCGTGCCGGTGTGCGTTGATGACGAGGTTGGCGAGGATGCGGTCGAGCCGGCGGCGGTCGGTCTCGATCACCCGGTCGGCGGCGATCCGTACGACGGTGTCGAGGCCGGTGGCGCGTACGGAGCCTTCGACCAGCGTCCCGAGGTCATAGGCGTCGAGGTCGGCGCGCTCGGTGCCGGAGTCCAGCCGGGAGATCTCCAGCAGGTCCTCGGTGAGGCGGTGCAGCGCCCGCAGCCGGTCGTTGATCATCTCCTTGGGCCGGCCCTCCGGCAGCAGCTCGGCCGAGGCCAGGATGCCGGTGAGCGGCGTCCGGAGCTCATGGGCGACATCGGCGGTGAAGCGCTGTTCCGCCTGGAGCCGCCTCTGCAGGGAGCCCGCCACCGAGTCCAGCGCCGCGGCCACCGCCGCCACCTCGTCCTGCCCGGCCGATCCGCCGCCCGCCGCCTGATCCGCGCCGTTGCCGACCCGGGCGTCCAGGTCGCCGGCGGTGATACGGCGCGCGACCGCCGCCGTGGTGGCCAGCCGCCGGCTGATGCGCTGGGCCAGGAACAGTCCGGCGAGGGCGACGGCCGCGGCGGCGAGCACGGCAGAGCCGAGGATGGCGGTGTCGAGCTTGTCGAGGGAGCGATGCGTGTTGCCGTAGGGCGACCAGACGGCCATGACGTGGCCGTCGGCCGGCGCCGCGGCCCACATGACGAGGCGGCCCCGATACGTGCCCACCATGGTGCCGTGCTCGCCGGAGCGCGCCAACCGGCGCAATTCGGCGGGAAGTTGGGGCGGGTCGAGGAGGGAGTTGAGACCTTCGCGTGAAGTGCCGTACTCGAAGAGGTCCAGGGCGGTGCCGAGGTTGGCGCTGGTCTCCTTGCGGACCTGGCCGACGGTCTGACGGGCCACCGCATTGTGGACGAGGGCCCCGAGGACGGCGGCGACCGCGCAGCTCACCGCCATCACGGTCAGCGCGATCTTCCAGCGGAGGGAGACCGCCGGGCGTTTCATGGGCTGCCGCCACCGGCCCGTGGGGTCTGGGAGGTGCGGGCGTCATCGAGGGTGAGGTTCCACAGACTCATCGAATCGCCATCCCAGAGATAGTCGGTGACGCTGACGTACCGGGGATCCTTGGTGGGCTCGCGGATGGCGAGGTGCCCGGCCGCCAGCTCGACACCGGCCAGCACCCCGCGCAGCACGAGCACCCGCGTCACCACCGCGCCCCGGACGCTGTACACCCGCAGCTCACTGTTGCGCGGCGTGAGGTTGACGGCCATGAGCAGGTCCGGTTTGCCGTCGCTGGTGAGGTCGTGCAGCTCGGGACGGCGTACCGACTTCGGGGCGGGCGGCTTTCCGCCCTGCGCGACGATGTCCGCGTTGAGGACGGCGAGCGGGTTCGCGTCCGCCATGCTGCCGCTGGGGATCCGCGGGACATGCGGTACGGGTACCAGGGCCGCCGGATTCTCGTCGCGGCCGGGCGGGGCAGGCGAATAGTCCGGCCACAGCACCAGCGGCGCATCCACGTCCCGGGCTCGCCCCTCGCTCTGCAGCCCCTCCACGCCCGCGCACCCCGTCGCGAGGAGGGTGAGCGAGGCGAGTGAGGTGAGGGCGGCGAGGACGGAGCGGGGTGAGCGGCCGGAGAGGGCGAGGAGAGGGGCGCGGGCAAAACGGTGGGCGCGCGCCGTACCGGGTCGCAGCCGTCGCATATCGTCGCCACCACCTTCACGCCTCCACACCTTCACGCCCTGCGCCTCCGCGCCTTGCGCCTCCGCGCCCTTCACCTCCGCGCCTTGCCGCTGCGCGGCCCTGCCTGCCGGCCGGCCCGCCCGCCCACCGCGCGATACGCCCCGTGGAGTCGATCACTCGACGTGACCACTCACACAAAAAAGCGCCACATAAAAGGACGTAACCTGACACAAAGCTATCCAAGACGACGGCGAACGGAATCTTTGGATCGGCCATTCCGGCGGCTTGTGAGAGCCTTTGCCCCATCGGGCGGGCGTTCCTTCACACGACCGCTCCCAGAGATCACAGCGACTGTTACACAACGTACGGATTACCGTTAAGGACGCTCCGTAGCGTGCTCCTTAGTCACCATGCCCCTACGGCGGCACCAGCCGCCCACGACGAGGAGTACCCATGCGGGCCCAGCACCGCTCCATGATCCGTACCGCCACGGTCGCGACCGGTGCGCTGGCCGTCCTGCTGCTTCCCGCAGGCGCCGCCTTCGCCGCCGACTCCACCGCGCCCACGGAGAGCCGGACATCGATCATGCTGCCCGACAACGGGCTGGCCGGCCTGGCCGAGAAGGCCGGTCATCTGCCCAAGGCAGGGGTGATAGGCGGTGCGGGTGCACTGGGCGTGGCCGGCGCGGTCATCGCCGTGCACCGTCGGCGCCACGGCAGCCGGGGACGCCAGGAGGCCTAGAACCGGCCCTCGAAGTCCCCGTCCGGCTACTCCTCCTCCCCCACCAGCCGCTGCACCTCCTCATAACCCAGCACCTCGCCACCCGCCCCGGCCGCATCCGTGGGCCGTTGGCCCGTACGGATCGCGTCCGCCGCCGTGAGGGTGGCCTGCAGCGCCGTACGGAACAGCAGCGAACCGGTGCTGATGCGGCGTACGCCGAGGTCCGCCAGACGGCTGACGGTGTGCCGTCCGGGGGCGAAGAGGATGTTCAGCGGCGCGGGGATCCCGGCGACCAGAGCCGACACCTCCTCGTCGGCGATGACGCCCGGTACGAAGATGCCGTCCGCGCCCGCCTCCAGATAACTCTCGGCGCGCGCGAGCGTCGCCGACAGCGGCGGCGGGCTGTCCGTCAGCCAGTGGGTGTCGATCCGGGCATTGAGGAACAGGCCCGGCGCCCGCTCCTTCACCGCGCCGAGCAATTCGGCCTGGCGTACCGGGTCCTGCAGCCCCCCGCCGCCGGGCAGCCCGTCCTCCAGGTTCAGCCCGGCCGCCCCGGCCTCCGCCAACTCGGCGGCCAGATCTCCCACTTGGCCGGCGTCGCCGCCGAATCCGCCCTCCACGTCGACCGTGTACGGACAGGACAGCCGGCCATTGAGCCGCAGCGCCAGGGCCAGCGTCGCGTCCCGGGCCTCGGCGAGCCCGCGCCCGTCCGGATAGCCATGGGCAGCGGCGACGCCCAGGCTCGTGGTGCCGACCGCCGCGTATCCGGCCCCGGCGAGCGCGAGGGCCGAGATGACATCCCAGGCATTGGGCAGCAGCAGCGGCTGGTCGGCGTGGTGCAGCGCATGGAAGTGGAAGGTGGCGTACTCCGGGGAGGTACTCATACGGGCACCGTAGGCCGGAGTCCCTTCGGTAGGCGCCGAAGACTCGCGGCGGACAATGGAGTCATGACCACTCCGGCGTACAGCTCCGAGCTCGCACGGCTGGCCGCACTGCTCGCGGACCGCACCCGGGCGTCCTTCTGCCTTGCCCTGCTCGACGGCCGGGCCTGGACGGCCGGTGAGCTGGCCGCGTATGCGCAGGTCGCGCCCTCGACGGCGAGCGAGCATCTGACCCGGCTCACCGACGGCGGGCTGCTGGCGGAGCGCCACCAGGGCCGCCACCGTTACGTCCAGCTCGCCGGTCCGCGCGTCGCCGAGCTGCTGGAATCCCTGATCGCACAGCTCGACCCGCCGGCCGAGCGGCCCCGCGGGCTGCGTGCCGTGAGCGCTTCCGCCGCGCTCGCCCGGGGCCGCACCTGTTACGACCACCTGGCGGGCCGGCTCGGCGTGACGATCACCGACGCCATGACCGGGCGGGGGCTGCTCGACCAGGACGGCGGGTTCGCGCTCACCGACGCCGGGCGGCAGTGGCTCACCGACGGCCTGGGGATCGAGCCGGCCGCGCTGCGCACGGGGCGACGGCCCCAGGCCCGCGGCTGCCTGGACTGGACCGAGCGCCGGGCCCACCTCGCGGGCACGGCCGGTGCCCGGCTCTGCGACCGGCTGCTGGACCGGCACTGGGTCCGCCGGGTCGGCAGCGGCAGGGCCGTGCGCCTCACCCCGGACGGGGCGACGGCGCTGCGGGACCTGCTGGGGATCGACGGGGCGACGGCCGATCTGATGTGAGGGACGGTCCGCACGACCCTGCGGCGCAATACGCCTAGCCGCCGGTATCCGGGCCGCGCCCGGCCGAGTACCGAGCCACCGAAGCCCGAGCCCCACAGCCCCCAAGCCCCGCGCCCCCGGCCCCGAAATCCCGATGCTCCGCCCTCCCCTCCCCCGTACCGTACGAGCATGATCGAGACGCCGCGCCCGGACGGGACCGCGCCCGCCACCCGTACCCTCTGGCGCCCCACCGGCCCCGAGGAGCTGGCCCTGGTCGAGGCCTCCGGCTGGCGCGCCTGGCCGCCCCGCCTGCCCGACCAGCCGATCTTCTACCCCGTGCTCAACGAGGACTACGCGATACGGATCGCCCGCGACTGGAATGTGCCGGCCTCCGGCGTCGGCCATGTCACCCGCTTCGAGATCGAGGCGGACTTCGCCGAGCGCTACCCGGTGCGGCAGGCGGGCGGCGAGACGATCCTCGAACTGTGGGTCCCCGCGGAGGAGCTGGCGGAGTTCAACCGGCACATCGTCGGGCGCATCGAGCTCGTCCGCAGCTTCCACCCGCCGCAAGGATCATGACGGCGTCGCGGCGCCGCGGCCCCGCCGCTCCCGTTCTGCTGACCTCCGCACAACGCACCAGCACCGCCGCCCTGCTGAACGGGGCGGCCGCCCGCCGCGGCCTCGAAACGGTGACCTTGTCCGGGCCGGAGACCCTGCGCGCGCTGGCCGGACGGGCGGTGCACTGGTACGGCGGACCGCGCACCGCCGACCGCGTCGCCGGACCACTGCGGCTGGGGCTGCTGGACCCTCCGGACGACTGGCCGGCCCGCCTTCCACGGCAACTCACCCTTCGCCGAGTCGAGTTGCTGACACACGCGGAAGCGTCACGGCGTACCGGACCGTTCTTCGCCAAACCGCCGAGCGACAAGTCCTTCCCGCCGGGCGTGGTGGCCTGCGGGACGCAGCTGCCGCCGGCCGCGCCGCAGACTCCGGTGCTCGTCTCGGAGGTCGTGTCCTTCGTCGCCGAGTACCGGCTGTTCCTCCTGGACGGCGCCCTGGTCACGGCCACCCGCTACGCCGTCCACGGCCGCCTGGACCCCGCACCGCTCGACGACGATCCGTACGCCCCGGACGTCCGCGCCTTCGCCGCCCGACTGGCGGCACTCGCACCGCTGCCGAGTGCGGCGGCCGTCGATGTGGGGCGGCTGGACGGGGGCGGATGGGCCGTGGTGGAGGCCAATATGCCGTACTTCGCGCACTGTTACGCCGCGGATCCGGCGGCCGTGCTGGACGTGGTACTGCGGGCGGCAGGTCCGTATGCGCGTGTCCAGGATGGCGATCGTCGTTTCCTGCGCGCACGGGTCCTCGGGGCACTCGGCGGCCAGGAGGACCCAGGAACCTAAGGACCCCAGGGCCCCTCTACGGCCTTGACAGCCTCACGACCTGACGGCCTGACGACCGGCATCCGCCACCGCCGCCCCCGGCCCCGCTCCGGCTCCCGACGCCGGCCCCGGACCCGGCCTCGACCCCCCACAAGCCCCCGCCCGTCCATACACCGTGATCCTGGCACCCCTGACCTGCAGTGTGCGGCAGGCCTTGAAGGCGGTGTGCAGCGTGGACCGTTTGGCGATCTCCTGGTCGTTGTCGTCGGCCGGCTGCCCGTCGGGATCGCCGGCGACGACGATCCGGCGGACGGCCAGCATCCGGTCGTGGATCGCCTCGCCGGACCGCTCGGTGCCGTAGAGGGTGTGGGAGGCCAACGGGCTCTCGGCCTGGGCGAGATCGCGCAGGCCACGGAAGTCGTCCGGCAGGGTCGCGCGCCAGATCCGCCTGCGGGACGGCATGAACAGCAGGCCGTCGCCCGGCTCGGCCACCTCGTGTACGGCGTGCGCAATCGCGGTGACATCGTCGACCCGGCTGTCCGGGCTGCGCAGATGGACGTTGACGGGCAGCAGCGCGGCCGGCACCACGGCCACCGCCGTCATCCGCCGCAGCCGCCGGCCACGGGTCTGGCCCGGCTCACCGGCCGGTCGCAGCAGCCGTGCCAGCGCGGCGCCCGCGAGCAGCGCGAACCCGACGACGTAGTAGAGGACATAGCGGTCCACATAGGCCGGTTCGACATGGGAGAGGAGCAGCAGGAGGAGGGTGGGCAGGAGCAGCAGGGGAATGCCGAGGGCGCGCAGTCCGATCGGGCCGCGGGAGCGGACCGGGACGCGGGCGCAGGCGAGACCGAGGACCGCGAGCACGGCGAAGGTCAGCAGTTGGACGGGGTCCGGCCACATGAGCCAGCTGATCTGCGCGGACTGCCGGGTGCTGAAGACCGCGAGCGGGGCCAGACCGGCGAGGACGGTGACCGAGGAGAGCAGCCAGGCGCGCCGTGTCCGGCGGGGCAGCTGCGCGAGGATCACCGCGGCGCCGTGCGCGGGCAGTGCCAGCGAGGCGAACTCGTGCAGCAGGCAGGCGACCAGCACCAGCGCGGTATAGCCGAGCCACAGCGTGCGGCGCGGGCGGGCCGCGGCCGCCACCAGCAGATAGCTCGCCCAGACGACCAGCGCACAGACCGTCGCATACGAACGGCCCTCCTGCGCGTACTGCTGCACGACCGGGATCAGCGCGAAGGTGCAGCCCGCCAGCAGCCCCGCCCGCCGCCCGGCCAGGCGCTCGCCCAGCAGGGCGACCCCCGCAGCGGCGGCGGTCATCGCGGCCACGGACGGCAGCCGCAGGCCGACGGCCTCGCCGAGGGCACCGCCGAGGGCGACGTCGTAGACGCGGAACCAGAGGTGCATCAGCGCGTAATAGAGACCGTGGACGACATCGACGTGCTGCAGCGTGGGCCACAGGTCGGCCAGGCTGCGGTGCGCCATGTCGTAAGTGACCGCCTCGTCCCGCCATATGGCGTCCTGCCGGCGGATCCCCCACGCCCCCAGGAGCAACATCAGCCCGGAGGGCAACAGCACCACCGCGCTCTGCGCCGCCCGGGTACCGCGGGCGGCCACGGCGGAGGCGTACGTCTTCTGCGCTTGCGCTACGTCGATGACGGACTCCGGTCACGCGCGGGACGGACGGACAGACAGTCAGGAAGGCAGGCTCACGATAGGCGGGCCGCCGGGTGGACGACCAGACGGGCGAGCGGGACGGCGACCACGGGCGGCGGCCACGGGCGGCGGCGGCCGTGGCCGGCAATCGGGAAAGAAACGCGCCCGGCGGCCGCGGGCAGGAGTGGATCAGGCCCCCGGAACCGGGCGGGGCCGGCGAACCAGGGGCCGTGGGCGGTGATCCGGGGGCCGCGGGCCGGACGCCCGCGGCCCCCGGCCCGCTCAGGTGATGCGGACCAGCTTCGCTCCGAAGGACGGCTCGACGAGGTCCTTCTGCAGGGCGACGGGCACCTTCTGCATGCTCTCGCCGTTGCCGACGGTCAGCACACCGACCTCGGTACCGGCCTTCGCGGTGTGCGGGACGGTCTTGCCCCCGTCACCGACGCTCAACTTCAGCTTCTGGCCCGGGACGCCGATCGCCTTGAGGTCCTTGGTGGCGACGACCGGCGTGCGGCCGTTCAGGCCGTCGTCGACATAGCCGACGACCTGGCCCTTCTTCACCGCCGTGGCCGAGGTCAGCGCGTTGCGTACGGCCTCGATGACCTTCTGGCTGTTCTGCTTGACCAGGGTGAGGCTGTTGGCGCCGTCGGGGTCCAGGCCCTTGAAGTGCTGGTCCATCATCGTGCCCAGTATCAGCTGGTCCTTGCCGTCCACGGTCTTGTAGGCCGCCCAGGACAGCGTGCCGCCGGCCGCCGTGCTGGAGCCGGTCTTGATGCCCTTGATGCTCAGCCCGGCCAGCAGCAGGTTGTCGATGTTGCTGTTGATCCGCTTCGGCAGGCCCGGGATCTCGGTGTTGGGCGTGGCGACGATCGGCCGGAAGGCGTCGAACTTCATCACGGCCTCGGCCAGCTTGAGCTGGTCGACCGCGGTGCTGACGGTCTTGGGGTCCAGGCCGCTGGGGTCGGTGTAGGTGGTGTTCTTCATGCCCAGGTCCTTGGCGGCGGCGTTCATCTTCTTGACGAACGCTGCCTCGTTGTCGGACTTGGTGTCCCAACGGGCCAGCAGCCGGGCGATGTTGTTGCCGGACGGGATCATCAGCATCTTGAGCATGTTCTGCTCGCTGAACTTCTGCCCGGCCTTCAGCCCCTCGATCCGGGACTCGTGCCGGGAACCGCCCTCGGTCACCGCCTTGGCGTCGACCTCGATCTTCGGGCCCCCCTCGTCCTTCTTGAGCGGGTGGTCCCGGAGGACGACGTAGGCCGTCATGATCTTGGCCACGCTCGCGGTGGGCACCGGCTTCTCCTTGCCGAACGTGCCCAGATCGCCGGAGCCCACCACCTTGACCGCCGCCTGCCCCTGGTCGGGCCACGGGACGGCGAGCTTGCTGCCCTCGAAGGTGTACGAGGACGCGGCGTCGCCGACGGTGAGCGTCGGGTCGGGCAGCGGGCGCACCGCCTGGGCGACCACGAAGATGATCACCAGCAGCACCGCCAGCGGGGTCCAGATCTTGAACCGGCGGACGACCGTGCGCAGCGGGGTCTCGGGCGGCGGCGGGGTGTTGGTGAGCTGCGCCAGGAGATCGAGCGGCGGCAGGGGCTCCTGCTTGGTCCGCTCCGACTCGGGCAGCGCGGCGGGAGCGGCGGCGGCCGTGGCTCCCGTGGTGGCGGGCGGCATGGCGCCCGGCCGGCCGGCGGGCTTGGCCGGCGACGTCGTTTCGGCGGCCTTGTCGGCGGGCTTGGCGGCGGGAAGCGCGCCGGCGGCCTTGCCCTCCGGCTTCGCCTCCGTCTTGTCCCCGGTCTTATCCGCAGCCTTACCGGCAGGCCTGTCGACGGGCTTGTCGGACGTCTTGCCCGCCGCCTTGTCCGAGGGCTGCTCCACGGCCTTGTCGGACGTACGGGCGGGCGTCCTGGGCGCCGTCTTGCCCAGCGACTTACCGGCGGTACCGTCGTCCGCCGACTTCAGCGCCACGAACTGACTGGTCCGCTCGGAGTCCCGCTCGGGACCGCGCGCCACCTTGTCATCGGCCTTGGCGTCGTCCTTGGCGCCGGTCTTGGTCTCGCCCTTGGCGCCGGTCTTGGCTCCGGTCTTGGACTCGCCCTTGGCGTCGGCCTTGGTCTTGCCCTCCGCCGTGTCCTTGGTCTTGCCCTCGGCAGCCGCTTCGTCCTTGGCTCCGGTCTTGCCCTTGCCCTCGGACTTGCTCTCCGCGGCGCCGTTGCTCTGGGCCTTGTCCTTGGCGGCGTCCATGCCCTTGGCCGGGGGCGTGACCTTGGCCGCGTCCTCGCCCCTGACGGGCGGGGTGATCTTGAACGCCGTGGTCGCCTGGTCGACGGCACCGGCCGCCGCACCCTTCCCCTTCAGCTTCGCGACAGCAAATACCCGGGTGGCTTCATCCACCGCCGTCCCGTCGGCGTCGGCATCGACCTCCACATCGGCGTCGGCATCCCCCTCACCGCTGCCCTTGCCGTCAGCCTTGCCCTTGCCCTTGCCCGCAGACGCAGCGCCGGCCTTCCCGCCGGCCTTCTCGTCGGACTTGCCCTTCTGCGGCCCGACGGTCTTGAAGACGGCGGTCGGCTGATCGACAACCTCGTCCGCGGACTCAGCCCCGTCCGCGGGCTCAGCCTTGGCCGACGGCTCGGCCTTGGCCGACGACTTACCCTCCGCCGCGGACTCAGCCTTGCCTGACGCGGACTTCCCGGACTCCGCTTCCGGCTCCGTCCCCTGCTTCACTTCCGGCTTTGCGACGGCACCCTCGGCATCACCGTCAGCGCCCTCGCCGGCCTCAGCGCCACCGTCACCGCGATCGCCGGCCTCGGCGCCCTCGGTGCCGGTCTCAGCGCCCTCAGCGCCGGCCTCGGTACCGCCCTCGGCGTCCTCCGCGTCCTCATCGCCCTTCCCGGCGACCCAGGCGGCCACAGCGACCCGAAGGCGCTCATCGCCACCCCCGCCACCGCCATCGGCGCCCTCAGCAGCCTCAGCGGCCTCCTGAGGTGCCTCCGACGCCTCAGACGCTCCAGCCCCCTCAGGCGCCCCGCCGTCCTCAGACGCTTCGGCCCCGGCCGCGGCCTCCGACCCGGCCGCAGACTCCGACTTCACACCAGACCCCGACTTCGCCGCAGATTCCCCAGATTCCGACTTCGCCGCAGACTCCGGCGCCGCCGCAGCCTCCGGCTCCTTCTCAGGCTTCGAGTCCGTCCCGGCCCCCGATTCCTTCGCCGGCCCGGCCGGCTCCCCGCGGAAGGCGGACAGGCGCGGATCACGTTTGCTCCGCGCCGTCTCCCCCGACGCCTGCTTCTTGTCCGACTTACCGGGGGACTCGCCCGCCACCGATGTCTCCTTCATACGTCGCCACGCTGCCTTGGCCCTGTGTTCCCAAGTGTCCTGTGTCCGCATGGCACCATCTCGCCGCCACGCGTACCGGTAGGCGCCGCACCCCACAGAAAGATGTCGCCTACGTGCAAGACGAGAACGACATACCTACCGGTTCCCTACCGAACCCCCCACGCACCCTCGACAGATGAATGTGAGAGGGGTCACCCTGTCATTCATCCACGCGGGGAGGCATGGATGGGCAGGAGCCGCAGAACAATTCCGGAGGAGCTTCTGCTGCTCGCTTTGGACCCGACGACGGGTACCACAGCGCAGCCGCAGTCGCTCGACCTCGGCCTGGCCGGGGCCCAGCTAGTAGAGCTGGCTCTGGCAGGACGGATAGCCCCAGACGGGGATCGTATCGCCGTGGTGATGGCACGGCCGACAGGAGATCCAACTCTGGACTCCGCGCTCGAACTGCTGCGCCGACGCGGCAGTCCGGTGCGCGCGGTCCACTGGATCGGCGGGCCCCGGCTGGGGCTGCGCCAGACCTACCTCACGCACCTGGAACGGTGCGGCATGGTGCATGCCGTGGCGGGACAGATGTGCGGGGTGCTGCCGACGACGCGCTACCAGGCGACGGAGACGGCCATCAGCCGGGAAATCAGGGCCCGGCTGGACAACGCGATCCGCACCGGCGTACCCCCGGACCCGCGGACCGCGGCGCTCGCCGCGCTGGCCCATGCGGTCGGTCTCGGCAAGCATCTGTATCCAGGGAACGAAGGGCGGTCATCGCGCTCCCGTCTCCGGGATCTGATCCGGCACGACCCGATGGGCGGACTGGTCGCACACGCCGTCATGGATGTGCAGAACGGCGTCACGGCACAGCCACGACGGCCGCAGGCCGCCGCCACGGGAGCCGTACGGCAACCGGCGGCCCGGGCCTCGGCGGAACCGGCCGGTGCGCCGGGCCAGTCGCGGCACGGCCACGGCCGGATGGCCCGGGTGGGCGCCCGCTGACGCCGTAGGACACCCGGCGGCGCCTCATGCGTCACCGCTACACCCACCGCACCACGGCACCACCGCACACCGGACCACGCACCACCGTCCCCACGATCCCGTTCGGGAGCCGCAGCAAGAAGCGCGGGGTGGCGGGCCGGCCGTTCAGGACGACGGCCGGCCCGCCACCCCGCGCACCTGCGCGGGCGCATTTTCCCGATTCCGGCCCCAAATTTCCACCGTGACCACCTTGTCCAGCCATTTGCCAGCGCGACGTGGACCGTTGGTGGCAGTCTGCTGACCAGAAAACAGCAGTACGGAGCCGGAGGTGCACTTAGCGTGGCGTCCAACGTCAACCCCACCGTCAGGCGACGCCGATTGGGCCAGGAGCTGCGCAGGCTTCGAGAGGCCAAAGGCATGACGGCAGAAGAGGTGGCGGACCGGCTGCTCGTCTCGCAGTCGAAGATCAGCAGATTGGAGAACGGGCGTCGCAGCATCAGCCAGCGCGATGTCCGCGATCTGTGCGGGGTCTACGAGGTCGAAGACCACCGCATCGTGGATTCACTGATGCAGATGGCCAAGGATTCACGCCAGCAGGGGTGGTGGCACGCCTTCGGCGACATCCCGTACAGCGTCTACATCGGCCTGGAGACCGAGGCCGCCTCGCTGCGGGTGTACGAATCCCTGCTGGTACCCGGCCTGCTCCAGACGACCGACTATGCCCAGGCGGTCATTCCCGGCACGGTCCCCGAGCTGGCGCCCGACCATTTGGAGAAGCGCATTCAGGTGCGGATGCGGCGCCAGGACCGGATCAATGATTCCGAGCACCCGTTGCGACTGTGGGCGGTGCTGGACGAGAGCGCGCTGCGCAGGGTGGTCGGCAGCCACCTGATCATGCGCGAGCAACTGGACCATCTTGTCGAGATGAGCCAATTGCCGCATGTGACGGTCCAGATTCTGCCGTACGACACCGGTGCGCACGCCGGCATGTCGGGAACGTTCTCCATCCTCGAATTCGACGATGCCGCCGATTCCAGCGTGGTCTACATCGAGGGCGTCACCAGCGACCTCTATCTGGAGAAGACCAATGATGTGCACAAGTACACGATCATGTACGAGCATTTGCGCGCACAGGCATTGAGCGCCGAGCAGAGCCGGGAGTTCATCGCTGCCGCGGCGAAATCCCATGCGGATGCCGCGGGGTGAGGACCGCCGGGGAGAAATAGTACGGAACCGGCATTCCTGCGGGGAGGTTGGCACGGTACACCTGCACCCGCCCCCGTGAATAGGGATCAAGAAATATGCCATTCGGACGGGTGAACGGCCTCTGCGGCTCGTGATGTTGGCGCGTAGCGTCATCACTACCGAATCCGCGGTAACTCAGAGTGAGCTGGAGTGAACATGGCCGTGCAGCCCAATTCCGCATTCTCCTGGACCAAGTCCTCGTACTCCGGTGGCAACGGCGCCTGCGTGGAAATCGCCGTGCCCGCTGTCACCGCTATTGCCGTACGGGACTCCAAGGACCCCGACGGTCCGCGCCTCACGTTCGACAACTCCTCCTGGGCCCGCTTCGTGTCGGACCTCGCCGGTGGCGCGTTCGACCTGGCGTGACCTGAGCCGTCACCGTCCGCGGGTCCGCAGTCCGCAGATACGAGCCCTCTCGACTGGATCGCCGTCCTGGCCGAGGGGGCTCGGCCATGTCCGGGCCCATGGCCACCCCACGTACGTGCCCACCCCTCTTGCCCGGCGGGCGACCGGCGGCCGCGGAGGGCCGCCGGTCCGCCGTCGCTCAGCGCAGCTCGGATACGTACCGGTCCGTCCCGGGCACGGTCGGGAGGAACGGCGCCACCAGCTCCACCCGCCCCGGCGCCGAATCCGCGACCTCCTCCTCCAGGCCGGTGAAGTGCGCCGTCCAGCCGTCGCGCGGGTCTTGCTGGAGGAACCACAGGAGGGTCAGCCGGGTATCCACCCCCACGACCTGCTTCACATAGGACATCCGGTCCCCCGGCAGCGGTGTCGGCCGGAAGACCGTGACCATCGCCGCCGGTGAACCCGCCAGCCGCCGCGGGAGGTGGCGGGCGCACAGCCACTCCACGAGCTCGGCCCGTTGCTCCTGCCCCTCCGCATCGATCACCTCCAGCACCAGCCCGGCGTAGGGGTGGTCCAGGGCGTGGAAGTCACGGGGGCCCGCGGCACCGTCCCGGTAGACCGTTGCCACGTGGTCCTGGAAGGCCGTGAAGACGTGCGTACGGTCCTGGTAGACCCGGCCGTCCCGGTTGAGGCGCTGATTGATGCCGACGGTCCACTTCATGTGCTCGTCGTAACGGCCCTCGGTGAGCCAGTAGGTGGAGAGGTAGCAGCCGGTCGTGACCGGCTGGGCGACGGCGGAATTCTCCGGGCGGCGCAGCAGTTGCAGGTCACGGGTGGCCACCCAGCGGCGGCCGGCGAATATCCACGGCATCGCCATCGCGCCCGCGATGTAGTGGTCGTCCTCGTACCAGCGGTTGTAGGCGAATTCGTGTCCCGGATGCGGTTCGACCATGGTGATCAGCGCATGTCCGGGGCGCACACCGTAGGGGCCGACGGCGGCGAGCTCGGCGTAGGCGGCGGGCCCGGTGCCGTGGGCAGTGATCCCGGTGCCGTGGGTGATCCCGGTGTCGGCGGCGGCCGCTTCGGCCGGCGTTCCTCTGCTGTCTGCGGTCATGGCAGACAGGTGTAGCTGACGACGCGTCACATGGGGAGGGCCGCGCATCCACGGTACCGAAGCCACCGGGCACCGGGGCCACGGGCTCTGGCCGTCACGCGGGCGCGCGCCCCTCCGCCTCCTCCGCCCCTCCGTCTCCTCCGCCCGCCCACCATGCGGTCCGCCCTGCACACCGCTCCCCGGCCCCCTTAGGCTGCCTGCCATCTGCAGCTCACGCCGGTTAATCGCAGACACGAGCGATGGGAGCCGTCATGCCGGACTCGATCCCTGCCTCCGCGGCCACTGCCGTCCCGGGGCTCGCCGCACGTGCGGCGCGGACCGGCAGTTCGCCCGTACGCGAGATCCTGGCGCTCACCGCCCGGCCGGAGGTCATCTCGTTCGCCGGCGGGCTGCCCGCGCCCGAGCTGTTCGACGCGGCGGGCATAGCGGCGGCCTTCCGGCACGTACTGGCCGAGGAGCCCATGCGCGCCCTGCAGTACTCCACCAGTGAGGGCGATCCGGAGCTGCGTGCGGCCGTCGCGGCGCGTACGACCGCACGCGGACTGCCCACCGACGCCGACGACCTGCTGGTGACCACCGGCTCGCAGCAGGGGCTGACGCTGCTGGCCACGACCCTGTTGGAGCCGGGCGATGTGGTGCTGGTCGAGGACCCCTGCTACCTCGCGGCGCTGCAGACCTTCTCCTTCGCGGGCGCCCGGGTGGTGCCGGTGCCGGCCGACGACGAGGGGATCGACCCGGCCGCGCTGGACGAGATCACCGCGCGCGAGCGGCCCAGGCTGCTCTACCTCGTGCCGACGTTCCAGAACCCCACCGGCCGCACCCTGTCCGCCGAGCGCCGGGCCGCGGTCGCCGAGGTCGCCGCCCGGCGCGGGCTGTGGATCGCCGAGGACGACCCGTACGGCGAACTGCGGTTCGAGGGCGAGCCGGTGCCGTGGGTCGCCTCGTTCCCCGGGGCCGAGGACCGTACGGCGCTGCTGGGCTCGTTCTCGAAGGTGATGGCGCCCGGTCTGCGGCTGGGGACGGTGCGGGCGCCGGCCGCCTTGCGGCGGGCCTGTGTCATCGCCAAGCAGGCCGCCGATCTGCACACCTCGACCGTCGACCAGGCCGCCGCGGCCCGGTATCTGGCGGTCGCCGACCTCGACGCCCATCTGCGGCGGGTGCGCGACGCCTACCGGGCGCGGCGGGATGCCCTGGTCGACGGGCTGTCCACGGCGCTGCCCGGGGGTTCGCGGTGGAACCGGCCGGCCGGCGGCATGTTCGTGTGGGCGACCCTGCCCGAGGGGTACGACGCGACGGCGCTGCTGCCCGGGGTGGTCCGGCATGACGTCGCCTACGTCCCCGGGGCGCCGTTCTTCGCGGGGCCGCCGGATGCGACCGCGGTCCGCCTGTCGTTCGTGACGCACTCCCCGGAGGAGATCCGCGAGGGGCTGGGGCGGCTGCAGAAGGCCCTGGAGGGGGCGGGCCGGGACGGGCGGCCCTGACGGCGGCAGCTCTGGCTTTCCCCGGCCCCCGGACCTAACCTGACGCACCATCAGGAATGTGTCGAGGGCCTGGCCGGGAGGCACACATGCTGCTGCGGAACAAGACCGTCATCGTCTCGGGCGTGGGGGCCGGGCTCGGCCATCAGGTCGCGGCGGCCTGCGTACGGGACGGCGCCTCGGTGGTGCTGGGCGCCCGTACGGAGGCGAACCTCGCCGCGTCGGCCGCGCGGCTCGACCCCTCGGGCGAGCGCGCGGCCTGGCGGGTGACCGATATCGGCGACGAGGCGCAGTGCGAGGCGCTGGCCGCGCTGGCCGTGGAGCGGTTCGGCGGGATCGATGCGGTGGTCCATGTCGCGGCGCTGGACTCGCTCTTCGGAGGTCTGCGGGACGCCGACTTCGACTCCTGGCGCAGCGTCGTGGACGTCAATCTCTTCGGCACCCTGCGGATGACCCGGGCCTGCCTGCCGTCCCTGGTGGCGCGCGGCGGCGGCTCGGTGGTGATGATCGGTACGCAGTCGTCGGTCGCCGCCCCCTCGCAGGTGCGGCAGGCGGCGTATGCGGCGTCCAAGGGCGGGCTGGTCTCGGCGATGTACTCACTCGCGCGCGAGCTGGGACCGGACCGGATACGCGTCAACACCGTGCAGCCCGGGTGGATGTGGGGCCCGCCGGTGGAGGCGTACGTCACGTTCCAGGCCCAGAGCGAAGGCGTTCCGGAAGCGGAGGTGCTGGGCCGGCTGACGGAGCGGATGGCGCTGCCCGAGCTGGCGACGGACGCCGACGTGGCCGACTGTGCGGTCTTCCTGGCCTCCGACCGGGCGCGTGCCATCACCGGCCAGTCGCTGCTGGTCAACGCGGGGGAGCTGATGCGGTAGCGGGCGTCCGGGGCGCACCGGCGCTGCCGCACCTTCATGGGCCGCACCCCTGTGGGCCGCCCCGCTGTGGGCCGCCCTCCATGGGACGCATCACCGGGCGGCGGCGTCCGTTGCCCGCCACCCCGGCCGGCCCGTCTCCGTACGGCCGGTCAGGCCCGCGGGTACCGGGCGAGCCACCCCGGCGACGAGCCGGCCGGGCCGTGCAGCGCGGGCCCCTGCGTCATCTCCATCGAGAAGTCGTCGGCCAGCTGCAGGATCGTCTCCCGGCCCTCCAGCTCGACCAGCCACACCGGGGGCAGTGCCGTCTCGCCGTGCAGAGTCCCCAGCAGGTTGCCGCAGATGGCGCCGGTCGAATCGCTGTCCCCGCTGTGGTTGACGGCGAGCAGCAGGCCGTGCCGGACGTCCTCGGCGACCAGTGCGCAGTACACGCCGATCGCCAGCGCCTCCTCGGCCGTCCACCCCTGCCCCAGCGACTCCACCCGGGCGGGTGTCGGCATGCCCTGCCGTACGGCGCCGAGCGCGCGCTTGAGGGCGTCGGTGGTCTCCTCGTGACCCGGACGGGTGGCCAGGTGCGCCAGCGCCTTCTGCACGGCACCGTCAAGGTCCTCGCCGCGGGCCAGCGAGTGGCTGATGACCGCGAAGGCGCCGGCCGCCAGATAGCCGGTGGGGTGGCCGTGCGTCTGCGCCCCGCACTCGGCGGCGAGCTGGAAGACCAGTTGCGGTTCCCAGCCGACCAGCAACCCGAACGGCGCGGAGCGCATCACCGCGCCGCAGCCCTTCGAGTCCGGGTTCTTGGGCGTCTCCAGCGTGCCCATGACCTCGTCGCCGAGGCCGCTCAGGCAGGCCCGGCCGGGCGCCCGGCGGGAGTACAGCCACTCCTCGCGGGCGAGCCAGCCGTCGTCCTTCCTGCGCTCGTCCGGGCCCCAGTCGCGCTGGGTCGCTGCCCAGCGCAGATAGGCGCGGTGGACGTCGGTGGGCGGATGCCAGGCGCCGGTATCGCGGCGCACCTGGGCCCGGATCAGCCCGTCCACGGTGAACAGGGTCATCTGGGTGTCGTCGGTGACCGCGCCGCGCCGCCCGAAGGCGGGTACGAAATCGGCCACGCCCTCCTGGCCGTGCGCCGTGCGGATCGCGTCGAGCGAGTCGAATTCGATACCGGCACCGAGCGCATCGCCGATGGCGCCGCCGAGCAGACAGCCGCGTACCCGGCTACGGAAGTCCTGCTGTTCCGCGCGGCCCCAGATGGCGCCGCCGCCTCCTGTTGCGCTCACTGCGCCCTCCCGATACCGAGTGCGTCCCGGGGCCTTCCGGGGCCCCTGGCGCAGCACTGTAATCGACCAGGATTGATCAGTTTCCGGCCAGGTGTGTATTGCGACCAGTCACTCATAAGGCGGCTTTTGGCCGGTACTGCCGCTATGGGCACGGGCTCAACCGAATCGGCTGTGGCTGAAAACACTCCCCTGCGGACGGCCGCACCCGCCTTCCCGGCGGGCCGCCCGATCCGCCGACCGGGCTGAAGAAAGCGTTCGATGATGGCGTGTGCCCGCGCTGGGCATGCTCTCCCCATGTCCGAGTACGAGTGGGATCGCACCACCATGGCCGTTGTCGCCTCCGCGCTTTCCGGGGACAGCGACGGCGCGGTGGAACTCCTCCGGCCGCTCCCCCAGAGCGATGTCTGCCATATCGCGGTACGGCTCGCCGCCATGGCCGCCGACGCACTGATCGTCGCCGCCCAGGACAGCGGAGGCGACCGCGAGGAGGCACTGTCGCAGTGGCAGCAGTGCATCCTGCAGCACGAGGCCGAGTACGAGGGCGAGTGAAGGCCCGGGCCGGCGGGCGGGCCGGCCGGCCGACGACCGGTCTGGGACCACCGCCGTGCGGCCGGGGCCGCCTGCGTTCCAGCGGATTGCCCCGGCAGCCCGTTGCGGCGGATTGCCCGGCCGCCCGTTCCACCGGGGCTGCCGCGGCCGCCCGTTTCAGTCGGCCAGAGGCAGCAGCGCCGGGAGATGGCCGTCCGAAGCGAGGGCGACGGCCTGGCGTTCTTCGGTGACCGGGGCGTACGTCGTGGTGCGGGGGCGGGCCGGGCGGCCGGCCCGGTCAGCGATGGCGATGAGGTCCTGGATGGAGCGGTAGGAGCCGTAACTCGAGCCCGCCATCCGGGAGATGGTCTCCTCCATCAGCGTGCCGCCGAGGTCGTTGGCTCCGGAGCGGAGCATTTCGGCGGCGCCTTCCGTCCCGAGCTTGACCCAGCTGGTCTGGATGTTGGTGATGTGGGGGTGCAGCAGCACCCGGGCCATCGCGGTCACCGCGCGGTTGTCGCGCGTGGTGGGGCCGGGGCGAGCGATGCCGGCGAGGTAGACGGGGGCGTTGGTGTGGATGAACGGGAGGGTGACGAACTCCGTGAAGCCCCCCGTCTCCTGCTGGATCCGTGCCAGCAGGCGCAGATGGCCCAGCCAGTGGCGCGGCTGGTCGACATGGCCGTACATCATCGTCGAGGACGAGCCGATGCCCAGCTCATGGGCGGTCTTGATGACCTCGACCCAGGTGGCGGTGGGCAGCTTGCCCTTGGTGAGGATCCAGCGGACCTCGTCGTCCAGGATCTCGGCCGCGGTGCCGGGGATGCTGTCCAGCCCGGCGGCCTTGGCCTCGCTGAGCCATTCACGGATGGACAGGCCCGTACGCGTCGCGCCGTTGACGACCTCCATGGGCGAGAAGGCGTGCACATGCATACCGGGGACGCGTTCCTTCACGGCGCGCGCGATGTCGAAGTACGCCGTGCCGGGCAGGTCGGGGTGGATGCCGCCCTGCATACACACCTCCACCGCCCCTACGTCCCACGCCTGTTGGGCACGGTCGGCGACCTGGGAGAGGGAGAGGGTGTAGGCGTCGGCGTCGGTGCGGCGCTGAGCGAACGCGCAGAAGCGGCAGCCGGTGTAGCAGACGTTGGTGAAGTTGATGTTCCTGGTGACGATGTAGGTGACGTCGTCACCCACGGTGTCGCGCCGTAGCTGGTCGGCGAGGGTGCAGAGGGCGTCCAGGGCGGGCCCGTCGGCGTGCAGCAGCGCCAGCGCCTGCGCGTCGGTGAGCTTGGTGGGGTCGTCGGCGGCCTGCGACAGGGCCTGCCGTACGTCGGCTTCGATGCGCTCCGGTGCCATCCCGGGGGCGGCGGCCTCACGCAGTGCCTCCCAGTCGCCGTAGACCTCGTCGAAGTCGTCGCGGCGGTCGGCGGTGCGGCCTTCGGTGTCGATGGTGTGGTGCAGGTCCGTACGGCCCGAGGAGGCCATCGTGAAGCCCTCGTCGGGCTCCTGCCAGGGGCGGCCCACCACGGGCGCGTCCTCCACGGCCAGGCCCGTCTCCGGGTCGGCGAGCGCCCGTACATGGGGCAGCAGGCGGGGGTCGAGCCAGGGCTCACCGCGCTGCAGGAACTCCGGGTAGATGGGGAGCCGTTCCCGCAGCTCGAAACCGGCGGCGGCACAGCGCTCGGTCAGCTCGTCGATCTGGGGCCAGGGGCGCTCGGGGTTCACATGGTCGAGGGTCAGCGGGGAGACACCACCCCAGTCGTCGATCCCGGCGTCGATGAGCAGCGCGTACTCGCCGTCGACGAGGTTGGGCGGCGCCTGGATGCGCGTCGAGGGGCCCATGACGTGCCGGGCCACCGCGATGGTCGCGGCCAGCTCCTCCAGCTCGGCGTCCGGCATGCCGCGCATCGCCGTGTCCGGCTTGGCGCGGAAGTTCTGCATGATCAGCTCTTGGATGCCGTGGTACGCGCGCTGAATACGGCGCAGCGCGAACAGGGACTCGGCGCGCTCCTCGTATGTCTCGCCGATGCCGATGAGCAGCCCGGTGGTGAAGGGGACGTTGGAGCGTCCGGCGTCCTCCAGGACACGCAGCCGGACGGCAGGTTCCTTGTCGGGCGATCCGTAGTGGGGACCGCCGGGCTCGCTCCACAGCCGCTCGGCGGTCGTCTCCAGCATCATCCCCAGGGAGGGGGCGACGGGCTTGAGCCGCTGGAAGTCCGTCCAGGACAGCACCCCGGGGTTGAGGTGCGGCAGCAGACCGGTCTCCTCCAGGACGCGGATCGCCATGGCGCGGACGTACGAGAGCGTGTCCTCATAACCATGCGCCTCCAGCCACTCGCGGGCCTCGGGCCAGCGGTCCTCCGGCTTGTCCCCCAGGGTGAAGAGGGCTTCCTTGCAGCCCAGTTCGGCACCGCGGCGGGCGATGTCCAGCACCTCGTCGGGCGACATGAACATCCCGTGGCCATCGCGGCGCAGCTTGCCGGGGACGGTGACGAAGGTGCAGTAGTGGCACTTGTCCCGGCACAGGCGCGTCAGGGGGATGAAGACCCCGCGGGAGTACGTGATGACTCCGGGGCGCCCCGCGGCGTCCAGACCGGCATCCCGCACCCGGGCCGCGGAGGCGCACAGGTCCGTGAGGTCCGCGCCGCGCGCCTGGAGCAGCACCGCGGCCTCGCCGGCGTCCAGCGCCACACCGTCGCGGGCCCGCTTGAGCGCACGGCGCATCGCGTTGGCCGTTGGCCGTCCCTGGGCGGCGGGCCCGGAGGTCCTTTCGTGGTCGGTCCCTTGGTCCGATGCCTGGTCAGGTCCCTGCACGCTGGAAGTCATCCTCCGAGGATACGAGCGTCCACCGACAGCGCCGCCGCCGGAGATCGGGTGGTAGGTGTGCCACTGATCACTACGGCCGGGTGTTCCGTCCGGGCTCGTCAGGGCACTTCCCGGCGGCGGCTCCCGGCACGCCTACATACTGGCCAGCAGCTCGTCGGAGTACGTCCGGGTCAGGAACTCCATGTTGTGGCCGTCGGGGTCGTTGAGGTAGAGACCGCGGCCGCCGTCGAGAGTGTTGATCTCCTGCGGCCTGGTGTGCATGGGGTCGGCCCAGTAGGAAAGCTCCCGCTCCTGTATGCGGTCGAAGATCGCGTCGAACTCGCCCTCGGACACCAGGAACGCGTAGTGCGTGGGGACGAACTCGCCGCCCGCGACGTGCTCGGCGTAGTCGAGGGTCACTCCGTTGTCGAGCCTGAGGGCCGCGAAGGGGCCGAAGGCCTTGGGTTCGGGCGCGCCGAGCAGGCCGGCCAGGAACCGGGCGGAGGCGAAACGGTCCTTGCTGTGCACGATGGTGTGGTCGAGGCGAGGCATGGGATCTCCTTGATCTCTCTGGCCGAGGGGTCAACGTGTCCTCTGATCTGCCGAATCGGCACGGGCCACCGGTGTTCTCGGCCCATCGAGCCGTAGGGACCTGAGCTCCTTGGGCCGCTTGATCTCGTGGGGCCGCTGATCTTCTGGGACGGCTGACCTCCCGGGCCGTTGATGTTCTTGGCCGTTCACCGTTCTCCCCGGGCCGCCGGTCTGCGCAGAGATCCGCGGCCCTTCACCTTCGACGCTACGACTGCGGAGGCCGCCGCGGATCGTTCTCCGGTACCGGGACGGGCAGGAAGCGGTACACCGCTGGTCCTAGGCCCGTCCCCCCTCACAGGTCACCCGTCCCGCACGCGGCGCTCCCCTGCGTCACCCGTCACAGGTACTGCGCGAAGTCGTCCAGTGTCCGCAGTACCTCGGCCTCCCCGGCCGGCGGCAGCTGCAGCACCACCTCCTGCACGCCCAGCTCGCGAAAGCGCGCCAGCTTCCCGGCCGAGGGCTGGACCGCGTAGGGCACCACCACCGGCTCGCCCGTACGCCCGGCGTCCGACCATGCCTGCCGCAGCACCGGAACGGTCTCCGTCAGCCCGCGGCCGCCGATCGGCAGCCACCCGTCGGCGTACTCGGCGATCTGCCCGAAGAGCTTGGGGCCGGCCGCGCCGCCGAGGAGGGTGCGCGGTGCGCCGTGCCGCGGCTTGGGGTGGGCGAGGGAGGCGCGTACGGACCCGAATGCGCCCTGGTAGGCGGTCGGTTCCTCGGCCCACAGGGCGCGCATCAGCGCCACCCGGTCGCGGGTCAGCTCCCGCCGGGTCGACCACTCGACGCCGTGGTCGGCGGCCTCCTCGACGTTCCAGCCGTAGCCGATGCCGAGGGTGAAACGGCCGCCGGAGAGGAAGTCGAGGGTCGCGATCTGCTTGGCGAGGTCGACCGGGTCGTGCTGGGCGACGAGGGTGATGCCGGTGCCGAGGGTGAGCCGTTCGGTGACCGCGGCGACCTGGCCGAGCGCGATGAACGGGTCGAGGGTGCGGCCGTATTCGCGGGGCAGCGGCTCGCCCATCGGGGCGGGGGTGTCCCGGCTGGCGGGGATGTGGGTGTGCTCGGGGAGATAAAGGCCGGCGAAACCGCGCTGCTCCAGCTCGCGGCCCAGCCGGTCCGGCCGGATCGTCTCGTCGGTCAGGAAGATCGTGGTCGCGATCCGCATGCGGGAACACCTCCGTGTCAGGCGGGTGAGTGACCGCATGGTGCCTCACCGCCCGACGGTTATCCACAGGCCTTTCGCTCACCGTCACACGCGCGTACAACAGTTTTCACGCGGTGCAACGAACCGGCCGCGCAGCGGAACGAGACGACAGCGGGCGGAACGAACGGGCACGACAGGCGCAGGAGACGGGCCTGAGGCGGCACACGGGGAGGCGGAGATGGACGGGGGCTGAGATGGACGGGGGGCTGAGGTGGAACGACGCGACGTTCTGAGGCTTTCGGCGGTTGCGGGCGCGACGGGCGCGCTTACGCTCGGACGTGTGAGCTTCGCCGACGCCACACCCGCTGCCGGGCAGCCCGGAGGCGGGCCGGGCGAGCAGTCCCGGCGGGTGACCGGCCATCTGCCCACCGGCGCGCCGGACTTCGTGTACCTGCCGGTCGAGGTGCCGCACGGCGTCCGGGAGATCGCCGTTGCCTACCGCTACGACAAGCCCGCCGTCCCCGAGGGCACCCCCGGCAACGCCTGCGACATCGGCATCTTCGACGAGCGGGGCACGGGCCTCGGGGGCGCCGGGTTCCGCGGCTGGTCGGGCGGGGCGCGTACGGAGTTCTTCCTGCGCGCCGACGAGGCCACCCCCGGGTATCTGCCGGGCCCCGTCAACGCAGGCACCTGGCATATCGCCCTCGGGCCGTACACGATCGCGCCGCAAGGGCTGTCCTACGACGTCACGGTCACCTTGCGGTACGGACCCGCGGGCCACACCCCGGCGCCCGTCCACCCGCCCGAGCGTGCCCGGGGCCGGGGCCGTGCCTGGTACCGCGGCGACGGCCATCTGCACTCCGTGCACTCCGACGGCAAACGCACTCCCGCCGAGATCGCCGCGCTGGCCCGCGCCGCCGGGCTGGACTTCATCAACACCTCCGAGCACAACACCACCTCCGCGCACCGCGCCTGGGACGGCCTGTGGGGCGATGACCTGCTGATCCTGACCGGCGAGGAGGTCACCACCCGCAATGGGCACGTGGTCGCGATGGGCACCGACCCCGAGGTCTTCATCGACTGGCGCTACCGGGCCCGCGACCACGCCTTCGGGAAGTACGCGCGCGCCATCCGGCGGGCCGGCGGCCTGGTCATCCCGGCGCATCCGCACGCCACCTGCATCGGCTGCCACTGGAAGTTCGGGCTGGACGAAGCCGATGCGGTGGAGGTCTGGAACGGCCCGTACACCCCCGATGACGAGATCACCCTCGCCGAATGGGACAACACCCTCGTCGCCCACACCCGGGGCCGCGCGGACTGGCTGCCTGCCGTCGGCCACAGCGACGCCCACCGCGACCCGGATGTGGTGGGCCTGCCGCAGACCGTGGTGCTCGCCGACGATCTCTCGCGCCGTGCGCTGCTGGACGGCATCCGGGCGGGCCGGGTCTGGATCGCCGAGTCGTCGAAGGTCGATCTGGCCTTCGCCGTCACCGGTGAGCGCGGCGAACACGCCGGGATCGCCGAGCGCTTGGAGGTCCCCCGTACGGCCAAGGTCACGGCTGTGCTGAAGGTCTCCGGCGCCCCGGGCTGCACGGTCTCCTTCCTCACCGACCAGGGGCGCCTGTACTCCACCCCACTCCCCGCCTCGGGCAGCGGCACCGTCACCTGGCAGACCACGCCCGACCACGCCGCCTACATACGCACGGAAGTCCGCCACCCTTCGACGACAGCGGGCCTGCCGGGGCCCATGGCGGCCATGACCAACCCGGTCTTCCTGGGCCGCCGGGGCTGAGGAAGGCCAGGACCCGGCGAGGGGCCAGGCCTTCCACGGCGACCGGGCAGAAGATCGTCGGGGGCCGACGTAGCTTGGCGGGGGATCCTGATCGGCCGTGGCGAAGCGTCATCAGCCGCGGTAGTCAGGCTCAGTCGCGGCAATCAGGCTCAGCCGCGGAAACCTGATCAAGTCTGGGAGGGGCATTCATGCGTGCCATGCAATTCGAGCGGTTCGGCGATCCGGAAGTCCTGACGGAGGCCGAGGTGCCGGACCCGGTGGCGGGGCCGGGCGAGACCCTGGTCGAAGTGGAGGCCGCGGGCGTCAACTTCGGCGACATCAAGCACATCGCGGGCGAACACACCGATGGTCCGTACGCGCCGAAGGGGCCGTTACCGCACATCCCCGGCATGGAGGTCGTCGGCCGGACCACGGACGGTCGACGGGTCCTCGGCTACGTCCGCCAGGGTGGCTACGCCGCCAAGACGGTTGTCGCCGACCGCGATCTGGTCACCACGCCACCGGGCGTGAGCGCGGGCGCGGCGCTGGCTCTGCTCGTGCAGGGTTTGACGGCGTGGCATCTGCTGCGGTCGGTCGCCCGCGTACGGCCCGGCGAGAGCGTCGTCGTCCATGCCGCCGCGGGCGGGACGGGCAGCCTCGCCGTCCAACTGGCCCGGGAGTTCGGGGCCGGACGCATCATCGCCACCACGTCGTCCGACGAGAAGCGCGCCCTTGCCCTCGAACTCGGCGCGGACGCGGCAATCGACGGCGAGGCGGAGGGCTACAAGGAGCGGGTTCTCGATGCCAATCAGGGGCGCCCGGTCGACATCATCCTGGACGCCATAGGTGGCCCGGTCCTCGACTCCGCGGTGGACGCACTCGGGTACCTCGGGCGACTGGTCACGTACGGCGCCTCGTCCCGGCAGGCGGCCTCGGCCATCGCACCGAGCCGGCTCGCGGTGCGGAGCATCGGCATCGCCGGCTTCTGGATCACCCCGCTCCTTGCCCGAAACGGGGTCGGAGGTACGGCCCTTGAGGAGTTGCTCGACCTCACGGCGCAGGGACGCCTGCGGCCGCTGGTCGGCGCGGAGTACGACCTCGCGCGTGCTCGCGACGCGCACGAGGATCTGCTCGGCCGCCGCACGAAGGGCAAATTGGTCCTCCGCCCTTGATGGCCGACCCTTCGTGCCCTCCCCCGGAAGTCCGTGCGTCCACGCCGAGCGGGACCGGCACCCACCACGGCCGCGGCAGCCCGGCTCTGGCCGGCCCGACCTGTGGCGCGCCGGTTCTCACTCGCCGACGGCGTGACGCAGCCAGGCGACGGGTGCCATCCGGTGGGCCGAAAACGGCTCGACGGTTGTCGGTGTCACCCATTCCTTCGGCGAGCCTGGCTTCCGATTTAACCGTATTGTGCTCCACCGGCCATGTGACCATTCGGTGAACTCCCCCGGGAGATTCCGAAACCTTGTGATCATGCGGCAGATTGGCGCTGCGCGTTGATGGCGGGCGTTGTTACGGTCGGCGCATTGAGTTCTCCACGCAAACGCGTGGAAATGCACCGACGTACGGGGGGGATAAACCGGATGGACAATACATTCCGCCAGGAGCTGGAAAAGTTCCAGAGTTACACCGCCGAGCTCCAAGGCATGCTTTCCGGTCTGCAAGGAAGCCGCCCCGAAAGGGCGGAAGCATCGGACGCACAGGGTGCAGTGCGGGTCAGGGTGGACGGCGGCGGAATCCCGCAGGAAATAACGGCCGCCGCGGACTGGGGGAAGCGTTGCAAGTCCGGCGGTCTCGGCATGGCCGTGGTCGAGGCTGCCCGCAGTGCACACTCTGCACTCATGGACACCTGGTCACAGAATCTTCCCCATGGCCCCTGGAGCACAAGCCCGGGAAGGGGAAACGTGGGCGGCGACCCGGCGTCCCGCACCGAGACACCCGGGACCTCCGCCCCGGAGGAGCGGGACACTCGGTACGTGATTTCCCGTCCACTGGACCAGCTCGTGGAAGATGCCATCTCCTCTCTGAGTGCCGCAGGCAACTTCGACACCGCTCTCGGCCAAGAAGCGCCGGCGTCGGGGTCGGATCCAGCCGGCCGCGTGACGATCACCCTCACCCCCGCATCCCTCACATCGTGTGACGTGGAACCGAGTTGGGCCGCAAACGCATCGGTGATCCAGATCAACCGGGCCCTCGGTGAGGCGCTTGCTGATGCGCGTTCCGCCCTGGCCCTCAGCAGCGTTTCCGAGCAGGCAGAGGGAGAGGGGCGGAAGCTCGACGGCCTGATCGACGAGGCGATGGCCGCCCTCCGCGACCCCAGGCGCCTCAACAACCTCTGACAGGAGCACGCTCGTGGTGAATCCCGATATCAAGGCGGTCACCCATGTGCTGCGCTCCGAAGCGCGCATGTGGGATGAACAGAGCGACGCTCTGGGAAAGCTGCACCATGCCGTGGAGGGGCTGCGCATCAGCCGCCTTGAAGCAGGCATATTCCAGCTCGTGTTTTCGGCTTACGAGGTCGCGGTCGACGAGATATCTGACCGATGCAAGGAAGGTCAGCAGCGCACGCAGGAAATAGCCGATGCCCTCATCAAGAACGCGACGGCCTACGATAACCAAGAAGAAGAAACAAAGGCACATATCGAGGGAACATACTGAACAGGGGGCGGCATGACTACCTTCAGCCTTTCGCAGTATCAGGCTCTGACCCAAGAGCTGAAGTCCGGTGTGAACAAGCTGTCGCAAAAGAAAGAGGAACTTGTTCCGACGGCACAGAAGGCGGGCGATGAATGGTACATGCCCCAGAAAATAGCCGATGCCCTCATGTGGATCGCCGAGAAGATGAGGGAATGTGCTCAATGGGTGATCGAAAAGATTGAGGACGCACTGAAGGCTTCGGCGGCCCCCATCACGCTTTTCCAGATCTCAACCGACTGGGTCGACAAGATCAAGACCCCCGCATCGGCGGTGCAGGGGCAGACGGACTGGAAGGCCCTGCAGGCTCCCCGCCACTGGAAAGGGGAGGCAGCCGACCTCTACCTGGCATCGGTGCGGGGACAGTCCCCGGCCGCAGGGCGGATCGCGACGGTCGCGGACCAGGTGTCCCTGTCCTGCACGATCTGCGCCTCCACCGGGCTCGCGTTCTACGTCGCGATGGCAGGAATCCTGACGAAGGCCATCATGGGTACGGTTGCGGCCATCGGCGCGCTGATGACCGGGTTCGGTGCTCCCGTCGCTGCCGGGATCTTCCTGGAGGAAGCAGCGGTTAACGGCGCGACCGCAGGCGCAGCGGTCCTGGCGGCGCTCGGAGTCTTGGGAACCCAGGTCGAGGAACTGAACCGCATCAAGGGCCAGGCGAAAGACGTCAGCGACTACCCCGGCCCCCCTGTTGGCAAGTGGCCCAAGGGCACGGCGTGAGCGGGCGGGTACCGAAGCGCGTTTATCCGTTGGCGGTACTGCTGATGCTTCTGGGGACAGGTGGCCTCTGCGCATCGGTGGCGCTCGCGGTCAATGGGCATCGTGCGCCGAATGCCCTCTTTCTGATCTCCTTCGTCCCGCTCATGGCGGGCCAGATGCACAACCACTACAAGCGAAGGCATGACTGGTTCCACCGAACGTTCGGCACGTACGAGAACTTCCGCGCGGAGGTGATCGAGGAGGTGCGTCAAGTGAGGTACGAGAAGGGTGATGCGGCGATCGTGCGGCACCTGAGGAACCTGTACCCGCACCTCCCGATGCCGGTGATCACACGGCTGATCAAAGAGCTCTGACCCGGTACCAGCCGGTGGAGGGCAGCGCCGGCACACCGGCCGGTGCTGCCAACGGCCCCGCTCTCACCCCGCCCAGACGATCGCCTGCCACTCGCTGTACGCATGCAGCGCGTACGAGCCCACGTCCCTGCCGACCCCGCTCCGCTTGAAGCCGCCGAAGGGCGCTTCCATGTTGCGGCCGACCGTGTTCACACCGACCCCGCCGGCCCGTAGCTGCCCGGCCACCCGGAAGGCGCGGGCGGTATCGCCGGACCACACGTAGTCGATGAGCCCGTAGTCGCTGTCGTTGGCGAGGGCCACTCCCTCGTCCTCCTCGTCGAAGGGCAGCACCACGACGACCGGGCCGAAGATCTCCTCCCGCACGACCCGCATGTCGGGGGTGCAGTCGGTCAGCAGTGTCGGCGCGACGTAGAAACCGCGGTCCGGAGCGGACGGCCGTGCGCCGCCCGCCACGACCCGTGCGCCTTCCTTCCTGCCCAGCTCCACATACGACTCGACCCGGTCACGGTGCGCGGCCGAGATCACCGGCCCGACCACCGTCCCCTGGGCACGGGGATCGCCGACCCGGAGCTGCCCGATGTAGCGCGTGAGCCGCTCGACCAGCGCCTCGTACACCCCTCGCTGCACGATCACCCGCGTCGGCGCCGTACAGATCTGCCCGCTGTAGAAGGAGTAGGTGGTGCCGATCCCGGCCACCGCCGAGTCCAGGTCCGCGTCGTCGAAGACCACCGCGGCACCCTTGCCGCCCAGCTCCATGAGCTGGCGTTTCATCCCTCGCCCGCACACCTCGGCGATGCGCTGCCCGACGGCCGTCGAGCCCGTGAAGCTCACCATGTCCACGTCCGGCGAGTCCACGGCCGCCTCGCCCACCTCCGCACAAGCGCCGCTCACCACATTCACCACTCCCGGCGGCGCGCCTGCCTCCGCCAGCGCAGCCGCCATCCGGTACACCGACAGCGGGTCCTGCGGGGCGGGCTTCACGAGCACGGTGTTGCCCATCGCCAGCGCCGGGGCGATCTTGCCCGCCGGGTTCGCCCACGGGTTGTTGTACGAGGTGATGCAGGTGACGACGCCGACGGGCCGGCGTACGGCGAGAGCGCCCAGCACGGCCCCTCGCCCCTCTCTCCTGGCGGCAGGGGAGACGCCCCCCTGCCCCGCCTCGTTGATCTGCGGAGGCAGCCCCTGCTCGACCGGCTCCAGCGCCCCCCTCGCATAGCGTCGAAAGCGCGCCACCCCCACCGCGACCTGCATCCCGCGCGCGGTCCGGGTCGTGGCCCCGCTCTCCGCCTGCGCCAGCTCGGCATGCGCCGCGAAGTCGCGCTGCATGACCTCGGCGGCCCGGTCGAGGATCGCGGCACGCTCCTGCGGCGCGGTGCGCGACCAGGGCCCGAAGGCCGCGCGCGCCGCGGTCGCCGCCTCGTGCACCTGCGCCCGGCTCGCCTCGGGCGCGAGCCCGACGACCGCCTCCGTCGCCGGATCGATCACCTCGTAGTGACCACCGTCGGGCTCGACCCACTCACCGCCGATGAACAACCGCTCCGCGGCAGCCCTCACATGGCTCTCACCGCCCCCGTGCGCCGCCCCCGCCCCCGTCACTTCGTACTCACCGTTCTCGTGTCCCGGCCCGACCGCAGTACGGTCCCCGGCACCGCGCCGGTCACCACGTCGTCGCGGATCGTCTCGACGCCGTTGACCCACACCGCGTTGATGCCGACCGCCCGGGAGTCCAGCCGCGGGCTGTCGCCGGGCAGGTCGTGTACGAGCGTGGCCTTGCCCGCGTCGATCCGTTCCGGGTCGAAGAGCACGAGGTCGGCGTGCCAGCCCTGCTCGATGCGTCCGCGTTCCCGCAGGCCGAAGAGGCGTGCGGGGTCATCGGTGAGCATCTTCACCGCCTGCTCCAGGCCCACCAGTTTCCTGCCGCGCAGGCAGTCGCCGAGGAAGCGCGTCGTGTACGGCGCACCGCACATCCGGTCCAGGTGGGCGCCCGCGTCCGAGCCGCCCAGCAGCACGTCCTCGTGCTGCCAGGTCTCGGCGCGCAGCGCCCAGGAGGCGGGGTCGTTGTCGGTGGGCATCGGCCACAGGACTGTTCGCAGGCGGTCGTTGGCGCAGATCTCGACCATGCAGGCGAAGGGCTCCAGGCCGCGTTCGGCCGCGATGTCGCGCACGACGCGCCCGGTCAGGCCCTCGTTCTCCGGGGAGTAGGCGTCCCCGATGACATACCGGCCGAAGTCGGTGAGCCGTCGGAAGACGCCCGCCTCCTTGCTCTCCGCGCGCCGCAGCATCCCGTCCCGGACGCCGGGGTCGCGGAGCTTCGCGAGGCGTTCGGGTACCGGCAGGCCCAGGATCTCGCCCCAGCCGGGAATGAGGTTCAGGGCGCAGAAGGTGCCCAGGGACATGTTCATGGGGGTGAGGATCGGCATCGTCAGGGCCACGATCCGGCCGCCGGCCTCCCGGGCCCGCTCGCTCGCGAGCAGCTGGCGCGGCACCCGTGCGGGCACCGCCGCGTCGATCGTCAGCACGTTCCAGTTCAGCGGCCGGCCGGCCGTCGCGCTCATCGCGACCAGCAGCTCGATCTCGTCGTCGCCGAACTGGTCGAGGCAGCCCGCCACGATCGCCTCGATCTGAGTGCCCTCGTGCGCGGCGACGGCCCGCGAGAGCGCGAGCAGTTCCTCCGGTGCGGCGTGCCGGGAGGCGACCGGCTTCCCGTCACCGTCGGAGTGGGTGGAGGACTGCGTGGTGGAGAAACCCCAGGCCCCGGCCTCCATCGCCTCGTGGAAGAGCGCCAGCATCTCGTCCAGCTGCCCGGGGGTCGGCTGCCCGCCGATGGCGTCCGCCCCCATGACGTACCGCCGCAGCGCGCAATGGCCCACCATGAAGCCCGCGTTGACGGCGATCCGCCCCTCCAGCGCGTCCAGGTAGTCGCCGAAGGAACTCCACGTCCAGGGGGCGCCCTCTTCGAGCGCCACCAGCGACATGCCCTCGACCTTGGACATCATCCGGCGGGTGTAGTCGGCGTCGTCGGGCCGCCCGGGGTGCAGCGGCGCCAGGGTGAAACCGCAGTTGCCGCCCGCCACGGTCGTCACCCCGTGGTTGAGCGAGGGGGTGGCGTACGGGTCCCAGAACAGCTGCGCGTCGTAGTGGGTGTGCGGATCGACGAAGCCGGGGGCGAGGACGAGACCGGTCGCGTCCTCGCTCGTCCTCGCCTCCTCGGTGACGGTGCCGGAGCCGGAGCCGATGCCGCTTCCGGAGCCGATGCCGCTTCCGGCCCCCGCCCCGGACGGGGCGATCACGGCGATACGGCCGTCACGGATGCCGACATCGGCGGTGTACGAGGGCGTTCCCGTGCCGTCCACAACGGTCGCGCCCTTGATCAGGTGGTCGAGCATGGGCGGTGCGTCCCCTTCCCCTGGGCGGAATTCCGTGGGTTCAGCTGCCCGCGGCCTGACGGAACCGGGTCGTCCGGTGCACCGGATCCGTGTCGATCTTCGGGATCACGTGCTCGCCGATGAGCTTGACGGTGTTCATCGTGTCCTCGTACGAGATCCCGATCGGCAGCCCGAAGCTCAGCTGGTCGGCCCCGGCCTGCTCCCAGCGCTTGCACTGACCCAGCACCTCGTCCGGGTCGCCGCAGATCATCAGCTCCTCGGCGATCAGCAGCTCGATGACCTCCGTGGTGTAGTCGGGCAGCAGCTCGGGCCACTCGGGGATGCCGTCGGGCCGCGGGAAGGTGTCGTGGTAGCGGAAGACCAGCGACTGGAGGTAGTTGAGCCCTCCGCCCACCGCGATCTCCACCGCCTTGTCGTGCGTCTCGGCACAGATCGCGGTCGAGGTCACCATCACGTTGTCGTTGACGAAGCCGCCGACCGGCTCGGCCTCCCGGATCGCGGTCTTGTACTGCTCCAGCACCCACTCCATATCGGAGACCTTCTGCACGCTGAAGCCGAGGACGCCCAGTCCCTTCTTCGCCGCCATGGCGTACGAGGACGGGGAGCCGGCCGCGTACCACATCGCCGGGTGCGCGGCCCCGTACGGCTTGGGGAAGATCTTCCGCGGCGGCAGCTGCCAGTGTTTGCCCTGGAACCCGACGTACTCCTCCTGGAGCCACATCTTCGGGAACTCGGCGATGGTCTCTTCCCAGATCTCCTTGGTGTGGTTCATATCGGTGATGCCCGGGAGGAACCCCAGGATCTCGTGGCTGCCGGCGCCCCGCCCGCTGCCGAACTCGAAGCGGCCCTCGCTGAGGTGGTCGAGCATGGCGACCTTCTCGGCGACCTTCACCGGGTGGTTGACCTGGGCGAGGGGGTTGAAGATCCCGGACCCCAGATGGATCCGCTCGGTCGCATGGGCCAGGTAGCCGAGGAAGACGTCATTGGCGGAGAGGTGCGAGTACTCCTCCAGGAAGTGGTGCTCGGAGGCCCAGGCGTACTTGAAGCCGGACTTGTCCGCCTGGATGACGTACTCGGTCTCCTCCATCAGCGCCTTGTGCTCCGCGAGCGGGTCGGTCTCGGCCCGCTTGCCCACGTATCCCTGTACAAAGAGCCCGAATTCCAAGGAGGTTCACCGTCCCTGAGCCATTCAGCGATTTCTGACGTACCGTCAGATCAGATGTGCCGACTGTTCCACCGCGCACGGAGGCCGTCAAGAGCCGCCACCCCACTACCTGACGCTCAGTCAGATGACGCTGACCCCCGCCAACCAGCCCCCGTCCACGACGAACGGCTGCCCCGTGATGTACGACGAGTCCTCGCACGACAGGAAGAGCGCCAGCTTGGCGACCTCCTCCGGCCGGCCGATCCGGCCCAGCGGCACCAGCTTCCGGTAGAGCTCGTCCACGGCCCGCCTCGACTCGGCCGGATCCGCGCCCGGATCCAGCGCCGCGGGGTTGGTCATCGGGGTGTCCACGGCCCCCGGGCACACCGCATTGACCCGGATCTTCCTGCTCGCCAGCTCCACCGCGGCGACCCGGGTGAGCCCGAGGACCGCATGCTTGGTCGCGGCATACGCGCCGACGAAGGCCATGCCCGTCAGGGCCGTGTACGAGGCCGTATTGACGATCGTCCCACCGCCCGCCGCCTCGATCTCCGGCGCCACCGTACGGATCCCGAGGAAGCAGCCGACCTGGTTGACCTGCACCACCTGCTGGAACTCCGCCAGCGGCGTCGACACCAGCTCGTTGAACCGAAGAATCCCCGCGTTGTTGACCAGCCCGTCGATCTTCCCGAAGTCCTCCTTGGCGGCGACCGCCGCGGCCTGCCAGTCCGCCTCCTGCGTCACATCCAGGTGAACGAAACGGGCCCGGTCCTCCCCCAGCTCCTCGGCGAGCGCCGTACCCTGCGCGTCGAGCACATCCCCGAGCACCACCTTCGCGCCCTCCGCGGCGAACAGCCGCGCCTCGTGCTCACCCTGCCCGCGCGCCGCACCCGTCACGATGACAACCCGCCCGTCGAGCTTGCCCATGCCTGCACTCCTTAGCTGGTGAGTACGCCGCCGCCGGTTCCGCTCCGTCGGCCGTGAGCGGACAGCGGTGAGTGGTGGGTAATGAGTAGTGAACGGTGAGTGGTAAGTGGTGAACGCTGAGCGGCGAGCGGCCATTACCGAACGGTTGGCGGTCAGCCGTTCAGCAACGGCGCCACATCCGTCCCGAACGCCGCCATCTGATCCCTGAGTTCGTCACATCCCCGGCTGCGGAACCGCACCTGGATCTGATCCACTCCCATCGCCCGGTACTCCCGCAGCGACTGTGCGATCCGCTCCGGCGCCCCGGACAGGGTCCGCCGGCCGACCTCCCACCCCGGCTCGCCGACGTACAGCGGCTCGGCGATGGCGCCGATCACGACCGGCGTATCGACACCGGCCGCCGCCCGCAGCCTCCGCAGCTTCCCGATCTGCCCGGGCAGCTCCGCCCGCCGGTCACCCTGCGGCAGCCAGCCGTCGCCGCGCACCGCGGCCCGGCGTACGGCGGCGGGCGACGATCCGCCCACCCAGAGCGGCGGCCGAGGCGTCTGCACGGGCCGCGGCGCCTGCCCCAGCCCCTCGAACGCGAACCGCTCCCCCGCGAACTTCGGGAACTCCTCCGGCCCCAGCGCCACCTTCAGCGCGTCCATCGTCTCGTCCAGCACCGCACCGCGCCGCTCGAAGTCCACTCCGAGCACGTCGAACTCCTCCGTTACGTGCCCGGCCCCCACCCCCAGAATCAGCCGCCCACCGGAGAGCCGGTCGAGCGTCGCGTACTGCTTGGCCGTGACCAGCGGATGCTTCAGCCCGGCCACCGCCACATGGCTGAGCAGCCGCACCCGCTCGGTGACGGCGGCCAGATGCGCGAGCGTGGCGACCGGGTCGTACCAGACGGTGCTCATCGCCTCGGCCAGCCGCCGCGGGATCGCCAGGTGCTCACAGCAGGCGATATACGCGAACCCGTACCGGTCGGCGGCCCGCGCGATCGCGACCAGCTCGACCGGCCCCGCCGCGGCCTCCCAGCTCTCCGCGAAAAGAGTGCTCTGCGACTGCACCGGCAACTGCATGCCGTACACCAGCCGCCCCGACTCGGGCCGCCACACCCCACCACACACGCCGTCCACCACAAGCCCTCCAGCCATACCTGACGGATCGTCACATAGCTTGCGCGGGACATCGTCGTGCCTGGGGCGGCATCAGACAAGGGGTGGGGGACCAAGGGGTGGAGCGACGGGGTCAGCCACAGGAAGAGCCGCAGCCGCCGTCCGACGCGGCCAGCCGCGCCCCTCTGCTTTCCGCCACGCGGCATACGTCCCGCAACGCCGAAGCCAACTGACAGGAAAGGAATCGCAGCTGCACAGCGGTCACGTCCCGACCGTCCAGTATGTCGGCCTCCGCTCATGCGCCACGAGATACGGCCGGACCATGACGGTGCCCTCGCCCCGCACGACCGGCTCTCGCGCCAGGCGCCCGGCCGTCGCAACGGCGCGGGGCCCCTCGGGATAGGCCCCCGCTGTCCGGCGGCGGCCTGGCGGCGGCAGCAATAACCGCAACAGCGGCTCGAAGATACGGGCGATACAGTGCGGCATGTCGACCTGCTTTCCTCAGGTTGGCCATGACCCGGGCAGCCATTGACGCGGCCGCGGGGGCATTCGGCAGACGTACGAGGACTGACCGTAGGGGCCCTGAGGAGGGAGAGGGGGCACACTTTGTGCCCCCTTGTTCAGGCTGCCAAGGTGCCGATCCTGACCGCGAGTTCGCTCGCCCGGCGCCGCTGGGCCGGGCTCTTGGAATCCGCTTCTTCCAGAACGATGCGTCGCGCATAGCCGTTGTACCGGACCGTTTCCGGTGCCGCCTCGTACGCCTTGCCCAGGGCTGCCAAGGCGGCCTCCGCCTGTCCGTCGAGTTGGTAGCCGCGTGCTTCCTCGATCCGGTGTCGCGCACGCCGGGGCCGGGAGGGGATCGTCGTCGTGTCCGCAGCGGCTGCCTGGCGCACGCTCTCCGCGCCCGCGTGCAACTCGACGGCGACGGTGACCGCGTGGGCTCCTATGACGCCTTGGGAGAACGAGGTCACGGGGTGGTAGTAATCGACGGGTAGCCGCTCCGCCATGGCACGTGCCGAATCCCAATATCGCCAGGCGGTTCCGGTGTCCCCCCGACGGGCTGCGGTATATCCCGCCTCGAATTGCAGCGCTCCGGCAATGGCGAGCACATCGTCGGTCGCATCCGGCAAGAACGCCTCCAGGTAGCGAAGCGTCTCCAGATTCACCGCGTCGGCAGCGTCGAAGTGTGCGTGCCCGCTGTCACGGTGCGCCTGCGTCGCCAGCCATGCCGAGACACCAATGGTGTGCGGGTCCTCGGATTCCTGGGCGGAGATCATTCCGCGCTCCACGACCCGCCACAGCAGTGACGCATCCGGCTGGTACGCGAGAAAGAACTGGCTCAGGCTGTACGCCTCGGACAGCAGTCGTTGCGCCACTCGCCGCTCGCTCGCCGTATCGGCTTGCCCTGCCGCCAGCTGCGCGTCCCGGATGAGCTCCGGCAGGAGAGCCCCGATGACGTCGCGATGGTTCGGCGCGGAATGCCGGGCAGCCCATGCGCGGACAAGGCGCTCTCGAAGGTGCGCCGGCGGGGGAGCTTCCTGTCGCGTCGTCAAGGGGAACGTATCGAGGGCCGCCCGCACCGCGGGAAGTCGGACGTGTCCGGGCCCGGCGAACAGGGCGATCGCCCTCGACTGATCACCCGTGAGTTCGGAGAGATCCCTGACCCTGAGGACTTCCGCGATTCGCAAGACCATGGGCAGCTTGGGCATCTGAAGGCGCCCGCCCTCGATCTGCTTGACCCAGCTCGGCGACTTCCCCAGCAGCCCGGCCAGGACATTGCGGCTCACCCCTCTACGGGTCCGCAGGATCTGCATGCGCTGACCAAAGGCAACCGGCTCGGCGAACGGGTCCGGCGTGGCATCTGAAGACGGCGTGGCATCTGAAGACACAGCCTTGCCCCTCTCTGTGCAGCTCGTCACTGTCAGAGTACGGGGCCGGTCTCACCTTGTTGATCCCTTGTGAAAACCGCTGCTGCGGTGGGTGCGGGGCAGACCGCCCACGGGCCCCGAAGCCGACCCCGCCCCCGTCACCCCTCGCCCCTCGCCCCTCGCCCCCTCAGGCTCCCCCCGCCGACGGCCCCCACAGCCCCTCCCCCGTCAACCCCAGCAGCGACATCGCGTTCCCCCGGACGATCCGTTCCACGACGTCCGGCGCGAGGTGTCCCATCTGCGATTCGCCGACCTCCTTCGACTTCGGCCAGGTCGAGTCGGAGTGCGGGTAGTCCGTCTCGTAGAGGACGTTGCCGACGCCGATCGCGTCCAGGTTCCGCAGACCGAAGGCGTCGTCGAAGAAGCAGCCGTAGACGTGCTCGGTGAAGAGTTCGGACGGCGGGCGGAGGACCTTGTCGGCGACGCCGCCCCAGCCGCGGTTCTCCTCCCAGACCACGTCCGCGCGTTCGAGAATGTACGGAATCCAGCCGATCTGACCCTCCGCGTACATCACCTTCAGGCTCGGGAAGCGGTCGAATTTGCCGCTCATCAGCCAGTCCACCATCGAGAAGCAGCAGTTGGCGAAGGTGATCGTGGAGCCGACGGCGGGCGGGGCGTCGGCCGAGGTCGAGGGCATCTTCGACGAGGAGCCGATGTGCATCGCGACGACCGTGCCGGTCTCGTCGCAGGCGCGCAGGAAGGGGTCCCAGTAGTCGGTGTGGATGCTGGGCAGCCCCAGGTGCGGCGGGATCTCGCTGAAGCAGACCGCCCGTACGCCACGGGCCGCGTTGCGCCGTACCTCCGCGGCCGCCAGCTCCGCGTCCCAGAGGGGGATGAGGGTCAGCGGGATCAGCCGCCCCTGCGCCTGCGGGCCGCACCACTCCTCCACCATCCAGTCGTTGTACGCACGCACGCCCAGCAGCCCCAGTTCGCGGTCCTTGGCCTCGGTGAAGGTCTGACCGCAGAAGCGGGGGAAGGTGGGGAAGCAGAGCGCGGACTGGACGTGGTTGACGTCCATGTCGGCCAGCCGTTCGGGCACGCTGAACGAGCCCGGACGCATCTGTTCGTAGGTGATGCCTTCGAGCTTGATGTCGTCGCGGGAGCAGCCGACGGCGGTGTCGAGGCGGGTCAGCGGCCGGTGCAGGTCTTCGTAGACCCACCAGTCGGCTATCGGACCGTCGTCCGACGGGTCGCCCATCTTTGGAGCGAACTTTCCGCCGACGAAGGTCATTTCCTTCACGGGCGCCCGGACGATGCGCGGGCCGGTGTCGCGGTACTTCGACGGGAGCCGGTCCCGCCAGACGTGTGGGGGCTCCACCGTGTGGTCGTCCACCGAAATGATCTTGGGGAAGGTCTCCATGGCGGATACGGTAGCGCTGATCTGACGGTCCGTCAGTATTGCGTCCGGGAATGGAACGTGGACAAGGGGCGCTGCTGGAAAGAGTCAGCAGCAGGACGGAGTGCGGCCCGAGCAGCGGAAGGGCAGGGCGCGGTGCATTTAGGGCGCACAGGGGCAACTACCGGCCAGAGGGCGCGCGGAAGCGGACCTTCCGCGCCTCCTTGTGCACTGGCGCATACACCTCCTGATCACCCGAGGAGGCTTTGTGCATGCTCCGGACCCCTACTGACGTAAGGGGCCCGGACAAGGCAGACTGACCGTTGCGCACGGTGAACCGATGCGAACGGTACGAACGGATGGCACAAGGCAGGGGGACACATGGACCACAGTCCGGGACAGGGGCGGGGGCGGCTCCGCTTCTCCGTGCTCGGTCCCGTGCGGGCCTGGCGCGGCGATGCACCGCTGGCGGCGGGCTCCCCGCAGCAGCGTGCGCTGCTTGCCGCACTGCTGCTGCGCGGCGGCCGTACCGCCACCGCACCCGAGCTTGTCGACGCGCTGTGGGGCGACGAACCGCCGCACGCCGCGCTCGCCGCACTGCGTACGTACGCCTCGAGGCTCCGCAAGGCGCTGGGTGATGACGCAGCCGCCTTGGTCAGTGAGTCCGGCGGCTATGCGATCCGCTCCGTGGACGGCCACCCGCTGGACCTGGACCTGGACCATGCCGAGCAGTACGCGGCCGAGGCCGAAAAGGCCAAGACCGCCGGCGATCGCGGCCGCGCCCGCAAGCTCCTCGACGACGCGCTCGCACTGTGGGCCGGCGAGCCCCTGGCCGGCCTTGCCGGCCCTTACGCCGACACTCAGCGCACCCGTCTCGACGAGTGGCGGCTGACTCTCCAGGAGACGCGCCTCGAACTCGACCTGGAGGCCGGCTGCCACGCCGAGGCGGTCTCCGAACTGACTGCCCTCACCGCCGCCCACCCACTGCGCGAGCGACTGCGGGAACTCCTCATGCTGGCGCTGTACCGCAGCGGCCGGCAGGCCGAGGCGCTGGCCGTCTACACCGACACCCGTCGACTCCTCGACGAGGAACTGGCCGTCGAGCCCCGCGCCTCGCTCTCGGAACTCCAGCAGCGGATCCTCCGGGCGGACGCCGACCTGGACGCGCCCCTGACGCTCAGCGACGGCGCGGACCACGCCGACCATGGCCTCGTCCGACCCCAACAGCTTCCTGCCACCGTCGCCGACTTCACCGGGCGCACCCCCTTCGTCGCCGAGCTGGGCGACCGGCTCGCCACCACCGAGGGCAGCGTGATGGCGGTCTCCGCACTCACCGGCATCGGCGGTGTCGGCAAGACCACCCTCGCCGTGCATGTGGCCCACGCCGCCCGCGAGCACTTCCCCGACGGGCAGCTCTACGCCGACCTGCAGGGCGCCGGACACAGCCCCGCCGAGCCCGAGGCCGTGCTCGGCGCCTTCCTGCGCGCCCTCGGCACCCCGGACTCCGCCATCCCCGACGGCCTGGAGGAACGCTCCGCCCTCTACCGCTCCACCCTCGCCGGCCGCCGCGTGCTGGCCCTGCTGGACAACGCCCGGGACGCCGCACAGATCCGCCCGCTGCTCCCCGGCACCGAGGGTTGCGCAGCGCTGATCACCAGCCGCGCGCGCATGATAGATCTCGCCGGGGCGCACCTGATCGACCTCGATGTGATGAGCCCCGACGAGGCGTTCACCCTCTTCACTCTCATCGTCGGAGAAGAACGGGTGAACGCCGAGCGCGAGGCCTCGATGGACGTAGTCGGCGCCTGCGGATTTCTCCCACTCGCCATCCGCATCGCTGCCTCCCGTCTGGCCTCCCGTCGTACCTGGACGGTCTCCGTGCTCGCCAGCAAACTGGCCGACGAGCGCCGCCGTCTGGACGAACTGCGGGCCGGCGACCTCGCCGTCACGGCCACCTTCGAACTGGGGTACGGGCAGCTCGAACCCCAGCAGGCGCGAGCCTTCCGGCTGCTGGGTCTGGCCGACGGCCCGGACATCTCCCTGGCCGCAGCCGCCGCCCTCCTCGACATGGACGGCGATACGACCGAGAGCCTGCTGGAATCCCTCGTCGACACCTCGCTGCTGGAATCCGCGGCACCCGGACGCTACCGCTTCCACGACCTCGTACGCCTCTACGCCCGCTCCTGCGCCGAGCGCGACGAACAGCCGCCGGCGGAGCGCGATGCCGCGGTGTCTCGCCTCCTGGACTTCTACCTGGCGACAGCTGCGCACAGATACCCTCTCGAACGCCCCGGCGACATCCTGGTCGACCACATGGAGACTCCGCACTATCCCGGGCTGGTCTTCGAGGACCGCTCCGAGGCGATGAGCTGGTTGTTCAGTGAAACCAGATGCCTGATCGCCTGCGCGCTCCAGAACACCGCACCGGGCTCCCTGCGACGTGCCGTCGATTTGCTGGTGCTCACCAGGGACATGGCCGACTCCGGTGCCAGCAACCGGCAGTTCGAGCAAGCCAGTCTCACCCTGCTCGCCGCCGCGTTGAAGGCCGACGACCAGCACGCCGCGGCTCGCGTGCACTGGATCCTCGCCCCCATCTACACCCAGTCCGGGCGGCTCAGCGAGGCCGATGAGCACGCAAAGCTGGCAACGCTGCGCGGGCTGTCCGCCGGCGACGACTTCTCCGCCTGCAACGGACTCAACGACCGGGGCATCATCGCCAGTATCGAGAGTCGGCTCGAGGAAGCGGATGCCTACCTGAACCAAGCCCTCCTCTCCTACCGTGACATCAACAACCGGCAGTCGGAGGCGAGCGCGCTCTGCAACCTCTCCCGCGTCCATCTGGACACCGGCCGGGTGGACAGCGCGGTTGCCCTCGCCGAGCAGGGGGTCGCGCTGTACGAGGAGTGCGGTGCCTCGCGACGGCTGGCCAACGGCAAGTACAACCTGGGCATGGCCCTCACCCTGGCCGACCGGCTGGAGGAGGCCACCCAGCAACTGACCGAGGCCCTCGTCAGCTTCCAGGACACCCGGCAGCGGTTCTGGGAGGGCATGACGTATCTGCGCCTCGCAGAGGTGGAACTGGCGGCACATCAGCCTGCGAAGGCTGCCAACTACGCTGAACTGGCGGTCGCCGCGCTCCGTAGTAGCGGTGGAGACCGCTGGCGCGCCAGCGCACTCGCGGTACTCGGAAGCGCTCTGGGCGAGATCGGTCACACTGGGCGCGCACAGGTCTGCCAGCAGGAAGTGCAGACGATTCACAAGAGGCTGGGCCTGCCACAGGGCAGCGGTTCGCAGCGGTTTCCCGTCTCGATGCCTGTCGCGTAGCGGCATCCGAGGCACGCCCTTCCGGCGTTTATCGATCGTTCATCGCCACACGGCAGTCTCTTCTCAACCGATCCGCCGCCTCGGGGGGCAAGCGGCTCGGTGAGCGAGCCCCACCGATAAGGTGTTCGGCCGCGGTTCGCCCGTCCGGCGACCCACGGGGGAGTTGCCGGGCGGGTGCTCCAAAAGCGCCCACACGTAGGAGTTGATCGTATGGCCACCGAGAACCAGTCTCGCCCGGGTGACGAGAAGGATGTCGTCAAGCCGCTCGACAGCACGCGTCCGATCCAGCCCATGGACAGCACCCGTCCGATCCAGCCCATGGACAGCACGCGCCCCATCCAGCCCATGGACAGCACGCGCCCCATCCAGCCGCCGGACAGCACCCGTCCGATCCAGCCGGCTGACAAGCGCGGTCCCGTCGGCGGTGCCGCCGCGCCCGCTGACGGTCACTCCGTGACGGCGAAGGACAGCACTCGGCCGATCATCGACCCGCAGTAGTCGACATAGGCGTCAAGTGAGCCTGGGGATCGGGGGGATACCCGGGAGGGCCCCGGGGGACGAGACTCGGGGAACGGGGGAAGTACGGGGGAAGTACGGGGGATCAGGGGGGACCGAAGGGGCCAGCCTCGATGACATTCCAAGGGGGGAGTCATCGAAGTCGGCCCCTTCTGCGTGCGTCGGCGCAGAAGGGTCCTTGCTGCGGGGACCCGGGCCGGCGCCGCGGCGACCGGCTGGCAATTCCCCTCATTCAGCAGCTATTTCAGGACACCTGATCGAATGTACGGCCTATGACCGGCAAGCTTCTGTTGTTCATGAATCGCCCCTTCAAGGAGTTCAGATGACCCGATTCACGCGCACGCTCGTTACCGTCGCCCTTGCGGCCGCTGCCGCCGGCGGCGCCGCGACTCCGGCCCTGGCCGACAGCCACACCCCCGCCGCCCCGGGCTTCGCGGCCCAGGACAGCACCATGCCCATAGCCGCCAACGTGGCCACCCCCGACAACCACATTCCGGTCGCGCCCCAGGGGTCCGTCCAGCACTGACCGAACGCAGCACCGCCCCTGCACGGGGCCCGGGCCCGTCGCGCCGCGACGGGCCCGCTCGGTTTCCGGCAGCCGCTCCACCTGCCGCGCAGATCCCTTCCACACTTGACTGACGGTTCGTCAGTTCGCTGCTACAGTCGCGCCATCCGCCCCCGGTGCTCCCGCCGGGCCCGGCCACGTTCCGCCCTGCTCACAGCCAGGAGGCGCGCCGTGTTCGAACCCTCCCGTATTCACACGCTCTGGGAACTGGTCGAGTACCGGGCGCGGGTCTCGCGCGGGGCGCCGATGTTCTTCGACGGGGACGGGCGGAGCGTCACCTTCGACGGGGTGCGCGACGAGGCGCTGCGGGTGGCGGGCGGGTTCCGGGAGTTGGGGATCGGGGCCGGGACGCGGGTGGTCTGGCAGTTGCCGACGCGGATCGAGACGGTGGTGGCCTCGCTGGCGCTGGCTCGGCTCGGGGCCGTACAGACGCCGGTCATCCCGCTGCACCGGGAGCGCGAGGTCGGTTTCATCCTGGCGGAGTCGGCGGCGGAGTTCGTGCTCTTACCGGGCGTGTGGCGGGGGTTCGACCACACCGCGATGGTGCGGAAGCTCGCCGGGGACGGGGTGCGGGTGGTCTCGGTGGCGGGCGGGTTGCCGCAGGGGGACCCGGGGGCGTTGCCGCAGGGGGAGCCGGGCGCGTGGGGTGCCCCTGCCGGAGCGGGCGAGGGGCGGGCGGCAGACGACGGGCCGGGAGAGGACGAGGGGCAAGGTGGTGGCGCCGGGCGGGCGAGCTGGGTCTACTACACCTCGGGCACCACCTCGTCGCCCAAGGGCGTCGAGCACACCGACGCCACTCTCCTCGCCGGTGGCATCGGACTGGCCACCGCGCTCGGGATGTCCGCGGACGACATCGGCTCGATCGCCTTCCCCTACGCGCATATCGCCGGCCCGGACTATGTCATCGCCATGCTGGTCAGCGGGTTTCCCGCAGTCATTCTGGAGAGCTTCGAGCCGGGCCGCGCGGCCGCCGTCTACCGGCGCCACGGGGTGACGATGGCCGGCGGCAGCACCGCCTTCTACCAGGCGTTTCTCGATGAGTCGCGGCGCTGTCGGCAGCGGCTGCCGCGGGCCGGGCGGTTGATTCCCTCGCTGCGGCTGCTGTCCGGCGGCGGGGCCCCGATGCCCCCGGAGCTGTATGCGGCCGCCGGGCGGGAGCTGGGCTGCGCGATCGTGCACGGGTACGGCATGACCGAGTGCCCGATGATCACGATGGGCACGCCGTACGACAGCGATGAGCAGTTGGCGCGGACCGTGGGCAAGCCGGTGGTGGGGGCGCAGGTTCGGATCGTCCTGCCGGACGGGAGCGAGGCCGGAACCGGGGAGTTGGGTGAGGTGACGCTCAAGGGGGCGATGCTCTTCCGGCGGTACACGGACCCGGCGCTGACCGCCGCGGCGTTTGCCCCCGACGGCTCCTTCCGCACCGGTGACCTGGGGTATCTGCGTCCCGACGGGCATCTGGTGCTGACCGGGCGGCTGAAGGACATCATCATCCGCAAGGGCGAGAACATCTCCGCGCAGGAGATCGAGGAGCTGGTGCGCACCCACCCGGCGGTGGCGGACGCCGCGGTGATCGGGCTGCCGGACCGGGAGCGCGGCGAGCGGGTGTGCGCGGTGGTCACGCCCGCCGATCCGGCCGCGCCGCCGCTGAGCCTGGACGGGCTGACCGCGCATCTGCGGGCGGCCGGGCTGATGACGCAGAAGCTGCCGGAGCAGCTGGAGATCGTCGGTGAGCTGCCGCGCGGCGGGCCGCTGAACAAGGTGCTCAAGGCGTCGCTGCGGGAGCGGTATACGGCATAGCCATGGCGGTGTGCCGGTAGCGGTGTACGACGTGGCCGTGGCGGTGCTGCGGTAGCGCCATCGGTAGCGGTATACGGAGTAGCCGGGGCGCCGCGGCGGTGTGGCGATGAGTTCCGGGGGCCCGTGGAGTCTTCACTGGGAATGGCGCCGGAGGTGTGCGCGGTACGCGTCCGGGGCCGGCCCCGGCAGAACACCCCCGGCAGGACGGAAGGACCCGGACGATGACCGAGACGATCGACTTCGCGGCACAGGCCCGGCTGGTATCGCAGCTCGCGGCCCGGACCGCCGATGAACAGCTCGATGCCCCCACCCCCTGCGAGGCGTACGCGGTGCGCCATCTGCTGGGCCACCTCGTCGGCCTGGCCGCGGCGTTCCAGGAGGCGGCGCGCAAGGACCTCGGGCCGATGACGAGCGTCAGCCCCGGTGCGACGGAGCCCGATGTGGAGCCCGGCTGGCGCACCGAGCTGGACCGGAATCTGCAGGGCATGGTGGAGGCCTGGCACGCCCCGGAGGCCTGGGAGGGCGAGACCCAGGCGGGCGGCGTGACCCTTCCCGCGGCCATGGCGGGCCGGATCGCGCTCAACGAGCTGGTACTGCACGGCTGGGACCTGGCGCGCGCCACCGGTCAGGAGTACGCGCCCGACACCGCCAGTCTCGGGGTCTCGTATGCGCTGCTCACGCAGTTTGCCGAGAGCCCGGAGCGCGGGCCGTTCGGCCCACCGGTGGCGGTGGCAGCGGGGGCACCGCTCCTCGATCAGGCGGTGGCGCTCAGCGGCCGTCGGCCCGACTGGGCGCCGCCGGGGTCGTAGCCGGGGCCGTAGCCGGTGTCATCGGCGGTGCGGCAGCAACCTCGGTGGACGGCAGCCTCGGCCGTACTGCCGCCTGAGTCGTGCGGCAGCCTCGGCGGTAAGGCGGCCCGAACGGCACCGCAACCGGATCACGCCGGAGCCGGCCCCGGGGCTCCGTTCCGCAGCAGGGTCTTGAGGATCTTGCCGCTGGCGTTGCGCGGGAGTGCGGTGACGAAGGTGACCTCCCGCGGGACCTTGTAGTTGGCCATCTCCCGGCGGGACCAGGCGATCAGATCGTCGGCGGTGAGCAGGGAGCCGGCGCGGCGGACCGCATAGGCCTTGCCGACCTCGCCGAGGCGGGGGTCGGGTATGCCGACGACGGCGACCTCGGCGATGTCCGGGTGGCGGCCGAGAAGTTGCTCTATTTCGGCGGGATAGGCGTTGAAGCCGCCGACGATGAACATGTCCTTGATGCGGTCCGTGATCCGGAGGTTGCCCGTCGCGTCCAGGACGCCCACATCGCCGGTGCGCAGCCAGCCGTCGGGGGTGATCACCTGGGCCGTGGCGGCCGGGTCCTCGAAGTAGCCGGACATCACGTGGTAGCCGCGGACGTACACCTCGCCGGGTTCGCCGGGCGGCACCGGGCCGCCCGCGGCGTCGACGATCCGGACCTCGGTGCCGGGTATGGCCCGGCCCGAGGTCGTGGCGATGACGTCGGGCGGATCGCCGCGGCGGCACATCGTGACGACGCCGGAGCTCTCGGACAGGCCGTACGCCGTCAGGACGGTGGAGACCTTCAGCTCGCTGCGCAGCCGCTCGACCAGTTCCAGGGGGACCACGGCGGCGCCGGTGACCACCACGCGCAGCGCGGAGAGGTCGTGCAGGCCGCGGGCGGGGTGGTCGAGGAGCTGCTGGTGGAGGGTGGGCGGGCCGGGGAGTACGGAGATCCGCTCGGCGGCGATATTGGCGAGCGCGGTCTCCACGCCGAAGACGGGTTGCGGCACCATCGTCGCGCCGCGCAGCAGACAGGCGATGATCCCGGCCTTGTAGCCGAAGGTGTGGAAGAACGGGTTGACGATCAGATAGCGGTCGCCCTCACGGAGGCCGGCCAGTTCGCTCCACACGGCGTAGGCGCGCAGGGTCTGGGCGTGCGTGATCACCGCGCCCTTGGGGCGTCCGGTGGTGCCGGAGGTGAAGATGATGTCCGAGGGGGCGTCGGGGAGCAGCGCATCGGCCCGGCCGCGGACCGTTTCCGGGGACACCGTCGCGCCGCCGGCGAGGAAGTCCGGCCGGGCGGCGAAACCGGCGGGGGCGTCCCCGGAGAGCACCACGGCCTTCTCCAGCCGCGGCAGTCCGGGCAGCGGGCCGCGGCCGGGGCCTTCCTGGGCGGCGCGGCGGAGCGAGGCGACGTAGGACGTGCCGAGGAAAGTGCCGGTGACGAAGAGGAGCTTGGCGCGGGTGCGGCGCAGGACGTAGGCGGCCTCGGCGCCCTTGAAGCGGGTGTTGACGGGGACGAGGACGGCTCCGGCGGTGACGGCCCCGAGGGCGGAGACGATCCAGTCGAGGGTGTTGGGCGCCCATACGGCGACGCGGTCGCCGGGCGCGACCCCCGAGGCGATACAGGCGGCCGCGGCCTCCTCCACCCGCGCGCCGAGCTCGGCGTACGACACCCGGGTACGGCCCTCGACCACGGCCTCCCGGGAGGCGTAGCGCCGGGCGGCCGCCCGCACCAGCCGGGGGATGGTGCCGTACTCCAGATCCGCCCGCGTCCCCACACCCGCCTGGGCCTCCAGGCCGCTCTGAGACTCCAGGTCCCCCTCAGGCTCCGGATCCGCCCGCGCCTCCAGGTCGTCGCGCATCGCGTCGCCTCCCGCCGAAGAGCCCTGCGCCACTAGCTGACTGCCCGTCAGATTAGCGGTAGCCTCCTCCGCTGTCAGTACTGACGACCGACCGTGGAGGTGGCGATGGGGGCGACCCTCAAGGACGCTACGGCGATAGCCGGCATCGGGCAGACACCGTTCGCCAAACGACTCGGCGCCTCCGAGAAGACCTTGGCCTGCCGGGCGATCGTCGCGGCGCTGGACGACGCCGGAATCGCCCCCTCGGAGGTGGACGCCTTCGCCTCCTACACCATGGAGGAGACCGACGAGGTCGAGATAGCCAAGGCCATCGGCGCCGGGGACGTCACCCACTTCTCCAAGGTCGGCTACGGCGGCGGCGGTTCCTGCGCGACGGTGGCCCATCTGGCCGCCGCCATCGCCACCGGCCAGGCGAACGTCGGCATCGCCTGGCGGTCCCGCAAGCGCGGTTCGGGACCGCGCCCCTGGAAGAACACCCAGGTCCAGCTGCCCACCCCGGGACAGTGGACCCGCCCCTTCGGACTGCTGCGCCCGGCCGACGAGATCGGCATGCTGGCCCGCCGCTACATGCACGAATACGGCGCCACCCGCGACCACCTCTTCAACGTCGCGCTCGCCTGCCGCAACCGCGCCAACCAGAACCCGGCCGCGATGATGTACGAGCGCCCGCTGACCCGCGAGATGTATATGACCGCCCGCTGGATCAGCGAGCCGCTCTGCCTCTTCGACAACTGCCTGGAGACGGACGGCGCACTGGCCTGTGTCGTGGTCTCCGCCGAGCGGGCCCGCGACTGCCGGCAGCGGCCCGTCTACGTCCACTCCGCGGCCCAGGGCCTGCCCGCCCAGCACCACGGCATGGTCAACTACTGGAACGACGACCCGCTCACCGGCCCCGCCTGGACCGCCGCCCGGCAGCTGTGGAAGGGCGCCGACCTCGGACCGCAGGACGTCGACGTGGCACAGATCTATGACGCCTTCACCCCCCTGATCCCCCTCTCCCTGGAGGGATACGGCTTCTGCGGCCGCGGCGAGGGCGCGGCCTTCACCGAGGGCGGCGCGCTGGAGATCGGCGGCCGGCTCCCCCTCAACACCGCCGGCGGCGGCCTCTCCGAGGCGTACGTCCACGGTTTCAACCTCATCACCGAAGGCGTCAAGCAACTGCGCGGCACCAGCACCGCACAGGTACCCGGCGCCGCCACCTGCCTGGTCACCGCGGGCGAGGGCGTCCCCACCTCGGCCCTGCTGCTAAGGAGTTGATACGCCATGAGCGCCCATGACGCCGTCGAGTCCGCCGAGCCCGCCGAGTCCACCGAGTCCACCGTGACCGCCCTCTCTGCCCCGTCGGCCGACTCCGCCGAGTCCGTTCGCAACGCCATGTCCCCGATCGTGACACCCGCCACTGACAATCGGCCCGACAGCACCGCCGGCCTGCTGCTTCCCGTCGCCGACGACGACGGCGCGCCCTTCTGGGAGTACGCCGCCCAGGGTGAACTGCGCATCCAGGCCTGCTCCGGCTGCGACGAACTGCGCTTCCCGCCCCGGCCCTGCTGTCCGCACTGCCAGTCGTTCGCCGCGCACTGGCAGCGGATGAGCGGCCGCGGCCGCATCTGGTCCTATGTGCTGCCGCATCCGCCGCTGCTGCCCGCGTACGCCGCCCTGCCGGGCTACAACGCGATCGTCGTGGAACTGGCCGACGCCCCGCACATCCGCCTGGTCGGCAACCTCGTCGCCGACGCCGACGCCCCCCTCAACTCCGTCGACCCGGCGCGGCTGCGCATCGGCGCCCCGGTGAAGGCCGCCTTCCACACCGCGCCGGGAGGCGTGACCGTACCCCGCTGGCTCCTGGAGCGCCCATGACGATTCGCACCCGGACCGAGGGCGGGGTCGCGCTGGTCACCCTCGACCGGCCCGAGCGGCACAACGCCATCGACCTCGGCACGGCCGCCGAACTCGCCGCCACCTGGCGGGCATTCCGCTTCGACGACACCGTACGGGCCGCGGTGGTCACCGGTGCCGGCGGCCGGGCATTCTCCACCGGCCTCGACCGCTCCGCCGCCGACGTCCCCCAGCCGCCCTCGCCCTACTCCCTCGACGACCCACTGCTCCACATCGGCCCGAAGGCCAACGACCTGTGGAAGCCGGTCATCGCCGCCGTCGACGGAATGGCCTGCGGCGGCGCCTTCTACCTCCTGGGCGAGGCCGATTTCCTCATCGCCTCCGAGAACTCCACCTTCTTCGACCCGCACACCACCTACGGGATGGTCAGCGCGTACGAGTCCATCCTCATGGCGCAGCGGATGCCCCTGGGGGAAGTCGCCCGGATGGCCCTGATGGGGACCGCGGAGCGGCTGGGCGCGGCCCGTGCGTACGAGATCGGACTGGTCTCCGAGCTGACCGCGCCCGGCGCCGCGGCCGAGGTGGCGCTGCGTCGCGCGGCCGTGCTCGCCGACCGGCCGACCGAACCGGTCCAGGGCACCGTACGCGCCCTGTGGGCGGCCAAGGAGGCGGCCAGGGCACAGGCCCTAACGCACGCCCCCCAGCTGATCGCGCTGGGCAACCTGCCCCCGGACCGCCAGGCCGGGCTGTTCGCCGCCCGCACGCGCCACGGCGGCCAGGAGGGCGGGCAGGACAACGGCCAGGACGGCGAGCGGGACGGCAGCCAGGGCAGCGGGCCACTGGTCGGATGACCCTTACACCGGCGGGCTCGTTTCCCTTACCCGCACTTCTCGCGGGCGTACTTCTCCCCGACCCGATTCCTCTCGGACGTACTTCTCCCAGACGTACTTCTCCCAGACGTACTTCTCTCGCGGGCGCGGAGGGTCCGGCGTAGCGTCGGTCACGGAGGATGACCGGACGACTCGAAGCGAGGCGACGCCCGTGGTGCGCAACGTTTTGGGGTCGCTGATCGCCCTCGCCGGAGCGGCGGCCGCCGTATGGAGCCCCTTCCGTCCCTGGTACGACGGCCGTCACGGCAGCGACGTGCGGATCGAAGACCTCTTCAACGGCATCACCCGCAACGGCGCCGCGCTCTTCGGCTCCGTCCTCCTGCCCATGGCGTTCGCCGCCCTGCTGACCCTGATCGGGGTTGCCCTGCGCTCCCGGGCGCTGATCACCGTCGCGGGGCTGGTGGTACTCGGTTTCACGATCCTGTGGATGGTCCGCCAGGGGCAGGCCACCAGCGAGCTGACGGCCGGGGCCCGTGGCCTCGGGGCGGGCGTGGCGAGCGCACTGGGCGGCGGCGCACTGCTGCTGCTCGGCGCCCTGACCATGCGCGGCCGGGGCCGACGGGTCCGTGGCCGCGGCTATGACGAGCAGCAGTACGACGACGGGCGCTACGGCCCCTCCGCACACGACGACCCCTACGGCCGGCGCGCGCCCTACGACCCGTACACGCCCTACCCCCCGGGGACGCCCGAGCCATGGGACGCGGGCCGTCCGGGGGCGGAGGAGTGGAACCCCGAGCCATACCCGAGCGGCCCCGGCCCCGGCCCCGGCCCCGCCGGCCACCCGGCGGGCCCCGCGGCGCCCGGCGGACCCGGCCGCGGCGCCCCCGGCCCGTACGAGGACACCCCCACCTCTCCCCTGCCGGTCACACCGCCACCACCACCGCCCGCGCAGCACCAGCAGCCACCCGGTCCACAGCAACAGCCGCAACAGCCCCAGCAGCCACATCCACAGGCGCCACCGCCACCGCCGCCCACCATGCCGGCCCATCAGCAGCCCCCCACGCCCCCCGTGGAGTGGGGCAAGGAGCAACGGCAGCCGCCGCACCCCTTCCAGCCCGGACAGGCCGGCCAGGGCGAGCAGGGTGGCCGGGGCGAGCAGCCCGGACCCTCCCAAGGGCCCGAACAGCCCCCGGAGGACCGGGAGTAGCGGCGGAACACGGCGAGCTCACGACCACCACGTCACAGCCCCGACGTCACCACCGCCACGTCATCACGACCCCGACGTCCCGCCCGCCGCGCCAGGTCACGCCCCCACGCCACCTCACGCCCGCCGCGCCAGCCCCGTCCCCTTGGCGGCGTCCAGCGCGTACACACAGCGGTCCTTGCTGCAGGCGTACACCACACCGCCGACCGCCACCGGCGAGCCGGTGATCTCGCCGCCGGTCGCCAGCTTCCAGCGCAGCTGGCCGCCCATCGCATCGAGCGTGTAGAGGCAGTGGTCGGCCGAGCCGAAGTGCACCCGGCCCTCCGCGACGACCGGTGCGCCGACGACCTCCGCGCCGGCCTGGAACCGCCAGCGCGGGGTGCCGGTCACCGCGTCCAGTGTGTAGAGCGCCTTACCGCTGCCCAGGTGGACCGCGCCATGGGCGACCAGTACCGGTTCGGTGGACTGCCGCGCCTCGGTGGCGATCCGCCAGCGGTCGCGGCCGTCCGCCGGGTCCAGCGCGTAGACCGTGCCGAGGTAGTCCGCCAGATAGACCCCGCCGCCGGTGACGGCCGGGCCGGGGGCGAAGGCGGGCGGGCTCAGGAACACCGCGGGCGCCTCGAAGTGCCAGCGCACATCGCCGCGGGCGATATCGATCGCCAGCACCCGGGTGCCGGCCACGACGTAGACCACGCCGTCCGACGCGGGCAGCAGCCGTACCGGCACCCCACCGCAGGACGCGGCGTCGCCCACCGGGTACGACCAGCGCTCGGCGCCGGTTCGCGCCTCCAGCGCCTTCAGCCGTGCGTCGGCCCAGACGAAGACCGTGCCGTCGTGCACCACGGGTGCGGCCTCGGCGGTCTCGAAGTCGGTCTGGACGCCACCGGTCTCCCACAGCCGTTCGCCGGTGGCCGCCTCCCAGGCCTGGACTCCGCCGCCCCGGGTGCTGGTGACCACGGTCCCGCGGTCGACCTGGAGGGCGTAGACCCAGCCCTCGGTGTGCAGCCGCCAGCGCTCGGCGCCGTCGTCGGCGTTCAGCGCGTACAGGCTCGGGCCGTCCGAGGCGTGGATCCGGCCGTCCGCGACCGCCATCGCCCAGGCGACGTCACGGGTCTTGAACTTGCGGCGCCCGCTGGCCACGTCGAGCGCATGCACCTCGAAGGACGTGACGTACAGCAGGTCGTCGGCGACGGCCGGGGTGCCCCACACATCGTTCGACATCCGGAACCGCCAGGGGCGCCAGCGGCCGGGCTCGGCGGGCGGCGCCTCGGGCGGCGGGGGCGGCGCGGCCTCGCCGCGGGCCGGGCTCTCCGCGGCCGCGGCACCGCCGGTCGGGCCCTGCGCCGGTACACCGGTCACGGGTCCGGTACCGGGCGGCCGTACCCAGTTCGTCGCGGCACCGGCCTGCCCACGCGGCTGCGGGCCCGGGGCGTCGGCGCGCGGCCCCGGCCCTATCGGAGCGGCTGAGCCCCCCAGGTGTACGGGACCGGCGGCACCGTCCCCGGAGACGGCCGGCGGCGCGGCGGACAGTGCGGCGGCGGGGGACGGCGAAGCGGCGGACGACGGCGGGGCGGTGGGCGGCGCCGCGGAGACCGGGGTCACCCGGGCCGCCGAGACGTCCGGGCCGAGCGCCGCGGGCTGCGGCATCGGGCCGGGGTTGCCACCGCGCGGGTCGGTGCCCCGGTGCGCACCGGGGCCCGCGCCGACATGGCCGGGCCAGCCGGACTCCGCGCCGACCGGTGCGCTCTCCGGCCGCGGCGGTGCCTGGGCCGGCTGCGCCGCGGGCACCGGAGGCGCCGCGGGCGGGGACGACGGGACGGGCGGATGCGGCGGCGCGGCACGGCCGGTGCTGCGCCCGGAGCCGGCCCGCTGGCCGCCGTTCGCCACGGTGGAGCGGCCGCCGCGGCGGCCTTCGATGAGCGCCACCGCTCCGGGCGGCAGCCAGGCCGAGGCGGTACCGCTGTCGTCGCTGCCGGAGCCGAAGAGATGCGGTGCGAGCTGGGACTGCAGATCGGCGGGGGACGGCCGCTGGCCGGCCTCCATCTGCATACAGGACTCCATCAGCGGCCGCAGTTCGTCCGGCAGCCCGGCCAGGTCGGGCCCCTCACGCAGCAGCATGAAGACGGTCTCGACGGGGTTGGCGCCGTGGAAGGGCGCATGACCGGTGGCGGCGAAGACCAGCGTCGAGCCGAGGGAGAAGACATCGCTCGCGCCCGTCACGCTGCGCGAGTCACGGGCCTGCTCGGGCGACATGTAGGCGGGGGTGCCCACGGCGACGTTGGTCATCGTCAGCCGGGTGTTGGACACCCCGGAGGCGATCCCGAAGTCGATCACCCGGGGGCCGTCCTCGACGACCAGCACGTTCGACGGTTTCAGGTCACGGTGCACCAGGCCGGCGCCGTGGATGGACTGCAGCGCCTCGGCGATCCCGGCCGCCAGCCACCGCACCGCCTGGGCCGGGAGCGGCCCGCACTCATTGACTATTTCCTCGAGGGAGGGCGCGGGGACGTAGGCCGTCGCGAGCCAGGGCACCGCCGCGCGCGGATCGGCGTCCACCACCGCGGCCGTGTAGAAACCGCTGACCGCGCGGGCCGCCTCGACCTCGCGTGTGAAGCGGACCCGGAACAGCTGGTCCTCGGCGAGCTCGGTCCGCACGGTCTTGATCGCCACGCGCCGGCCGGACGCCGAGCGCGCCAGATAGACCAGTCCCATGCCGCCGGCCCCGAGACGGCCGAGCACCTCGAACGGGCCGATCCGCCGGGGATCGTGCTGCGTCAGCTGCTTCAGCTGCTCCACCACTTGCCTGCCACCTCCCCGTGGGGCGTAAAAAGAGACTCTCAAAAGCCACGAGCCGCCGAGAGCCACTGCCCCGTGCAGCGTCTCCCCGCCTGCGGCGAGGACTGTCGATACGGCCGTACGCGTGCTGATTGTTCCTGGCCGGGCCGACGGTTGCGAACCCGGGGCCCGTCCGCCGTGTCACGGCATGCCCTCCGCGGCCGGTACCGGGACCGTTACCCGATGTAACCCAACCACGCCTGACGTGCTGCGATACGTCACCTGACGAGTGGATACCACGCGGGTTACCGGCAAGTTACCGATCCACCACGCGCGACACCGCCCGAAGTGCGGACGTTCACCACTCCGTTTGACGGGCCTACTGGAGAAGCGGTTCGCCCTCCGCGACGCCCGGTGGCCGTAGTGGCCGTAGTGGCCGTAGTGGCCGCACCGGCCACAACCATGATGCTCGCCCGGCTGCGCACGCCCTCCCCCGGCCAGTCGCGCCGTCCCCGACAGTCAGGCCATCCCCACCGGCCATGCCATCCCCCCGTTCCCGGTCATGCCATCCCCCGTCGTCGCTCCCGGCCCAGCGGCTCAATTCTGCGCGTTCGAAGGTCATTTCGGTGTCATGACACCTGGCGTGGCGCCGTATCCGGCATCCGGGCAGGCCGGAGAGCCGACCGCCGCGGCAGCCAGATGTCCAAGCTAGCTCCGTTTTGTACGATTCACCCGTCGGGAATTCGCACACGTGAACGATTCCGCCGGAGCCTGCGAACGGTGAAGCAGCGGAGCCAATGTTCAACTGACGGCCATCGCGGGACACTTGCCGCGCGGACGGTGACCACTTATCCACCAAAGTTGTCCACAGCCTGTTGATAACACTCTTCACCGGTTCGGACCAAGCAGGGCGGCGCGAGGCACGGTCACGGACGGGCCCGCCACCAGCACACTCACGGGGGCTGTGCACCCCGAACTCCCCCATCCCCATTTGCAGGCAGCCAAATCGCGCTCCGATCACCCCTCGGTAAGCTGACGGCATGACAGGACAAGTTCGAACCGTCGACGGCAGAGTTGCCGGCCGCCGCGGACAGGCGACGCGGCAAAAGCTTCTGGACTGCCTCAGTGAAATGCTCAGTTCGTCCCCCTATCGGGACGTCAAGGTCATCGATGTAGCCCGAAAAGCGGGGACTTCACCCGCAACGTTCTATCAGTACTTCCCGGACGTCGAGGGCGCCGTCCTCGAAATCGCCGAGGAGATGGCCAAAGAAGGCGCCACTCTGACCGATCTTGTCGCCGGACGCTCCTGGGTGGGCAAGTCCGCGTGGCAGGCGGCAGAGGACCTGGTCGAGGGCTTCCTCTCCTTCTGGCGGAAGCACGACGCGATTTTGCGCGTGATCGACCTGGGCGCGGCCGAGGGTGACAAGCGGTTCTACAAGATCCGCATGAAGATCCTCAATGCCGTCACCAACTCCCTTACGGATTCGATCAAGGAACTGCAGAGCAAGGGCAAGCTCGACAAGGACGTGAGTGCGCCCGCGATGGCCGGCTCACTTGTCGCGATGCTGGCGGCGGTCGCCGGGCACCAGAAGGGTTTCCAGAGCTGGGGCGTGAAGCAGGCCGAGCTCAAGCCGAATCTGGCGCTGCTGGTGCACCTCGGCGTCACCGGCAAGAAGCCGACCAAATAGCGAAGAGCGAATAGCAGCGAATAGCGAAGCCACCGAGAATGCCTCCGGGAAGACATCCGAGGAAGAGGAAGCGGCCGATGAAGCTGCTACCGAGACTTCCGCACCTCGAAGTCCCGGAGTTGTCGGGGTGGTTCGCCGTCTGTCCGGTATCCGTCCTGCCATAGCTGTACCGCACACACAGCGGGCGTCGCGCGGCCCCTCCGGGGTTCGCCGCGGCGCCCGCTGTGTGCATGAGGAAACGGAGGGACGAGGTAAAGCGGAGGGGCAAGGGCCAAGCCCCGCTGCGCACCGGCCGGCTCACCGCCGCTCCAGCCGGAAGAGCCGGATCTCCCGCGCCACCCGCGCCTGATACGTGGCGTACGGCGGCCAGAACGCCAGCGCCGCCCGCCAGGCCTGCGCACGTTCCTCCCCGGTGAGCAGCCGCGCCCGCACCGGGATGTCCCGGCCGCGCCAACTCACCTCGGCCTCCGGGTTCTTCAGCAGGTTGCCGGTCCACGCCGGATGCCCCGGCCGCCCGAAGTTGCTGCCGACCAGCAGCCAGCCGCCGTCCTCTTCCGGCAGGCACGCCAGCGGAGTACGCCGCGGCAGCCCGCTCCTGGCTCCGGTCGCGGTCAGCACCACACCGGGCAGCATCCGGGCGCTGAGCAGCACCTTTCCGCGGGTCAGACGGTGCACCGCACGGTCCAGAGCGGGGATGACGTGCGGTGCGGTCCGGGCGAACGTACGGGTCGCGGAGACCTTCTGGAGCCATCGCTCGCCCCGCGGCATCAGGCCTCCACCGCCTCTGCCGTACGGGCTCCCACCGGCGCCTCCCCGGCATCGGGGCGCACGGGCGACCCCCCGCTTTCACCCGCCCCACGGTCACCGCTGGGCTGCCCTCCACTCCCCCCGGCACCACGGTCACCGCTGCCCCTTCTGCCTCCGTCGGCCTGCCCCGCCCCTCCCGTGAACAGCCCCGCCTCCTCGGCGGCCCGCGCCCGGAGCCGGTGTACGGGCCCCAGCAGCAGTTCATCGCCGGCCGCACGCTTGAAGTACAGATGCGCCTCGTGCTCCCAGGTGAAGCCGATGCCGCCGTGCAGTTGCACCGCCTCGGCCGCCACCGCACGCAGCGCCTCCAGCGCCTGCGCCAATGCCAGCGCCCCTGCACCGGGCTCGGCCGCACCGGACGCCCCCGGGGCGCCCTGCCCCCCTGGCCTTCCGCCGCCCGCCGCCCAGGCCGCGTAGTACGTCGCCGAGCGCGCCGCCTGCAGCGTCACATACAGATCGGCGAGCCGGTGCTGCACCGCCTGGAAGGAGCCGATGGGCCGGCCGAACTGCTCGCGCTCCCGGACGTAGGCGACGGTACGGGCCAGCGCCGCATCGGCCGCCCCGACCGCCTCGGCGGCCAGCACCGCGGCCGCCGTCACCCCGGTCGCGGCGAGCGCGGCGGCCACCGCCGTCCCGTCGCCGCCCCCCTCCCCGTACGGGCAACCCTCCCCGTCCACCTCCCCAAGCAACTCGGCCGGCACGTCCCGCAGTTCGAGGCGTGCCAGCGGACGGGTCTCGTCCAGCGCGGTCTGCCGGATCCGCAGCAGACCGGTCGTACCGGGCGCACTTGCCCCCTCGGCGTGCGCGTGCCGGCTGTCCGGCCGGGCCTCCGGGCCGAGTGCCGCCGCCCGCACGAGGAACAGCAGGGTACGGCTGCGCGCGAACCCACCGGTGTGCGCGGCCACCACCAGCACCTCCGCAGTGTGGCCGTTCAGCACCTGCCCGGTCTCCCCGTACAGCCGCCACGTTCCGTCCTGCCTCCGCGCCTGAACCCCGCCGGCCCGGCCGCCGCCCGCCCAGTCGCCGTCATTCGGCCCGGTCAGCCCCAGTGCGGTGGCCAGCTGCCCGGCCGGTACGGCGAGCGTTCCGGTCAGCTCCCCGCCGGCGAGGCCCGGCAGCAGTTCGCCGCGCTGGCGTTCGCTGCCCAGTGCGAGGATCAGCGGCGCGGCCAGTGCGGCGGTGGCGATCAGCGGCGAGGGAAGGACGGCGCGACCGGTCTCCTCGCAGGCCAGGGCGAGTTCGGTGGGCCCGCAGTCCACCCCGCCGTATGCGGCGGGCAGCGCCAGACCGGGCAGGCCGAGCTCGGCGGCGAGCCGGTGCCACACCTGCGGGTCGTACCCGGGCGGGGTGCGTACGGCCGCCTTGACCTGGTCCGGACCACAGTGATTGAGCAGCAGTTCGCGCAGGGTGCGGCGGATTTCGTGCTGCTCCTCGGTGAACGCGGCATCCATCGCGGGCTCCTCCCGGCCGTGCGACACCCCCCGTCCGGTCCGACGGGCTGGCTCACTCCCGCTATCGATCTGACGGGCCGTCATAGTAGGGACGGGGGGTGCACTTTCCTAGGGGAGACACCCCCTGGGCCGAGTCCGCGAGTCGTCGGGGCCCCGGGGCGCGCGCTCTTCACGGCTCACGAGGGCGGCGCCCGGTGACGGTGCCCGATAACGGCGCTCGCCCTCGCCGTGCGGCCGAAGCCGGGGGCGAGGGCGAGGACGAAGGCGAGGGCGAGCGCTGTTAGGGGGCGCCGCCCTTCCCGTCAGAGGATGAGATGGACCGTGAAGTGCGTTTCCGTGTCGCTGGCATTGACGGCGTGGAGGTAGCCGTGCGCCGTGCGGTAGCGGCCCGTGCCCCCGGTGATCGCCAGGTCGATGTTGCCGGGGCCGGCGGTGGTGACGTTGATCCGGCCTTGCACGGTGAGCTGCCCCTGGGGGAGGGACAGATCGGCCGCGCACTGCAGGTCGAACTGGTCAACGGGTTCGAAGCGGGTCAGCGTGCAGATCTCGCTGTAGGTGCCGACCACGGTGCTGCCACTGAGGAGATTTCCGCTGAGGACGAATTCGTCCCCCAGACTCGGCCCGCCCGACCCGTCCACATCGACGAGGCCGCCCTGAGTCTGCTTCGCGACCAGCTGGAAGACTTCCTCTCTCGGGGGATTGGGCCCGGGTCCACTGCCGGTGACTGCCGACGCCGAGGGCGCACAGAAAAGAAGTGCAGCAAATCCGGTGACCGCACTCAGAGCGACATGCTTGAAGTGACGCACGGTTTTCTCCTCTGGGACTGGAAGGGAAATGCATTGGCTAGGGCCATGAAATGCGGTAATGGCTCAGTGATGAACGGACCGATATCGCAGGGATGCCATGAAGCCGGGCATCCCGGCTCGCCGGCCCGCCACCCCTGTCCCGCCGGGGGTTCGGTGTTCCGGGGGGCCGCTCCGGCCTGCCGGGTCCGCCACCCGGCAGGCCGGTCGTGACGCGCGGAAGGATCAGATACCGGGGCCGGAGACGTAGGTGAACGATCCGGAAGGTGAGCCTCCGGGGCCGGAGGCCGTGACGTCGAAGGTGCCGGGGGTGCCGCTGGGCGGGGACGTGGCGGTCACCGTGGTGTCGGAGACGATCTCGAAGGGCGCCGGGACACCGTGGAAGGTGACCTGGTCGGTGGAGGACAGGCCGGTGCCGGTGAGGGTCACCGCGGTGCCGCCGGAGGTCGGTCCCGTGTCGGGGCTGACGCCGGTGATGGTGGACGGGCTGACGTAGGTATACGTCAGCCCGTCGGCGCTGCCGCCCGCGGTGAACACGGTGACGGCGACGCCGCCCGGCCCCGGGGCACCGGCGGCCCTGACGGTGACCTGGGTGTCGGACACGCTTTGGATGACGGCTCGGGTGGGGCCGAAGTACACATCGATCGCCCCGGCGAGGTTGCGGCCGGTGAGGACGATCTCCTGGTCGCTGCCGGCGACGGGGCCCGCGGCGGGGCTGATACCGGTGAGGGCGGGCAACGGCACGTAGTAGAAGGACCCGAGGGTGCCGGTGCCGCCCGGGGTGGTGACCGTCACGGGGACGGCGCCGGATCCGGCGGGAGCGGTGACGGTCAGCGAGGTCGCCGTATTGGCGGTGATGACGGCCTGGGCGGTGCCGAAGCGCACGGCATCGGCATGGGCCAGGTGGTGACCGGTGACGGTCACCTTCGTTCCGCCTGCCGTGCCCCCCTGGTCGGGAATCACCGTCGTCGCCATGACACCGACGGTTCCGGCGCCGGAGTTGGTCACGTAGGCGCGTGTTCCGTCGGGGAAGACCACGATGCCGGTGGGGCCGTCTCCCACCCCGATGTTCTCGACGACGGCGTGGGTGGCCGTGTCGATCACGCTCACCGTGTCCGGGTAGGCATTCGCCACGTATGCATGGGCGCCGTCGGGGCTCACCGCCACGAAACGCGGCTGGGCGCTGACGCCGATGGTGGCGGTGACGGCGCCGGCCGCGGTATCGATCACGCTCACCGTGGAGGTGGCGACGTTCGTGACGTAGACATGGGCCCCGTCCGGGGTGACCGCCAGCAGGATGGGGACGCCGCCGACGGGGATCGTGGCGGCGACGGTGTCCGTGGCGGTATCGATCACGCTGACGGCACCGGAGGCGAGGCACGCCACATAGAGGCGGGTGCCGTCCGGGGTCATGGCAGCCCCAGTCGGTCCGGCCCCCACGGTGATGGTGCCGGTGACGGTGTCGGTGGCCGTGTCGATCACACTCACCGTGTTGCCTGCCTGCTGCGTCACATAGAGGCGGGTCCCGTCCGGGGTGACCGCGGCCATCACCGGTCCCGCCGCTACGGGGATGTTCGCGACGATGGCGTTCGAAGCGGTGTCGAGCACGCTGACGAGACCGTCGCCGGAGACGGTCACATAGCCGCGGGTTCCGTCCGGGCTGATCGCCACGAAGGAGGGGCCGGCGCCCGTCGGGATGGTGCTGGTGACGGTGTCGGTGGCGGTATCGATCACGCTCACCGTATTCGAGCCCTGGTTGGCCACATATGCACGGGCTCCGCCAGGGGAAAGGGAAATTCCCCCGGGTGTGGTGCCCACGGGAATCACGGCCCCCGCCAAGAAAGCGGCAGGTAATCCGGAGTTGCGCGCCCGGCCGGGCGCCGGAGCTTCTGAGGAATAGGTGAACATGACACTCCCTGAGGCAGACGGGACTTCCTTGTCCCGCACACGGAAATGCCTGCTTCACCGCATGGGCAACAGCGAGCAGCAAACCGGCCGAAGTAGCACCGGTGAAATACACACAGCGAAGGGAGAATACCCTTCCGGGGAAAGCATTTGAACCCCGCTTCCGTATCTCCGATTCTCGGATAATCATCCCGCTTTCGCTTCCGTCTCCCCCGGGCCGGCACCGAACGACTGCGATGCCCCTCAGGCCCCGGCCGGCCCTGCACGACCCGCACGCCCTGCACGTCCTGCACGCACCCTCGAACCGACGCCGAACCTGATGTACCGTCAGATTCATGACTCCAGGGACCCGTTACCGTGGTCACGGAAATCGCAAGGTCGCCGTCGCCGGAGTGGCCCTGTCCGACTGCGGGCGTGTGGACGAGGCCACCCCGTACGCCCTGCACGCCCAGGCCGCCCGCCGGGCACTCGCCGACAGCGGCCTGGACCGTTCGGTGATCGACGGCTTCGCCTCGGCAGGTCTGGGCACCCTCGCCCCCGTCGAAGTCGCCGAGTACCTGGGACTGCGCCCCACCTGGGTCGACTCGACCTCGGTCGGCGGATCCACCTGGGAAGTGCTGGCCGCGCACGCCACCGACGCGATCGCCGCAGGCCACGCGGGCGCCGTACTCCTCGTCTACGGTTCCACCGCCCGCGCCGACATCAAGGCCGGGCGCCGTACCGCGAACCTCTCCTTCGGGTCCCGCGGCCCGCTCCAGTTCGAGGTCCCCTACGGGCACACCCTGATCGCCAAATACGCCATGGCGGCACGCCGTCATATGCACCAATACGGCACCACCCTGGAGCAGTTGGCCCAGATAGCCGTCCAGGCACGCGCCAACGCGGCAGCCAACCCGGACGCCATGTACCGCGACCCGATCACCGTCGACGACGTCCTCTCCGGCCCGGTGATCGCCGACCCGTTCACCAAGCTGCACTGCTGCATCCGCTCCGACGGCGGCTGCGCGGTGCTGCTCGTCGCCGAGGACTACGTCCAGGACCTCGCCAAGCCCCCGGTATGGGTACTCGGTTCCGGCACCTCGGTCTCGCACACCACCATGTCGGAGTGGGACGACTTCACCGTCTCGCCCGCGGCGGTCTCCGGCCGGCTGGCCTTCGAACGGGCCGGCGTCCGCCCCTCCGAGATCGACCTCGCCGAGCTCTACGACGCCTTCACCTATATGACCCTGGTGACGCTGGAGGACCTGGGCTTCTGTGCCAAGGGCGAGGGCGGCGCCTTCGTCGAGAAGGGGCGGCTGCTGCGGGACGGGGAATTGCCGGTCAATACCGACGGGGGTGGGCTGGCCGCCTGCCACCCCGGCATGCGCGGCCTGTTCCTGCTGGTCGAGGCGGTACGCCAGCTCCGCGGCGAGGCCGGCCCGGACCGCCAGGTACGCAAGCCCGGCGGCGCCTTGCCCCAGCTTGCGGTCGCCTCGGGCACGGGCGGCTGGTTCTGTTCGTCGGGGACGGTGGTGCTGGGGCGGGGCTAAGGGCTTTCCCGTAGGGGCCGGGGCCACGGCAAGGGCGGTGAGTTCCCCCGCCGAGAACGTGCAGCGTCTCGCCGAGAAGGTGCAGCGGGGAGCCAACGCGATCACGCTCAAGGACCCTCCGGCACCCTCCGGCACCCTCCGCTACCGGCGGTGCCACCGGTCCCGCTCCGGCCGTCGTACGGTCCGCGTACGCTGCCTGACATGACTGATCAGGCCGGGCACCAGCACACGCCGGATGCCGTTCCCGACGGCGCCACCGCGCACCATGCCGACGCCACGGGCCCCGGGGACGCGGAGGCCGCCAGTGAGGCCGGGAACGCCGTAGGCGCCGCGGAGGCCCGCGCCTTCCGGGATCTGCTGCGCGGGCTGCGGGTCTGGGACGTCGAACTGCCGGCGTTCGACGTGGCCACAGCACCGGACGACCCGCTGCCGCTGTTCCGGCAGTGGCTGCGGGAGGCCGCCGAGGCCGGTGTCCCCGAGCCCCACACCATGACGCTCGCCACGGCGGACGCGGCCGGTGACCCCTCCGTGCGGACCCTGATGCTGCACGACGCCGATGAGCGCGGCTGGCACTTCGCCTCGCACCGCGGCAGCCGCAAGGGCCGCGAACTGGCCGTACGGCCGCGGGCGGCGCTCGGTTTCTACTGGGCGGCGGTCGGCCGTCAGGTGCGGGTCCGGGGATCGGTGACCGCGGCAGGCCCCGAGGAGAGCGCGGCCGATCTGCACCACCGTTCCACGGGCGCGCTGGCCGCGGCGCTGGTCGGCCGGCAGAGCGAGGTGCTCGGCTCGACGGCGGAGCTGGCGCGCGCCTCGGAGGCCGCGTGGGAGCACGCCCGCCGTGAGCCGGAGGCGCCGGTGCCGAGCTGGACGCTGTATGTGCTGCGTGCCGAGGAGGTCGAGTTCTTCCAGGGCGACGCCCAGCGCCGCCATGTACGCCTCAACTACCGCTACGAGGGCGACGGCTGGCGGAAGGAACTGCTCTGGCCATGAGCCACGCGGCCGGCCGGTCCGCCCCCCTCACAGCTGCTGGTACATGATGTGCAGCCCCACATAGCCCTTGGTGGGGTGCAGGAAACCCTCGGGGAGGGTCGTCATGATCCGGAAGCCCAGGGACTCCCAGAGGGCGACGGCGCCCGTATTGGTCTCCACGACGGCGTTGAACTGCATCGCGCGATAGCCCTCGGCGCGTGCCCAGGCGAGTACGTGCTCCCCCAGGGCCCGGCCGACGCCGCGTCCGCCGCACCGCGGGTCGACCATGAAGCTCGCACCGGCGATATGCGCGGCGCCACCCATGTGGTTGGGGTTCATCTTGGCCGTACCGAGCACCGTGCCGGATTCGTCGACGGCGACGACCGTCCGGCCGGGCGCCGTCAGCATCCACATCTCGCGGGCCGTGGCTTCATCGAGGTCCCGCGGGTAGGTATAGGTCTCCCCGGCCGCCACGATGGCGTGGAGGAAGGGCCAGATAGCGGGCCAGTCGCCCGCGGTCGCCGCACGAATCAACACGACCACAGCATCCCGCGGACCCGGCGGGCCCGCCACCGCATTTCGCCGCGGCCCTGAACGGCGGCACGGGACACGCGAGCGCAGAGGCGGGGGCAGGGACTCAGGGACGCCCCGGCATCACGCAGGCCGGAAGACAGGGATGGCAATCCTCCCGCCCGCACCCTCGCCTTCACCCTCGCCCTCGCCCTGACCCTGGCTCCGGTCCTCGCGACGGAAGTGCACCACAAGCGGCATCCCGATCCGCAGTTCCGACTCCGGACAGTCGGTGACCTCGGTCATCATCCGGGGGCCTTCGACGAGATCGACCACGGCCGCGACGTACGGAACCCGCTCGCCGAACGGCGGCAGATCATTACGGTGCACGACGGACCAGGTATAGAGAGTGGCGCGTCCGGCGGCCGGCTCCCAGCCGGCATCCTCGCTCCAGCAGTACGGGCAGAACTCACGCGGGTAGTGATGCACCGCCCCGCACCCCTCCGCCCGGCAGCGCCGCAGCAGCAGCCGCCCCTCGGCCGCCGCGTCCCAGTACGGCCTGGTGAAGGCATCCACCTCCGGCAGATCGAAACGCACCGCACTCCGCGCCGCACTCCCCGCACCACGCGGCACAGCGCCCCGCGCCCCGCTCGCCCCAGCAGTCCCGGCCATGACGCGAACACCCCCACCGATTCCGTCGGCACCACACCTGACGGTACGTCAGTTCAACCGATACGGAACTCGGCGCGCAAGGGGCCATGCACAATCCGCCCCCACCCGGGGAGCCGCGACCGGAAGCCACTCCCCGCGACCGCCGCCGAGGCCCCCATGGACCCCGGACCCGCACCCGCACCCGCACCCGCACCCGCACCCGCACCCGCAAGCTTTACCGTGCACGCCCATTCCTGACATGGCGTCAGTTCAGTAATCTGACTATGCGTCAGTTGATGAGAACGAGAGGCCTCACACAGGAGCGGGCGTCTGCGATGCTTGGATCGACTCACGGCACCCTCACCACTCACTCCCGGCCGGCCCGCGTCATGGCCTGTGGGGAGCAACCACCACACACCGTGCACGGCATCAGTGAACCGCACTCCGGCGACGGCGGACAGGGTGCCGGGGTGGTCGACCGCGATGTCAGCGGGCGCCCGCTGCACGCTCCGGCGCTCGACCTGGACCGGTTCTTCCGGCCGGAGTCCGTGGCCGTGATCGGCGCCTCGGACAGCGAGGGCCGGCCCAACACGGGGATCACCCGCCAGCTGATCGCCTGGTCGGAGCGTGTCGGTGCGCGGCTCCACCTCGTCAATCCGGGACGCGTCCAGGTCTTCGGGCGGCCGTGCCACGCAGCCGTCGCCGAGCTGCCGGAGGCCGTCGACCTCGCCGTACTCCTCGTCGGCGACCCCCTTCCGGTCATCGAACAACTCGGGGAGGCCAAGGTGAAGTTCGCCGTGGCCTTCGCCTCCGGATTCGCCGAGACCGGCGAGCGCGGCGCGGCGGCCCAGGCCCGGCTGGCCGAGGTCGTCGAGCGCTCCGGTCTGCGGCTGCTCGGGCCGAACACCAACCTCAACGCCTTCGAGCGGTTCCGCGAGGACCTGGACGGCCCGGCGATCGCCCTGATCACGCAATCAGGCCACCAGGGCCGCCCCGTCTTCAGCCTTCAGGAACTGGGCATCCGCCTCTCGCACTGGGCCCCCACCGGCAACGAGGCCGATCTGGAGACCGCCGACTTCCTCTCCTACTTCGCCACCCGCCCCGAGGTGGGCGCCATCGCCGCGTATGTGGAAGGCCTCAAGGACGGCCGCAGTTTCCTGCTGGCCGCCGACCGCGCCGCCCGCCACCGGGTGCCCGTCGTCGCCGTCAAGGTCGGACGTACCGAGACCGGCGCCCGGACGGCCCTCTCGCACACCGGCAAGCTCACCGGCGCCGACAGCGTCGTGGACGCGGCGATGCGGCAGTTCGGCGTCATCCGGGTGGACGGGCTCGACGAGCTGCAGGACACCGCGGCGCTGCTGGCCCGCGCCAAGAAGCCCACCGCGGAGGGCGTAGCCGTCTATTCGATCTCCGGGGGCACCGGCGCGCACTTCTCCGACCTGGCGACGGCCGCGGGGTTGTCGCTGCCGACCCTCGGTGACGCCAAGCAGGCCGAGCTGCACCAGTGGATACCGGACTACCTGAGCGTTGCCAATCCGATCGACAACGGCGGGCACCCGGTCGGCGACTGGCGCGGCCGCAAGATCATCGACGCGATCCTGGCCGACCCGTCCATCGGCGTGCTGATCTGCCCGATCACCGGCCCGTTCCCGCCCATGAGCGACAGGCTCGCCCGGGATCTGGTGGATGCGGCGGAGCAGACCGACAAGCTGGTGTGTGTGGTGTGGGGCTCGCCGGTCGGCACCGAAGACGCCTACCGCGGCACCCTTCTCGGCTCCTCGCGGGTGGCGACCTTCCGGACCTTCGCCAACTGCATCACCGCCGTCCGCGCCTATCTGGACCACCACCGCTTCACGGCCGGCTACCGCTCCCCCTTCGAGGACGCCCCCCGCATACCGTCCCCGTCCGCGCGCAAGGCACAGGCCCTGATGCGGCCGGGCGAACCGCTGAGTGAGCACGCGGCCAAGCAGTTGCTGCGCGCCTACGGCATCCGGGTCCCGCGCGAACAGCTGGTGACCAGCGCGGCGGCGGCCGTACGGTCGGCGAGCCTGGTCGGCTACCCCGTGGTGATGAAGGCTTCCGGGCCGCAGCTGGCGCACAAGACCGAACTCGGCCTGGTCAAGGTCGGCCTGACCTCGGCCAGCCAGGTCAGGGACGCGTACCGCGAACTCACCGACATCGCCCGTTACGAGGACATCCCGCTGGACGGTGTGCTGGTCTGCCAGATGATCGAGCGCGGCGTCGAGACGGTCGTCGGCATCACCCACGACAGCCTCTTCGGGCCGACGGTCACGGTCGGCCTCGGCGGGGTGCTCGTGGAGGTGCTGCAGGACGTGGCGGTGGGCATCCCGCCCTTCGGTGAGGACCAGGCGCGCGCGATGCTCGGCGAGCTCCGCGGCCGCGCCCTCCTGGAGGGTGTACGCGGCGCACCGCCCGCGGATATCGATGCGCTGGTCGAGGTCGTGCTCCGGGTGCAGCGGATGGCGCTCGAACTCGACGGTCAGCTGGCGGAGTTGGACATCAATCCGCTGGTGGTCCTGCCCCGCGGGGAGGGCGCCGTGGCCCTCGACGCGCTGGCCATCTGTCCTTGACCGCGCACGCGACCGCAGCCGCAACGGCAACCGCAGCGGCAACCGCGGGCGCAAGCACAGGCTCAGTCGCAGGCGTAACTGCCCCTGCCACCGCCGCCGCACCCGCACCCGCACCCGCAGGCGCACCCGCCACGCCGCGGCCCGCCGTCCCCACCACGACCGCACCCTTGGGAGCCGTTCCCCCATGACGCCCTCACCGTCCCCCGCTTCCGTTCCCCCCGCCGCCGGACCCGGCCGGCCCGCCGACGGCACCACCCGTGTCGATCCCCCCGACCGCGCGGCCCCCGTCGATTCATTGATACTGCACGCCACTGACAACGGCGTCTCGTGGATCACCCTCAACCGGCCGGAGGCGAGGAACGCCCTCACCCGTGACCAGCGCGAACACCTCATCGCACGGCTCGCCGAGGCCTCCGCCGACCCGGACATACGGGCCGTGGTCCTCACCGCGACCGGCCGGGGCTTCTGTGCGGGTGCCGATCTCCGCGGAGCGCCGTCGTCGGGTGAACGGGTGGCCGGCGATGTCGCCCGGATGATCCGCGACGGCGCCCAGCGGCTCATCGCGGCGGTGCTGGACTGCGAGAAGCCGGTCATCGCCGCCGTCAACGGCACCGCGGCCGGGCTCGGCGCCCATCTCGCGCTCGCCTGCGACCTGGTGCTGGCTGCCGAATCGGCGTCCTTCATCGAGGTGTTCGTACGCCGCGGCCTGGTCCCGGACGGCGGCGGCGCCTACCTCCTGCCCCGGCTGATCGGCCCGCAGCGCGCCAAGGAGCTGATGTTCTTCGGCGATGCCGTACCGGCCGCCGAGGTGGCCCGGCTGGGTCTGGTCAACCGCGTGGTCCCGGACCGCGAGCTGGCGAAGACGGCCCGGGAGTGGGCCCAGCGGCTGGCGGCGGGCCCGACCCGGGCACTGGCCCTGACCAAACAACTGGTCAACGCCTCACTCGACGCCGACCGGGCCACGTCCTTCGCCGCCGAGGCCACCGCCCAGGAGATCAATATGACGACGGCGGACGCACAGGAGGGGGTCGCCTCCTTCGTGCAGCGACGCACCCCGGCCTACCGGGGCCGGTGACCCGAGCCGGACGCGCCGGGACCGGAGCCCCGAGCCGGACGCGCAGGGCCTGAAACCGGAGCCGGACCCCGCCAGGAGATCCGAGCCGACCCGCAGGGACCGAAGCCCCGAGCCCGACGCGCGGGAACCGCCTACTCCTGCCCCGCCGGACACTCCGGCACCTCACGGGTGTTCCGTGTCCGCACCCCCGGCAGCCACCCCCGCACCCCCTGCCCGCTGGTGACCAGATACCAGCGGGTGGAGGTGACACCGGCTTCGTCGCGGACCATCCGGCCGTCGGTCACCACACAGTGCGCGGCCAGGTCATCGCCGTGCCAGACCCGGCCGGCGGAGTTCCCGCGCGCGGCGTACTCGGCGCGCGGGTCCCTGGCCAGCCGTAGGGCGCACTCCAGGGAGCGGCCCGTACGGCAGGCCTGTTCACTGTTGTAGACCGTGACCTTCACCGTCGGGGGCGGGCCCGCCGGCCGGAGCGTGACGGGCCCGGGACGCACCAGCCACCACACCCCCAGCGCCACCACGGCCACCGCCGCCGCCACCACGAGCGCGACCGCGTACGGCCGTCTCCGGGGCAGTGCGACCACGGCGGGCGCCGGAGCGGTGCCGGAGTCCCTGATGCGGTCCCACAGGCCGGGCGGTGTCTCGATCTGTTCGTCCGCGAGCCGGAGCCGCGCCCGCAGCAGCGCCTCGGCGTCGTCCCCGGCGCCGCCGCCCCGGCCGCCGCCGAAGCCCCGGCCGCCGCCCGCCGATCCCGCACCGCTGTCGTACCGTGGCCCCACTCCCACCGCGCCGCTCACCTCCCCGCCTGCCCGTGCTCCGACGCCACGAGGTAGGCGCGCAGCCTGTCCAGCGCACGGGCGCGATGGCGGGCGGCGGTACCGCGGTGCACCTTCATGATCTTCGCGGCCTGGTCGAGGGTGTAGCCGTCGAGGTCGACCAGGATGACGATCCCGGCCTGCCGGTGCGAGAGCTTCCCCAGCAGCCGCACCGTCTCGATCTCGGCCTGCCGCCGCTCCACCCCGCCGTCCCAGCCGCCGGCCACCCCGCCGGGCCCCGTACCGGCGCCGCCGCCCGCCCCGCCCGCACCGGACCCCTCGACCCCGTCCACCGCGTCGACCAGCACCTGGCGCCGGTCCTTGCGGTAGGCGTCCCGGGCGACGTTGAGCACGGCGGTGAAGGCGTAGGCGTACGGCTCCGGATGGGCGAGGAAGCGCTGCGGACGCGCCGCGAGTTTGAGGTAGGCCTCATGCACCACGTCCTCCGCGGACTGTCTCGATCCGGCCAGCATCACCGCCCGTCGGTAGAGCCGGGGCAACAGCCCGCAGAAGACCTCGTCGAAGGTGGGTGACGCGGCGGACGAAGCTGATGACGCTCTGGCATCGGCCATGTACCGGAACTCTCCCCCGTGTTCGGCTACGGACGCGGCCGAGTGGACGCTACCCGTGCGGTCGACACGCAATCAGGAATCCGCCCCTCAATCTCCCCCGAATCCCCCAAGACCGGCCATGGTCGCCCGGCAAACCACACGTGCGGGTGGCCGCCGCCCCGCACGGCTTCACATCTGACGCTCCATCAGATTCAATGGGGGCATGATGGGACACGCTGCAATGGCGGCCACGGCCGTGCGGTACCTGCGTTCCGTCGGCGCGCCCACCACGGCCGCCGCACCGGCCACCGCACCCGCCGGACCACGTCCGCGCCCCGCCCTGCGGGCCGTACGCGACGACGAGCGCGCCCCGTTGGACCCCGCCGCATTCCGCTCCGTCCTGGGGCACTTCGCCAGCGGCGTCACGGTCATCACGTCCCCCGGCGAGCCGGGACCGGCCGGTTTCGCCTGCCAGTCCTTCGCCTCGCTCTCCCTCGACCCGCCGCTGGTGACGTTCATGGTGGCGCGCACGTCGACCACCTGGCCGCGGATCGCCCGCGCCGGGGTGTTCTGCGTCAACATCCTCGGTGCCGGACAGGGCGAGCTGTGCCGGGGGTTCGCGGTCAGCGGCGGCGACAAGTTCGCCGGGGTCCGCTACGGGACCGCCCCCGCGACCGGCTCGCCTCGGCTGGCGGACGTCCCCGCCTGGATCGACTGCACGGTCCAGGCCGTGCACACCGGCGGCGACCATCTGATCGTGGTCGGCCGGGTCGAAGCCCTCGGCACGGACCCGGCCGCCGCCGAGGGCGGCCCGTTGCTCTTCCACCGGGGTGCCTTCGGGCAGCTCCGCGGGTGAGCACGGCCGGCCCGGTGGTGCAGCCGGGACGGACCACCATCCGCCTGCAGTGAACACCGGCCCGACCGCGCTCGGCGGTCACTACCGTCAGGCCTCATGACGACGATCACCACGCGTACGGTCACCTACCCGGCCGACACCCTCACCATGATCGGGCACCTCGCGCTCCCCACCGGTGCCGGCCGCCGGCCCGCAGTCCTGATCGGGCCCGAAGGGATGGGGCTCAGCGACGTCGAGCGCCGCCGAGCCGATGCCCTGGCCGAGCTGGGATACGTGGCGCTCGCCTTCGACCTCCACGGCGGGCGCTATCTGGACGACCCCGAGGAGATGCGGGCCCGTTGCCTGCCGCTGCTCGCCGACCCCGACCGGATGCGGGGCATCGGCCACGCGGCGCTCGACGTGTTGCGCGCCGAACCGCGGGCCGACCCCGACCGGATCGCCGCTGTCGGCTACGGCACCGGGGGTGCGATCGCGCTGGAACTCGGGCGCGACGGCGTCAACCTGCGCGCGATCGGGACGGTCAACGCACTGACCACCGGCAGGCCGGGCGAGGCGGCACGCATACGCTGCCCGGTGTGGGCCGGGGTCGGGTCGGAAGACCCGATCATGCCGCCCGCGCAAAGGGACGCCTTCACCGCCGAGATGCAGGCCGCGGGCGTCGACTGGCGCCTTGCGGTCTACGGCGGAGCCCTGCACGCCTTCCACCACCCACCGGTCGACCACGCCGCGCCCCCCGGCGTCGGGCACCACCCCCAGCACGCGCAGCGGGCCTGGCGCGACATCGTCGACCTGCTCGCCGAGTGCCTGCCCGTAACGGAGTGATCCGCCAGGGGCCGGGGTTCCTCAGGACCGGGCCGGAGCCGGCCGGCATGCCTCACCCGAAGGTCAGCACCGCCCGCGCCACCCGCCCGTGGTGGGCATCGTCCGCCGCCTTCGCGAAGTCCTCCACCGGATAGGTCTTCGTCACCAACTCGTCGAGCAGCAGCCGTCCTTCACGGTAGAGCCGGGCGTAGAGCGCGATGTCCCGCTGCGGGCGGGCCGACCCGTAGCGGCAGCCCAGGATCGACTTGTCCAGATACATCGACGACACCCGGAACGAGGCCTCCGCGGTGGCCGGCGGCACCCCGAGCAGCACCGCCTGTCCGTGCCGGTCCAGCAGGTCGACGGCCTGCCGGATCAGCCGGGTGCTGCCCACGCACTCGAAGGCATGGTCGGCGCCGGTCGGCAGGATCTCCTTCACCGCCTTGACGCCGTCGGCCACCGCCGACGCGTCGAGGAAGTGGGTCGCCCCGAACTGCCGCGCCACCGTCTCCTTCGCGGGGTTGGCGTCCACCGCGACGATCACCGACGCCCCGGCGATCCGTGCCCCCTGGAGCACATTGAGGCCGATGCCGCCGGCCCCGATCACCACGACCGAGTCGCCCCGGTCCACCCTCGCCCGGTTGAGCACCGCCCCGACCCCGGTCAGCACCCCGCACCCGATCAACGCGGCCGACGTCAGCGGAATGTCCTCGGCGATCTTCACCGCCTGCACCGCCTTGACGACCGTACGCTCCGCGAACGCCGAGTTCGACGCGAAGCTGAACAGCTCGGATTCGCCCCGCCGAAACGGCTTCTGGGGCATCCCGATCGCCTTCCGGCACATCGTCGGCCGCCCCCGGTCGCACTCCGCGCACGCCCCGCAGTTGGCCAGCGTCGACAGCGCGACATGATTGCCGGGCACCACATGGCCGACGCCCGCGCCCACGGCCTCGACCACCCCCGCCCCCTCGTGCCCCAGCACCACCGGCACCGGGAACGGAATCGTCCCGTCGACCACCGACAGGTCGCTGTGGCACAGCCCCGCGGCCCGGATACCGACCAGCACCTCGCCCGGCCCCGGATCGCGCACCTCCAGATCGTCCACGACCCGGGGCTGTTCGCCGTCGAAGATGACGCCCCTCATATCCGCTCCACTCTGGGCAGGCCGAGCACCCGCTCGGCGATGATGTTGCGCTGGATCTCGTCCGAGCCGCCGTAGAGGGTGTCGGCCCGGGTGAACAGGAACAGCCGCTGCAGCGCGTCGAGTTCGTACGGCGCGTGCGCGCTCCAGTCGGCGGGGCCCAGCGCCGCGGCGGCCCCGCGCACCCGCATCGCCAGCTCCCCGAGCCGCTGGTGCCAGCCGCCCCACAGCAGCTTCGCCACGCTCGGCGCACCGGCGTCCCCGGCCGCTCCCAGGGTCCGCAGCGCGTTCCACCGCATGACCTTCAACTCGGCCCACTGGCGGACGAGCTGGTCACGCAGCACCGGGTCCCGCAGCGCGCCGCAGCGCACCGCCTCCCCGACGACCTGGGCCAGCTCCGCCGCGAACCCGATCTGCTGGACGATGGTGGACACCCCGCGCTCCCGCGCGAGCAACCCCATGGCCACCCGCCAGCCCGCACCCTCGCCGCCCACCACATGCCCGGCCACCGCCCCGTCGAAGAACACCTCGTTGAACTCCGCCGTCCCCGACATCTGCCGGATCGGCCGCACCTCGATGCGCCCCGGCTGATCCATCGCCACCAGCAGGAACGAGAGCCCACGATGGCGCCGCCCGGCCGGATCCGTCCGCGCCAGCACAAAGCACCAGTCGGCCTCGCAGGCCAGCGACGTCCAGATCTTCTGCCCGCTGACGCGGTAGCCGGCACCGTCCCGGACCGCCACCGTCCGCAGCCCCGCCAGATCCGACCCCGCGTCCGGCTCGCTGTAGCCCTGGCACCACAGCTCCTCCCCCCGGGCGATGGCCGGCAGGAACCGCCGCCGCTGCGCCTCGTCCCCGTACGCGAGCAGCGTCGGCGCCAGCAGGTTCTCCCCGATGTGCCCCACCCGCCCCGGCGCCCTGGCCCGCGCATACTCCTCGGCCCACACCACCTGCTGAGTCAGGCTCGCCGTGCGGTTCCCGTACGCCCCTTCCGCCCCCTCCCACCCGAGCCCGATCCACCCACCGGCCCCCAACTCCCGCTCCCACGCCCGCCGCTCCTCGGCCCCTTCGTGCTCGCTCCCCGGCCCCCCGCGCCCCGCCAACGAGGCGTATACACCCACAAGATGCCCCGCAAGCCAGTCACGAGCCTCCGCCCGAAACTCCTCGTCCCCACTCCCGAACTCAAAGTCCACAACGACCTCCCACGCCCGCCCCCATCGACCTTCACTTACTCCTCCACGGGAGGGGACGGGCCGGAGGGGCAGGGTGTCCGGACGTAAAGCGAAGCAGTCCGGACACCCTGCCCCGGAGGCCCGTCACCGCACCCACAGCCCCGCGCAGCGGACCCCGCCCGCCGCAGGCGAAACGGCGAGCCCCCACGGCGGGACAGCCGAAAACAGGCCGAAGCAAAGCGCAGCGCACCCGCGCAGCGGACCGCCCCGCCGCCAGGCGCAACGGCGAAAGCCCCCACGGCGGGAAGGCCGAAAATGCCGGAAAATCCCTACGCGTTGGGCCGAGCCTCCGCCCCCGCCGCCCTCGCCATCTCCGATACCTGTGCCAGCATCGGCATGGGGTCGGCCCCGACCGACCCCGGCAGCACCTCCGCCACCCGCTCCGGCGTCCAGCCGCCCCCGTCGGCGTACACGGAGCGAAGCTCCCTCGGCTGGGCCCACACGGCGATCTTGGGTCCGGCGACCGTGTACACCTGCCCGGTGATCTCCCGGGCCCGGTCGCTCAGCAGATAGACGACCAGCGCCGCCACATCCTCCGGCTCGCCGATCTCCGTCAGCTTCATCGGGACGTTCGCCGACATCCGCGTCCGTGCCACCGGAGCCACCGCATTGGCCGTCACCCCGTATTTGTGCAGTCCCAGCGCCGCGCTCCGCACCAGCGAGATGATCCCGCCCTTCGCGGACGCATAGTTGGCCTGGGACACCGAACCCTGGTGGTTCCCGCTGGTGAAGCCCACCAGGGTGCCCGATCCTTGCCGGCGCATGACGGCCGACGCTGCCCGGAAGACCGTGAACGTCCCCTTGAGGTGGGTGGCGACCACCGGGTCCCACTCCTCCTCGGACATATTGAAGAGCATCCGTTCCCGCAGGATCCCGGCCACGCACACCACACCGTCGATCCGTCCGTACTGCGCCAGCGCGGTGTCCACGATCCGCTGGCCGCCGGCCATGGTGGACACGTCGTCGGCCACCGCGACCGCCACGCCCCCGGCGGCCTCGATCTCCTTCACCACCGATTCGGCGACCTCGCTGCTGGGTCCGGCGCCGTCGACGGAGACCCCGTAGTCGTTGACGATCACCTTGGCGCCCTGGTCCGCGCAGGCGAGAGCCACCGCCCGGCCGATACCGCGGCCCGCCCCCGTTACGGCGATCACTTTGCCGGCCAAGAAGTTCCCCATGCCGTGACCCTTCCCGCAGTTTCTGACGGACCGTTAGATTTTTGAGCAGACACCGGACGAACACAAGCCCCGGGGCGTACCGAACCCGGCCATCTGAAGGAGGGCCCATGCCCCTGCCGCAGGAGTTCCATGACATCGCCGAACGCGTGAACAACTGGGGGCGCTGGGGCCCGGACGACGAGATCGGGACCCTCAACCTGATCACCGAACAGGTCGTACGGGAGGCTGCCGGCTGCGTCCGCAGCGGCCGCCGCGTCCCGCTCGCCCTCCCGCTCCGACAGGACGGCGTACAGACCGGCGTGATCCCCGGCCGGGTCAACCCGCTGCACACAATGACTGCCATCAACCAGGAGATCTTCGGCCCCGGTACGGTCGCGACGACGGACGACGCGGTCACGATGGGCCTCCAGGCCGCCACCCACTGGGACGGCCTCGCCCATGTCTCCCACTCGGGACGGCTCTACAACAACCGCCCCGCCGACTCGGTCACCGCCCACCACGGCGCGAGCTGCCTCGGCGTGGAGAAGGCCACCCCGATCGTCTCCCGCGGCGTCCTCCTGGACGTGGCCCGCGCACACCGCACCGGGCAACTGCCCGGCGGGCACGCCATCACGCCCGAAGACCTGGACGCCGCCGAGGAGCAGGCCGGGACGGCGGTACGGGCCGGCGACATCGTCCTCGTACGGACCGGGCAACTGCGGCACTACCTGGCCGGCGACCGGCAGGCCTACGCGTTCCCGTCACCCGGCCTGTCGCTGCGCACCCCGGAGTGGTTCCACGCGCGCGATGTCGCGGCGGTCGCCAACGACACCCTGACTTTCGAGATCTTCCCGCCGGAGATCGAGAACCTGTGGATGCCGGTCCATGCGCTCGACCTCGTCGAGATGGGCATGCCACAGGGCCAGAACTGGAATCTGGAGGAGCTGGCGACGGCTTGCGCGCAGGCGGGACGCTGGACGTTCCTGCTGTCCGCGGTGGCCGAACCGTTCGTCGGAGGCTCCGGGGCGCCGGTCGCCCCCGTGGCGATCCTCTGACCACACCGTCGACGACTGCGACCGGCCGCGGCGCTCCCCGAGCCCGGGACCGGGCCGCGGCACTCCGCCATCCGCTGACCGGGCCGCGCCGGGCCGCCGACTCCCACGGCCGGCGGCCCGACGGCGCCCGGCGGGCCAGTGGCGATGCGCTCGTGCGCGCCCCGAGCACGGCACCGCGGACCGCCACCCATCCCCGCTGACACGGGGGCCTTGCCAGGCTGCGATCCGCACTCGCCAAGGCCCTGGACCAAAAGCCCGGCCCCCCACGACCTCGACGTCCCCTCGCGGCGCATCGCTTCACTCAAGGGTGATCAACTGAACACGTCACGTCAACACCTGGTCTGGACTGATTCCGTTCCACCCGTTTCGCCGCACCCGTCGCGCTCATCGCGCTCATCGCATCCGTCGCGCTCATCGCATTCATCGCGCCCAGCGGCAAAACCATGCCTCCGCTCCGCCCGGAGCGGTCAGGCCTGGTGCGTCACGGCGCGCGGCGCCGCGCGCGCGGCTTCATAGGCCCCCAGATCGGACCCTGACGCCAGCAGCAGTGGCCGGCCGCGGTCCACCTCGCACCAGATCCGCTTGCCGCCGCCCTCCTGCTGCCACCCCCAGCGGTCGGCCAGGCCGTCGACCAGCTCCAGGCCGCGGCCGTTGGTGTCGTCGCCGTCGGCGTGCCGCTGGCGTGGCGGGCGGGCGCTGGCGTCCACCACTTCGACCCGGACCGTCCCGACCACGGCACCCGATCCGGAGAAACACATCCGCAGCTCGGCCGCCGCGCCGGTGTGCACCACGGCGTTGGTGACGAGCTCGGAGATCAAAAGGATCAACGTCTCCGCAAGTGGTTCGTCGGCCCCTATACCGGAACCCACGAGCCGCGACCTGGCCCACCGCCGGGCCCTCCCCACCTCCGCGGGGTCGGGCCGTACGTCCAACTGAACCTGAAGCACCTGCACCGCTCACACCATCCGAACCGGCGGAAACATCGCCTCGCGCCTCCACGGAGTCACGGTGCGTGACCCCGGTGGAGCACAGCATGGTTGACGTTGAGTCACCCCAACAAGCGCTTCGGGCATATTCCAGCGCAAGGGAGTATGGATCCTGCATACTGTGCGACGCACTTTGCGGGGAGTCGAACAAGGGGGGCGATCGGCCCCCTCCCAAGGGCGAGCGGTGCGCAGTCCGTACCCCGGAGCCGCCTTTCCGACGACACCGGGCCCGTTGCGCCACAGAACCACTCGCACCCCACGGAGGGTACCCGAGCGGAACGCCGACTCCCCCCTGTGACGAGTCACGCCTAGGACACAACCCGATATCGACCCTCCGTGACCATTTCCGCCCAGCGAGTCCGACATATCGCATACGCACTGTCACGACCTGACGCCGCCGGACCTCGCATATCGCCGCACACCACCACGCACCCCCGCACACCACCACGCACCCCCGCCACGGCCCGCACGCCGCCACCGTCAGGCGACCAAGCCCGCGGCCAGCAGTTCTTCCGCCTCACGCGCCACTTCCCAGCGCTCGGCCCGCAACCAGGCCCGCTTGAGATGCAGATGCACATCGGCCTCCCAGGTGAAGCCCATTCCGCCGTGGACCTGCAGGCAGTCGCGGGCGTTCCGCACTGCGGCCTCGTCGGCCAGCAGCTTCGCGGACGCGACATCGAGAACACACTCCGTGACCGCCGCCGCGTATACCGCACTTCGGGCGATTTCCGCCCGTACCAGCATCTGTGCGCACAGATGCTTGACCGCCTGGAACGAGCCGATGGGCACACCGAACTGCTCGCGCTCGCGGGCATGGCCCACCGCCATCTCGACCGTGCGGGCCGCGCTTCCCAGTTGCTGGGCAGCGGTGAGCAGCGCGGCCTCACGGCGGAGCCGGGCGACGTCCAGGGCCAGGGGTGCGGTACGCGGCAGCTCCACCACGCGGGCGAGCGGGGTGAGGGGATCGATGGAGGCGAAGGGGGCGCAGACCACGTGGTCCGGCGCACTCCGGCAGGCGCCGCCCGTGCGCCCGTGTGCGCCCCTGGGTGCGCCCCGGACTTTCCCCCTGATCTCACCCCGAACCTCGTCCCCGAGCCTGCCCCCAGGCCCGTCACCGGACCCGTCGCACCCGTCACCCGCACCCCCCTCCACCAAGATCAACTCATCGCACTCCGCCGGGTGTTCCCACAGCACCGGCTCCCGCTCCGCCTCGCAGAGCCCGACGATCTTCTCGCCGGCCGCGACCCCGTCCACCGTCCCGGCCAGTAGCTGGCACGCCACCAGCGGCCCCGGCAGCAGCGCGCGCCCGGCCTCCTCGAGGACCAGCACCGCTTCCGGCAGCCCGAGCCCCACTCCGCCGGCCTCCTCCGGCAGCCGCAGCGCAAAGAACCCGGCCGCGCCCAGCTCGCGCCACAGCGCACGGTCCAGCGCCGGTTCCTCCACCGCGGCCCGCAGCCGTTCCCGGCCGAACCGTCCGGCCAGCAGCTCCCGGGCACCGTCCCGCAACGCCCGCTGGTCCTCGGTGAGTTGGAAGTCCACGGCCCGGTCACCGCCCCTTCGGCAGGCCGAGGATCCGCTCGGCGACGATGTTCTGCTGGATCTGCGAGGTACCGGCCGCGATGGTGTACGAGAGGGACGAGAGCCGGTCCGCCGCCCACTCGTGGTCCGCGTCCAGCGCGCCCGCCCCGAGCACCTGGGCCGCCGTGTCGTACAGCTCCTGGCGGACGTGCGAATAGCGGAGCTTGAAGACCGAACCGCCGATTCCCGGGACACCACCGCCGCTCCCCCGCCGTCCGGCGCCCGGCGGGCCTCCCATCGCCTCGCTGACATTCCACTGGATCAGCCGCCACAGCGCGGCGAACTCCGCATGCAGCCGGCCCAGCCTGCGGCGCAGCACGGCGTCGTCCCAGCGGCCGTTGGCGCGCGCGGCCGTGGCCAGCGCACCGAGCACCCGGCGGCAGGCCACCACCTCGCCGACGAAGGCGGTGCCGCGCTCGAAGGAGAGCGTCACCATCGTCACCCGCCAGCCGTCGTTCTCCGCGCCGACGCGGTTGCCGACCGGCACCCGCACCTCGTCGAGGAACATCTCGGCGAACTCCGTCGAACCGGCCAGGGTGCGCAGCGGCCGCACCGTCACGCCCGGTGCGTCCATGGGCATCGCCAGCCAGCTGATGCCGCGGTGCCGGGGCGCGGCCGGGTCGGTGCGGACGAGGAGTTCGCACCAGTCGGCGACCTCGGCGTGCGAGGTCCAGATCTTGGCGCCGCTGACGACATAGCTGTCCCCGTCGCGTACGGCCCTGGTCCGCAGCGCGGCGAGGTCGGAGCCGGCGTCCGGTTCGCTGAAGCCCTGGCACCAGATCTCGTCGCCGCGCAGGATCGGTGGCAGCCAGCGGGCGCGCTGTGCGGCGCTGCCCTCGACGGCAAGGGTCGGCCCCGCGTGCAGCAGCCCGACGAAGTTCGCGCCGACGTAGGGCGCCCCGGCACGCTCGGTCTCCTCCAGGAAGATCAGGTGCTGGGTGGGCGTGGCGCCCTGTCCGCCGGCCTCCCGCGGCCAGTGCAGGCCCGCGTATCCGGCGTCGTACAGCATCCGCTGCCAGGCGGTGTCATACGCCCGCCGGCCGGGCCAGTCGGCCGCGGCGGGCTTCGCGGGGAGCCGCGGCAGCACCTCGCCGAGCCAGGCGCGCAGCCTGGCCCGGAAGTCTTCCTCTTCCGGTGTGTACGTGAGGTCCATCGCCACCCCACCCATTTCTGATGACCCGTCAGAATGCAGGCTAGCCGCGCCCCTCTGGACCGACAAGGCGCCTGCCTCCAGATGAAGGCGAACACCGCCTTGTCCGGCCTCCCCCGGTGACCCCGTGACCCGCCCCGCCTCGCGTGCGCCGGGCGTCCGCCGCGGGCCCCTGCGGACACCCGCTGTCCTCTTCACCCCCTACGGTCACCCCATGAATCACTCGCGACCCCGTATCGACACCGCCGCGCGCCGTGCCCGCCTCGGGCGGCGGCACCTGCTCGCGCCCGCGTACCGGGCGGGCCGTACCGAGGAGGTGGCCGATGCGGTCGTGGGGCTGCATGCCACCGATCCGGCGACCGTCCATCTGGCGGCCTGCGCCCGGCTGACCGCTCCGGACCCGGCCGATGTGGAGCGCGCGCTGTACGACGAGGGGTCGCTGGTCCGGCTGCTGTGCATGCGCCGCACGCTCTTCGCGGTCGGCGCCGCCCTCGCCCCGGTCGTCGCCTCGTCCACCGCGAAGACCATCGCCGCCAGGGAGCGGGCGGGGATGGTCAAGTGGCTCACCGAGGGCGCTCCGGGCTGGGACGAACGGCGGCTGGCCGATGTCGAGGCGAGGACGCTGGCCGCGCTGAGCGCACGCGGCGAGGCGACCGCGGCCGAACTCGCCGCCGAGGTGCCCGACCTGCGCGACACCATCGTGAACTCCCCCGGCAAGCCGTACCAGGCCACGGTCGCCGTCTCCAGCCGGATCCTGCGCGTACTGGCCGCCGAGGGCCGCATCCGGCGCGGGCGGCCGCGCGGCGGCTGGACCAGCAGCTCCTACCGCTGGCGGCCGGGCACCGCGTTCACCGAACTGCCCGCGCCGCCGGCTCCCGAGGCACGGGCCGCACTCGCCGGCCGCTGGCTCGCCTCGTACGGACCGGCGACCGTCGACGATCTCAAGTGGTGGACGGGCTGGACGCTCACCGCCACCCGGCAGGCGCTGACCGCCGTCGGCGCCGTCGAGGTGGACCTGGACGACGGCACCCTGGGCTTCGCGCTGCCCGGTGACCTCGCACCGGTCGCCGTACCCGACCCCTGGGCCGCCCTGCTGCCGGCCCTCGACCCCACCGCGATGGGCTGGCGGAACCGCGACTGGTACCTCGACCCGGCCCACGTACCGCAGCTCTTCGACCGCAGCGGGAACATCGGGCCGACGGTGTGGTGGTGCGGCCGGATCATCGGCGGCTGGGCCCAGCGTGCGGACGGCGAGATCGTCTGGCGGCTGCTGACGGACGGTGCGGGCACCTCCCTGCGCGGGCGGAGCCGAGAGCTCGGGGGAGGCTCCGAAGCCGCCGCGGCGGTGGCGGCCGAGGCGGCCCGGCTGGCGGCCTGGCTCGGGGACGTCCGGGTCACCCCGCGGATGCGGACTCCGCTGGAGCGGGAGTTGAGCGGGTGACGGCCAACGGCCGAGCCGCCGGCCAACCGCCTCAGCGCGGCCGGTAGGCGCTCGTCGCCTGCTCGTACAGCTCGTCCACCTCGTGCCGCCCGCTGTCCGGGCCGATGACGAGGACGAGGTGGTAGCGGCCGTTGTGGATCATCGCGAGGTTGCGCACGTACACCTCGCGTCCGCTGCCGTCACGCCAGGAGAAGGTGCCCTCGGCCATCGCCGTCTTCCCGACGTCGATCCGCTGCAGACCGGAGGCCGAGGCCCAGCCGGAGGAGCGGTACGGCGCCAGCTCGGCTTCCTTGTTCTGCATGTACGCCATCGGGTCGGTGCCGGAGTGTGCCGTCGTGTCGCGGCCGGGCACCACCACCAGCTCGTAGTCCCCGCCGACGTACCGCACCTGGTCCCGGTCGTTCGCCCCGCGCCGCTGCCAGCCCTTGCGGACCGCGACCTGGAAACCCTCGGGGTCGGTGCGGACCTCGAAGCCCTTGGCGACCCCCGCCGGGCCGGTGGCCCGCGGCGCGCCAGTGCCGGACGAGCCGCCCTCCCCCTCTCCCTCCCCCTTGTCCTTGGGCGGAGTGGGGGACGCGGGCGCCGTGCCCGAGGTGCCCGCACGGTCCGCGCCCTCCCCGCCGGTCCGGGAGTCCTCACCGGACTTGGGCAGGAACGCCATGGCGTAGATGACCGCGCCGACGAGGAGGAGCAGGACCACGGTCAGCAGCAGCCGGCCGAGCGGGCGCGGCGCACGCGCCGGGCGCCCCGGGCGCGACACGTCGCCCAGGCCCCCCTGGCCCCCATGCCCTACCTGATCGACCTGGCCGACCTGGCCGACCTCGCCCAGCGTCTGCTGCTCGTACGGCTCCCCGTCAGCGGCCCCGCCGTACCCCCAGGGCTCAGCCGGCTCGGCACGCCGCTCCGCCCGGACCTGCCGGGGCGGCCGGAGCGGCTTGGACTGCTTCGGGGGACGGGGCGGACGGGGTGCCGCGGCGAGCGGGGCGGACCGCTCCGGGTCCGGCGCCGGTGGGACGAGCGGTGCGGCCGCGGCGGCCGGCGTCCCGTCCGCCCCGGCAACGGCCGGTGCCGGCTGCGGCCGGGCCCGCCGGGACGCCCGGGTCTTCTTGTGGCGCCCCTTCCGGACGAGTTCACCGCGGCGCCGCACGATCGGCAGCCGCCGCGGATCGGCGCCCTGCGACGCCGGCATCGTCACCAGCCGGCTGCCGGCCTCCGGCTCCGGTGCCGTACGGATCAACGAGCGCAGCCAGCCGCTCAGCTCCTCGAAATCCGGGCGGTCGGCGGGGTCCTGACGCAGCAGGGACTCGACGACGGGACGCAGCGCCCCGCACTCCTCGGCGACCGCGGGCGGCTGCGAGCAGACCAGCTGCGCCAGTTCGACGGCGCTGTCCTCCGGGAACGGCGGCTGGCCCTGCACACTCCGGTAGAGGAGCGCACCGACCGCCCAGAGGTCGGTGGCCGGGCCGACCGGCGGCGCCAGCTGCCAGTTCTCATGGACCGGTCCGGCCTGCTCCGGTGCCCAGCGCTCGGTGACCGGGCCGATGACGGTCAGCCGCGTCTGCCGGGCCCGCTCGGCGGCGAGCCCGGCGGAGGGCCGGCCGTATGCGGTGGCTGTGGCGGCAGTGCCGTCAGCCGGGGGCTTGGTCAGCGAGGTCGCGGCGGAGGCGGGCCGGTCCGCCGCGGCCCCGTCGGAAGCGGCCTCGTCGGAAGCGGCTTCGCCGGAGGCGGCCCCGTCGGAATCAGAACCGTCGGAAGCGGGCCCCTCCGCCGCCGTCCCGTCGCCATCCGGCCGCTCCGCCGCCGACTCACCGGAAGCGTTCCCGCCGCCGGACGCCTCGCCTGCGCACAGCGCCTCCTGCGCCGCGCCCACCGCCAGGCCGGTCAGGATGGCCCGGCCGTCCTCACAGACCAGGACCGTACGGGCGGTGATATTGCGGTGGAGCCAGCCGTTGGTGTGCAGCACCCGCAGCGCGGTGAGCAGGTCCGCGGCGATCTCCGCGGCACGGTGCGGGGACAGCGGCCGCTCGGCGAGCAGCGCGGACAGCGGGCGGGCGGTGAGGAGTTCGGCGACGATCCAGAGGCTGCCGTCCTGCGCGAAGGCGTCGAAGACCTGCTCCAGCCGGGGGTGGTCGGCCAGCTGCGCGGCCGTGGTCGCGGCCTCCAGCGCGCGTCGTACGGCAGGATCGCGCGGGCTGCGGTCGGCGACCCCGGCCGCGCTCCCCGCCGTCCCCCGCCCGGCACCGAAGCGGCCGCCGCCGGGCCGCCGCTCGCCGGACGTCCGCTCGCCGGGCCCTGCCGTCGCCGCCCCCACGACCTCCGCCCCGACGACCTCCGCTTCGACGACCTCCGGCAGCGGCACCTGACGGATCAGCACCTCCTGCCCGCTGAAGGTGTCGAACGCCCGGGTCTCGGTGAAGTCGTCGTCGCCGAGGGGCCGCAACGGCAGGCGGTAACGCTCGGCGAGCACCCTTCCCGCGTACTCGTCCACGACGCCTCCCCGCAGCGCGCACTGTGTCTACCGTCGCGCCGGAGCCGCCCGTCGGCGCTGGCGCCTCCGGTCACTTCCGGTCGTCTTCCCGCCGATTGCGGATGCGTACGGTCTTCGCTGTCTCACGATACGTGCCCGCATCGGAGCTTGCGGGCCGCTCGGCACAACGACGCGCAACCTCTCCGCGCGCACCCGCTCCGTTCTCCGTCCGGCCCGTGCCCCGGCCCCCGACCGGGGCACGCGCCCGTCCCCGCTCCGTCCTTCGGCGCTCAGTCCTTCAGCGCTCAGTCCTTCAGCGCGAACGTCTTGAACGCGGTCGTGATCATCTGCTGGCAGGGCTTGTCCGACCAGGCATCCGCCTTGCAGGTGATCATGATGGCGTAGCCGTGGTGGTCATCGGCCCGGAAGCCGCGGTCGAGGACCCGTACCTTCTCGCCGCTCTGCCGACGGGTGAACGACCAGTCGGCGACGGTCGGATAGTCCCGCCACTTCACCGTCTTGATGCCGATGAGGTGGTAGTCGTCGCTGGAGGAGCGCACGGCCGGCTCCAGGCTGCGCCAGGAGGCCGCCGCATCGGTGCCGGGCTCGGCGTTGTAGTCGATCTGGATGCGCGGGAACCCGCCCGAAGCGCTGTATATGGCGCCGGAGCCCTCCCCCGCGGTGTCGGTCTGGTGGAAGCCCTTGGGCATCGCCATCCGGAAGTGGAACTTGTCGTTGGAGAGCTCGGTGAAGCCGCTCGGCACGGCCTTGCCGCCCTTGCCACCGTTGTCGTCCTCGCCGCCGTTGTCCTCGGCCGGGGTGAGATTCGGCGGCTGCCGGCTCGCCGAATCCTGGCCCTTCGCCGGGTCCTTCGTCCGGTCCCCGCTCGTGTCGGCCGCGTCCGTCGACGGCTTCGCCCGGCTCGCGGACGACGAGGTGTCCGGCTTGCCGGACGCCTTGCCGCTCTTCTGCGCCGACTCGTCGCCGCCCAGGGAGACGGCCAGCACCGTGCCCAGCACCGCCAGGACGACGACCACGGCCACGATGATCAGCGTGCGGCGCGGGACGACGTCGGTCACCGACGCGCGCGCCGTCGGACGGCTCCCGTCGCCGGATCTGGAGTCCGGACGGGCTGCCGCCATCGCGGCGGCGGCATTGCGGACGGACTGCAGGGCGCCGCGCACCTTCTCCTTGGCGGCCTCGACATCGAACCCCGGCCGGGTGCCCGCCGGACGGGCCGCGACCGGGCCGGCCGAAACCGCCGTACCGCCGGCATCCACCGCGCCGGAGCCGGTCGCCACGCCGGCCGCCTCATCCGCCGTCGAACCGGCCGCCTTGGACTGCGGACGCCCGGTCCGCACCGGCGCACTCGACGAGGCGGCTTCACCGGCACCGGCCCCCTTGCTCCCCTTACTGCCGCCGGCCTTGCTCTTGCCGGCCGTGCTTCCACCGGCCGTGCTCTTGCCCGCCGTGACAGCCGCGGACGTGCCGGCCCCCGCGGCGGTGCCGGCATCCGCCGTGCCGCCGCCGCTGCTCGCGTTCCCGGCCGCCGGCTCCGCCACCGGCGCGGCGGCGGACTGCGTCCCCCGCGTCATGCGCGACTTCGGCGCGACCTTCGGCTTCGGGGTGTTCTTCGCCTTCGCCTTCGGCTTCGGCGCGGCCTTCGGCTCCGCCCGCTCCAGGGGCACCGTCGGCAGCGCCATCGCCCGGGTCGCGTCCATCGGGGGCTGAGGCGTCTTCGCCTCGGGAGCGTGGACCACGTCCTCCAGCAGCGCCCGCGCGCCGGCGTCGTCCAGCCGGGCGGCCGGGTCCTTCACCAGCAGGCCGTAGATGACCTCTTCCAGTTCGCCGGCGCTCTTCGGCGGCTCGACCGGCTCGGTCATCACCGCGGTCAGCGTGGCGATCGCGGAGCCCTTGTCGTACGGCGGAACGCCCTCGACACAGGCGTACAGCAGGCCGCCCAGCGACCACATGTCGGCCGGCGGACCCGGCTTCTGGCCGCGGGCGCGCTCCGGGGAGATGTAGGAGGGGGCACCGACGAGCATGCCGGTCGAGGTCACGGAGGGGTCGCCCTCGACCTGGGCGATACCGAAGTCGGTCAGCACGACCCGGCCGTCGTCGGAGATCAGGACGTTGGACGGCTTCACATCGCGGTGCAGGATGCCCTCGGCGTGCGCGGCGCGCAGCACATCGAGCACGACCAGCCCGACCTCGGCGGCGCGGCGCGGGGTGAGCGGGCCGTCGTCGCGGACGACCTCGGCCAGCGAGCGGCCCTCGACCAGCTCCATCACGATCCACGGGCGGTCGTCCTCGTCGACCACGTCATAGACCGTCACCGCGCCGTTGTTCCGGATCCGGGCGATCGCCTTGGCCTCGCGCAGGGTGCGGGTGATCAGACGACGCTTCTCGTCCTCCTCGACCCCGCCCGGGAAGCGCAGCTCCTTGACCGCGACCGTGCGGCCCAGGACCTCGTCGCGTGCCCGCCACACGGTGCCCATGCCGCCCCGGCCGAGAACATCGGCGAGCCGGTACCGCCCGGCGAGCAGCCTGCCCCCTTTGCCGTCCATCTCGACCTCGTCGCCCACTGAATCCCCTCTGCAATCCAGCCGAGTTGGCAGCTTCGACGTCCCATCGATCACCAAACTGGCCCAACTCGGACAACCCACCCTGGCAGAGCCTTCATTCTCCCTCATCCGCGGCCATGCGGAAGGCCCGGGTCTATGCCGGACGACATGGCATACCCGTCATGATGGCCCCGACGAACGGGAGTCCCGATGCCGAAGCGCTCGCCTCGCCCGGCCGTGACCGCCGCGCTTCCCCACGCGCCGCCGGTCGCCGGCCGCCGCCGCGCGCTGCTCCGTTCGGGTGCTCTCGCCGCCCTGACCGTACTCGCCCTGACGGCCTGCACCGCAACGCCCCGCCCGGCCGCCCGCACGCGCGAGGCACCCACCCGGCCGCCCGCGACGACGCGGCACGCGCTGCACCGGCTGGTCGACGACGGGGCCCCGGGCGCGGCCTCCCTCACCACCCGCACGGGGTATCCCGACGTGCGCTACGCGGCGGCCGGCGTGGCAGATCTGCGCAGTGGCCGCACGATGCGCCCGCGGGACCACTTCCGGGCCGGCAGCCTCACCAAGACCCTGGTCGCGACGGTCGTCCTGCAACTCGTCGCCGAGGGCCGGCTGTCGCTGCACGACAGCGCCGCCGCGCACCTCCCGCCCGGCGTGCCGGCCGTGGGAGACGGCGACCGCAGCGAACTACGCAGGGTGACGATCCGCCAGCTGCTGGACCACACGAGCGGGTTGTTCAACTACACCCAAGACCCCCGGCTCTCCCGGCAGCTCTTCGGCAAGGGCTTCGGGGCGCACCGCTACGACAGCCACACCCCGGCCGAGCTGCTGCGGATCGCCCTCAGTCACCCGCCGGTGGCCCCTCCGGGCACCCACTACGCCTACTCCAACACCAACTACCTCGTGCTCGGCCTGGTCATCGAGGCGGTCACCGAACGCCCGTACGCCACGGAGATCCGCCGCCGCATCCTCGGCCCCGCCCGGCTCACCCACACCTCCTTCCCCGGCACCGACCCGGTTCTGCCCGAGCCGCACGGCCGCGCCTACTCCCAGGCCGGCGGCCGGCGGGTGGACGCCACCTCCCTGGACCCCAGCCGGGCGGGCGCGGCCGGCGAGATGGTCACCACCCTGGGCGATCTCAACCGCTTCTTCGCCGCACTGCTCGGCGGCAGGCTCCTGCCGTCGCGCCAGATGGCCCAGATACACAACGAGAAGGCCACCGGCGGCGCCTACGGCCTCGGCCTGTACGCGACCAGGCTGCCCTGCGGCGTCACGGTCTGGGGCCACAACGGCGACATCAACGGCTCCTACGTCCGGACCGCCGGCACCGCCGACGGCCGCCACATCGTCAGCTACCGCCTCAACACCGACACCCTGGCCCACCCGGCACACGGCACCGCGGTACTGACCGCGGAGTTCTGCGCGTCCCGGCGCCCCTAGGGGGGTTACCTGCCCCTAGGGCCCGCAGGCCTACAGCGGCACGATGTCCGGAGCCCCCAGCCGCGCCGCATCCGCCGTCAGATCGTCCGGCTGCCGCTGGGATTCGCGCTCCGCCTCGACCCGCTTCCGGTAGTGCGTGATCTCCTTCTCGATCTGGTCGTCGTCCCAGCCCAGCGCGGGTGCGATCAGCTCGGCCACCTCGCGGGCGCTGCGGGTGCCCCGGTCGAAGGTCTCGATGGAGATGCGGGTGCGCCGGGTCAGCACGTCGTCGAGATGGCGGGCGCCCTCGTGCGTGCAGGCGTAGACCGCCTCGGCCCGCAGGTAGTCGTCCGCGGCCGCCAGCGGTTCGCCCAGCGAAGGATCGGCGACCACCAGCTCCAGCAGCTCCTCGGTCAGCGAGCCGTACCGGTTCAACAGATGCTCGATGCGCGCCACATGGAGTCCGGCGCGCGCGGCGATCCGGGCCCGCGCGTTCCACAGCGCCCGGTAGCCCTCGGCACCGACCAGCGGAATGTCCTCGGTGACGCTCTCCGCGACCCGCTGGTCGAGGCCGTGCACCGCCTCGTCCACCGCGTCCTTCGCCATCACCCGGTACGTCGTGTACTTGCCGCCCGCGACCACCACCAGCCCCGGCAGCGGATGGGCGACGGTGTGCTCCCGCGACAGCTTGCTGGTGGCATCCGACTCCCCGGCCAGCAGCGGACGCAGCCCCGCGTACACCCCCTCCACGTCGTCCCTGGTCAGCGGGGTCGCCAGCACCGCATTCACATGCTCCAGCAGATAGTCGATATCCGCGCTGGAGGCTGCCGGATGCGCCTTGTCCAGATCCCAGTCCGTGTCCGTCGTCCCCACGATCCAGTGCCGTCCCCACGGGATGACGAACAGGACGCTCTTCTCCGTCCGCAGGATCAGCCCGGTCGTCGAATGGATCCGGTCCTTGGGGACGACCAGGTGGATCCCCTTCGACGCCCGGACATGGAACTGCCCGCGCTCACCGATCAGCGACTGGGTGTCGTCCGTCCACACCCCGGTGGCATTGACGACCTGCTGGGCCCGGATCTCGTACTCGCCGCCGCCCTCGACGTCCTGTACCCGCGCGCCGACCACCCGCTCGCCCTCACGCAGAAAACCCACCACCCGCGCCCGGTTGGCGACCTGCGCGTCGTAGGCGGCCGCGGTCCGCACCATCGTCGCCACATAGCGCGCGTCGTCCATTTGCGCGTCGTAGTACTGCAGCGCGCCGACCAGCGCGTCCTTCCTCAGGCAGGGCGCCACCTGCAGGGCCCGCTTGTGGGACAGATGCCGGTGGTGGGGCAGTCCGCGGCCGTGGCCCGACGAGATGGACATCGTGTCGTACAGCGCCACGCCGCTGCCCGCGTACCAGCGCTCCCAGCCCTTGTGCTGCAGCGGATACAGAAACGGCACCGGCTTGACCAGATGCGGCGCCAGCCGCTCCAGCAGCAGCCCCCGTTCCTTCAGCGCCTCCCGCACCAGCGCGAAGTCCAGCATTTCCAGATACCGCAGACCACCGTGGATGAGCTTGCTCGACCGGCTGGAGGTGCCCGAGGCCCAGTCGCGCGCCTCGACGAGTCCGGTGGACAGGCCGCGGGTCGCGGCGTCCAGAGCCGTCCCCGCGCCGACGACTCCGCCGCCGACCACGAGAACGTCCAGCTCCCGCTCCGCCATTCGGGCGAGCGCCTCGGCCCGCTGCGCCGGTCCCAGTATCGCTGTCTTCACCGCTGCCTCCCGCTGTGATCGGGGCCACACCCCCCGTCCGTCGATTCTGTCCGCGCCGCGTTCCGGTATCCACCCTCCGCTCATGGCGACAACACCCCGCCGCCTTGATCCATCAATCCCTATTCTGGGTCAAATATCCGCTTAGTCTACTTATGCGCGATCGCCAGCCGCTCACGTCATGCGCCCACGTTCATTCGCAGTCGCTCGGGAAGGACGGCCGCAGCATGCCCGCAGACCTCGCCGTCATCGGACTCGGTCACCTCGGCCTCCCCCTCGCCCAGGCCGCCACCACCGCCGGCATCGGCACCATCGGATACGACCCCGACCCGCACACCGCCGGCCTCTCCGGCGCCGACGGGCCGCTCTCCGCCACCGAACTCCGCCGCCTGCTCTCCGCCGGCTTCCGCACCACCACTGATCCCACCACCCTGGGCCGGGTCCGTACCGCGGTCCTCTGCGCGCCCACACCCCCCGGCGAGGACCGCGCACCGGACCTCACCGCCCTCGCCGACGCCGCCCGCACGCTGGCCGCACAGCTGCGCCCGCACACCACGGTGATCCTCGAATCCACCGCCTACCCGGGCACCACCGAGGAATTCCTGCGCCCCCTCCTGGAGGAGGGCTCCGGCCTCACCGCCGGCCGCGACTTCCACCTCGCCTGCTCCCCCGGCCGCCACGACCCCGGCAACCGCACCCACCGGTACGCCAACACGCCCAAGGTCATCGGCGGCCTCACCCCCGCCTGCACGGAGGCCGCCGCCGCCTTCTACGGCCGCCTCACCGACAAGGTCGTCCGCGCCCGCGGCCCCCGCGAGGCCGAAACCGCCAAGCTCCTGGAAACCAACTACCGCCACATCAACATCGCCCTGATGAACGAGATGGCGGTCTTCTGCCACGACATCGGCGTCGACCTGTGGGACGTCATCCGCTGCGCGGAGACCAAGCCATTCGGCTTCCAGTCCTTCCGCCCCGGCCCCGGAGTGGGCGGCCACGCCGCCCCCATCGACCCCAACTGCCTCTCCCACAAGGGCCGTTCCCCGGGCCACCACCCGCTGCGCATGGTCGAACTCGCCCAGGAGGTGAACGGCCGGATGCCGCGCTACGTCATCCAGCGCTGCGCCACCCTCCTCAACGAACACGGAAAATCCGCCCGCGGCGCCCGCGTCCTGCTGCTCGGCGTCACCTACAAGCCGGACATCGCCGACCAGACCGGCGCACCGGCCCTCGAAATCGCCTCCCGCCTCACGGAACTCGGCGCGCACCTGACGTACCACGATCCGTACGTCCCCCAGTGGTCCGTACTGGGCCGGCCCGTGCCCAGGGCCGACTCCCTGTACGAAGCCGCGGCCGCGGCGGACCTGACGGTGCTGGTGCAGGCGCACCGGACGTACGACCTTCAGGGGCTGGCGGTGAAGGCACAGCTGCTGCTGGACACTCGCGGGGCGACTCCGACGGGGGCCGCGCATCGTCTGTAGCGCCACGTTGCCTCTCGCCTCCGGCGGGGGTGGCGGTTTGGGCGCGGGCCGCGTCTCGCCTCCGGCGGGGGGGTTGGGCGGGGGCCGCGTCTCGCCTCCGGCGGGGGGGTGGGGTTTGGGCGGGGGCCGCTTGCTGTTCGTGGTGGGTGCCGGTGGCGGACCTCCGGGGCCTGTGTGGTGGACTGCTTCGCTTTACGTCCACCACACAGGCCCCTCCGGCCCACCACCTCCCGCCCGTGAGGCGCCCCCCGCCCGGTGGGGTGAAGGTCAGAAAAACCAGAAGCTCGGCCGCGCCGTGGCATGGCCGAGCTTCCGGTCTTTGGTTTTCTCCTGCTCCCCCACCCGGGGCGGGGCACCAACTCACGGGAGGGGGCGGGGCCGGAGGGGTGGGTGTTCGGACGTAAAGCGAAGCAGTCCGAACACCCACCCCTCCGGCCCCGCCACCGCCACCCACCACCCAGCCGGGGCCCCACCCCACACAACCAACCCCGCTCCCGCCGAAGGCGGGAAAAGAACAACAGAAAGAAAAACGGCGGGTCACCCGGCAACGTGGGAAGTCATCGCCGTGGCGCGACCGTCACCTCGACCCGCTGGAATTCCTTGAGCTCCGAGTACCCCGTCGTCGCCATCGCCCGGCGCAGCGCGCCGAAGAAGTTCATGGAGCCGTCGGGAACCGTCGACGGCCCCAACAGCACCTCCTCGGTGGTGCCGACCGCCCCGAGGTCCATCCGCTTGCCGCGCGGCACGTCCTCGTGGACCGCTTCCATGCCCCAGTGGTGGCCGCGGCCGGGCGCGTCCGTGGCGCGGGCGAGCGGGGAGCCCATCATCACGGCGTCGGCGCCGCAGGCGATCGCCTTGGGGAGATCGCCGGACCAGCCCACCCCGCCGTCGGCGATGACGTGGACGTAGCGGCCGCCGGACTCGTCCATGTAGTCGCGGCGGGCGGCGGCGACATCGGCGACCGCGGTGGCCATCGGGACCTGGATGCCGAGGACGTTGCGCGTGGTGTGCGCGGCGCCGCCGCCGAAGCCGACCAGCACACCGGCCGCGCCGGTCCGCATCAGGTGCAGCGCCGCGGTGTACGTGGCGCAGCCGCCGACGATGACCGGGACGTCCAGCTCGTAGATGAACTGCTTGAGGTTCAGCGGCTCGGCCGCGGAGGAGACGTGCTCGGCGGAGACGGTGGTCCCGCGGATCACGAAGATGTCGACGCCGGCGTCCACGACGGCCTTGGAGAACTGCGCCGTACGCTGCGGCGACAGCGCGGCGGCGGTCACCACACCGGCGTCGCGCACCTCCTTGATGCGCTGCCCGATCAGCTCTTCCTTGATCGGCGCGGCGTAGATCTCCTGGAGCCGCTTGGTGGCCGTGGGGCCGTCCAGCTCGGCGATCTCGGCGAGCAGCGGCTCCGGGTCCTCGTACCGGGTCCAGAGGCCTTCGAGGTTGAGGACGCCCAGGCCGCCCAGCTCACCGATGCGGATCGCGGTCTGCGGGGAGACCACCGAGTCCATGGGAGCGGCCAGGAACGGCAGCTCGAAACGGTAGGCGTCGATCTGCCAGGCGATCGAGACCTCCTTCGGGTCGCGGGTGCGGCGACTGGGTACGACGGCGATGTCGTCGAATGCGTATGCCCGGCGGCCGCGCTTGCCGCGCCCGATCTCGATCTCAGTCACGTGTGTGGCCTTTCCCTCTACGTCTGCGGCTCCAGTATCCCCGACACACCGAAGCCCGCGGCCGGGGAGCGGCCGCGGGCTTCACGGTAGGGCCGTGCTAGCGACGTGTGTAGTGACGCGCCTCAGCGGTCGTCCGGCCCCGCTGTCCGGGGCTCAGCGACGGGTGTAGTTCGGCGCCTCGGTGGTCATCTGGATGTCGTGCGGGTGGCTCTCCTTGAGGCCCGCGGAGGTGATGCGGACGAAGTGGCCCTTCTCCTTGAGCTCGGGGATGTCGGCGGAGCCGACGTACCCCATGGAGGCGCGCAGGCCGCCGACGAGCTGGTGGGCGACCGAGGAGAGCGGGCCGCGGTAGGGCACCTGGCCCTCGATGCCCTCGGGGACCAGCTTGTCCTCGGAGAGGACGTTGTCCTGGAAGTAGCGGTCCTTGGAGAAGGAGCGGCCCTGACCGCGGGACTGCATCGCGCCGAGCGAGCCCATGCCGCGGTACGACTTGAACTGCTTGCCGTTGATGAAGACCATCTCGCCGGGCGACTCCTCGCAGCCGGCCAGCAGCGAGCCCAGCATGACGGTGTCCGCGCCGGCCGCGATGGCCTTGGCGATGTCGCCGGAGAACTGCAGGCCGCCGTCACCGATCAGCGGCACGCCCGCGGCGTTCGCGGCCTTCGCCGCTTCGTAGATCGCGGTGACCTGCGGCACGCCGACGCCGGCGACGACGCGGGTGGTGCAGATGGAGCCGGGGCCGACGCCGACCTTGATGCCGTCCGCGCCCGCGTCGATCAGCGCCTGGGCGCCGTCACGGGTGGCGACGTTGCCGCCGACGACATCGACGTTGATGTTGGACTTGACCTTGGCGATCATGTCGAGGATGCCGCGGCTGTGGCCGTGCGCACTGTCGATGACGAGGAAGTCGGCACCGGCCTCGACCAGCGCCTGCGCCCGGTCGTACGCCGCGTCGCCGACGCCCACCGCGGCTCCGACGACCAGCCGGCCCTCGGCGTCCTTGGCGGCGTTCGGGTACTTCTCGGCCTTGACGAAGTCCTTGACCGTGATCAGGCCCTTGAGCACACCGGCCTCGTCGACCAGCGGCAGCTTCTCGATCTTGTGGCGGCGCAGCAGCTCGATGGCGTCCTCGCCGGAGATGCCGACCTTGCCGGTGACCAGCGGCATCGGCGTCATGACCTCGCGGACCTGACGGCTGCGGTCCATCTCGAAGGCCATGTCGCGGTTGGTCACGATGCCCAGCAGCTTGCCCGCGGCATCGGTGACCGGCACCCCGCTGATGCGGAACTTGGCACACAGCGCATCGGCGTCGGCGAGCGAGGCGTCCGGGCGGACCGTGATCGGGTCGGTGACCATGCCCGACTCGGAGCGCTTGACCAGGTCGACCTGGTTGGCCTGGTCCTCGATGGACAGGTTGCGGTGCAGGACGCCCGCGCCGCCCTGCCGGGCCATGGCGATGGCCATCCGGGCCTCGGTGACCTTGTCCATCGCCGCGGACAGCAGCGGGATGTTCACCGCGACGTTGCGCGAGACCCGGGAAGCGGTGCTCACCGCGTTGGGCAGCACCTCCGACGCGCCGGGCAGCAGCAGCACGTCGTCGTATGTCAGCCCGAGCATGGCGAATTTGGCGGGCATACCGTCGACGTTGTCACTCATGACACCTTCCCCAATGCTCTTGCCTCAGCGCGGACTCCCATGCTAACGGCCTAAGGAAGTGTCCCAATCCACGAGCGATGAGGGCCTTGTCACTTGTGTATTTCTACGGCGATATTCCGCCGTGGCCAGCGGGGATCTGCTACTGCTCGGCGAGCGCCCGCAGCCTGCTCAGCGCACGGTGCTGGGCGACCCGCACCGCACCGGGCGACATCCCCAGCATCTGCCCGGTCTCCTCGGCCGTCAGCCCGACGGCTACCCGCAGCAGGACCAGCTCCCGCTGGTTCTCCGGAAGGTTCGCCAGCAGCTTCTTGGCCCACTCGGCGTCGCTGCTCAGCAGCGCCCGCTCCTCGGGGCCGAGGGAGTCGTCCGGCTGCTCGGGCATCTCGTCGGACGGCACGGCCGTGCTGCCCGGATGCCGCATCGCGGCGCGTTGCAGATCGGCGACCTTGTGGCCGGCGATGGCGAACACGAACGCCTCGAAGGGCTTGCCGGTGTCGCGGTAGCGCGGCAGCGCGCAGAGCACCGCGACACAGACTTCCTGCGCCAGGTCCTCGACGAAGTGCCGTGCGTCACCCGGCAGCCGCGACAGCCGGGTGCGGCAGTAGCGCAGGGCGAGGGGGTGCACATGAGCCAGCAGATCGTGGGTGGCCCGCTGGTCCCCCTCGACGGCACGTGCGACGAGAGCGCCGATTTCCTGCTTCCCGTCATCACGCATCGGACCATGGTGCCTTGGCGCCGCACGATCCGCGGCATCAGGTCCGAACTTGTGCGCTGAAGCGTTATGCGCGGCAGGTGCGCCGGCTGTCATCTCCTGCGCCCTCCCCTCGTGCCCGACCGACCCGTCCCCGAGGAACCTCATACCTCAAGGATGCGGCACCGCGCGGGGAATCGGACCGCCACAGGACGCGGCGGCCTGCGGGGCATCCCGCGGCCCCGCCCGCCGCAGGGCGGGCGGGGATCTTCACTCCCCCGCATCGCTGCACGTCACAATGCCTTAGCGGACCAGTCCCCAGCGGAAGCCCAGCGCCACCGCATGCGCCCGGTCGGAGGCGCCGAGTTTCTTGAAAAGGCGCCGCGCGTGGGTCTTGACGGTGTCCTCCGAGAGGAACAGCTCACGGCCGATCTCGGCGTTCGAGCGGCCGTGGCTCATGCCCTCCAGCACCTGGATCTCGCGCGCGGTCAGCGTCGGCGCGGCGCCCATCTCGGCGGACCGCAGCCGGCGCGGGGCGAGCCGCCACGTCGGGTCGGCGAGCGCCTGGGTCACCGTCGCCCGCAGCTCGGCGCGCGAGGCGTCCTTGTGCAGATAGCCGCGGGCACCGGCGGCGACCGCGAGCGCGACACCGTCCAGGTCCTCGGCCACCGTGAGCATGATGATCCGGGCGCCGGGGTCGGCGGACAGCAGCCGGCGCACGGTCTCGACACCGCCGAGACCGGGCATCCGTACGTCCATCAAAATCAGATCCGAGCGATCGGCACCCCAGCGGCGGAGGACTTCCTCGCCGTTGGCCGCGGTCGTCACACGCTCGACGCCGGGCACGGTTGCCACCGCCCGACGGAGCGCCTCTCGGGCAAGCGGGGAGTCGTCGCAGACGAGGACGGATGTCATGACCGCCCTCCGCAGCTGATGCGCGTCACCTTGAGCCTCCAGGCTGGTACGTATCGTCACCTGTGCGATTGGCGGCCTCGGACATCTGCCCGACGCCTACCTCTGCCAATCGCCTCCGCACTCTCAACGACGGTCACCCGAAAGAGTTACGGCTTCGGCGACCGAGTTCAGCACGCTCCGTGAGGAGCCGGATACGCAGACGACTCATCGGGCGACCGGCATCCGCCCGTGCACCTTATGCCCTATTTGGCTCTCTTTCTTCCATTTTCATGGTGACTATGACTAGATTCGCAATGAGTCATATTTACATCTACTTCGACAGTAGATGTACCGTCGTGAGCACCGAGGCCGAATCAGCACCGCTTCGAGGGGACAAGCAATGGCAGATTTCTCCCGCCTCCCGGGCCCGAACGCAGACCTCTGGGACTGGCAGCTGCTCGCCGCCTGCCGCGGCGTGGACAGCTCTCTCTTCTTCCATCCCGAGGGTGAACGCGGAGCGGCCCGCAGCGCGCGTGAGACATCGGCGAAGGAGGTCTGCATGCGCTGCCCGGTACGGGCCGAGTGCGCGGCGCATGCGCTGGCCGTCCGTGAGCCCTACGGGGTGTGGGGCGGCCTGACGGAGGACGAACGTGAGGAACTGATGGGCCGGGCCCGCCACCGGCTGGTCCCCGCGTCCTCCATGACCGGCCCCGCAGGCGTCTCCGGCGCCTGACCTTCAGGAACACACCGTCCCTGAAGAAACGTTTCTGCATGCCCGGCGACGGCCGGGCGGGCGCGCTCGGTTCCCTCAGCGCCCCGCGGCATCCGCCAGCCGGTCGAGGGTCGCCCCGACGGCGGGCACCTTCGCCAGATCCGGCAGCGTGAGCGCGACGATCTCGCGGTGCACGGCGGGCTCCATCCGTATCGCCGTGGCCCCCTTGGGGCGCACCGACTCCAGGGTGAGCTCCGGGAGCGCGGCGACTCCCAGGCCCGCGCCGACCAGGCCGATCACCGCCGGGTAGTCGTCCGTCGCGAAATCGATGCGCGGGGTGAAGCCCGCGCTCTCACAGACCTCCACGAGGTGCCTGCGGCAGCGGGGACAGCCCGCGATCCAGGCCTCGTCGGCCAGTTCGGCGAACCGCGCGGTGCCCGCCTTCGCCAGCCGGTGGCCGTCCGGCACCAGGCCGATCAGCCGGTCCGCCAGGATCGGCCGGACCACCAGGTCGTCCCACTCCGCCCCGGCCGCCGGGTCCGCGCCGCGCACCTCCGGATAGCGGAAGGCCAGCGCGATCTCGCAGTCGCCGTTGCGCAGCATCTCGATGGAGCGCGGCGGCTCGGCTTCGACCAGCGAGACCCGGGTACCGGGGTGGGCGGCGCGCATCTTCGCGAGGGCGGTCGGCACCAGCGTCGAGCTGCCTGAGGGGAAGGACACCAGCCGCACCCGGCCGGCGCGCAGGCCCGCGATGGCCGCGATCTCCTCCTCGGCGGCGGTGAGCCCGGCCAGGATGCCCACGGCGTGGCGCACCAGCGCCTCACCCGCCTGGGTCAGCCGCATCTCGCGGCCCGCACGGACCAGCAGCGGGGTGCCCGCGGACTGCTCCAGGGCCTTCATCTGCTGGCTGACGGCCGGCTGGGTGCAGCCCAGCTCGCGCGCGGCGGCGGAGAAGGAGCCGGTCGTGGCGACGGCACGCAGCACACGGAGATGACGGGCCTCGATCATGTTTCGAGCATAAGCGAGTCTTGGATTGACCGGGGAAAAAAGAGTTCATGCTTTTGGACGGGAGGCCTGCGTCGCCCCGGATCGAGGGCATGCGTGAAGACATGCGTGAAGAGGGGACGCCCCCGACGGCCCTCTCCCCTTCCCCGCACCACGCCGATCGAGGAACGGAGCACCGCATGAAGCTGCTGACCGTCAATGTGGGACGGCCCGCCCCGTCCGAGCACACCGACGCCGAGGGCGGCACGGGTATCGACAAGAGGCCCGTGGACGGCCCGGTGCGGGTGACCGCCCCTGGTCCCCGGGGCACCGGGGGCAGCGGGCTGGCCGGTGACGCGGTGGTCGACCTGCGCTTCCACGGCGGCGACGACCAGGCCGTCTACGCCTATGCGCGCGAGGACCTGGACGAGTGGGAGCGGGAGCTGGGCCGCGAGCTGGCCAATGGCTACTTCGGGGAGAACCTGACCACGTCGGGCGTCGATGTCACCGGCGCCCTCATCGGCGAACGCTGGCGGGTCGGGCCGCGGCTGCTGCTGGAGGTCAGCGCACCGCGGATCCCCTGCCGTACGTTCCACGGGTGGATGGCCGAGCACGGCTGGATCAAACGGTTCACGCAGGCCGCGGTGCCCGGCGCGTTCCTCCGGGTGATCGAGGAGGGCGAGATCCGCGCGGGGGACGCGGTGGAGGTGGTGCACCGCCCGGATCACGAGGTGACGATCGGGCTGGCGTTCCAGGCGCTGACCCTCCGGAGGGAGCTGCTGCCGCGGCTGCTCGAGGCGGGTGGGGCGCTCGAGGAGGACGCCCGGGAGAAGGCGCTGAAGTACGTCGCGCGGCAGGGCGGTTGACCGCGGGAGCGGCGCGGGGGGCCGTGGGGCGGCGGACGGGGGCCGTGGGGGCGGCGGACGGGGCCCGGGATCAGGGCGCCGGGAGCCGGACGGCGGCAGGCCGTTCGGGCCGGGAGCGGCGGGCCCTTTGGCCCGGTTGCCGGAGGGCGGGTTGCTCGTCCGCGCGGGCGAGCCGCGTCGCCGGGGGGAGGGGCCAGGGCGGCACGCCCCGGGCGGATAGCGTGCCCGTATGACGACTGCATTGATCACGGGAGCGACGGCGGGCATCGGGGCGGCGTTCGCCCGGCGGCTCGCGAGTGACGGCCACAGCGTGGTGCTGGTCGCGCGCGACGAGAAGCGACTGCGCGAGCAGGCCACCGAGTTGCACGACCGGCACGGCATCGAGGCCGAGGTGCTGAGCGCCGATCTGGCCACCGAGGAGGGCATCGCCGCCGTCGAGGCGCGGCTCTCGGACACCAAACACCCGGTGGACCTGCTGGTGAACAACGCCGGGTTCGGCAACAAGGGCGAATACCTCGAGGTCTCGATGGCCGACGAGCTGACGATGCTGAAGGTGCACTGCGAGGCGGTGCTGCGGCTGACCACGGCCGCGGTGCGCGGGATGCGGGACCGCCGGCGGGGCGCGGTGGTCAATGTGGCGTCGGTGGCGGCGTTCGTGCCGCGCGGCACCTACGGCGCGAGCAAGGCGTGGGTCGTGCAGTTCACCCAGGGCGCCGCGCGGGATCTGGCGGGCAGCGGCGTCCGGCTGATGGCGCTGTGCCCGGGATTCGTACGGACCGAGTTCCACCAGCGGGCCGGGATGGGCACCGACAACATCCCCGGGTGGATGTGGCTGGACGCGGACAAGCTGGTCGATGCCGCGATGAAGGACCTGACGCGGGGCAAGTCCCTTTCCATTCCGGACCCGCGGTACAAGGCGCTCATGGGCGCGGTGAAGCTGGCGCCCCGTGGCGTGCTGGGCGGCCTGACGTCCCGTACCGGCCGGAAGTACGGGCCCCGCTGACGCGGTGTGACCTCCTGCGGGCCGGGGCCGGCCGCTCAGCTCCCGGGCGCCGGCCCCGCCCGCCCGTCGTCTCCCGTGGGCGGGAGGGGCAGGGCCAGGTGGGCGCGGGTGCCGTCGTGCCAGGTGACCTGGATGCCGTGGCCCGTGAGGTGAGTGGTCGCCAGCGTGTGTACGGGGGCGGGATCCGGGTCCCCCGTCAGGGATGCCAGGGCTGCGAAGAGGGTGCCCCCGGGGCCTGAGGTGGTGCTGCCCTCCAGGACGGCGGTGCGGGTGCCGGGGCCGATGAGGGTGCTCCCTGTCGGGGTGCGGCGGGGCGGGGTGTCGTAGCCGTGGACGGGGTGGAGTTGCGCGGTGGGGCCGTCGGGCGTGGTGGCCCAGCCCGTCTGGCGTACGCGGGTGCCGGGGGCGGCGCCGGTGACCAGGTGGACGCGGAGTTCGGCGCGGCCGTGGACCAGGGTGGCGGACAGGATCCGGATGTCCGGGAGGTCGCTGCCGTCGGCGTGGCGGGGGGTGTGGGTGGAGGAGGCCCGGTCGGGGCCGGTGGTGTGCGGGGTGGCGGGGCCGCGGGTGGTGAGGCGGCCGTCGAGGAGCAGGCCGAAGTGGTTGTCGGGCAGGGGTTGTCCGACGGGCAGGGGATGTTCCACGAGCTGGCGCCGGCCGTCGGGAAGGGGCCGGTCCGCAGGCGGGAGCCGACCGTCGGCGGTCGGGCCGGTGCGGGTGGAGTAGGCGAAGCGGGCGTAGTAGGGGTCGGGGGTGGCGAGGGTGGAGTTGCTGCCGTGGTTGTGGAGGCGGACCAGGCCGTCGGAGGCGGTGGACTGCAGGAGCAGGCCGGTGGGGCCGAGGGGCCGGGCGGTGTCCGCGGTTTCGGCGGGGAGAGGGGCCTCGGGGTCGGTCCAGGCGGGGTGGCCGGCGGGGAGCAGGAGGCCGAGGAAACCCTTGGCCGCCCAGTAGGGGGAGGCCGGGCCCGAGTAGTGCTGGAGCATCGGCACGTAGGGGCCGTACCAGCCGAGCGGTAGCAGGCCGTCCGGGGTGACGGCTCCCCCGTCGAGGAAGTGGCGCAGGGCCCCGGAGGCGAGGCGGCGGGTGGCGCCGGGGGTGAGCGGGGTGTGGCCGGTGAGGGCGCCCAGCCACGGGGCGGCGGTGGCGGCGAAGCGGTAGGTGAGGGAGCGGCCGAACGGCAGGGGTGCGCCGTTGGCGTCGAAGAGGCGCGTGTAGTCGTCCAGTTGGGCGTGTAAGCGGGCTCCGTACGTGGCCAGGAGCGTCCGGTCGGCGCTGAGATGGGCGTGCAGGACCGGGTAGAAGTGCATCGCCCAGGCGTTGTAGTGGTCGAATGCGCGGTTGTCGCCGTCCGCGTACCAGCCGTCGCCGCGGTACCAGTCCTCGATACGGGTCAGCGCGCGGTCGATGGCGGCCTGCGCGCGCACGGTCTCGATGCCTGCCGCCCGCAGGAAACCGCCGACGGTGAGGCCGAAGAGCCACCAGTTGTTGTCCACGGGTGACGGGCCGAGGGCGGGCAGCAGCCAGTCGGCGACGCGGGCGCGGACGCTGTCGTCGAGGGTGTCCCACAGCCAGGGACGGGTCAGGCGCAGGCCGAGGGCGAGCGAGGCGGCTTCGACACGGGCCTGCCGGACGGTGCCGATACGGGGCCAGGAGTCGGGGTCCGCGCACGTCAACTCCCGTGCGCCGGTGGGGCGTCGGGTGCCGGCGGCCAGGCCCTCGGCGTAGCGGGAGAGGTGGGCGTGCGGGTCATGGCCGTTGCCGCCGGCGACGCGGAGGGCGGCGAGCAGGAACGTGCGGGCGAAGCCTTCGAGGCCGTCCGAGCGGGGTCCCGAGGAGCTGGGGCGGGGTCCCGGCAGGGTGATCAGGCCGTGGCGCGGGGAGGCGTACGGGGCGGTGGCGTGCAGCAGCCCGTCGGCCACCGCCTCCCAGTGGGCGCGGGTCCAGCCGGTGTACGCGCTGCGGCGGCGGTCCTCGGGCGGGAGCGGGAAGGGGTGGGGGTGGTGGCGCTGGTGGGGGTGCTCGGGCATGGCGTCCCCTGGGGCGGCGGATCACGGCCGGCCGGGACGGCGGATGACGGCCGGCCGCCGGGAATCCTTCAGGTGCGGCTGACCACTCGTCAAGGGCACACCGACGTCCAGGAGACGACGCCGCACGGCAGACGGACACCGCACATCCAGGTAACAGGGACACGAAGGAGGAGAACGCATGACCCCACCGGCACATCACCACGGCGGTCAGGCCGAAAAGACGAGGCGCACACCCGGCGCAGCACACCGTCCCGCGGTGCTCCTGTCGATGGGCCCCGGCATCGCGGAACGGCTCCTCGACGCCCGCCACCACACCCGTCTCGCGGCCCTCGCCCGTACCGACCCCCGCCTCGTCGCCCACGAGCTGGCCGACCCCACCCCCGCGGTCGCCGCCGCCCTCGCCGACGCCGAGGTGCTGCTCACCTGCTGGGGCGCCCCGCGGCTCACCGGCCGGGTGCTGGACGCGGCCCCGCGGCTGCGCGCCGTCGTGCACGCCGCCGGCTCGGTCAAACACCACCTCACCGACGCCTGCTGGGAGCGCGGTATCGCCGTCGCCTCGGCCGCCGCCGCCAACGCCCTCCCGGTCGCCGAATACACCCTCGCCGCGATCCTCTTCGCGGGCAAAGGCGTGCTGCACGCCGCCCACCGCTACCGCGGCCTGCGCACCGCCCACGACTGGCACCGGGAACTCGGCGCCGCCGGCAACTACCGCCGCACCGTCGGCGTCATCGGCGCCTCCCGTATCGGCCGCCGCGTCATCGAGCTGCTGCGCCCGTTCGATCTGCAGGTCCTGTTGTACGACCCCTACGTGACCGACGCCGACGCCACCCGGCTCGGCGCACGGCCGGTCCCCCTCGACGCCCTCTGCACCGGCAGCGACCTCGTCACCGTGCACGCCCCCCAGCTGCCCGCCACCCGCCATCTGCTCGGCGCCCGCGAACTGGCGCTGCTGCCCGACGGCGCGACGTTGATCAATACGGCCCGCGGCTCGCTGGTCGACGGGGCGGCCCTGCTCCCCGAGCTGGTCTCCGGCCGTCTGCACGCCGTCCTCGACGTCACCGAGCCCGAACTCCCGCCCGTCGGCTCTCCGTTGTACGAGCTGCCGAACGTCCTGCTCACCCCGCACGTGGCGGGGTCACTGGGCACCGAACTCCACCGCCTGGCCGATCACGCCCTGGACGAGCTCGAACACTATGCCCAGGGGCGGCCGTTCACCGATCCCGTACGGCCGGAGCAGCTACCCCACTCGGCCTGACCGCCCCCGGACCGAAGCGGCCCGACGGCCAAAAGGAGGGCGGCCCGGCCCGGAGGGCTGCCCGCGCCCGGAAGCCCTCCCCGTGCAAACGGAAGACCCGGCCCCCGCACACGGCAGGGACCGGGTCTCGTACTTCAGGCAGCGAACTGCCCGGCGCTGTGCGTCAGTGCGCGTGCCCGTGGCCGTGACCGGCCTCGGCCGCGTCGTCCTCCGCGGGCTTCTCGACGACCAGGGTCTCGGTCGTCAGCAGCAGCGAGGCGATCGACGCGGCGTTCTCCAGGGCGGAGCGGGTGACCTTCACCGGGTCGATGACGCCGGCCTTGACCAGGTCGCCGTACTCGCCGGTGGCGGCGTTGAAGCCGTTGCCCTTGTCCTGCTCGGCGACCTTCGCGGTGATGACGTAGCCCTCGAGGCCGGCGTTCTCCGCGATCCAGCGCAGCGGCTCGACGGCGGCGCGGCGGACGACGGCGACACCGGTGGCCTCGTCACCCTCCTTGCCGAGGGAGCCCTCCAGCACCTTGGCGGCGTGCACCAGAGCGGAGCCACCACCGGAGACGATGCCCTCCTCGACCGCGGCGCGGGTCGCGGAGATGGCGTCCTCCAGACGGTGCTTCTTCTCCTTGAGCTCGACCTCGGTGGCCGCGCCCACGCGGATGACGCACACGCCACCGGCGAGCTTGGCCAGGCGCTCCTGGAGCTTCTCGCGGTCCCAGTCGGAGTCGGTGGACTCGATCTCGGCCTTGATCTGCGCGACGCGACCGGTGACGTCCTCGGACTTGCCGCCACCGTCGACGATGGTGGTGTCGTCCTTGGTGACGGTCACCCGGCGGGCGGTGCCGAGCACGTCCAGACCGGCCTGGTCGAGCTTGAGGCCGACCTCCTCGGCGATGACGGTCGCACCGGTGAGGGTGGCGATGTCGCCGAGCATGGCCTTGCGGCGGTCACCGAAGCCGGGGGCCTTGACGGCCACGGCGTTGAAGGTGCCACGGATCTTGTTGACCACCAGGGTCGACAGGGCCTCGCCCTCGACGTCCTCGGCGATGATCAGCAGCGGCTTGGAGGCACCGGCCTGGATGACCTTCTCCAGCAGCGGCAGCAGGTCCTGGATCGAGGAGATCTTGCCCTGGTGGATCAGGATGTACGGGTCCTCGAGGACGGCCTCCATCCGCTCCTGGTCGGTGACCATGTACGGCGACAGGTAGCCCTTGTCGAAGGCCATGCCCTCGGTGAAGTCCAGCTCCAGACCGAAGGTGTTGGACTCCTCGACGGTGATGACACCGTCCTTGCCGACCTTGTCCATCGCCTCGGCGATGAGCTCGCCGACCTGCTTGTCCTGCGCGGACAGACCGGCCACGGCGGCGATGTCGGTCTTGTCGTCGATCGGGCGGGCGGTCGCCAGGAGCTCGTCGGAGACGGCCTTGACGGCGGCGTCGATGCCCTTCTTCAGGGCGGCCGGGGAGGCGCCGGCGGCGACGTTGCGCAGACCCTCGCGGACCAGCGCCTGGGCCAGCACGGTGGCGGTGGTGGTGCCGTCACCCGCGATGTCGTTGGTCTTGGTCGCCACCTCCTTGACGAGCTGGGCGCCCAGGTTCTCGTACGGGTCGTCGACCTCGACCTCACGGGCGATGGTGACACCGTCGTTGGTGATGGTCGGCGCGCCGAACTTCTTGTCGATGACGACGTTGCGGCCCTTGGGGCCGATCGTCACCTTGACCGTGTCGGCAAGCTTGTTGACGCCGCGCTCAAGGGCGCGACGGGCGTCCTCGTCGAACTTCAGGATCTTCGCCATGGGTTGCTTCAAGTCCTCTCAATGCGATCCTCGGCCACGACGTGGGGACCGCTGTCGCTCAAACGAACTGCGCCCCTGCCCCGGGTTGTTTAGACGCGGGAACCAGGGGCGCAGATCACGGCAAAACTGGGTGACTTACTTCTCGACGATCGCGAGCACGTCGCGAGCCGAGAGAACGAGGTAGTCCTCGTTGTTGTACTTCACCTCGGTGCCGCCGTACTTGCTGTAGAGCACGACGTCGCCGACGTTGACGTCGAGCTCGACGCGCTTGCCGTCCTCGACACGGCCCGGGCCCACGGCCAGGACGACGCCCTCCTGGGGCTTCTCCTTGGCGGTGTCCGGAATGACCAGGCCCGAAGCCGTGGTCTGCTCGGCGTCGAGCGGCTGGACCACAATGCGGTCCTCAAGCGGCTTGATGGCAACCTTGGAGCTGGTGGTCGTCACGATCCGACCTCCCCCTTCGGAGATCTCACGGGGTTAACTGTCTGAGGTGGCGACCAGGTCGATCCGTCGTCGCGGGTGCCGGACCTGCCCGTCGCTGTGTGTCTGGCACTCCCCACTGGAGAGTGCCAACGCCGAGACTATGACGCGGTTAGCACTCGGTCAAGCGGAGTGCCAGCGCGGCGGGGTGCGCTTGCCTCCGCTCCGGTTGACCGGCGGCCCCGAGCCGTGGCCGACGGCGGGCCGCGCCCCGGCCGGCCAGGCCTTCCGCGGCGGATCGGGGCGGGACCAGGAGGGGACGTGGGACGGATCAGTACGGGACGGGGACTGACGCAGAACGGGTCCGGGACGGGGCAGAAGCCGGATGACGGCCACGTTCCCATCAAATCGGACACACCTTCCCCTTCCCTCGCAACCACGCCACCGGCTGCCTCGTCTACCTCCCCGACTGCCTGCCGACGAACCGGGCACATCCCGGCCGGCCCGCGGCCTCGACGATCAGTGGCGGAGGAAACCCGTGCGTGGACAGACCAGCGTTCCCCGGGCGGCCCGGCAGCGGGAGAGCGACGCCGAACGCACCATGACGTTCGCCGCACTGGCCCAGGCACCGGACCGCCGGCGGGCCGAGGCATGGCTGCTCGCCCTCGCGGTGCTGATCGCGGACTTCGGGTATGCCTGCACCGGCCTGTCGATGACCGGCCGGCTGCCCGGCGGGCTGGCCGGCTTCGCCGTCAGCATGTTCTTCGTGGCGCTGGTCCCGCACCTGGTCCTGCGCCGCTACGCGCCCCGCGCCGATCCGCTGATCCTGCCGCTGGCGACGCTGCTGACCGGACTCGGCCTGGTGCTGCTGCACCGCCTGGACGTCACCTACGCGCAGACGCCCCGGCTCAAGATCGCCGAGGCGGCGAGCGGGCAACTGGTGTGGACAGTGATCGGGGTGGCGGTCTGCATCGTCATCCTGCTGGTGCTGCGCGATCACCGCGTTCTGCAGCGCTACATCTATCTGACGATGGTGGTCGCGCTGGTGCTGCTGATGGCCCCGGCCTTCTTCGGCGCCGACATGTACGGCGCCAAGCGCTGGATCCTGCTCGGGCCGCTGTCGCTGCAGCCCGGCGAGTTCGTGAAGATCATGATCTCGGTGTTCTTCGCGGGCTACCTCACCGTCAACCGCGATGCGCTGGCACTGGCCGGACGCCGCGTCCTGGGCGCCCAACTGCCCCCGGGGCGGCAGCTCGCACCGATCTTCACCATCTGGGTGATCAGCCTGCTGGTGCTGGTCTTCGAACGGGACCTGGGCACCTCGCTGATCTTCTTCGGCGTCTTCGTGATCATGCTGTACATGGCCACGAACCGCACCAGCTGGGTGGTCTGCGGCCTCCTGATGGCCGTCGTCGGCGCGGCCGTCGTCGGCTCCCTGGAGCCCCACGTCCACGGCCGGGTCACCGCCTGGCTCGACCCGATGCGGGCCTTCACCAAGGAAGGCATCGCGGAGGGCATGTCCAACCAGCTCGGCCAGGCCCTGTTCAGCTTCGGCAGCGGCGGCATCTCCGGCAGCGGACTCGGCCAGGGCCACCCCGAGCTGATCGGCTTCGCCGGCAACAGCGACTTCATCCTCACCACCGTCGGCGAGGAAATGGGGCTGGCCGGGGTGATGGTCGTGATCATGCTGTACGTCCTGCTGGCCCAGCGCGGCCTGCGCGTCGGGCTGACCGCCCGCGACCCCTTCGGCAAGCTGCTCGCGGTCGGCCTCTCCGGCGCCCTGCTCCTCCAGGTCTTCGTCGTCGCCGGCGGCGTCACCGGCCTGATCCCCCTGACCGGCAAGGCCCTCCCCTTCCTCGCCAAGGGAGGCTCGTCCCTCGTCGCGAACTGGGTGATGGTGGCCTTGCTGCTGCGGATCAGCGACCATGCGCAGCGCCGGCGTGAGCCGGCGTAGTTTTCCCGCGTTTTCTTCTTTCCCGCCGTGGGTGCTGCTCGCCGTTGCGCTGCGCTTTGCCTAGGCCCGTTTTTGGCTTTCCCGCCGTTCCGCCTGCGGCGGGCGATGTCCGCTGCGCGGGGCTGTGGGTGCGGTGACGGTCCTCCGGGGCCTGGTGTGGACTGCTTCGCTTTACGTCCACACCAGGCCCCTCCGGCCCGTCCCCTCCCGTGGGGAGTTAAGTGAACGTGAGTGGGGGCCACGGTCGTAGCCGATTTCCCCGTGCCGACAAGGCGCACCGGACCACCCAGGCCCACCCCACCGGCCTTCTTCCCACCCCCAACGGGAGGGGACGGGCCGGAGCGGGTGGGGTGCCGGGCTTTGCTTCCGAAGGCTCCAAGAAAGAGCAAAGGCGGAGCGTAAAGCGAAGCAGTCCGGCACCCCACCCGCGCAGGCCCGTCACCGCACCCACAGCCCCGCGCAGCGGACCCGCCCGCCGCCAGGCGCAACGGCGGGCGCACCGCGCAGCGGGCGAAAAACGGCGAGCAACCCCCACGGCGGGGAAGCCGAAATCGTGGGGAGACAATTGGCATCGTGAACGACGCCGACACCTTCGCCGACCTGCTGACCCCGGAAGGCCAAGCCTTGCTGGCCGAGCTACGGGACCACACCCCGTCGGACGAGCTGGCGGCAGCCACCCGGCTGCGGCGCACGTACCCCGCGCCGCTGGTCTCCGCCGCGCTGGGCCAAGCCCAGCTACGGCAGCGCGCGGCGGCGAAGTTCGGGGCGGACGCGCAGTTGATGTACTTCACGCCGAACGGCGTCGAGCAGTCCACCCGCACCAGCGTCGCCGCCCACCGCGCGGCCCGGTTCGCCGCGCTCGGCGTCCGTACGCTGGCCGATCTGTGCTGCGGCATCGGCGGTGACGCGCTGGCGCTGGCGCGGGCCGGGATCCGGGTGCTGGCCGTCGACCGCGACCCGCTGGCCTGTGCGGCGGCCCGGGCCAATGCCGAGGCGCTGGGGCTGGCGGAGCTGATCGAGGTGCGCTGCGCGGACGTGACGGAGGTGGACACCGCCGGATATGACGCGGTGTTCGTCGATCCGGCGCGGCGCAGCAAGGCCCGCGGGGGCCGCATCTTCGATCCGGAGGCGTACTCACCGCCGCTGTCGTGGGCCGTCGAGGCGGCCCGTAAGGCCCCGGTCGCGGCGTTGAAGATCGCGCCGGGGGTGCCGCACGACGCCCTGCCCGAGGACGCCGAGACGGAGTGGATCTCGGACGGGGGCGACGTCAAGGAGGCCGTGGTGTGGTTCGGCGCGGCGGAGGGCGGGGCGGGGAGCATCACACCCGGCGGCCGCCGCGCCACGCTGCTCCCGGGCGGGGACTCGCTGCTCGGCGCAGGGCTGCCGGATCCCGAGCCGGGGCCGGTCGGGGACTGGTTGTACGAGCCGGACGGGGCGGTGATCCGCGCCCATCTGGTCGCGGATGTCGCCCGGCGGATCGGCGGGCGGCTGATCGATCCGACGATCGCGTACCTGACCGCGGACCGGCTGGTCGAGACGCCGTATGCGACGGCCTACGCGATCACCGATGTGCTGCCGTTCCATGTGAAGAGGCTCAAGGCGCTGCTGCGGGAGCGCGAGGTCGGCATCGCGGTGATCAAGAAGCGCGGCTCGGCGGTGGAGCCGGAGGAGCTGCGCAGGAAGCTGAAGCTCGGCGGGGGCCGCAACTCCTGCACGATCTTCCTGACCCGGGTCGCCGGCGCCCCCATGATGCTGCTGGGGCGCCCGGCGGCGGAGGCCTGCTGACCGGCGCTCACGCCGGGCCGGTGCCGGCGTTCATGCCAGGTCGGTGAGGTCCTCGGCGTAGATCTGGGAGAGCGGCTGCGGGCCGATGTACTGCTGGCAGGTGCACTGGCCCGCCTCGTACTGCACCGGCTTGTGGTCGGCGTCCCAGGCGACCGCCACCTCCACCAGCTCATGACACTTGCCCTTTTTGTCATGCTTGGCGAGGTGGTGGGTGCAGCCACACACCGGCTGTGGCGGCTGCTGCGCGGCGGCCAGCTCCTGCCGTTCCTGACGGGCGGTCTCCAGCCGCTCCATCTTGCGTTCGTGCCGCGTGCGCAGCGCCGTGCGGGCGGTGTCGGCGACCTTCGCGAAGCCGCCCGCCATGAAGAAGATGAAGACCCACCAGAACCAGTCCACAGCCTGCCGCCTCCCCACGTGCGCGCCCGGTGCTGCCTGCCAGGGTAAGACCTCTGGCCCCGGCTCGGGCCGGGGGCGGCGGCGAGGACTCGCGACACGACAAAACGAGTCCTCGCCCGGCCGCGGGAGCCGCGCCTCAGGAGTAGAGGTTGTGCTTGCTCATCTCGTGGACGTGATCGTGGTCGTGGTGGTGCGCGGCGGCGGACGGCTCCTCGCCGGTCTCCCCGGGCACATGCGGTTCGGTGACCGGGAGGGACGAGTCGGCGGAGAGGTCCCAGGCGGAGGCGGACCTGCCCCGTGCCACCATCTCGGCGCCCAGGGCGGCGACCATCGCGCCGTTGTCGGTGCACAGCTTGGGCCGCGGCACCCGCAGGGTGATCCCGGCGTCCTCGCAGCGGCGCTCGGCCATCGCCCGCAGCCGGGAGTTGGCCGCGACCCCGCCGCCGATCATCAGGTGGTCCACTCCGTTGTCCTTGCAGGCCCGGACGGCCTTACGGGTCAGCACGTCCACCACGGCCTCCTGGAAGGACGCCGAGACATCCGCCACCGGCACCTCCTCGCCGGCCGCCCGCTTGGCCTCGATCCAGCGGGCCACGGCCGTCTTCAGGCCGGAGAAGGAGAAGTCGTAGACCGGGTCGCGGGGGCCGGTCAGTCCGCGCGGGAAGCGGATCGCGTCGGGATTGCCCTCGCGGGCGTAGCGGTCGATGACCGGGCCGCCGGGGAAGCCGAGGTTCAGCACCCGCGCGATCTTGTCGAACGCCTCGCCCGCCGCGTCGTCGATCGTCGAGCCCAGCGGCCGTACGTCGGAGGTGATGTCCGGGGCCAGCAGGAGGGAGGAGTGGCCGCCGGACACCAGCAGGGCCATCGTGGGCTCGGGCAGCGGGCCGTGCTCCAGCTGGTCGACGCAGATGTGCGAGGCGAGGTGGTTGACGCCGTAGAGCGGCTTGCCCAGCGCGTAGGCGTACGCCTTGGCGGCCGAGACGCCGACCAGCAGCGCACCGGCCAGGCCGGGTCCCGCGGTGACCGCGATGCCGTCCAGGTCGGACGCCGCGACCCCGGCTTCCTTCAGCGCGCGCTGGATGGTGGGGACCATCGCCTCCAGATGGGCGCGCGAGGCCACCTCCGGCACCACACCGCCGTAGCGGGCGTGCTCGTCGACGCTGGAGGCGACCGCGTCGGCGAGGAGGGTGTGGCCGTGGACGATGCCGACACCGGTCTCGTCGCAGGAGGTCTCGATGCCGAGGACGAGCGGTCCGCCGCGTGAGTCAGCCATGAGTGTCAAGTTCCTTGTACGGAGGGTGCTTCGGAGGAGGTCTGGGTGGTGCGCCGCATGACCAGGGCGTCGACGTTGCCGGGCTGGTAGTAGCCGCGGCGGAAACCGATCGGCTCGAAGCCGAAGCGCTCGTAGAGGCGTTGGGCGCGCACGTTGTCGACCCGCACCTCCAGCAGCACCTCGTGGCATTCGAAGTCCGTCGCGGCACCGAGGAGTTCGGTCAGCAGCCGGGCGCCGAGGCCGGTGCCCCACATCTCGCGGGCGGTGGCGATGGTCTGGATGTCGCCGGTGCCGTCGACGGCGGCCAGCCCGCCGTAGCCGACCAGCCGGCTTTCCCGCCCGCCGTCCGGCCGCGGCACCTCCAGTTCGGCGACGAGGTAGCGGCGGGTGGCGTACGGGCCGCGCGCATGGGCCAGCTCGGACCAGAACATGCCCGGCGACCAGGCGTCCTCGGGGAAGAGCTCCCGTTCCAGCTCCAGCACCGGCGCGATGTCCCACCAGCGCATCTCGCGCAGCGCCGCGCCGGGCTCGGGGGCCCCGCCGGGCGGCGGGGGCGCCGCGGGGCTCCGGTCGGGCGACGGGCGGGTGGTCACCGGGGAGTGACCACCTTGTAATTGGCGGGCACCTGGGCGTCCGGGCGCCGCAGGTACAGCGGTCGCGGGGGCGGCAGCTCCTCGCCCGCGGCCAGCCTGTCCGCGGCCAGCGCGGCCAGCGCCCCGGCGGACTGGTGCTCGGGGGCCTCGCGCCGCAGACCGGTGAAGACCGTGTCGTAGAGCACCGCCCCCGCGCCCACGGCGGGGACGCCGGCCACCTGGTCGGCGATGTCCGCGGGGCGGTCGACGGCGGGCTCGGTGAGGGGGGTACGGGCGTCCTTGTAACGGGCCCAGTACACCTCCTTGCGGCGGGCGTCGGTGGCCACGACGAAGGGCTCGGTGAGCCCGGAGGCGTAGGCGAGGCCGTCCAGGGAGCACAGGCCGTGGACGGGGACGCCGAGCGCCGCCCCGAAGGTCGCGGCGGTCACCAGGCCGACCCGCAGGCCGGTGTACGGGCCCGGACCCACGCCGACCACGATGTCGCTGACGGCGTCGAGTTTTTGCCCCGCCTCGGCCAGCACCCGGTCGACGGCGGGCAGCAGCAGCTCGCCGTGGCGGCGCGCATCCACCTGGCGGGACTCGGCGAGGACCCGGGTGCCGTCGTGGAGCGCGACGGTGACGGCGGGGGTGGCGGTGTCAAGAGCTAGCAGCAGCACGTCCTTAAGACTACGGCTCGGCCGGAGGTACCTGTCGCGGTGCTACCGTCGCCCCCGTAGCCCAGCAGCAAGCAGCCCGGCATTCCCAGGTCCGGGGCTCCCCGCCACAGGGCAGGGAGAGGGAGGAAAGGTGCACAGCGGTGCCCGCTAAGAGCAGCACGATCGTCACCGCGCTGACCACGGCTGCCGTGGTCGTGGTCGGTGTGCTCGGCTACCAGGCCGCGGCGTCCGCTCCGGACACCCTCACCCAGACCCGCAAGGACTCCCGCCACAGCGAGCCCAAGAGCCCGCCGGAGCACGGCGGCAAGAAGGACAAGGCCCCGGCCGCGGCCCCGGTCCCGCCCTCGTCCGGCAAGGGCCGGCGGATCGTCTATGCGCTGGACGCCAAGCGGGTCTGGCTGGTCGGCGCGGACGGCAAGGCGGTGCGTACGTACCCGGTCACGCCGAGCACGGTCAGCCCGCCGCTGGGCGCGTACGCCGTCGGCTCGCGTTCGGTGAGCGTCACGGGCTCGGACGGCATCGCGATCGAGCATGTGGTGCGGTTCGCGAGTGTGGAAGGCGTCACCGTCGGCTTCAGCGCGGCCGTCGACGGCTCCATGCCCGACCCGGGCTCGGCGAAGCGGACCGGCGGCATTCGTGAGTCGCGGGCCGACGGCAAGGCGATGTGGGACTTCGCCCTGCACGGCACCAAGGTCGTCGTGGTCTCCTGACCGCGCGGCCCCGGCCGCTTCCGCAGGCCGCCGCATTCGCCCCTACGGGCTACGCCGCGTCGCGGCCCGGGGTGGACGCGGCCCGGGGCCCGTCCTGGTCCTCGTCCTCCGCTTCCGGCGCGCCGGACGGCTCCGCGGGCTTGTCCCGGCGGGCTTCCCCGGCGGCGTCGGGGGGCGTGGAGACGGCGCTGGCCGCGGCACCGGCCGCCAGCAGTTCGTTCATGGTCGGCGTCTCGCGCGCGCCGCACGCGGCCGCCGCGACGGGGGTGCCCCCGCGCCCTTCGGGCGTGGTGGAGGGCTGCTGGGCCGACATGGACGCCTCCCGGGGCTCCTGGGACGAGCGACAGAAGCTAGGCTCGCTACTTAGGCTGACCTAACTGGGGTCTCCTCCCATGTCACCACGGCCGGTACCAGGTGCGCAACATCTTACCGACGGCTTGTCGGAAACTACCGGGCGGTGTTGTCCGGATCGGTGTCCGCCGGTCCGTCGCCGAGGGGCCCGCCACCGCTGCCGACGGCTCTCGGGACGGCCGTCAGCAGGTCTCCAGCGCGAGCAGGCCGGCGTCCGCCCAGCGTGCGCCGAGGCCGGTGACCGTCACCTCCCGCACATCGTCCACGTCGTCCTCGGGATGCCCGCCCGCACCACCGGGCGCCTGTGCACCCACGGCACGCCCGATGACCACGTGCAACCGGTCCTCGGAAAGCTCCTCGACCTTGCCGTCGCCCCACTCCACGACCACCACCGACTCCGGCAGCGAGACATCGAGGTCCAGGTCCTCCATCTCGTCCAGCCCGCCGCCGAGCCGGTACGCGTCGACATGCACCAGCGCGGGGCCGCCGGTCAGCGAGGGGTGCACCCGGGCGATGACGAAGGTGGGCGAGGTCACGGCGCCGCGGACGCCCAGCCCCTCGCCCAGGCCACGGGTCAGCGTCGTCTTGCCGGCGCCCAGCTCACCGGTGAGCAGTACCAGGTCGCCGGGGCGCAGCAGCGGGGCCAGCCGGCGGCCCAACTCCTGCATCTGGTCGGGGGACTTGACGGTGACATGCGCAATCGCTCCGGTGGTGCTCATGCCGCAAATGGTACGGCCTGCCCGCCACCCGGCCGCCCGGCCTGCGCCGCAGGTCCCGGCAGCTCAGGCGCGGGCGTGCCGCGAGCTGCGGGCCGCCGCGCTCGCGCGTTCCACCAGCGACACCAGATGTTCATTGACCAGCTCGGGCCGCTCCAGCATCACCAGGTGCCCGGCGCCGGGGACACACACCAGCTCCGCGTCGGGCAGCACCTCGGCGATCGTCCGGCTGTGGTCGGCGGGGGTGATCAGATCGCTCTCCCCGGCGAGCACCAGCGCGGGCACCGCGTCGTACGCCACCAGCGCCTCGGTCTTGTCGTGCACCGCGAACGCCGGGAAGAACTCGGCGACCACATCGATCGGGGTCGCCTCGATCAGCCGCTCGCCGAAGCGGGCGATGCCCGGGTCCACCTTCTCCGGCGTCCCGAACGAGTAGCGCTTGATCAGCCCCGCGAAGAGGTCGGCGGTGGCCCGCCGCCCGCGCTCGACGATCTCGCGCTGCCAGCCCAGCGCCTTGAGGACGCCCGGCGCGAGCCAGTGGAAGGCCTTGACGCCCATGGACGGCAGTCCGAAGCCGACCTCGCTGAGCCGGCCCGCCGAGGTGCCGATCAGGGCCACCCCGACCACCCGCTGCGCGACGTACTCGGGGAACTGGTCGGCCAGCGCCATCACCGTCATCCCGCCCATGGAGTGCCCGACCAGCACGATCGGCCCCTCGGGGACCGCGGCGTCCAGCACCGCCTTCAGGTCCCGGCCCAGCAGGTCGATGGTGACCGGTTCCGTCCCGTCGATCTGGCCGTGGCCGCGCGAGGAGCGGCCGTGGCTGCGCTGGTCCCAGTGGACGGTGCGCACCGTGCCGCGCAGCGCGGAGCGCTGGAAGTGCCAGGAGTCCTGGCTCAGGCAGTAGCCGTGGCTGAAGACGACCGTGGGGGCCTGCGAGCGCCGTCCCAGTGCCGCCGTCAGCCGCTTGCGCAGCCCGCCGTGGGCCTCCTGCGCGGCGCGGGCCTCCTTGCCGCGTACCGGCTTGGCGGACCGGTCGCTCTTGCCGTGCTTGGCGTGCTTGCCGTTCACCGCGCCCTTGTCCGCCGCGTCGTCCTTCTCCGGCGGGCCCGGCTCGTCGACCTCGTAATACAGCTCGGTGCCGTCCTCGGCGATCGCGGCGCCCGGGGTGCCGCGCAGCGTGCCGTACGGTCCCGCGGCGTCCAGTGCGAGCCGGGCGCGGCGCCGCATCCCGCGGCCGACCGTCAGCCGCTCTATCGCCACACCGGCCGCGGCGCCTGCCGCGACCACGCCGATCGCGGCGCCGGCGACACCGGCGTGCCGGCCGGCCTTCGCCCAGTTGCCGGCCACTTCGGCCGCGGTCTCGACCGCCTGCACGGCGGCTTCCTGTCCCTCGGTCATGCCGTACCCCCCGTGAGCGCGCTGTCTCCTTCGGCTTCGCTGGGTGCGTCGCTGTCCACATGGACGCGCGGCACCCGGGATCCGATCCGGGTGACGATCTCATACCCGATGGTTCCGGCCACGCGGGCCCAGTCCTCGGCGGTCGGCTCCCCGCGGTCCCCGGGGCCGAACAGCACGGCCGGATCGCCCGGCTCGGCGTGCTCGCCGCCCAGGTCGACCACGAACTGGTCCATCGCGACCCGCCCGGCGACCGTCCGCCACGCGCCTGCGACCAGCACGGGGCCGACGCCGGAGGCATGCCGCGGAATGCCGTCGGCGTAGCCGAGCGGGACCAGCGCCAGGGTGGTCTCACCGGGCGTCGTGTAGTGGTGCCCGTACGACACGCCGTGGCCGCCCGGGACGCGCTTGACCGAAGCGAGCGAGGCCTCCAGGGTCATCGCCGGCCGCAGTCCGAAGTCCTGGAAGGTGCCGACCTCGGGGCTGGGCGAGATGCCGTAGATGCCGATGCCGGTGCGGACCAGGTCGAAGTGCGCCTCGGGCAGCGTCAGCAGCGCCGGGGTGTTGGCGATATGCCGCACCTCGGGGCGCAGCCCGGCCGTCTCGGCGGTCTTCAGCGCCGCGTGGAAAACGTCCAGCTGGGCGGCGATCGAGGGGTGTCCGGGCTCATCGGCGCAGGCGAAGTGCGACCAGACGCCGGTGACGACCGCCGTGCCCTCGGCCTCGGCGGCGCGGGCCGCGGCGGTCAGTTCCGGCCAGTCGGCGGGCGTGCAGCCGTTGCGGCCGAGACCGGTGTCGACCTTGAGCTGGACGCGGGCGGTGCGGCCGCAGGCCCGCGCCGCCGCCCGCACCTCGTCGAGCGCCCACAGCCCGCTCACCGCGACGTCGATGTCCTGCTCGATCGCCCGCCGCCAGGGGCCGCCGGGCGTCCACAGCCAGCACAGCAGACGCCCGGTGTCACCGGCCGCCCGCAGCGCGAACGCCTCCTCGGGCAGCGCCGTGCCCAGCCAGCCCGCACCGGCCTCCCGGGCGGCGCGCGCGCAGCGCACCGCCCCGTGCCCGTAGCCGTCGGACTTGACCACGGCCATCAGCTCGGCCCGGGGTGCACGGTCCCGCAGCGCACGGACGTTCGACCGCACGGCGGCGACGTCGATGGCGGCACGGGCACGCTTCACTGTCTCGTTCATCCCCCTCAGTGTCGCAGGCGACATTGCGCAACCCCGGGGGACGGGCGGGAAAACCGTGCTCACACGCCGGGTTTCCGCCCCCAGACGTGCACGATGTCACCCTTGTCGAGCAGCTCCCAGGCCCTGCGCGCGTCCGTCATGGTGAGGTTGACGCAGCCGTGCGAGCCGGCCCCGGAGAAGATGTCCTCGTAGACGCCGTGCAGCGCCTCCCCGCGGTCGAAGAACTGGGCGTACGGCATGGAGGTGCCGTACAGGTTGGAAATGTGCCGGCGGTGCCGCAGATAGATCCGGTACGTACCGGTACGGGTCTCCATCGTCGGCGCACCGGAGCGGATCGCCACCGGGTCGAGGATCACCCGCCCGTCCTGCTGCACCCACATCAGCTGCCGGTTCAGATCGACGCACACGGTCCGCTCGGCCCGGTCGGGACAGTGACCGGCCCGGTTGGGGTCCTTCCTGGCCCGCATCACCCGCACCATCGCGCCGGTGACCGGCCCCGCGAAGCCGGTCGCCGGCGCGATCCGGTGCGCCTGCTGGAACCGCCGGATCGCCCGGCAGTCCCCCGCGCTCTGCCGCCCGTCCACCTCGCGCCCCAGATAGCGCTCCGCCTGCCGCTGGTAGGGCCCGGTGGCGGCACTGCAGTGCGGCGCCCTGGTACCGGAGCGCCGTGCCTCGGAGCGCGGCACGTACTCGATGTGCAGCTGCCGCCCCGGCTCGCGCACCGTGCGCGGGACACCGGGGACCAGGTCGGACGGCCCGTACGCGGCGGCCGGCTGCGTCACGGCCCTCGTGGACGCATGCCTCACGGCCACGGTGGGCGACGGTGCCACGGCCACCGCGGGCGGCCCGGCGACAACGAGCAACGAGGCGCAGACCAGCAGCGCCGGAAGAGTGCGTTTCATGCCCTCACGCATGCCGTGGCGCCGCGGCCGTTCGGCCCGCCGGACGCCAGGTTCGCCCTGGTGCCCGCCCCATTCCCCCGCGGGGCGTAACGCCGGTCCGTTGCGTGCCGTCGGCCGGTCGTCCGCCGCCGGTCCGTCGTCCGCGGGCGACCTGTCATCCGCCGCCGGCTGTCTCGTCCGTCGCCGGCCGTCGCTGTTGCTGTTGCTGTTGCTGTTGCCGTTGTGGTCGCTGTTGCTGTTGCTGTCAGGCCGTCACATCCCGCCAGGCCGCCGCCAGATGGTCCGCGACCTCCGAGGCGAGGATCGGGGCGCCGTCCGGCCCGGCCGCCCGGCGGGCCGCCAGCCCGTGCAGATACGCACCGACCGATCCCGCGTCCCGCGCCGTGAGCCCCGCGGCGAGCAGCGAACCGGTCAGCCCCGACAGCACATCCCCGCTCCCGGCCGTCGCCAGCCAGCTGCTGCCCGTGGGATTGACCCGCACCGGCCCGTCCGCCTCCGCCACCAGCGTCGTCGAGCCCTTGAGCAGCACCGTGGCGCCGTACCGCGCCGCCAGTTCCCGTACGGAGGCCAGCCGGGTTGCCTCGACCTCCTCGCGCCCGCGTCCGAGCAGGGCGGCGGCCTCCCCCGCGTGCGGCGTCAGCAGGGTCGGGGCCGGGCGCTCGGCGACCCGACTCGGCGTCAGAAACCGCAGCCCGTCCGCGTCCACCAGCACCGGAACCTCCGACGCCAGCACGTCCTCCAGCGCGTCCGACTCCTCGCCGATGCCGGGACCGATCACCCACGACTGCACCCGGCCCGCCTTGTCCGGCGGCCCGGCGTGCACCAGCGTCTCCGGGAAGTGCGCCAGCACCGCCTCGGCGGCCGGCCCGACATAGCGCACCGCCCCCGCGCCGCCCCGCAACGCGCCCGCCACCGCGAGCACCGCCGCCCCCGGATACCGCGCGGACCCGGCGACCACCCCGACCACGCCGCGCCGGTACTTGTCGCTCTCGGGCGCCGGACGCGGCAGCAGTCCGGCCACGTCCGCGTGCTGCAAGGCCTCGATGTCGGCCTCCCGCGGCAGTGTGAGCCCGATGTCCACCAACCGCAGCGCGCCCGCCCGCTCGTGCGCCGGATCGATCAGCAGCCCGGGTTTGTACGCGCCGAAGGTCACCGTGGCGTCGGCCCGTACGGCGTCCCCGGCGACCTCACCGCTGTCCGCGTCCACTCCGCTGGGCAGGTCCACCGCCACCACCGGCGCCGACTCCCATGCGTCCCGGGCGAGTTGGGCGGCCTCCGGGCGCAGCCCGCCCCGTCCGCCGATCCCGACGATCCCGTCCACGACCAGCGCGGCCCGTGCGATGTCCCGCCGGGCGTCGGCCGAGACGCGCCCCCCGGCGGCCCGCAGCGCGGCCAGTCCGCCCCGGTGCGCCTTTTCGGGCGAGAGCAGCACCGCCGCCACCCCGGCCCCCCGGCGCGCCAGCCGGGCGCCGGCGTACAGCGCGTCCCCGCCGTTGTCGCCGCTGCCCACCAGCAGCACCACCCGGGCTCCGTACACCCGCCCCAGCAACTCCGCGCAGGCCGTGGCCAGTCCGGCCGCCGCCCGCTGCATCAGGGCCCCTTCGGGCAACCGGGCCATGAGCTCTCGCTCCGCGGCCCGTACGGTCTCCACGCTGTAGGCAGTCCTCATGCCGACAAGTCTCACCCCTCGCCCACGGGGTACGCGGCATTTCTCCCGCGGGCCCCAGGACCTGTCCGCAAAGTCCGCCGCCCGCACGGGCCCCTCCCGCAAGGACGGCGCCCGCCCACCGACGCACGGGGGCGGGCGCGCCGCGGCGGTCCTCATCCCTCGGCGATCACCACGGCGGAGGCGACCCCCGCGTCATGGCTCAGCGACACATGCCACGACCGGACCCCGAGCTCCTTCGCCCGGGCCTCGACGGTGCCCCGTACCCGCAACCGCGGCCGGCCGCTGTCCTCGACGTACACCTCGGCGTCGCTCCAGTGCAGTCCGCCCGGTGCGCCGAGCGCCTTGGCCAGCGCCTCCTTGGCGGCGAACCGGGCCGCCAGCGAGGCGATGCCGCGGCGCTCACCGCTGGGCAGTATCAGCTCCTCGCCAAGGAACAGCCGCTGCGCCAGCTCCGGCGTACGCTCCAGCGCCTCGCCGAAGCGCTCGATCTCGGCGACATCGATCCCGACCCCGATGATCACTCGACCGTCACCGACTTGGCGAGGTTGCGCGGCTGGTCGACCTCGTTGCCGCGGGCGGTGGCCAGCTCGCAGGCGAAGACCTGCAGCGGGATCGTGGAGACCAGCGGCTGCAGCAGCACCGGTGTCCGCGGAATCCGCACGAGGTGATCAGCGTAGGGCACCACCGTCTCGTCCCCCTCCTCCGCGATCACGATCGTCCGCGCCCCCCGGGCCCGGATCTCCTGGATGTTCGACACGATCTTGTCGTGGAGCACGGACCGCCCGCGCGGCGACGGCACCACGACGACCACCGGCACATCGTCCTCGATCAACGCGATCGGCCCGTGCTTGAGCTCCCCGGCCGCGAAGCCCTCCGCGTGCATATACGCGAGTTCCTTGAGCTTGAGCGCACCCTCCAGCGCCACCGGATAGCCCACATGCCGGCCGAGGAACAGCACGGTGTTCTTGTCGGCGAGGCCGCGGGCCAGCTCCCGTACCGGCTCCATCGTGCCGAGCACCTGCTCGACCTGGGTGCCGATGGCCGCCAGTTCGCGCACCACGTCCCGGATCTCGTCGCCCCACTTCGTGCCCCGCACCTGCGCGACGTACAGCGCCACCAGGTAACAGGCCACCAGCTGCGTCAGGAACGCCTTGGTCGACGCCACCGCGACCTCGGGCCCGGCGTGCGTGTACAGCACCGCGTCCGACTCCCGCGGGATGGTCGAGCCGTTCGTGTTGCAGATGGCGAGCACCTTCGCGCCCTGCTCGCGCGCATGGCGCAGCGCCATCAGGGTGTCCATGGTCTCGCCGGACTGGCTGATCGCGATGACCAGCGTCCGCCGGTCCAGGATCGGGTCGCGGTAGCGGAATTCGCTCGCCAGCTCCGTCTCGCACGGAATCCGCGTCCAGTGCTCGATGGCGTACTTGGCGATCATCCCCGCGTGGTACGCCGTCCCGCAGGCCACGATGACGACCTTGTCGACCTCGCGCAGCACGGCGGGCGGGATCCGCACCTCGTCCAGGGACAGCACGCCCGAGGCGTCGATCCGCCCCAGCAGCGTGTCGGCGACGGCCTTCGGCTGCTCGGCGATCTCCTTGAGCATGAAGTAGTCGTAGCCGCCCTTCTCGGCGGCCGAGGCGTCCCAGTCGATGTGGTACTCGCGCACCTCGGCGGGCGCCCCGTCGAACCCGGTGATCGTCACCGCTTCCCGGCGCAGCTCCACCACCTGGTCCTGCCCCAGCTCGATCGCCTCCCGGGTGTGCGCGATGAACGCCGCCACATCCGATGCGAGGAAGGCCTCCCCGTCCCCGACGCCCACCACCAGCGGCGAGTTACGGCGCGCCCCGACCACCACGTCCGGCTCGTCGGCATGCACCGCGACCAGCGTGAACGCACCCTCCAGCTGCCGGCAGACCTGCCGCATCGCCTCGGCCAGCTCTCCGCAGGACGAGTAGGCCTCGGCCAGCAGATGCGCCACGACCTCGGTATCCGTCTCGGACGCCAACTCGTGTCCGCGGTCGGTGAGTTCCGCGCGCAGTCCGGCGAAGTTCTCGATGATGCCGTTGTGCACGACGGAGACCCGGCCGGCGTTGTCCATATGGGGATGGGCGTTCTCGTCGGTGGGCCCGCCATGGGTGGCCCACCGGGTGTGCCCGATACCGGTCGAGCCGGCCGGCAACGGACGGTCGGCCAGCTCCTTCTCCAGATTGGCGAGTTTGCCGGCCTTCTTGGCCGCTGCCAGCCCGCCATCGGCCAGCACGGCGATACCCGCCGAGTCATAGCCGCGGTACTCCAGCCGCTTCAAGCCGGCCAGGACGACGTCAAGGGCGCTCTGCCCGCCCACATAACCCACGATTCCGCACATGGGGGCAGGGTACGCCGGGGCCCTGAGCGACCGGCTGCGGCAGGTACCGGCGAGTCACCGATCGAAAATCCCGGCCTTCAGGGAGCCGACGCACGCCGGCCCCCGGCCGGTTCTGGAGTACCGCGCGATGACGACACGACTGCGAGGCAACGAGGGGCGCCCTCAGAACCCCCGCGCTATCCGGGCGTGCGCCTCCCGCACCGTCTCCCAGAACTCCTCGTCCGCCTCCGCGTCCGCCCCGAGCTCGCTGCCCGGCTCGTGGCGCTCCAGGAAGTCGGCTAAATCTTCCCCCAGGTCCTCGTCCGGCAGCTCCTCCGCCAGCTCGGCGTACACCCGCGCGGCGAAGCCGTCCGGGGCGGCATCCGCCGCCCGGCCCCCGGTCGCGCTGGTAGTCCTCCCCCACGGCCACTGTCCCAGCAGGCCGGCCCTACGCGCTCCCACACGCACCCCCTGAATCGTCCTCGGCCCGAAGCCGGGCCTCTCCCCGCTGCCGACCGTACCGGGCAAAAACCCTCGGGTACAGACACCCGGGCAGAGAAGCCCCAAGCCCGCCCCGATGTCCACAAGACCGGCCTCCGGGGTGCACCGGCCGTTCATCTCCGGGTGCCCCGCCGGACACCCCGATAGGAGCGGCGTGTGACGGCTGCGCACAATGGGCGCGTGCCCCTGACGACCGATCCGCAGCAACGACGCCGCGCCGACAGCTCTCCGTACGTCGATCTGACGCGCGCACAGTGGAGCGCCCTGCGGGAGAAGACCCCCCTGCCCCTGACGGCCGACGAGGTCGAACGGCTGCGGGGCCTGGGCGATGTCATCGACCTCGACGAGGTGCGCGACGTCTACCTCCCGCTGTCCCGGCTCCTCAACCTCTATGTCGGCGCCACCAGCAATCTGCGCGGCGCGCTGAACACCTTCCTCGGCGATGTGGGCGGCGGCCCCCAGCCCGGCACCCCGTTCGTCATCGGGGTCGCGGGCAGCGTGGCGGTCGGGAAGTCCACCACCGCCCGGCTGCTGCAGGCGCTGCTGGCCCGCTGGCCCGAGCATCCGCGGGTCGAACTGGTCACCACCGACGGCTTCCTGTTTCCCAACGCCGAGCTGCACCGCCGCGGCCTGATGTCCCGTAAGGGTTTCCCCGAGTCGTACGACCGGCGGGCGCTGACCCGCTTCGTCGCGGACGTGAAGTCCGGCAAGGCCGAGGTCACCGCGCCCGTCTACTCCCACCTCATCTACGACATCGTGCCCGGCGAGCGGCTGACCGTGCACCGCCCGGACATCCTCATCGTCGAGGGCCTGAACGTCCTGCAGCCGGCGCTGCCCGGCAAGGACGGCCGCACCCGCCTCGGGCTCGCCGACTTCTTCGACTTCTCCGTCTACGTCGACGCCCGCACCGAGGACATCGAGAAGTGGTACCTCGGCCGCTTCCGCAAACTGCGCGAGACGGCCTTCCAGAACCCGTTCTCGTACTTCCGCAAGTACACCCAGGTCTCCGAGGACGAAGCCCTCGACTACGCCCGGATGATCTGGCGCACCGTCAACAAGCCCAACCTGCAGCAGAACGTGGCGCCGACCCGCGGCCGCGCCAACCTGGTGCTGCGCAAGGGACCTGACCACAAGGTGCAGCGGCTGTCGTTGCGCAAGCTCTAGGGAGACGCACGCCGTGCTGCATCTACGCCTGATCGTCCCGGCCCACCACACGGACGACGTGCTCCGGCTGCTGGAGACGACCGTCGGGGTGACCCATCTGGTGGTGCTGAGCGGGGCGGCCCGCGACCCACAGGGCGATGTCGTGATGTGCGATGTCGCACGGGAGGCCGCCGACGGTCTGGTGGCCGGGCTCCGGGCGAAGGAGCTGGACCGGACCGGTTCCATCGCGCTGGAGAACATCGATCTGTCGCTGTCCCGGCGGGCCGACCGGGCGGCGGACGACGCACCCGGCGAGGGCGCCGACGCCGTGCTGTGGGAGTCGCTGACCGACGCCACCCACGAGGAGTCCACGCTCTCCGCGACCTATCTGGCGTTCCTGACGGTCGCCACGATGATCGCGGCCTGCGGTGTGGTCCTCGACAACGCGATCCTGATCGTCGGTGCGATGGCCGTGGGCCCGGAGTTCGGACCGCTGGCCGGAATCTGCACCGCGCTCGTCCGCCGGGCCCCACGGCTGGCCTGGCGCTCCGTGGTGGCGCTGCTCGTGGGGTTCGTGGTCGCGATGGCGGTCACCGTGGGCTTCAGCCTCTTCATGGACGCGGTGGGCCTCTTCCACCTCGAGGACCTGGACGCCGCGCGCCCGAACACCCACTTCATCTACCGGCCCGACTGGTTCTCCTTCGTCGTCGCCGTGCTCGCCGGTATCGCCGGGGTGCTCTCGCTGACGTCGGCGAAGTCGGGCGCCCTGGTCGGTGTGGCGATCTCCGTGACCACGGTCCCGGCCGCCGCCAACGCCGCGGTGGCGCTCAGCTACCAGGAGTACGGCCAGGCCTGGCACTCCATGGAGCAGTTGCTGCTGAACCTGGCGGGCATCGTCCTGGCCGGCACCCTGACACTGACCGCCCAGAAGCTGCTGTGGGCCCGGCAGGACGCCGGGCGACGGGTCCCCTAGGGAACGTCCTGGTCGTCCGGCCGCCCACGAAAAAGCCCCGCCCGATACCGGGCGGGGCCTTCGTCATACCAGGGACAGGCCTCAGCCCAGCGCCGACTTGACCGCGTCGGCCAGCCGCTCGGCCACCGACCGCGCCTGCTCGATGTCCGCGGCCTCCACCATCACCCGCACCAGCGGCTCGGTGCCGGACGGCCGCAGCAGCACCCGCCCGGTGGCGCCCAGCTCCCGCTCCGCCTCGGCGACCGCCGCGGTCAGCTCGGGCGAGGTCGTCACCCGCGACTTGTCGACATCGGGGACGTTGATGAGGATCTGCGGCAGCCGCTCCATGACGCCCACCAGGTCGGCCAGCGGCCGGCCGGTCGCGGCGACCCGGGCCCCCAGCATCAGGCCGGTCAGCGTGCCGTCGCCGGTCGTCGCATGGTCCAGCACGATCACGTGCCCGGACTGCTCGCCGCCCAGCGCGAAGCCGTGCGCCTTCATCTCCTCCAGGACGTAGCGGTCGCCGACCGCGGTCTGGACGAGGTCGATGCCCTCGCGCTCCATGGCCAGCTTGAAGCCCAGGTTGGACATCACGGTGGCGACGACGGTGTTCTTGCGCAGCATTCCCGCCTCGCGCATCCCGAGCGCCAGCACGGCCAGGATCTGGTCGCCGTCGACCTCGTTGCCCTCGCGGTCCACGGCCAGGCAGCGGTCCGCGTCGCCGTCGTGGGCGACACCCAGGTCGGCGCCGTGCTCGACGACGGCCGCCCGCAGCAGCTGGAGGTGGGTGGAGCCACAGCCTTCGTTGATGTTCAGGCCGTCGGGGTCGGTGCCGATCGTGACGACCTCGGCGCCGGCCCGCGCGAAGGCCTCGGGCGAGACCCGCGCCGCCGCGCCGTGGGCGCCGTCGATGACGATCTTCAGCCCGTCCAGGCGGTTGGGCAGCACGCCGACGAGGTGCGCGACGTAGTTGTCGAAGCCCTCGTCATAGACGGTGACCCGGCCCACTCCGGCGCCGGTCGGCCGCTCCCAGGGCTCACCGGAGCTGTGCGCGCGGTAGGTCTTCTCGATCCGGTCCTCCAGCTCGTCGGCGAGCTTGTGGCCGCCGCGGGCGAAGAACTTGATGCCGTTGTCGGGCATCGGGTTGTGACTGGCGGAGAGCATCACACCGAGGTCCGCACCGAGCGAGCCGGTCAGATAGGCGACCGCCGGGGTCGGGAGCACCCCCACCCGCAGCACGTCCACACCGGCGCTGGCCAGGCCCGCGACGACCGCGGCCTCCAGGAACTCCCCGGACGCGCGTGGATCGCGGCCGACCACCGCCACCGGCCGGTGACCTTCGAACGTGCCCGCTTCCGCGAGTACATGCGCCGCAGCCACCGACAGACCGAGCGCCAGCTCCGCCGTCAGATCCGCATTGGCGACGCCGCGCACACCGTCCGTGCCGAAGAGTCGTCCCACTGGTGTCCTCCGAGTAGATGAGCTTGGACCAGAGCATTAAGTCCAGGTATACGCCCCGGGTCCTGGATAGCCGAACGCCCCGGCAGCACGGATCCGTGCCACCGGGGCGTTCGCCAAGTGCTGCATATCGCAGCGAGCGCGGATTAGCGCTTGCTGTACTGCGGCGCCTTACGGGCCTTCTTCAGACCGGCCTTCTTGCGCTCGACCGCACGGTCGTCACGCTTGAGGAACCCGGCCTTCTTCAGCGCGCCGCGGTTGTTGTCGACGTCCGCCTCGTTCAGCGCACGGGCCACGCCCAGGCGCAGCGCACCGGCCTGGCCGGAGATGCCGCCGCCGGAGATGCGGGCCACCACGTCGTAGCGGTTGTCGAGCTCGAGCACCTTGAAGGGCTCGTTGACTTCCTGCTGGTGCACCTTGTTGGGGAAGTAGCCCTCAAGGGTGCGACCGTTGATCTTCCACTGGCCGGTGCCCGGAACGATCCGGACGCGGGCAATGGCGTTCTTGCGACGGCCCAGGCCGGCAGCCGGCTGCGGGTCGCCGAAGCGGGAGGCGAGGGACTCGGAGGTGTACTCCGACTCCACGACCTCGGTCTCAGTGGTGTATTCCTCGACGGCGTCGTCGTTCTCGATGACGGTCTCGGGAGTGGTCTCGGCCACGATGCTCCTCAGAATTCTCTGTCGTCTTAGGGGGTGGCCGGAACTACTGCGCGACCTGGGTGATCTCGAACGGGACCGGCTGCTGCGCAGCGTGCGGGTGCTCGGCACCCGCGTAGACCTTCAGCTTCGAGAGCATCTGACGGCCGAGGGTGTTCTTGGGGAGCATGCCCTTGATGGCCTTCTCGACGGCCTTCTCGGGGTTCTTGTCGAGCAGCTCGTCGTAGCGGACGGAGCGCAGACCGCCCGGGAAGCCCGAGTGGCGGTAGGCCATCTTCTGGGTCCGCTTGTTGCCGGACAGGTGCACCTTGTCGGCGTTGACGATGATGACGAAGTCACCCATGTCAACGTGCGGCGCGTAGACGGGCTTGTGCTTACCCCGCAGGAGGGACGCGGCCTGGGTGGCCAGACGGCCGAGGACAACGTCCTGCGCGTCAATGATGTGCCACTGGCGCTGGACATCGCCGGGCTTGGGGCTGAACGTACGCACGGTTAGCCTTCGCTTCTTCAGAGGTGGGATATCCCCAGGGCCTGGGCCTCGGGGACGGGTCCTGTACTGGTCACCGCTGCCGATCACACCAGCAGGAGCGGCGCTACGGGTGACGCAACCCGATCGTCCGTCGCTGGTCATCGGCCCGGTGGACCGCGTAAGGGCCCCCTCACGTGAGATAGAGCAAGCCAATACGCATAACGAAAAGGCAGAATACCGGCCCGGCCCCGGTGGGGTCAAAACGCCCCCGGACCGGCGCGCGACACCGGCCGCCACCACACGCTCCAGTCACCGTGCGTAGCAGCCGCCCCACGCCCCGCCGCCGGCCCCGGCACCCCGGCACCCCGGCAGCGCCACCGGCCAGGCCTACCGCTCGCGCACCACCCGCCGCTCGTCCCACACCGGCTCCGCCGTCTCCCGTACCAGCCCGTCCGAGCCGAACACCAGGAACCGGTCGAAGGACCGCGCGAACCACCGGTCGTGGGTCACCGCCACCACCGTCCCCTCGTACGCCTCCAGCCCCTCCTGCAGCGCCTCGGCCGACTCCAGGTCCAGGTTGTCCGTCGGCTCGTCGAGCAGCAGCGCGGTCGTGCCGGACAGCTCCAGCAACAGGATCTGGAAGCGCGCCTGCTGGCCGCCGGAGAGCCGTTCGAAGCGCTGCTCGGCCTGCTGCTCCAGCTCGTAGCGGCGCAGCGCCGACATGGCCTGCCCCTTGTTCTTGGCGTGCTCGGTCCACAGGATGTCGAGCAGGGTGCGGCCCATCAGTTCGGGGTGGGCATGCGTCTGCGCGAAGTGCCCCGGGACCACCCGGGCGCCCAGCTTCCAGCTGCCGGTGTGCGGAACGGGGTTCTGCTCGTCCCCGGCCAGCAGCCGCAGGAAGTGGGACTTGCCCGACCCGTTGGAGCCGAGGACCGCGACCCGCTCGCCGTAGAAGATCTCCAGGGAGAACGGCTTCATGAGGCCGGTCAGCTCCAGCCCCTCGCAGGTGAGCGCCCGTACCCCGGTGCGTCCGCCGCGCAGCCGCATGGTGATGTCCTGCTCGCGCGGCGGCTCCGGCGGCGGCCCGGCCTCCTCGAACTTCTTCAGCCGGGTCTGCGCCGCCGCATAGCGCGAGGCCAGCTCATGGCTGACCGAGGCCGCCTGGCGCAGCGAGACCACCAGCTTCTTGAGCTGCGCATGCTTCTCGTCCCAGCGCCGCCGCAGCTCCTCGAAGCGGGCGAAGCGCTCCTTGCGCGCCGCGTGGTAGGTGTCGAAGCCGCCGCCGTGCACCCAGACGTCGGAGCCCGCGGGGCCCGGCTCGACGCTGACGATCTTCTCCGCGGCCCGCGCCAGCAGCTCCCTGTCGTGCGAGACGAACAGCACCGTCTTACGGGTCTGCCGGAGCTGTTCCTCCAGCCAGCGCTTGCCGGGGACGTCCAGATAGTTGTCCGGCTCGTCCAGCAGCAGCACCTCGTCCGTGCCGCGCAGCAGCGACTCCAGCACCAGCCGCTTCTGCTCGCCCCCGGACAGCGTGCGCACCTGCCGCCACTGCGCCTTCTCGTACGGCATCCCCAGGGCCGCCGTCGTGCAGATGTCCCAGGCCGTCTCGGCCTCGTAGCCGCGCGCCTCGGCCCAGTCGCTGAGCGCCTGGGCATAGGCCATCTGCGCGGCCTCGTCGTCGCCCTCGGCACTCATCATCGCCAGCTCGGCGGCGTCCACCGCCGCTGCCGCCGCCCTGATCCGCGGCTGCGCCACGGAGACCAGCAGGTCACGCACCGTGCGCTCGTCCCGTACGGAGCCCACGAACTGCGGCATCACGCCCAGCCCGCCGCTGACCGTCACCGCCCCGCCGTGCGGCTGGAGCTCCCCCGCGATCAGCCGCAGCAGCGTCGTCTTCCCGGCGCCGTTGGCCCCCACCAGCGCCACCGACGCGCCCTCCCCCACCCGGAAGGACACGTCTCCCAGCAGGACCCTCCCGTCCGGCAGGTAGTACTCCAGATGTCCGGCCTCAAGATGTCCCATGAGCGGGATTGTGACCGGCCTCCGGGCGTTCCACCAACCCCATTAGGATGCGCGGCATGAGCTTTGGGCAAGGGGGGCCGTTCGACGGCCCCGGGGGTTCTTCGTCGTCCACTCCGGACTGGGGTGCACTCGCCGAGGAGAGTGAGGCACAGGCCCGCCGCAAACGCCGGCTGTGGATCGGCGGCGGAGCGCTGGCGGCCCTCGCGGTGGCCGGCATCGTCACCTTCGCCGTCATATCCGGCGGCAGCGGCTCACCGGGCGGCAACCCGACGGCGTCGCCCACGGCGTCCGACCAGGCCGCGGCGCCGGACGACCAGCCGTCCTTCCCCGACGTCTCCGTGCCGCCCCCGCCCAACCCGCGGGACTACATCTCCGACCCGAAGAAGGACAAGGCGCCGCTCACCCCGGCCACCCTCTTCGCGCAGAAAAGCATGGTCGTCGGCGCGCACACCTACCCGCGCACCAAGACCGCCACCACCAAGGACTGCACCGCCGCCGCCCAGGGGCCGCTGGTCTCCTCGCTGTCCCACAACGGCTGCAAGCAGCTGCTGCGCGCCACCTACGCCAAGGGCGGCGTCGCGGTCACCCTCGGCATCGCGGTCTTCGACTCCCCCGACCGGGCCGCCAAGGTCATGAACGAGAACAAGGCCAACCTCATGCCGCTCCCCGGCGGCGGCGTCCCCTCGGACTTCTGCCAGGGCACGAAGTGCCGGATGGCGACCAACGCCACCGGCCGCTACGCCTACTTCACGATCGCCGGCTACCTCAACGGCAAGGACGTCACCGCCGCGGAGACCAAGGCCCGCCAGATCGCCCGGGACGGCGGCGCCTACGCGTTCAGCCAGATCACCCAGCGCGGCAAGGACCAGGCCGCCAAGGCTGCCGAACAGCAGCTCAAGGACGCCCAGAAGAAGGCCGGCAAGTCCTGACCGCTTCCGGTGGCGCCGCCCTTCCCGGCGGCGCCACCGCATGCTCCACTAGGCACCGCAAGGCCCCACGGGCCACCGCTCAGCAGCAGCCGCCCCCGCCGCCCCCGGGCAGCGTCCGCTTGTTCCGCGCCTCCTGGTTGCGCGCCATCAGCAGTTCGTCGGCCGGATAGCCGACCTCCTCCAGCGTCAGCCCGTGCGGCCGTACGACATGGACGGCGGAGTCCCGTACGCCGGCGGCCAGCACCTTCCCCGGCCACTCCACCGGCCGGTGCCCGTCGCCGACGAACAGCATCGCCCCCACCAGCGACCGCACCATGTTGTGGCAGAAGGCGTCCGCCCGCACGGTCGCCGTGATGATCCCGTCCGCCCCGCGCGACCAGCTCAGCTCCTGCAGCGTGCGGATCGTCGTCGCGCCCTCCCGCCGCTTGCAGTACGCCGCGAAGTCGTGCTCCCCCAGCAGCGGCCGCGAGGCCTCGTTCATCGCCTCGACGTCCAGCTCCCAGTCGTGCCACAGCACATGGCCGCGCAGCAGCGGATCCACGCCCCCGTGGTGATCGGTCACCCGGTACGCATAACGCCGCCAGATCGCCGAGAACCGCGCATTGAACCCGTACGGCGCCTCGGCCAGCCGCCACACCCGCACGTCCTTGGGCAGCCGCCCGGCCAGCCGCCGCAGCAGCTTGTCCGCGTGCTCGGCCCACACCTCCGCCGGCAGGTCCACATGCGCCACCTGGCCCCGCGCATGCACCCCCGCATCCGTCCGCCCGGCCACGGTGAGCTCATACGTCTGTCCGGACCGGGTCACGGTCCGCAGCGCGTCCTCGATCTCCCCCTGCACGGTCCGCCGGCCACCGGCCTGCTTCGCCCACCCGGAGAAGTCCTTTCCGTCGTAGGAAAGGTCCATCCGCACCCGGACGAACCCGGGCTCCACTTCGTCACTCACGACAGCAATCCTCCCTCACGCCACGGGCAGCCGTTCCGCACGGGCCCCTCCCCCGAACACCACGCCTCGGGCACCGCGGACCGCCCCCCACCACGGCCCGCCCGCGCATGCGAAAGCGGGCCCGCCCCGAAGGGCGGACCCGCTCACACGTCGGTCAGGACTCAGGCGTCCTTCGACTCCTCGGTCGCCTCGGCAGCCGGGGCCGCCTCCGCGTCCTTGGCCGCACGCTTCGTCGCGGCCTCGGCCTCACCGGTGGCCTGCTGGGCCACGGTCAGCGCCTCCACCAGCTCGATGACGGCCATGGGCGCGTTGTCGCCACGGCGGTTACCGATCTTGGTGATACGGGTGTAGCCACCCGGGCGGTTCTCGAACCGCGGGGCGATCTCCGTGAAGAGCGTGTGCACGACGCTCTTGTCCGAGATCAGCTGCATGACCTGACGGCGGTTGTGAAGGTCGCCCTTCTTCGCCTTGGTCACCAGACGCTCCGCGTACGGACGCAGACGACGGGCCTTGGCCTCGGTCGTCGTGATGCGGCCGTGCTCGAAGAGCGAGGTGGCCAGGTTGCGCAGCATCAGACGCTCGTGCGCAGCGCTGCCGCCCAGACGGGCACCCTTGGCGGGCTTCGGCATGGTGTATCTCCTTGATGTCTGCCCCGGCCGTATCAGGTACCGGGGTCAGTATCTGAGCAGACGGTTGTCCGTCAGAGACCGGGAGCGGCCCCGAAGGGCGCTCCCGGAAGGGGCGCGGGGAACTGCGCGACAAGCCACAGCGCACCCGCACCCGGGTACGGACCGAAAGGCCCGAGCCCTTAGTACTGCTCGGTCTCGACGAAGCCCGCATCCGCGTCGTCGTCCGCGCCGAACGCGTCCGCCGCGGCGGTCGGGTCGAATCCGGGCGGGCTGTCCTTGAGGGCCAGGCCCATGCCGGCCAGCTTCGCCTTGACCTCGTCGATCGACTTCGCACCGAAGTTGCGGATGTCGAGCAGGTCGGCCTCGGAGCGCGCCACGAGCTCACCCACGGAGTGGATGCCCTCACGCTTGAGGCAGTTGTACGAGCGGACCGTGAGCTCCAGCTCCTCGATCGGCAGCGCCAGGTCGGCGGCCAGGGCGGCATCCGTCGGGGACGGGCCCATGTCGATGCCCTCGGCGTCGATGTTGAGCTCACGCGCCAGACCGAACAGCTCGACCAGGGTCTTACCGGCGGACGCCATGGCGTCACGCGGGCGCATGGCCTGCTTGGTCTCGACGTCGACGATCAGCTTGTCGAAGTCGGTGCGCTGCTCGACACGGGTCGCCTCGACCTTGTACGTGACCTTGAGCACCGGCGAGTAGATGGAGTCGACCGGGATACGGCCGATCTCCTGGCCCACCTGCTTGTTCTGGACGGCGGAGACGTAGCCGCGACCGCGCTCGACGGTCAGCTCCATCTCCAGCTTGCCCTTGCCGTTGAGCGTGGCGAGGACCAGGTCCGGGTTGTGCACCTCGACACCGGCCGGCGGGGCGATGTCCGCGGCGGTGACCAGGCCGGGGCCCTGCTTGCGCAGGTACATCACGACCGGCTCGTCGTGCTCCGAGGAGACGACCAGCTGCTTGATGTTGAGGATGAGGTCGGTGACGTCCTCCTTGACGCCCGGCACGGTGGTGAACTCGTGCAGGACACCGTCGATGCGGATGGACGTGACCGCCGCACCCGGAATCGAGGACAGGAGGGTCCGACGCAGGGAGTTGCCGAGGGTGTAGCCGAAGCCCGGCTCCAGCGGCTCGATCACGAACCGGGAGCGGTATTCGTCGACGACCTCTTCGGTCAGCGAGGGACGCTGAGCAATCAGCATGGTGTTCGATCCTTCAGTCGTGGACGCCCGCTATTTGACGCCCGCTGTACTGACAAGGGTACGGGCGGTACGGCGCCATCGGCTCCGTACCGCCCCCACCGGTCAGCTCTTACTTGGAGTAGAGCTCAACGATCAGCTGCTCCTGCACCTGGGTGTCGATCACCTGGCGCTCGGGCATGCTGTGCACGAGGATCCGCAGGTTGGAGGGGATCGCTTCCAGCCAGGCCGGAACGGTCCTCTCGCCGGCCTCGGCCTGCGCCACCGCGAACGGGGTCAGGTTCCGAGAGGCCTGGCGGACCTCGACGATGTCGTTCACGGCCACGCGAGCCGACGGAATGTCGGTCTTGCGGCCGTTCACCGTGATGTGTCCGTGACGGACCAGCTGACGGGCGTGGTCGCGGGACTTGGCAAAGCCGGCCCGGTAGACCACGTTGTCGAGGCGGGTCTCAAGGATGCGCAGAAGGTTCTCACCGGTCTTGCCGGTCTTCTGGTTCGCTTCCTTGTAGTAGTTCACGAACTGCTTCTCCAGGACACCGTAGATACGGCTGCACTTCTGCTTCTCACGAAGCTGGAGCAGGTACTCGCTGTCCTTGGTGCGCCCGCGACCGTGCTCACCCGGGGGGTAAGGACGGATCTCAATCGGGCACTTCGCGCTCTCGCACTTGCTCCCCTTGAGGAAGAGCTTCTGCTTCTCCCGACGGCAACGCTTGCAGTCGGCCCCGGTGTATCGCGCCATTTTCCAGTTGTCTCCGTTACCTCAGTGCGTCAGACGCGCCGGCGCTTGGGCGGGCGGCATCCGTTGTGCGGAGTGGGGGTGACGTCCTGGATCGAACCCACCTCGAGGCCGGTGGCCTGGAGGGAGCGGATCGCGGTCTCACGGCCGGAGCCGGGACCCTTGACGAAGACGTCGACCTTGCGCATGCCGTGCTCCTGCGCGCGGCGGGCGGCCGACTCGGCGGCCATCTGCGCGGCGAAGGGGGTGGACTTGCGCGAGCCCTTGAAGCCGACGTGGCCGGCCGAGGCCCAAGAGATCACGTTGCCCGTGGGGTCCGTGATCGAAACGATCGTGTTGTTGAACGTGCTCTTGATGTGAGCGTGCCCGTGGGCAACGTTCTTCTTCTCCTTGCGGCGCACCTTCTTGGCGCCGGCCGTACGGCCCTTCGGAGGCATTCATTACTCCCGTGGAGGTGGTCGGTCCTACAGCGAAGACCGCTTGCAGGGGCCCGGGGGGCGTCCCCCGGAGCACACAGTGCGTCCTGCTGAGGACTACTTCTTGCCCGGCTTCTTCTTGCCGGCGATCGCGCGACGCGGGCCCTTGCGGGTACGCGCGTTCGTGCTGGTGCGCTGACCGTGCACCGGCAGACCGCGGCGGTGACGCAGACCCTGGTAGCAGCCGATCTCCACCTTGCGGCGGATGTCGGCCTGGATCTCGCGACGGAGGTCACCCTCGGTCTTGAGGTTGTTGTCCACGTACTCGCGGATCTTGATGAGGTCTTCCTCGGCAAGGTCGCGAACACGGGTGTTCGGGTTCACGCCGGTGGCGGCGAGAGTCTGCTGCGACAGCGTCCGCCCGATACCGAAGACGTAGGTGAGGGCGACCTCCACACGCTTTTCGCGCGGGAGATCAACGCCTGCGAGGCGTGCCATTGATGTGGCTCCTGATGGCTATTCGGAGGTCTTCCGCAGCACCGTTCCCGTAAGACTCTGCAGAATTACGAGCCGGGTCCCCGGCCTCCGAGCCGGGGGTGTCGTCCCCACGCGAGTGATGCGGGGGTCGGGTGACTGCGTATGTACGTGTGTGCTTGCGTCGCGCGAAAACTGCGAAATGCAGGTGGTCGGCGTGCGTCAGCCCTGGCGCTGCTTGTGGCGCAGGTTGTCGCAGATGACCATGACCCGGCCGTGACGGCGGATCACCTTGCACTTGTCGCAGATCTTCTTGACGCTCGGCTTGACCTTCATGGGATGTGAGGTTCTCCGGGTCAGTGCCGTCACCCCACGGGAGCGGGGCGCCGACAAGATCTACTTGTAGCGGTAGACGATCCGGCCACGCGTCAGGTCGTAGGGAGAGAGCTCCACGACGACCCGGTCATCCGGGAGGATACGGATGTAGTGCATCCGCATCTTTCCGCTGATGTGCGCGAGGACCTTGTGACCGTTCTGGAGCTCCACCTTGAACATGGCGTTCGGGAGGGACTCGATCACGGTGCCCTCGATCTCGATGGCACCTTGCTTCTTGGCCACGCTTCGCCCTTCGAATCGGCTACCTTGATCGACTATCCCGCACCACACCCTCGACCAAGAGGGCATACGGATGCACGAGAGCCGACGCGTTAGTCTACGTCAGCGCTCAGCAAAAGACGAATCCAGGATTATTGCCCACCCGGGGAGATCCTTACGCCCGGGGCCGGTCGGCCGGGCGCGTCGGAACGCCGGGCGAGCCGGGCCGCCAGGCGGGTCGGGCCAGTGAGCGGGTCAGGCATTGGGGTCTCCCCTGGTCCTTAAGACCTTGGGGAAGGGTCGGGCGCCGCGGTGATCCCCAGCTCGGCGAGCTTGGCCTTGCCGCCGTCCGGCGCGGTCAGCACCAGCGGGCCGTCCTCGGTCAGCGCGACCGAGTGCTCCCAGTGCGAGGACCAGCTGCCGTCGTTCGACTTGACCGTCCAGTCGTCGTCGAGGACGTGCGTCTTGGCCGTGCCGAGATTGACCATCGGCTCGATGGCGATGCAGAAGCCGGGCACCAGCTTGGGGCCGCGGCCGCGCTTGCGGTCGACGTAGTTCAGCAGGTGCGGGTCCATGTGCATCTGCGAGCCGATGCCGTGGCCGCCGTAGTCCTCGACGATGCCGTACTTACCGCCGGCGGGGCGCGGCTGGCGGCGGATGTAGCCCTCGATCGCCTTGGAGATGTCGACCAGCCGGTTGCCCTTGGCGACCGCCGCGATACCGGCCCACATCGACTCCTCGGTGACCCGGCTCAGCTCGACCAGCTCCGCGGAGTGGCCGGAGCCGACGAAGGCGGTGTACGCCGCGTCGCCGTGCCAGCCGTCGATGATCGCGCCGCAGTCGATGGAGATGATGTCGCCGTTCTGCAGCACCGTCTCGGTGTCGGGGATGCCGTGGACCACGACATCGTTGACCGAGGTGCAGATCGTCGCGGGGAAGCCGCCGTAACCGAGGAAGTTCGACTTCGCTCCGTGCTCGGCGAGCACCTTGCGTGCCGCGTCGTCCAGGTCCTTGGTCGTGGCGCCGGGCACCGCGGCCTCGCGGGTCGCCGCGTGAATGGCGGCGACCACCAGCCCCGCCTCGCGCATCTTCGCGATCTGCTCGGGGGTCTTGATCTCCACCATGACGGCTGGCGCCTTCCTGAACCGACTGCAACGCATATCCGGCGGCCGTGACGACCGCCCCGTACACGATACGGCCGCGGTAGCCCTTGCGGGCACCGCGGCCGTATCGGAGACCGTGTGCTGCTACGCGTCCCGCGACGGCAGGGCCGCCATGGAGCGCCGGGTGACCTCGTCGACCTTCCCCATGGCGGGGATGGTGACGACCAGGTCCTGGTCCTTGTAGTAGTCGATGATCGGCTCGGTCTCGGTGTGGTAGACCTCGAGCCGCTTGCGGACGGTCTCCTCGCGGTCGTCGTCCCGCTGGTACAGCTCGCCGCCGCAGACGTCACAGACGCCCTCGGCCTTCGGCTTGTTGTACTCCGCGTGGAAGACGTGGCTGGAGTCGTTGCGGCAGATGCGCCGGCCGGCGATCCGCTTGACGACCTCGTCCTCCGGGACCTCCAGGTCCAAGACGGCGTCCAGCTTGAGGTTCTTGTCCTTGAGGTACTCGTCCAGCGCCTTGGCCTGGCCAAGGTTGCGCGGGAAGCCGTCCAGGAGGAAACCGCCTGCCGCGTCGGCCTGCTCCATACGGTCCTCGGCCATCGCAATGGTGACCGAGTCGGGCACCAGGTTGCCGGCGTCCATGTACGACTTCGCCTCGCGGCCGAGGGGCGTGCCCTGGCTGATGTTGGCGCGGAACAGGTCCCCCGTGGAGATGTGCGGGATCTCGAGGTTCTTGGCAAGGTACGCAGCCTGCGTACCCTTGCCGGCCCCCGGGGGTCCGACGAGGACGATTCGCATCAGCGGAGGAACCCTTCGTAGTTGCGCTGCTGAAGCTGGCTCTCGATCTGCTTCACGGTCTCCAGACCCACACCCACGATGATCAGGATGCTCGTCCCGCCGAACGGGAAGTTCTGGTTCGCGTTGAAAAGCACCAACGCCACTGTTGGTACGAGCGCGATCAGCCCCAGGTACAGCGAGCCCGGCCACGTGATCCGGTTGAGCACGTAGCTGAGGTACTCGGCCGTCGGGCGACCAGCCCGGATACCCGGGATGAAGCCACCATACTTCTTCATGTTGTCGGCAACTTCTTCGGGGTTGAAGCTGATGGCGACGTAGAAGAAGGCGAAGAACACGATCAGCAGGAAGTACGTAACGATGTAAACCGGGTGATTTCCCTTGGTGAAGTTGGTGGCGATCCACGTCGCCCATGCCGCCTTCGACCCGCTGAACTGTGCGATGAGGGCTGGAATGTAGAGCAGCGATGACGCGAAGATGACGGGAATCACACCCGCCTGGTTCACCTTGAGCGGGATGTACGTGGACGTACCGCCATAGGACCGGCGGCCGATCATCCGCTTCGCGTACTGCACCGGGATGCGCCGCTGGGCCTGCTCGACGAAGACCACCAGGGCGACCATCGCCAGGCCGACCGCGATCACCGCGAAGAACTCGATCCAGCCGTCGGCCAGCTTGCCGGTGAGCTTGATCTGCCACAGGGCGCCCGGGAAGCCGGCCGCGATGGAGATGAACATCAGGATCGACATGCCGTTGCCGATACCGCGGTCGGTGACGAGCTCACCGAGCCACATGATCAGACCGGTGCCGGCGGTCATCGTGATGACCATGGTGATCGTGGTGAAGATCGAGTCGCTGGGGACGATCTCGCTGGCGACCGGGCAGCTCTGGAAGAGCGCACCGCTGCGGGCCGTGGCCACCAGGCCGGTGCCCTGCAGGATGGCGAGCGCCACGGTCAGGTAGCGGGTGTACTGGGTGATCTTCGCCTGTCCGGACTGGCCCTCCTTCTTGAGGGCTTCCAGTCGCGGGATCACCACGGTCAGCAGCTGGAGGATGATGCTCGCCGTGATGTACGGCATGATCCCCAGCGCGAAGATCGTGATCTGCAGCAGCGCACCACCGCTGAACATGTTCACCAGGGCGAACAACCCGCTGCTCCCGCCGGCCTGCTTCATGCAGGTCTCGACGTTCGCATAGTTGACCCCGGGGACCGGGACGTGTGCGCCGATCCGGTAGAGCACGATGATGCCCAATGTGAACAGCAGCTTCTTGCGCAGGTCGGGCGTCTTGAACGCTCGGGCGAACGCGGTGAGCACGGTGCCTCCTGCGCCTCCCGCCTTGAGTGCGAGAGGTGACGGTCTTGAGGATCGACGAATACGGAGCGGGCAAAAACCGCGCGGACACGGCCCGCGCGGCGGGGGTCCGGGCCAGAGCCCGGAAAACAACAGTCCATCCCACCTTACCGGCGACCATACCCCCGTGGAACGACCAACCGGGGATGCCCCAAACGATGGGCATCCCCGGTCAGTTGAGTCAGCGAACTCAGATGAGTTCGGTGACGGTGCCGCCGGCGGCGGCGATCTTCTCCTTGGCGGAGCCGGAAACGGCGTCAACCGTCACCTGCAGCGCCACGGAGATCTCGCCGGTGCCGAGCACCTTGACGAGCTCGTTCTTGCGCACCGCGCCCTTGGCGACCAGGTCGGTCACCGTGACCTCGCCACCCTGCGGGTAGAGCGCGGCCAGCTTGTCCAGGTTCACGACCTGGAACTGCTTGTGGGCGGGGTTCTTGAAGCCCTTCAGCTTCGGGAGGCGCATGTGGAGGGGCATCTGCCCACCCTCGAAGCGCTCCGGAACCTGGTAACGGGCCTTCGTGCCCTTGGTACCACGACCAGCGGTCTTACCCTTGGACGCCTCACCACGACCGACACGGGTCTTGGCGGTCTTGGCACCCGGGGCGGGCCGGAGGTTGTGGACCTTCAGCGGGTTGTTCTCCGCCATGTCAGTCGACCTCCTCAACCGTCACGAGGTGGCGGACGGTGTGCACCATGCCGCGGAACTCGGGGCGGTCCTCCTTGACAACCACGTCGTTGAGCCGCTTGAGGCCCAGCGAACGGAGGGTGTCGCGGTGGTTCTGCTTGCTACCGATGAAGGACTTCGTCTGCGTGATCTTGAGGTGCGCCATTACGCGGTCACCCCGGCACGCGCCCGCAGCAGAGCGGCGGGAGCAACGTCCTCCAGCGGCAGGCCACGACGGGCGGCGATCTCCTCGGGACGCTGCAGCCCCGAGAGCGCCTCCACCGTGGCGTGCACGATGTTGATCGGGTTCGACGAACCGAGCGACTTGCTCAGCACGTCGTGGATGCCCGCGCACTCCAGAACGGCACGCACGGGGCCACCGGCGATCACACCGGTACCGGGGGAAGCCGGCTTGAGCAGGACGACGCCCGCAGCCTTCTCGCCCTGGATGGGGTGAGGGATGGTGCCCTGGATACGGGGGACCTTGAAGAAGTTCTTCTTGGCCTCTTCCACGCCCTTGGCGATGGCAGCCGGAACTTCCTTGGCCTTGCCGTAACCGACACCTACGGTGCCGTCACCATCGCCCACCACGACCAGCGCGGTGAAGCTGAAGCGACGGCCACCCTTGACAACCTTGGCGACACGGTTGATCGCGACAACGCGCTCAACGTATGCGGTCTTCTCGGCGGCAGCGCCACCGTCGCGACCCTTCCGGTCCCGCCGCTCGCCGCCACCGGCACCGCTCCCGCGGCGCTGGGGTCCAGCCATTGGATTTACCTCTCTCTGTTACGTCCGCTAGCTCCGGAACCGGGGCTTAGAACTTCAGCCCGGCTTCGCGGGCGGCGTCGGCCAGAGCGGCAATCCGCCCGGCGTACTGCTTGCCACCACGGTCGAACACGACGGCCTCGACACCGGCGGCCTTGGCACGCTCGGCGACCAGGGAACCGACCTGCTTGGCCTGAGCGCTCTTGTCGCCCTCGCCACCACGGATCGACGCGTCCAGGCTCGACGCCGAGGCCAGCGTGTGGCCCGCGATGTCGTCGATGACCTGAGCGGTGATGCCACGGTTGGACCGCGTCACCACCAGACGCGGGCGCTCCGGGGTACCCGAAATCCGCTTACGGATGCGGATGTGGCGCCGCTTCGCGGCGGCCCGCTTGTAAGCGTCGCCCTTGGCGATCTTCACACCGTATGCCATGGCTTACTTACCAGCCTTTCCGACCTTGCGGCGGATGACCTCGCCGGCGTACTTGACGCCCTTGGCCTTGTACGGGTCAGGCTTGCGCAGCTTGCGGATGTTCGCCGCAACCTCGCCGACCTTCTGCTTGTCGATGCCCTCGACGCTGAGCTTGGTCGGGGACTCGACCTTGAAGGAGATGCCCTCGGGGGCCTCGATCAGGATCGGGTGGCTGTAGCCCAGGGAGAACTCCAGGTTGGAGCCCTTCGCCTGGACGCGGTAACCGACACCGCTGATCTCGAGCGCCTTGCTGAAGCCCTGGGTCACGCCGGTGATCATGTTCGCCACCAGCGTGCGGGACAGGCCGTGCAGGGCCTTGTTCTGACGCTCGTCGTTCGGGCGCGAGACGGTGATCAGACCGTCCTCACCCTTGGCGACCTCGATGGGCGCCGCGACGGTGTGCGAGAGAGAACCCTTGGGGCCCTTCACCGCGACCGTACGGCCATCGATGGTGACGTCCACACCAGCGGGAACCTGGATGGGCAGCTTGCCAATACGCGACATTAGCTATTCCTCCGTTCCCTGGTTACCAGACGTAGGCGAGGACTTCCCCACCCACGCCCTTCTTGCTGGCCTGCTGACCGGTCAGGAGACCGTGGGACGTGGAGATGATCGCCACGCCCAGGCCGCCGAGGACCTTCGGCAGGTTGGTGGACTTTGCGTAGACCCGCAGGCCCGGCTTCGAGATCCGCTTGATGCCGGCGATCGAGCGCTCGCGGTTCGGGCCGAACTTCAGCTCGAGGACGAGGTTCTTGCCAACCTCGGCGTCCTCGACGCGCCAGCCGGTGATGTAGCCCTCCTGCTGGAGGATCTCCGCGATGTGCGACTTGATCTTGCTGTGCGGCATCACGACGGTGTCGTGGTATGCCGAGTTCGCGTTCCGCAGACGGGTCAGCATGTCTGCGATGGGATCAGTCATGGTCATGAATTGGCCTTCGGCCTCTCTCGCCGGGGTTTCCTATGTGCGCCATCCCTCTCCCCGATCAGAGTCGGGACGGGTGCGGCGCGGGGACCTACGGCGTAGTAAGCGACTTTATGCGGGCTCGGCCCGCGGTCGGTCTCGGGCGGCGGGGCGCCCAAACCCTTCTACCCTACGGGAAAAGGGGGGCGGGCGCCCGCCGGCCGAATGCTTACCGAGAGCTTCTGGTCATCCCAACTAGGGGATTACCAGGAGCTCTTGGTCACGCCCGGCAGCTCGCCACGGTGAGCCATCTCACGAAGGCACACGCGGCACAGGCCGAACTTGCGGTAGACGGAGTGCGGACGGCCGCAGCGCTGGCAACGCGTGTACGCGCGGACAGCAAACTTCGGCTTACGAGCCGCCTTAGCGATCAGAGCCTTCTTCGCCACGGTCAGTTCTCCTTGAACGGGAAGCCGAGGTGACGAAGCAGGGCGCGGCCCTCATCGTCGTTGGACGCCGTGGTGACCACGGTGATGTCCATGCCCCGCGTCCGGTCGATCTTGTCCTGGTCGATCTCGTGGAACATGACCTGCTCCGTGAGACCGAAGGTGTAGTTGCCCCGACCGTCGAACTGCTTCGGGGACAGACCACGGAAGTCGCGGATGCGCGGCAGCGCCAGCGACAGCAGGCGGTCCAGGAACTCCCACATGCGGTCACCGCGGAGGGTGACGTGGGCACCGATCGGCTGGCCCTCACGCAGCTTGAACTGCGCGATGGACTTACGGGCCTTGGTGACGGCCGGCTTCTGTCCGGTGATCGTGGTGAGGTCGCGGATGGCGCCCTCGATCAGCTTGGAGTCGCGGGCGGCGTCGCCCACACCCATGTTGACCACGATCTTGGTCAGACCGGGGATCTGCATGACGTTCTCGAGCGAGAACTCGTCCTTCAGCTTCCCGGCGATCTCTTCGCGGTAGCGCGTCTTGAGACGCGGCGCGTTGGTGGTGGCAGTCATCAGATGTCCTCACCGGTCCGCTTGGCAACGCGGATCTTGTTGCCCTCGTCGTCGAAGCGGTATCCGACGCGGGTGACGACCTTGTTGCCGTCCTTCTCCACGACGAGCTGAACGTTGCTCACGTGGACAGGGGCCTCGGTCGTCACAATGCCGCCGGTCTTCGAACCACGAGCGGTCTGTCCGGCCTTGGTGTGCTTCTTGACCCGGTTGACACCCTCGACCAGGACACGGTCCTCGCGGGGGAAGGCCTGGATGACCTTGCCCTGCTTGCCCTTGTCCTTACCGGTGATGACCTGGACCAGGTCGCCCTTCTTGATCTTCATCGGTTACAGCACCTCCGGCGCGAGCGAGATGATCTTCATGAACTTCTTCTCGCGCAGCTCCCGGCCCACGGGGCCGAAGATGCGGGTGCCGCGGGGGTCGCCATCGTTCTTGAGGATGACGGCCGCGTTCTCGTCGAAGCGGATGTACGAGCCGTCCGGACGGCGGCGCTCCTTGACGGTCCGAACGATGACCGCCTTGATGACGTCACCCTTCTTCACGTTGCCACCGGGGATCGCATCCTTCACGGTGGCGACGATGACGTCACCGATGCCCGCGTAGCGGCGACCGGAACCACCGAGAACACGGATGCAAAGGATCTCCTTCGCACCAGTGTTGTCGGCGACCCGCAGTCGCGACTCCTGCTGGATCACGTCTATCTCCTGTGTGTCTGCCGGTTCCCGGCAGGGGCGCCGCCTCGTACGAGACGAAGCCCCTGCCGAGCCTGGCGGAACTGTTCCTAGGGGGTCCCCCTAGGAGGGATTACTTGGCCTTCTCGAGGATCTCGACGATGCGCCAGCGCTTGGTGGCGGACAGCGGCCGGGTCTCCATCAGGAGGACGCGGTCGCCGACGCCGGCAGCGTTCTGCTCGTCGTGCGCCTTGAGCTTGTTGGTACGGCGGATGACCTTGCCGTACAGCGCGTGCTTGACGCGGTCCTCGACGGCGACGACGACGGTCTTGTCCATCTTGTCGCTGACGACGAGACCCTCACGGGTCTTGCGGAAACCGCGCTCGTTCGTCTCAGTCACATTCTTCTCGCTCATCAGGCGCTCTCCACCGTCTCGATGCCCAGCTCGCGCTCACGCATCAGGGTGTAGATCCGGGCGATGTCCTTACGGACGGACTTGAGCCGACCGTGGTTCTCGAGCTGTCCGGTCGCCGCCTGGAAGCGGAGGTTGAACAGCTCCTCCTTGGCCTCACGAAGCTTGCCGACGAGGTCCTCGTCATTCAGCTCGCGCAGCTCGGTCGCCTTGGTACCGGCCGCCATCACGACTCACCTGCCTCGCGCCGCACGATGCGGCACTTCATCGGAAGCTTGTGGGCGGCGCGGGTCAGCGCCTCCTTGGCAACCTTTTCGTTCGGGAAGGACAGCTCGAACATCACCCGACCGGGCTTGACGTTCGCGACCCACCACTCCGGAGAACCCTTACCGGAACCCATGCGGGTTTCGGCCGGCTTCTTCGTGAGCGGGCGGTCCGGGTAAATGTTGATCCAGACCTTGCCGCCACGCTTGATGTGACGGGTCATCGCGATACGAGCGGACTCGATCTGACGGTTCGTCACGTAAGCCGGGGTGACGGCCTGGATGCCGTACTCACCGAAGGCCAGCTCGGTGCCACCCTTGGCCATACCGCTGCGCTTCGGGTGGTGCTGCTTGCGGTGCTTGACCCTGCGAGGGATCAGCATGTCGGTCAGGCCTCCGTTCCGGGGGTCTCCGCCGGAGCAGCGGCTGCGGCCTCGGCCTTGGGGGCCTCGGCAGCGGCGGCCTGCTGCTGCGGCTTGCGGCCACCGCGGCCGCCACGCTCGCCACCGCGGCGCGGGCGGTCGTTGCCGCCACCGCGAGCCGGGCGGTTACCCGCACGGGCGGCAGCGTTCTCGGCACGCACCTCGGCGATGTTCTTGACGTCGCCCTTGTAGATCCAGACCTTCACGCCGATGCGGCCGAAGGTGGTCTTGGCCTCGAAGAAGCCGTAGTCGACGTTCGCACGGAGCGTGTGCAGGGGCACACGGCCCTCGCGGTAGAACTCCGAGCGGGACATCTCGGCGCCGCCGAGACGGCCACCACACTGGATCTTGATGCCCTTGGCGCCGGCCTTCATCGTCGACTGCATGCTCTTACGCATGGCGCGACGGAAGGAGACGCGGGAGGACAGCTGCTCGGCGACGGCCTGGGCCACGAGCTGAGCATCGGTCTCGGGGTTCTTGACCTCGAGGATGTTCAGCTGGACCTGCTTGCCGGTCAGCTTCTCCAGCTCGCCGCGGATGCGGTCCGCCTCGGCGCCGCGGCGGCCGATGACGATGCCCGGACGAGCGGTGTGGATGTCAACGCGGACGCGCTCACGGGTGCGCTCGATCTCCACCTTGGAGATACCGGCGCGCTCCATGCCCTTCGTCATCATGCGACGAATGGCGACGTCTTCCTTGACGTAGTCCTTGTACAGCTTGTCGGCGTACCACCGCGACTTGAAGTCGGTGGTGATGCCGAGCCGGAACCCGTGCGGGTTAACCTTCTGGCCCATTACCGGGTTCCTTCCTTGCTGCTGACGACCACGGTGATGTGGCTGGTCCGCTTGCGGATCCGGTAGGCACGGCCCTGGGCGCGCGGACGGAACCGCTTCAGGGTCGGGCCCTCGTCGACGTACGCCTCGGAGATGACGAGGCTGCCGGCGTCGGTGTGGTCGTAGTTGTGCGCGGCGTTGGCAATGGCGCTGTCCAGCACCTTGCCCACCGGCACGCTCGCGGCCTGCGGGGCGAAACGCAGGACCGCCTGAGCCTCCGTGGCATTCATGCCACGGATAAGGTCCACCACGCGGCGGGCCTTCATGGGCGTGACGCGGATGTACCGCGCCTGGGCCCTGGCTTCCATGGTTGTCCCTTCGGTGTCAGTCATAGTCTTCGCACTCCGCCGATCAACGACGCCGCGACTTGCGGTCGTCCTTCTCGTGGCCGCGGAAGGTGCGGGTCGGCGCAAACTCGCCGAGCTTGTGGCCGACCATCGACTCGGTGACGAACACCGGGACGTGCTTGCGGCCGTCGTGCACCGCGATCGTGTGGCCGAGCATGGCCGGGACGATCATCGAGCGGCGGGACCAGGTCTTGATGACGTTCTTGGTGCCGGCATCGTTCTGAACATCCACCTTCTTGGAAAGGTGGTCGTCGACGAAGGGCCCCTTCTTGAGACTGCGCGGCATCTAAACCCGCTCCTAGCGCTTCTTGTTCGTCTTGCGGCGGCGGACGATGTACTTGTTGCTCGCCTTCTTCGGCGAACGAGTACGACCCTCCTTCTGACCCCACGGCGAGACCGGGTGGCGACCACCGGAAGTCTTGCCTTCACCACCACCGTGCGGGTGGTCGACGGGGTTCATCACGACACCACGCACGGTCGGGCGGACGCCCTTCCAGCGCATGCGGCCGGCCTTACCCCAGTTGATGTTCGACTGCTCGGCGTTGCCGACCTCGCCGACGGTGGCGCGGCAGCGCACGTCGACCAGGCGGATCTCACCGGACGGCATACGAAGGTGAGCCATGCGGCCCTCCTTCGCCAGCAGCTGCACGGAGGCACCGGCCGAGCGGGCGAACTTCGCACCGCCGCCCGGACGCAGCTCGATCGCGTGGATCGTCGTACCCACGGGGATGTGACGCAGCGGCAGGTTGTTGCCCGGCTTGATGTCGGCGCCAGCGCCGTTCTCAATCCGAGCACCCTGGACCAGGCCACGGGGCGCGATGATGTAGCGCTTCTCGCCGTCTGCGTAGTGCAGGAGCGCGATGCGCGCGGTGCGGTTCGGGTCGTACTCGATGTGCGCGACCTTGGCCGGCACGCCGTCCTTGTCGTGACGACGGAAGTCGATCACTCGGTAGGCGCGCTTGTGGCCACCGCCCTGGTGGCGAACGGTCACACGACCGGCGTTGTTACGGCCGCCCTTGCTGTGCAGCGGGCGGACCAGCGACTTCTCCGGCGTGGACCGCGTGATCTCGACAAAGTCGGCGACGCTGGAGCCACGACGGCCCGGGGTCGTCGGCTTGTACTTGCGGATACCCATTTCTCAGTCCTCGTCCGATTCCGGACGACTCGGACTCCGTTAGGAGACCGGGCCGCCGAAGATGTCGATACGGTCGCCCTCGGCGAGGGTCACGATGGCGCGCTTGGTGTTCGCACGCTTGCCGTAACCGGTGCGGGTGCGCTTGCGCTTGCCCTGCCGGTTGATCGTGTTGACCCCGGTGACCTTGACCGAGAAGACCGCCTCGACGGCCTGCTTGATCTGGGTCTTGTTCGCGCCCGGCGCGACGATGAACGTGTACTTGTTCTCGTCCAGCAGGGCGTAGCTCTTCTCCGAGACAACCGGCTTGACGAGCACGTCACGCGGGTCCGAGAAGGTCTTGCTGGTGACGACGGCCTCAGTCATCAGGCGTCGCTCCCTTCGGTCTCAGCGGCCTTGGGGCCAGACACGAAGGACTCGAAAGCGGCCTTGGTGAAGACCACGTCGTCGGAGACGAGCACGTCGTACGTGTTCAGCTGGCCCGGCTCCAGGATGTGAACCTGGGGCAGGTTGCGGGCGGACAGCCACGCGGCCTCGTCGCTGCGCTCGGCGACCAGGAGCACGTTCTTGCGCTCGCTGACCTTGCCGAGGAGAGTCTTGGCGGCCTTGGTGGAGATGTCGCCCTCGACCACGCCGGAAACGACGTGGATGCGGCTGTTGCGGGCCCGGTCGGTGAGGGCACCGCGCAGGGCGGCGGCCTTCATCTTCTTCGGGGTCCGCTGGCTGTAGTCACGCGGCACGGGGCCGTGGACGATGCCACCGCCGGCGAACTGCGGCGCGCGGGTCGAACCCTGACGCGCACGGCCGGTGCCCTTCTGGCGGTACGGCTTCTTGCCACCGCCGCGGACCTCGCCGCGAGTCTTGGTCTTGTGCGTGCCCTGACGGGCCGCGGCCAGCTGCGCGACAACGACCTGGTGGATCAGCGGAACGCTGACCTTGGCGTCGAAGATCTCCGTGGGGAGCTCGACGCTACCGGCCTTGTCGCCTGCCGGCGAAAGGATGTCAATGGTGCTCATCGGTTACCTCAGGCCCCCTTGGCCGCGGTACGGACCAGGACGAGGCCGCCGTTCGGACCAGGAACTGCGCCCTTGATGAGCAGCAGGCCCTTCTCCGCGTCAACGGCATGGACGGTCAGGTTCTGGGTGGTGACCCGCTCATTGCCCATACGGCCGGCCATCCGCATGCCCTTGAACACGCGGCCCGGGGTGGCACAGCCACCGATGGAGCCAGGCTTACGGTGCACGCGGTGGGCACCGTGGGAGGCCTTGCCGCCATGGAAGCCGTGACGCTTCATGACACCGGCGAAGCCCTTGCCCTTGCTCTTGCCGGTCACGTCCACCTTGACGCCGGACTCGAAGGTCTCAGCGGTCAGCTCCTGGCCGAGGGTGTACTCGCCGGCGTCGGCGGTACGGACCTCGACGAGGTGACGACGGGGGGTGACGTCGGCCTTCGCGAAGTGGCCCTTGAGGGGCTTGTTCACCTTGCGCGGGTCGATCTCGCCGAAGGCGATCTGGACGGAGTCGTAACCGTCCTGGTCATTGGTGCGCACCTGGGTAACGACACAGGGGCCGGCCTTCACCACGGTCACCGGGACGACACGGTTGTTCTCGTCCCAGACCTGGGTCATGCCGAGCTTCTCGCCCAGGATGCCCTTGATCTGCTTAGCCATCTCTTCCGCGCCTCTCAGAGCTTGATCTCGATGTCAACGCCGGCCGGAAGGTCCAGGCGCATCAGCGAGTCAACGGTCTTGGGCGTCGGGTCGAGGATGTCGATCAGGCGCTTGTGCGTGCGCATCTCGAAGTGCTCGCGCGAGTCCTTGTACTTGTGCGGCGACTTGATGACGCAGTACACGTTCTTTTCAGTGGGCAGCGGCACCGGGCCCGCGACCGACGCACCAGTACGGGTCACCGTCTCGACGATCTTCTTCGCCGAGGAGTCGATGACCTCGTGGTCGTAGGCCTTGAGCCGGATGCGGATCTTCTGTCCCGCCATGGCTACTTCGTAGTCCTGTCTCTCGTAAACGCTCTGGGACCCGATGTGCTGTGCTCCGTGAGGAGCACCGCCCTACCTCCGACCCCCGCGGTCGGGCGTGTCGCGCGCCTTCCGGTAAATCCCCACAAGGAGGATCCCTCTGGAAGGAATGCGTGGGGGTAGGACACCCACCGGGCGCCTGGCCGAGGCACCCCGCTGACGCTTCCCGGAAGATTCCCGTATTTCCGACCCTGAGAAGGGACGACGAATACCTGGGACTCGCTTCCGGTCCTCCCGGCGGGAGGCGCGCAGCATCGGCACTCAACCGAGCAACCTGGACAGTGTGCCATACAGGCCACGGCACTGGCCAACTGAAGCGGGAGACACTACCCGACCGCCGGGCTGAGCGGGTGCCCCCTCGGCCGCGGCGGGCCAACGGAGCGGCGGGAACCAGGGCCGCCACCACCCTGACTCACTTCACACCGGCGGCCCGTGGGCTGCACGCAGCGGATGGCGGCTCATCGGGCCGGCGGTAACGCTTCCGTGTTCCGCGATCCGTTAGCCGTCCCCCTCGTCACGGAATAACGCAGTCGGTCGCCGCTACCGGCGAAACAGAATATCCGCAGCACGAAGGGGCCCGGACATGCCGATCGCGCCGACACGGGCAGAGATCGATCAACTCTTTGCTGACGCCGGATGGCACCCCGCTCGCGACGCATCCGAAAGGGTCCGGGAATTAGCGGAGTTCGCCATTTGCCGACCTGACAGCACACGGTTGCCAGGCCAGACTCTTCCCGGAAGCGGAGGACGTCCTGCGCTCGTACGGGCCCCTCGACGTGCCCTTCTTCCCTGCCGCCGGGCACACAGACCGCTTCAACGCCTGCGCAAGATTCTGCAGCGATACGGCCGAGCAGATCTCCGACACCATGGACGATACGCGACAGCCAGTATTTCCCATTGGGTGGGAAAGAATCCAGAACGGGCTCGTGGCAATGGACCCCGATAATCGGATGTACTAACTGCACCACACCGGCGCCTACTACGCAGGAACAGGAATGCACGAAGCATTTTCCCACCTGTACACGGTGCGCCTTCAGCCCATCGAGGAATACCTCTCCTGACCCACCGAAGACCCCGACCCGAACGCCAAGGAGCCCCGCCCACCTGACGGTGAGCGGGGCTCCTTGTGAGCTCCGGGGAGCTACGACCGGATCAACCGGATCAACGGAATTACTTGTTGATCTTGGTGACCTGGCCGGCGCCGACGGTCCGGCCACCCTCACGGATGGCGAACTTCAGGCCCTCCTCCATGGCGACCGGCTGGATCAGCTCGACCGACATCTCGGTGTTGTCGCCCGGCATGACCATCTCGGTGCCCTCGGGGAGGGTCACGACGCCGGTCACGTCCGTGGTACGGAAGTAGAACTGCGGGCGGTAGTTGTTGAAGAAGGGGGTGTGACGGCCACCCTCGTCCTTCGACAGGATGTACGCCTGGGCCTCGAACGAGGTGTGCGGCGTGACCGAGCCCGGCTTGATGATGACCTGGCCGCGCTCGACGTCCTCGCGCTTGATACCGCGAAGCAGCAGACCGACGTTCTCACCGGCCTGGCCCTCGTCGAGAAGCTTCCGGAACATCTCGATACCGGTGACCGTGGTGGTGGTCTTCTCGGTCTTGATGCCGATGATGTCGACGGTCTCGTTGACCTTGAGGACACCACGCTCGATACGACCGGTGACAACGGTGCCACGGCCGGTGATCGTGAAGACGTCCTCGATCGGCATCAGGAACGGCTTGTCGACGTCACGCTCGGGCTGCGGGATCGCCTCGTCGACGGCGGCCATGAGCTTGAGGACGGAGTCGCCCCACTCCTTGTCGCCCTCGAGCGCCTTGAGCGCCGAGACCTTGACGACCGGAACGTCGTCGCCGGGGAACTCGTACTCGGAGAGGAGCTCACGGACCTCGAGCTCGACGAGCTCCAGGATCTCCTCGTCGTCCACCATGTCGGCCTTGTTCAGGGCGACAACGATGTACGGAACGCCGACCTGGCGGGCCAGGAGCACGTGCTCCTTGGTCTGCGGCATCGGGCCGTCGGTGGCGGCAACCACGAGGATGGCGCCGTCCATCTGCGCCGCACCCGTGATCATGTTCTTGATGTAGTCCGCGTGACCGGGGCAGTCGACGTGGGCGTAGTGACGGTTCTCCGTCTGGTACTCGACGTGCGCGATCGAAATCGTGATACCGCGCTGGCGCTCCTCAGGAGCCTTGTCGATCTGGTCGAAGGCCGAGGCCTCGTTCAGCTCCGGGTACGCGTCGTGCAGCACCTTGGTAATGGCGGCCGTGAGGGTCGTCTTACCGTGGTCAATGTGACCGATGGTGCCGATGTTGACGTGCGGCTTAGTCCGCTCGAACTTCGCCTTCGCCACTGGTTCCTCCTGAAGTGGTTCTGTACGCCTTACTCATCGGCGCCAGGTGATCTTTGCTGGGATGCCGGCTGACGGGGCAATCCTCGCGGATTGCGGGGATTACCCCATCAGACGGTGTCAAGCCTAAAGCGTGTTCCGACTCCGCGGAGACGGGACTACTCGCCCTTGGCCTTCGCGATGATCTCCTCGGCGACGTTCCGGGGAACCTCGGCGTAGGAGTCGAACTGCATCGAGTAGCTCGCGCGACCCGACGTCTTGCTGCGGAGGTCTCCGACGTAGCCGAACATCTCCGAGAGGGGGACCAGGCCCGTGACGAGCTTGGCTCCGCTGCGCTCCTCCATGGACTGAATCTGACCACGGCGGGAGTTGATGTCGCCGATCACGTCGCCCATGTAGTCCTCGGGCGTGGTGACCTCGACCTTCATCATCGGCTCGAGCAGGGCCGGGGAGGCCTTGCGCGCGGCCTCCTTGAAGGCCATCGAACCGGCGATCTTGAAGGCCATTTCCGACGAGTCGACCTCGTGGAAGGCACCGTCGAGCAGGGTGACCTTGACACCGGTCAGCGGGTAGCCGGCGAGAACACCGAACTCCATGGCCTCCTGGCAGCCCGCGTCCACGGACGGGATGTACTCCCGCGGGATACGGCCACCGGTGACCTTGTTCTCGAACTCGTACCCGTCGCCCTCGAGCGGCGCGATCGCGATCTGCACCTTCGCGAACTGGCCGGAACCACCGGTCTGCTTCTTGTGCGTGTAGTCGAGACGCTCGACCGGCTTGCGCAGGGTCTCGCGGTACGCGACCTGCGGCTTGCCGACGTTGGCCTCGACCCGGAACTCACGCTTCATACGGTCGACCAGCACGTCGAGGTGCAGCTCGCCCATACCCGCGATGATGGTCTGGCCGGTCTCCTCGTCGGTGTGCACCTGGAACGAGGGGTCCTCTTCGGCGAGCCGCTGGATGGCGACACCCAGCTTCTCCTGGTCGCCCTTGGACTTGGGCTCGATGGCGACCTGGATGACCGGGGCCGGGAACTCCATCGATTCCAGGATCACCGGGTTGCCCGCGTCGCAGAGGGTCTCACCGGTGGTGGTCTGCTTCAGACCCATGACGGCGACGATGTCACCGGCACCCACCGACTCGATCTCCTCACGCTTGTTCGCGTGCATCCGGTAGATCTTGCCGATGCGCTCCTTCTTGCCCTTCACCGAGTTCTGCACCTGCGAGCCGGCCTCGAGGCGGCCCGAGTACACCCGGATGAAGGTGAGCTTGCCCAGGTGGGGGTCGCTCGCAATCTTGAACGCAAGGGCGGACAGCGGCTCGGCCTCGGACGGCTTGCGCTTGATGACCTCTTCCGGGTCGTTGACCGCGTGGCCCTCAATGGCCTCGACGTCCAACGGGGAGGGGAGGTAGCGCACGACCGCGTCGAGCAGGGGCTGGACGCCCTTGTTCTTGAACGCGGTACCGCAGAACACCGGGGTCACGGTGGTGTTCTCGGCCTTGCCCGAAGCGATGGTGATCCGGCGGATCGCCGCGTAGAGCTGCTCCACGGTGGGCTCCTGGCCCTCCAGGTACAGCTCCATGATCTCTTCATCGTTCTCGGCAACGGCCTCGAGCAGCTTGCCGCGCCATTCGTCGGCAGCCTCGATGTGCGTGTCCGGGATGTCGACGGTGTCGTACATCTCGCCCTTGGCAGCCTCGGCCGACCAGACCAGGGCCTTCATGGTGACGAGGTCGACGACGCCCTTGAAGTCCGCCTCGGTGCCGATCGGGAGCTGCATCACGATCGGGGTCGCGCCCAGGCGGTCCACGATCATGTCGACGCAGCGGTGGAACTCGGCGCCCGTGCGGTCGAGCTTGTTGACGAAGCAGATACGCGGCACGCCGTAGCGGTCCGCCTGACGCCAGACGGTCTCGGACTGGGGCTCGACACCGGCAACGCCGTCGAACACCGTCACCGCACCGTCCAGGACGCGCAGCGAGCGCTCCACCTCGACCGTGAAGTCGACGTGGCCCGGGGTGTCGATGATGTTGATGGTGTTGTCGACGTTCTCCAGCGGCCAGTGGCAGGTCGTCGCGGCAGACGTGATGGTGATGCCGCGCTCCTGCTCCTGCTCCATCCAGTCCATCGTGGCAGCGCCGTCGTGGACCTCACCGATCTTGTAAGAAACACCGGTGTAGAACAGGATCCGCTCGGTGGTGGTCGTCTTGCCCGCGTCGATGTGGGCCATGATCCCGATGTTGCGGACCTTGGCCAGGTCAAGCGAAGTGGTAGCCATAGTGGCTCAATCTTCTCTCGGTCTCGATGTGGGTTGCGACTACCAGCGGTAGTGCGCGAAGGCCTTGTTGGACTCGGCCATCTTGTGCGTGTCCTCACGCTTCTTGACCGAAGCGCCGAGGCCGTTGGAGGCGTCGAGCAGTTCGTTCATGAGGCGCTCGGTCATGGTCTTCTCGCGGCGGGCGCGGGAGTAGCCCACGAGCCAGCGCAGCGAGAGGGTGGCGGCGCGGCCGGGCTTGACCTCGACCGGGACCTGGTAGGTCGCGCCACCGACACGGCGGGACTTGACCTCAAGGGTCGGCTTGATGTTCTCGAGCGCGCGCTTGAGCGTGATGACCGGGTCGTTGCCGGTCTTCTCGCGCAGACCCTCCATGGCGCCGTAAACGATGCGCTCGGCGGTGGAGCGCTTTCCGTTCAGCAGCACCTTGTTGATGAGGGAGGTCACCAGAGGAGAACCGTAGACCGGGTCGATGATGACCGGGCGCTTCGGGGCGGGGCCCTTACGAGGCATTCTTACTTCTCCTTCTTGGCGCCGTAGCGGCTGCGAGCCTGCTTGCGGTTCTTGACGCCCTGCGTGTCGAGGGAGCCGCGGATGATCTTGTACCGAACACCCGGCAGGTCCTTCACACGACCACCACGCACGAGCACGATCGAGTGCTCCTGCAGGTTGTGGCCCTCACCCGGAATGTAAGCGGTGACCTCGATCCCGCTGGTCAGACGCACACGCGCGACCTTACGCAGGGCCGAGTTCGGCTTCTTCGGGGTGGTCGTGAAAACACGCGTGCAGACGCCACGGCGCTGGGGGGAACCCTCGAGCGCGGGCGTCTTGTTCTTCTCGACCTTGTCCTGCCGGCCCTTGCGGACCAGCTGCTGGATCGTAGGCACCGTTTCTCCGGTTTCTGTGTGCCAGTCTCGGTAAAGCTAACCTGGAACATTCCCCGACCCACGCGGTCGGGTGTGTCGAATACTGCAGTCCGGTCCTCGCTGGAACGAGTGAGGCGGCAGATTGCGGTGTCAAAACCCGGCTTCCGTGCTGTGGCTCTCCCGGCCAGAGGCTGTGGAGAATTGCGCGCACGACAGCCCAGGGACACCCCAGGCACAAGGTCAGAGCGTACCTACCGCATGGGCTGCGGTCAAAACAAATGCACACGCGAAGGACACGCCGGACTCCTCACGGCGTTGCGGCCACCGTAGTGCGATCGGCGACCCTACGGAAGAAGGCACCGCACCGCTACCACGGCCGCTGTGCCGCCGCCGCGGCCGCCTGCCGTCCGGGCCGCGGACCACTCAGAGGTTGACCGCCGCCGACAGGATGAAGACCAGCAGAAACAGCGCCCAGCCGCCGATCGCCAGCCAGCCCAGCACCAGTCCCGCGATGGCCTGGCCGTCCCCCCGCTCCCCCGAGCGCCGGATCTCGGCACGCGCCTTGTGTCCCAGGATCACCGCCGGAATCGCCGTCAGTCCCCAGGTCATCGGCGTCATGATCCCGCAGACCAGCGCGCCCGTCGCCGACGAGTTGGAGTGCACCGGCGCCGGCATCTGCACCGGCATGAACGTCGCCGGCACCATCGGCCGCTGTGGCTGGAACTGCGCCTGCGGTACCGGCCCCTGCGGTAGATCCGCGACCAGCATCTGCAGCTCCGCGTGGGTCTGCGCCTTGTAGGCCCGTCCTATCCGCTGCTCGTACTCCGGCTGCTGCAGCCGCCCCTCGGCGAATCCCGCCTTGAGCACATCGACCGCCCGCTCGCGATCAGCGTGCGAGGCGCGCATCGCCGGCACCTGATGCGACGGCTGAGCCGGCTGCCCGCCCTGCCACGGCTGGAATGCCACTTCGCGAACCTCCCCCGCTCGACAGTTCTCCCCATCTTCTCATCACAGACGCAGCAATGGGAGGACAAGTTCCCCCGCACGGCCGCCAACCCTGCGGGAGGGCCGGTCAATGCCGCAGGGCGGCCACCCCGCGAGGGATGGCCGCCCTGTTGCTGTCGTACGGACCAGGCTTACTGGTTGTACGGACCGTAGTCGTAGTCCTCCAGCGGGACCGCCTGGCCGGAGCCGGTGCCGAAGGGCGAGTAGTCGATGTCGTCGTAACCGACGGCCGAGTACATCGCGGCCTTCGCCTCCTCGGTGGGCTCGACCCGGATGTTGCGGTAGCGGGACAGGCCCGTACCGGCCGGGATGAGCTTACCGATGATGACGTTCTCCTTGAGGCCGATCAGGGAGTCCGACTTGGCGTTGATCGCCGCGTCGGTCAGGACCCTGGTCGTCTCCTGGAAGGACGCCGCCGACAGCCACGACTCGGTGGCCAGCGACGCCTTGGTGATACCCATCAGCTGCGGACGGCCGGAGGCCGGGTGGCCGCCTTCCGCCACGACGCGACGGTTCTCGCCCTCGAACTTCGTGCGCTCCACCAGCTCGCCCGGCAGCAGCTCCGCGTCGCCGGACTCGATGATCGTCACACGGCGCAGCATCTGCCGGATGATGATCTCGATGTGCTTGTCGTGGATCGCCACGCCCTGGCTGTTGTAGACCTTCTGGACCTCGCCGACCAGGTGGACCTGGACGGCACGCTGGCCGAGGATCCGCAGCACGTCGTGCGGGTTGACGGCACCCACGGTCAGCGGCTGGCCGACCGTGACGTGGTCGCCCTCGCCGACCAGGAGACGGGCACGCTTGGAGACGCCGTAAGCCGTCTCGTCGCTGCCGTCGTCCGGGGTGACGATGACCTTCTTGGTCTTCTCGGTCTCCTCGATGCGGACGCGGCCGGCCGCCTCCGAGATCGGGGCGACACCCTTGGGCGTACGGGCCTCGAAGAGCTCGACGACACGCGGCAGACCCAGGGTGATGTCGTCACCGGCCACACCACCGGTGTGGAAGGTACGCATCGTCAGCTGGGTGCCGGGCTCACCGATGGACTGGGCGGCGATGATGCCGACCGCCTCACCGATGTCGACCAGCTTGCCGGTGGCCAGCGAACGGCCGTAGCAGAAGGCACAGGTGCCGACCGCGGACTCACAGGTCAGGACCGAGCGGGTCTTGACCTCCTCGACGCCCGCGTTGACCAGCGCGTCGATGAGCACGTCACCGAGGTCGACGTTCGCCGGGGCGACGACCTTGCCGTCGACGACGACATCCTCGGCGAGCATGCGGGCGTAGACGCTGGACTCGACGTCGTCCGCCTTGCGCAGGACACCCGCGGCGTCCTTCGAGGCGATCCGCAGCTTGAGGCCGCGCTCGGTGCCGCAGTCCTCCTCGCGAATGATGACGTCCTGGGAGACGTCGACCAGACGACGGGTGAGGTAACCGGAGTCGGCGGTACGCAGAGCGGTGTCCGCCAGACCCTTACGGGCACCGTGGGTGGAGATGAAGTACTCCAGCACGGACAGACCCTCGCGGAACGAGGCCTTGATCGGACGCGGGATGGTCTCGTTCTTCGCGTTCGACACCAGACCACGCATACCGGCGATCTGCCGCATCTGCATCATGTTTCCTCGGGCACCCGAGTCAACCATCATGAAGATGGGGTTCGTCTTGGGGAAGTTCTCATTCATCGCCTCGGAGACCTCATTGGTCGCCTTGGTCCAGATGTTGATGAGCTCCTGCGTGCGCTCGTCCTTGGTGATCAGACCGCGCTCGTACTGCTTCTGGACCTTCTCGTCCTGGGCCTCGTAGCCCGCGACGATGGCCTTCTTGGCCTCCGGCACGACGATGTCCGAGACGGCGACGGTGACGCCGGAACGGGTCGCCCAGTGGAAACCGGCCGCCTTCAGGTTGTCGAGCGTCGCCGCCACGATGACCTTGGGGTAGCGCTCGGCCAGGTCGTTGACGATCGCGGAGAGCTGCTTCTTGCCCACCGAGTAGTCGACGAACGGGTAGTCCTCGGGCAGCAGCTCGTTGAAGAGCGCACGGCCCAGGGTCGTCCGCAGCCGGAAGCTGTCACCCTGCTGCCACTCGGGCTCGCCCTCCTCCGGAACCGGCGGAGTCCAGCCACGGGGCGGGACGGTGCCGATCGGGAAGCGGATGTCGACCTTCGCCTGCAGCGAGAGCTCACGGGCGTCGAAGGCCATGATGGCCTCGGCGACCGAGCCGAAGGCCCGGCCCTCGCCCTTGACCTCGCGCTCCTCCTCATCCGTGGTGAGGAAGAAGAGACCGAGCACCATGTCCTGGGTCGGCATGGTGACCGGACGGCCGTCGGCCGGCTTGAGGATGTTGTTCGAGGACAGCATCAGGATGCGGGCCTCGGCCTGGGCCTCCGCGGACAGCGGGAGGTGGACGGCCATCTGGTCACCGTCGAAGTCCGCGTTGAACGCGGTGCAGACGAGCGGGTGAATCTGAATGGCCTTGCCCTCGACCAGCTGCGGCTCGAAGGCCTGGATGCCCAGACGGTGCAGGGTGGGTGCACGGTTCAGCAGCACCGGGTGCTCGGCGATGACCTCTTCGAGCACGTCGTAGACGACCGTGCGGCCGCGCTCGACCATGCGCTTGGCGCTCTTGATGTTCTGCGCGTGGTTGAGGTCCACCAGGCGCTTCATCACGAACGGCTTGAAGAGCTCCAGCGCCATGGCCTTGGGCAGACCGCACTGGTGCAGCTTGAGCTGCGGGCCGACGACGATGACGGAACGCGCCGAGTAGTCGACTCGCTTACCGAGCAGGTTCTGACGGAAACGGCCCTGCTTACCCTTCAGCATGTCGCTGAGGGACTTCAGCGGGCGGTTACCGGGACCGGTGACCGGGCGACCGCGGCGGCCGTTGTCGAACAGCGCGTCGACGGCCTCCTGCAGCATCCGCTTCTCGTTGTTCACGATGATCTCGGGCGCGCCGAGGTCGAGAAGCCGCTTGAGGCGGTTGTTGCGGTTGATCACACGGCGGTACAGGTCGTTCAGGTCGGAGGTCGCGAAGCGGCCACCGTCCAGCTGCACCATCGGACGCAGGTCCGGCGGGATCACCGGGATGCAGTCCAGCACCATGCCCTTGGGGCTGTTGCGGGTCTGCAGGAAGGCGGAGACGACCTTGAGGCGCTTGAGCGCACGGGTCTTCTTCTGGCCCTTGCCGGTACGGATGATCTCGCGGAGGCGCTCGGCCTCCTCGTCGAGGTCGAAGGTCTCCAGGCGCTTCTGCAGGGCAGCGGCACCCATGGAGCCGTCGAAGTACGTGCCGAAGCGGTCCCGCAGCTCGCGGTAGAGCAGCTCGTCGCCCTCGAGGTCCTGGACCTTGAGGTTCTTGAAGCGGTTCCAGACCTCGTCGAGACGGTCGATCTCGCGCTGCGCACGGTCGCGCAGCTGCTTCATCTCACGCTCGGCGCCCTCGCGCACCTTGCGGCGCACGTCGGCCTTGGCGCCCTCGGCCTCCAGCTCGGCCAGGTCGGTCTCGAGCTTCTTGGCGCGGGCCTCCAGGTCGGAGTCGCGGCGCTGCTCGATCTGCTGACGCTCGACGGAGACGTGCGCCTCCAGCGAGGGCAGGTCGCGCGTACGGCGCTCCTCGTCCACCCACGTGATCATGTAGGCGGCGAAGTAGATGACCTTCTCGAGGTCCTTGGGCGCGAGGTCCAGCAGGTAGCCCAGCCGGCTCGGCACGCCCTTGAAGTACCAGATGTGGGTGACGGGAGCGGCCAGCTCGATGTGGCCCATCCGCTCACGGCGCACCTTGGCGCGAGTGACCTCGACGCCACAGCGCTCGCAGATGATGCCCTTGAAGCGGACGCGCTTGTACTTACCGCAGTAGCACTCCCAGTCCCGGGTCGGACCGAAGATCTTCTCGCAGAAGAGTCCGTCCTTTTCGGGCTTGAGGGTGCGGTAGTTGATGGTCTCGGGCTTCTTGACCTCGCCGTGGCTCCACTGACGGATGTCGTCAGCGGTAGCCAGACCGATCCGGAGCTCATCGAAGAAGTTGACGTCGAGCACTATGCGTCAATCCCTCTCAGGGTTGTAAGTCTTGGGGTCTGAAACGGGGGTCCTGGGGCCGGCCGGGGGAGCCATCGCTGACTCCCCGCGGCCGGAACTCCCGTCAGACCTCTTCGACGCTGCTCGGCTCGCGCCGGGACAGGTCGATGCCGAGCTCCTCCGCTGCGCGGAAGACGTCCTCGTCGGTGTCGCGCATCTCGATGGACATGCCGTCCGAGGACAGCACCTCCACGTTGAGGCACAGGGACTGCATTTCCTTGATGAGCACCTTGAAGGACTCGGGAATGCCGGGCTCGGGGATGTTCTCGCCCTTGACGATGGCCTCGTAGACCTTCACGCGGCCGGTCACGTCGTCGGACTTGATCGTCAGCAGCTCCTGGAGGGCGTACGCGGCGCCGTATGCCTCCAGCGCCCACACCTCCATCTCACCGAACCGCTGGCCACCGAACTGAGCCTTACCACCCAGCGGCTGCTGGGTGATCATCGAGTACGGACCGGTCGAACGCGCGTGGAGCTTGTCGTCGACCAGGTGGTGCAGCTTGAGGATGTACATGTACCCGATCGAGATCGGGTCCGGGAACGGCTCACCGGAGCGGCCGTCGAACAGCCGCGCCTTGCCGGAGCCCTTGACCATCCGCTCGCCGTCGCGGTTGGGGATCGTCGACTCGAAGAGACCGGAGATCTCGTCCTCGCGCGCACCGTCGAACACCGGGGTGGCGACGTTGGAGCCCGGGGCGACCTCGTCGGCGGAAATCGCGTGCAGACGCTTCTTCCACTCCTCCTCGACGCCCTCGACCTTCCAGCCCTGGCTGGCGAGCCAGCCGAGGTGGATCTCCAGGACCTGTCCCGGGTTCATTCGGGACGGGACACCCAGCGGGTTGAGGATGATGTCGACCGGGGTGCCGTCCTCCAGGAACGGCATGTCCTCGACCGGGAGGATCTTGGAGATGACGCCCTTGTTGCCGTGCCGGCCGGCGAGCTTGTCACCGTCGGTGATCTTGCGCTTCTGGGCGACGTAGACGCGGACCAGCTGGTTCACGCCCGGGGGCAGCTCGTCGCCCTCTTCGCGGTCGAAGACGCGGACGCCGATGACCTTGCCGATCTCACCGTGCGGCACCTTCAGCGAGGTGTCGCGCACCTCGCGCGCCTTCTCACCGAAGATCGCGCGGAGCAGGCGCTCCTCGGGGGTCAGCTCGGTCTCACCCTTGGGCGTGACCTTGCCGACGAGGATGTCGCCGGCCACGACCTCGGCACCGATACGGATGATGCCGCGCTCGTCGAGGTCGGAGAGGACCTCCTCGGAGACGTTCGGGATGTCCCGGGTGATCTCCTCGGGGCCCAGCTTGGTGTCACGGGCGTCGACCTCGTGCTCCTCGATGTGGATCGAGGAGAGGACGTCGTCCTGCACGAGGCGCTGCGACAGGATGATCGCGTCCTCGTAGTTGTGGCCCTCCCACGGCATGAACGCCACGAGCAGGTTCTTGCCGAGCGCCATCTCGCCTTCGTCCGTGGACGGACCGTCGGCGAGGACCTGGCCCTCGATGACCCGCGCGCCCTCGTCCACGACGACCTTCTGGTTGAAGGAGGTGCCCTGGTTGGAGCGGGTGAACTTGGCGACGCGGTACGTGGTGTACGTGCCGTCGTCGTTGGCGACGGTGATGTAGTCCGCGGAGACCTCCTGGACCACACCGTCCTTCTCCGCCTTGATGACGTCACCGGCGTCGACCGCACAGCGGTACTCCATGCCGGTGCCGACCAGCGGCGACTCCGCCTTGATCAGCGGAACGGCCTGGCGCATCATGTTCGAGCCCATGAGCGCACGGTTGGCGTCGTCGTGCTCGAGGAAGGGGATCATGGCGGTCGCGGCCGACACCATCTGGCGCGGCGAGACGTCCATGAAGTCGACCTCGTCGGCGGGGACCAGGTCGACCTCGCCGCCACGACGGCGGACCAGGACACGCTGCTCGGCGAAGCGCATGTCGTCGGTCAGCTTCGCGTTGGCCTGGGCGATCAGGAAGCGGTCCTCCTCATCAGCGGTGAGGTAGTCCACCTCCTCCGTGACCTGGCCGTCGACGACCTTGCGGTAGGGCGTCTCGATGAAGCCGAAGACGTTGACCCGGCCGTAGGAGGCCAGCGAGCCGATCAGACCGATGTTGGGACCTTCGGGGGTCTCAATCGGGCACATGCGGCCGTAGTGCGAGGGGTGCACGTCACGGACGTCCAGGCCGGCCCGCTCACGGGAGAGACCACCCGGGCCCAGCGCCGACAGACGGCGCTTGTGGGTCAGACCCGACAGCGGGTTGGTCTGGTCCATGAACTGGGACAGCTGGCTGGTGCCGAAGAACTCCTTGATGGAGGCGACGACCGGCCGGATGTTGATCAGGGTCTGCGGCGTGATCGCCTCGACGTCCTGGGTGGTCATGCGCTCGCGCACGACGCGCTCCATACGGGCGAGACCCGTACGGACCTGGTTCTGGATGAGCTCGCCGACGTTGCGCAGACGGCGGTTGCCGAAGTGGTCGATGTCGTCGGTCTCAACGACGATCTCCGTGCCGTTCTCGCCGATCGTCTCGGTCTCGCCGGCGTGCAGCTTGACCAGGTACTTGATCGTGGCGATGACGTCATCGGTGGTCAGCACACCGGCGTCCAGCGGCTCGTCGCCGCCGAGCTTCTTGTTGACCTTGTAGCGGCCGACCTTCGCGAGGTCGTAGCGCTTCGGGTTGAAGTACAGGTTCTCCAGCAGCGTCTGCGCGGCCTCACGCGTGGGCGGCTCGCCCGGACGCAGCTTGCGGTAGATGTCGAGCAGCGCGTCGTCCTGGCCCTGGGTGTGGTCCTTCTCCAGGGTGGCGCGCATCGACTCGTACTCGCCGAACTCCTCGAGGATCTGCTCGGTCGTCCAACCGAGAGCCTTGAGCAGAACGGTCACGGACTGCTTGCGCTTGCGGTCGATGCGCACACCGACCATGTCGCGCTTGTCGATCTCCATCTCCAGCCAGGCACCCCGGGACGGGATGATCTTGGCGGAGAAGATGTCCTTGTCGGACGTCTTGTCGATGGAGCTGTCGAAGTACACGCCCGGCGAGCGCACCAGCTGCGAGACGACGACACGCTCGGTGCCGTTGATGCAGAAGGTGCCCTTGTTCGTCATGAGCGGGAAGTCGCCCATGAAGACCGTCTGGGACTTGATCTCGCCGGTCTCGTTGTTCGTGAACTCAGCGGTGACGAAGAGCGGAGCCGCGTACGTGAAGTCGCGCTCCTTGCACTCGTCGATGGAGTTCTTCGGGGGCTCGAAGCGGTGGTCGCGGAACGTCAGCGACATCGACCCGGAGAAGTCCTCGATCGGGGAGATCTCTTCGAAGATCTCCTCCAGACCGGACTTGGTGGGGACTTCCTGCCCACTCTCCAGCGCAGCCTCGACGCGACCCTTCCATGCGGCATTGCCGAGCAGCCAGTCGAAGCTTTCGGTCTGCAGCGCAAGGAGGTTCGGAACCCCGAGGGGCTCCTTGATCTTCGCAAAAGAGATGCGCAGCGGGGCGGTGCTGTCGCCGTTGTTCGTATTGGCAGTCGAGGCGTTGCGCGAGGCGGCCAAGAGGGGGTCCTTCCGAGGGCTCGGACTCACTACGCGCGTACCGGTCCCGAACCGAACAGACTGAGGGAAAGCCCAGGTCAGGGCAGATCATTCAGCTTTGCTCGGGCTCGGGTATGCCCCTGGTGACGGGCAGGGAGCAGCTAACAGGCAGCGCAAAGGGTCAGTGTAGCCACTTGGCACACTGATGTCCAGAGCGAGTTTCCGGAGACCGGTTCAACGCCGTGATACCGATCTTCTCCCTCCGGGAGGCCGTGTCCTCCGCACCGGAGGAACTCCTCGTTGTTCTTCTCTACGCCCATTGCCCTGCGCCTGCCGAAAGCCCTGCGCCAGTGGCGCACACCGATGCTTCCCTCTTCGTCGGCGATCTATGCCTCGAACCCTGGATCGCTTCTGCGTCGCGTCCCGAGAATTGCGCGCCGCGTCCGGTTCGTCAAGGCCCCCCACCTCAGGGAGATCGTCACATGGGGGCACGTCCGGGCAACGATGATCACCATACTCGCACGCAGGCGCGAGAGAATGCAGCCGTGGCGAGCACGCCGAAGGGCGACCACCCGCATGGGTGATCGCCCTTGGCTGGTGTCCGTGACGCCTCAGGCGCCGTGGACGGGAGTCAGAGACTCCGTGGGGTCACTTGACCTCGACGGAGGCGCCGGCGCCCTTGAGGGCCTCGGCGGCCTTGTCAGCGGCGTCCTTGGCGACCTTCTCGAGGACCGGCTTCGGGGTGCCGTCGACGAGGTCCTTGGCCTCCTTCAGACCCAGGGAGGTCAGCTCACGCACGACCTTGATGACCTGGATCTTCTTGTCGCCCGCACCGGTGAGGATGACGTCGAACTCGTCCTGCTCCTCGGCCTCGGCGGCGGCCGGGGCACCCGGGGCGCCGGCGGCGGCAACGGCGACGGGGGCGGCAGCCTCGACGTCGAACTTGTCCTCGAAGGCCTTCACGAACTCGGAGAGCTCGATGAGGGTCATCTCTTCGAACTGCGCGAGCAGGTCTTCCTGGCTGAGCTTCGCCATGGTGGCGGTCCTTCCACTAATTCGGCTGGTGCCGGATGTACATGTCTGGCGGGCGTACTACGGGCCCGCTGGGCGTCCGAGTGGTTACTCGGCAGCCTCGGCGGGAGCCGGCGTACCGGCACCGCCCTGCTCGACCTTGCTGCGAAGCGCGTCCGCGGTGCGGGCGAACTTCGTGAGCGGGGCCTGGAAGGTCGCCGCGGCCTTGGCCATGGACGCCTTCATGCCACCCGCCAGCTTGGCGAGCAGAACCTCACGGGACTCGAGGTCCGCAAGCTTCTTGATCTCGTCGGCGGTCAGCGCCTTGCCGTCAAGGACACCGCCCTTGATGACGAGAGCGGGGTTCTCCTTGGCGAAGTCACGAAGACCCTTCGCCGCCGTGACCGGGTCACCGGTCACGAAGGCGACAGCGGTCGAGCCCTTGAGGTGCTCGTCCAGCTGAATCCCGGCCTCCTTGGCCGCGATCTTGGTCAGCGTGTTCTTCACCACACGGTACTGAGCGTTCTCGCCGAGAGAACGACGCAGCTCCTTGAGCTGCGCCACAGTCAGTCCGGTGTAAGAAGTCACAACAGCTGCGTGGGAGTCACGGAGCTTCCCCGTGATCTCCGCAACGGCTGCGTTCTTGTCAGACGTCGCCATGAGCCTCGGCCTCCTTCCGGGTGATGAGGACCGCGCAGAAGGGGCTGGGCAAAACAAACGCCCCGGCGCAGGCGCACGGGGCGTACTCGACCGGGGCGGATCGGAATCCGTCCGGGAGTTCATCCATACACACCTGCGCAGGCCGTCCGCAGCTAGCGGATCCTTCGGCCACCACACGTCCGGGACCGGACGCGCAGAGACAACCAGCGGTCTTTGGCTTCCGGGAAAAGATACGGGAGCGGGATGCGCTCAGGCAAATCGGCGTGGACGGGGACATCGCAGGGCCCCGCCCACGCCGTCAGACGTGCGCGGTACCGGTCAGGCGCCGGGCGCGGTCGTCGTCTGGTCCGCCGGCGGCGGGGCCACGTCGACCTTGGTGCCGTAGCCCGTGTAGAACACGGTGGAGTCACTGGGCTGCTTGCCGCCGAGCTTCTCCCGCTTCTTGACCAGCAGGTCGTGGGAGTCGATCCAGACGTCGAGCTGCTCGCTCTTCGCGCCGCCCTTCGCGAGCTGCTTGCGCATCATGTCGCGGAGGTCCTTGCCGAGCTTGTCGCTCAGCTGGTCCAGCTCGAGGGTGCCGGTGTAGTGCGTCGCCTGGACGCCGCCCACGTCCTCCGTGCCGACGGCCTTGGCGGAGCCGGAGGCGGCCAGCAGCTCGATCGCCTGGCTCGGGTCGGCCTTCTGCAGCGCTTCCTGGAGCAGGGTGCCGGTGCCGCCCAGCTTCTTCGACAGGAAGCTGTAGGGGTACTTCGTCCAGGGCTTGCCGCCGCCACCGGGCAGGGCGCCGCCCATGTTCATGTACACGGCGTCCTCGGCGTAGATCGCCTTGACCGGCTTGAGCGGCTTACCGGAGCTCCCGGCGACGTCCATGGTGTTTTCCACGTTCATCCGCATGCCCTGCGACCAGTCCAGATCGCCCTTGGTGGACTGCTTCACCTGCTTGCCGACCATGGTCGCGGTCGTGGAGCCGTCGATCTTCGCGGTCTTCTTGGCCTTGGTCGCCTGCTGGGCGGCCTTCAGCGCGTCCGCCGGATTCTGCGCCGGGTCCTGCTTCCCGCCCGCGTCGCTGCCGCCGGTGCTGCTGCTCCCGGCCCCGGACGCCTTGCCGCCCTCGTCGTTGTTGCAGGCGCTCAGACCGCCCACCAGAATCACGGCACCCGCCACGGCGGCGGCTATACGCGTGCTGCGCATGTGAGGCTCCCCCTTGGATCATGTGTGTCGACCTCGGGGGGACTGTAGTGCAGGCCACTGACCGCACATGCGTCAGGCCCCGTCTCTCCACCGGGAGAAACGGGGCCTGACGCGTGGATCACGCGCTACGAGGCGTCGATCGGGGAGATCAGACGGCCTCGTCCTCGACGAGGAGGTTGCGGGTGCGGTTGGCGTCCAGCGGGATGCCGGGGCCCATCGTGGTGGTGACGGTCGCCTTCTTGATGTAGCGGCCCTTGGCGGCGGACGGCTTGAGGCGGTTGATCTCCTCGAGCGCCGCGGCGTAGTTCTCCACCAGCTTGGTCTCGTCGAAGGAGACCTTGCCGATGATGAAGTGGAGGTTCGCGTGCTTGTCCACGCGGAACTCGATCTTGCCGCCCTTGATGTCGGTGACAGCCTTGGCGACATCCGGGGTGACGGTGCCGGTCTTCGGGTTCGGCATCAGACCACGCGGACCGAGCACGCGGCCGAGGCGGCCGACCTTGCCCATGAGGTCCGGGGTGGCGACGACGGCGTCGAAGTCCAGACGGCCCTTGGAGACCTCGTCGATCAGTTCGTCCGAGCCGACGATGTCGGCGCCGGCGGCTTCCGCGGCCGCAGCACGGTCACCGGTCGCGAAGACCAGGACCCGGGCGGTCTTACCGGTGCCGTGCGGGAGGTTCACGGTGCCACGGACCATCTGGTCGGCCTTGCGCGGGTCGACACCCAGACGCATGGCGACCTCGACGGTCGCGTCGAACTTGACGGACGCGGTGTCCTTGGCGAGACGGACGGCCTCGAGGGGGGCGTACACGCGCTCCCGGTCGATCTTCGCGTCCGCGTTGCGAAGAGTCTTGCTGCGCTTCACTTCTGCTCCTGATGCAGTGGGGTGGAGTCGTGGTGCGGACCAGCGCCTGGTCCTGCCACGGGGTGGTGCCTGAGGGGCTGAGATCAGCCCTCGACCGTGATGCCCATGGAACGGGCGGTGCCGGCGATGATCTTCTCGGCGGCGTCCAGGTCGTTGGCGTTCAGGTCGGGCATCTTGGTGGTGGCGATGTCACGGACCTGGTCGCGCGTGATCTTGGCGACCTTGGTCTTGTGCGGCTCGCCGGAGCCCTTCTCCACGCCCGCGGCCTTCAGGATGAGCTTCGCGGCCGGCGGGGTCTTGGTGATGAAGGTGAAGGAACGGTCTTCGTAGACCGTGATCTCCACCGGCACGACCATGCCACGCTGCGACTCGGTCGCGGCGTTGTAGGCCTTGCAGAACTCCATGATGTTGACGCCGTGCTGACCCAGCGCGGGGCCGACCGGCGGGGCCGGGTTTGCGGCGCCGGCCTGGATCTGGAGCTTGATAAGCCCCGTGACCTTCTTCTTCTTGGGAGGCATGCTCTCTCCGGGTCCTAGTGAGAGGTTTTTCGCCAATCCACCCGGTCATCCGGATGGAGGCATACCGCACAACGATAACGGGTATCGTCGTGCGGCCAAAAACCGAGCAGGTCAGACCGGCTGTGAGCCCGTCTGACCTGGTCGGTTCGGCTGGTGGTCCGGAAGAACCTAGTTCTTCTGGATCTGGTCGAAGCTCAGCTCGACCGGGGTCTCGCGGCCGAAGATCTCGACGAGGCCCTTGACCTTCTTCGAGTCGGCGTTGATCTCGTTGATCGTCGCCTGCAGCGTCGCGAACGGGCCGTCGGTGACGGTGACGGAGTCGCCCACCTCGAAGTCCAGCACCTGGACCTCGACCTTGCGGGACGGCGCCGGCTTGCCCTCGGCCGCGGCGGCCTCCTTGGCGGCCTTCTCCTCGGCCTCCGGGGCGAGCATCTTGACGATCTCGTCCAGCGTCAGCGGGTAGGGGTCGTAGGCGTTGCCGACGAAGCCGGTGACGCCCGGGGTGTTGCGGACGACGCCCCAGGACTCGTTCGTCAGGTCCATGCGCACGAGCACGTAGCCCGGGAGCTTGTTCTGGCGGATGGTCTTGCGCTCGCCATTCTTGATCTGCGCGACCTCTTCCTGCGGCACCTCGGCCTGGAAGATGAAGTCCTCGACGTTCAGCGAGACGGCACGCTGCTCGAGGTTGGTCTTCACGCGGTTCTCGTAACCGGCGTAGGTGTGGATGACGTACCACTCGCCGGGCAGACCACGGAGCTCGTCACGGAGGGCGGCCACCGGATCGACCGGCTCCTGCTCCTCGTCCTCGGCGACCTCGGCGGCGGCCTCGGCGTCCTCTTCGACGTGCACCGCAGCCTCTTCGGCGGGCTCGCCGGCGGCGGCGTCCTCGGAGTCGAGCTCGTCGACCTCGTCGGCGGCCTCGACGATCTCAAGCGCGGTGTCGTCGCCCTCGACCTCGGCCGAGGCAGCCGCGTCAACGTCGGCCGCTGCCGGCTCTGCGGAGTCGGCGGCGTCGTTCAGGTTCGGGTCAGACACGGTGGCTGCTTCTTCCTGGCTTCAAGGGGTTGAACATGCGAAAGGGGCGCCCGCTGAGGCGCCCTCCGCGGGATCAGCCGAAGACGTACCCGACGACTCGGTTGATTCCCAAGTCAATCACGGTTACGAGACCGATGATGATGACAACGAAGACGATCACCACACTGGTGTACGTCGACAGCTGGCTACGCGTGGGCCAGACGACCTTGCGGAGTTCCGCCACGACCTGGCGGTAGAAGAGCGCGAGCCGCGCGAAGGGGCCCTTCTTGCCGCGCTTGCCGCCACGGCGGGGCTTCTTCTGGGATTCCGCGGTGTCGTCCTCGGAACGACCGCGCTCAGGCATGTCGATGGAGCCCAGGGCGTCCGTCACTCGTCCTCACCTGAATCCGGGTCGTGGCCGTGCCGCGCCCGGTTGAGCCGCACGGCGGTGCATTTCATACGTACGCGTGCACGCACTGCGGTGGAGAGTGCGTGTAGCAGGGCCGGAGGGACTTGAACCCCCAACCGCTGGTTTTGGAGACCAGTGCTCTACCAATTGAGCTACGACCCTTTGTGGTTCCCCCAACCTACCGCATGCGGTCGACTGCACTAAGTGCGTGCGCCGCGGCGGCCTGTTCGGAGCCAACGGTCAGCGAGTGTACGTGGTTCGGAGCCAGGCGTCGAACAGGATCCCCCCGGGGCCTCCCGGGTGGTGCCGGCAAACCCGTGTACCGGGCTCCTCAGAGGTCTGCAACGATGCATATATGAGCGCTGCAACCCCTTCCGCATCGTCCCCCACCGACCGCCGGGTCTCGGCCCGTGTCGGTTCGATCTCCGAGTCCGCCACCCTCGCCGTCGACGCCAAGGCGAAGGCCCTCAAGGCGGCCGGACGCCCGGTGATCGGCTTCGGCGCCGGTGAGCCCGACTTCCCCACGCCCGACTACATCGTCGAGGCGGCGATCGAGGCCTGCCGCAACCCGAAGTACCACCGCTACACCCCGGCCGGCGGCCTCCCCGAGCTCAAGACCGCGATCGCCGCGAAGACGCTGCGTGACTCCGGCTACGAGATCGAGGCCGCGAACGTCCTGGTGACGAACGGCGGCAAGCAGGCCATCTACGAGGCGTTCGCGGCGATCCTCGACCCGGGCGACGAGGTCATCGTCCCCGCCCCGTACTGGACCACCTACCCCGAGTCGATCCGGCTCGCGGGCGGCGTCCCGGTCGATGTGGTCGCCGACGAGACCACCGGATACCGCGTGACCGTCGAGCAGCTGGAGGCGGCCCGTACGGAGCGCACCAAGGTGCTGCTCTTCGTGTCGCCTTCGAACCCGACCGGTGCGGTCTACACCCGCGAGCAGGTCGAGGCGGTCGGCCGCTGGGCCGCCGAGCACGGCCTGTGGGTGCTGACCGACGAGATCTACGAGCACCTGGTCTACGGCGACGCCGCGTTCTCGTCGCTGCCCGTGGTCGTGCCGGAGCTGCGCGACAAGTGCATCATCGTCAACGGCGTGGCGAAGACGTACGCGATGACCGGCTGGCGGGTGGGCTGGGCGATCGGCCCCAAGGACGTCATCAAGGCCGCCGCGAACCTCCAGTCGCACGCCACGTCCAACGTCTCCAACGTCGCGCAGGCGGCGGCCATCGCGGCGGTCTCCGGCGATCTGACGGCCGTCGAGGAGATGAAGGTCGCCTTCGACCGCCGCCGTCGCACGATCGTGCGGATGCTCAACGAGATCGACGGCGTGCTGTGCCCGGAGCCGGAGGGCGCGTTCTACGCGTACCCGTCGGTCAAGGAGCTCCTGGGCAAGGAGATCCGCGGCAAGCGCCCGCAGACCAGCGTCGAGCTGGCCGAGCTGATCCTGGAGGAGGCGGAGGTCGCCGTCGTCCCGGGTGAGGCCTTCGGCACCCCCGGCTACCTGCGGCTTTCCTACGCGCTGGGCGACGAGGACCTGGTCGAGGGCGTGTCGCGGCTGCAGAAGCTGCTGGCCGAGGCCAAGTAGACCTTCGAAAGCAGCTCACCTCCGAAAATCCGGAGGTGACACGAGCGGGCGCCGGGAGACCTTCCCGGCGCCCGCTCGTCCGTTCTCCAGGACCCCCTTCGGGAAAGGCCTACCGGCGCACCGCCCCCGTACGGCAAGATCTTGGGATGGAGAGCGTTCGTGCCCGCGGCGGAGCCGCACCTCGAGACCTGCGCCGACTGCCGAAGGCCCATCTGCACCTGCACTTCACCGGTTCGATGCGGTCCGCGACCCTGCTGGAGCTCGCCGACAAGTACGGCGTCCATCTGCCCGAGGCGCTGCGGAGCGGTGAACCGCCCCGGCTGAGAGCCACGGACGAGCGCGGCTGGTTCCGCTTCCAGCGGCTCTACGACATCGCCCGGTCGTGTCTGCGGGAACCCGAGGACATCCAGCGGCTGGTCCGCGAGGCCGCCGAGGAGGACGTTCGCGACGGGTCGCGCTGGCTGGAGATCCAGGTCGACCCGACCTCGTACGCACCGCGGCTGGGCGGGCTGATCCCGGCCCTGGAGATCATCCTGGACGCGGTGGACGGCGCCTCCCGTGACACCGGGCTCGGCATCCGCGTCGTGGTCGCCGCGAACCGCATGAAGCACCCGCTGGACGCCCGCACGCTGGCGCGCCTCGCGGTGCGCTACGCCGACCGGGGGGTGATCGGCTTCGGGCTGTCCAACGACGAACGCCGCGGTTTCGCCCGGGACTTCGACCGGGCCTTCGCCATCGCCCGGGAGGGCGGACTGCTGGCGGCACCGCACGGCGGCGAGCTGTCGGGGCCGGCCAGCGTCCGGGACTGCCTGGACGATCTGCACGCCGGCCGGGTCGGGCACGGCGTACGGGCCGCTGAGGACCCCGTGCTGCTGCGCCGGCTGGCCTCGCGCGGGGTGACCTGCGAGGTGTGCCCGGCGTCGAACGTGGCGCTGGGGGTCTACGAGAAGCCGGAGGACGTACCGCTGCGGGCACTCTTCGACGCCGGCGTGCCGATGGCGCTGGGCGCGGACGATCCGCTGCTGTTCGGCACCCGGCTGGCCGCGCAGTACGAGATCGCCCGCACCTCACACGGCTTCACGGACACCGAACTGGCCGAACTCGCCCGGCAGTCGGTGCGCGGCTCGTGCGCCCCCCAGGACGAGCAACGGCGGCTGCTGGCGGAGATCGACGACTGGCTGGGCGCGTAGCGTTCCCGGGGCTGCTCGGGCGCCCCGGGGCCTGCCGTGACGGACCCGTCCAAGGCCCGTCTAGAGGCTGACGCCGACCGTGACCGGTTCGTTGACGAGCGTGACGCCGAAGGCCGCATGGACACCGTCGCGGACCTCGCGGGCCAGGGCGAGCAGGTCCTCGGTGGTGGCCCTGCCGCGGTTGGTGAGCGCGAGGGTGTGCTTGGTGGAGATGCGGGCCGGGCCGGTGCCGTAGCCCTTGGTGAAGCCGGCCCGGTCGATGAGCCAGGCGGCGGAGGTCTTCACCAGGCCGTCGCCGGCCGGGAAGGCGGGCGGGGCGGTGTCCGGGCCGAGGCGGTCCTGGACGCGCCGCAGGAAGACGGCGTGCTCGGCCTCGGTGAGGATCGGGTTGGTGAAGAAGGAGCCGGCCGACCAGGTGTCGTGGTCGTCGGCGTCCAGCACCATGCCCTTGCCCGCGCGCAGCGCCAGAACGGTCTCCCTGGCGACCGCGGCCGGAACCCGGTCCCCGGCCTCGACGCCGAGGGCGCGGGCCGTCTCGGGGTACTTCAGGGGCGCGGAGAGCCCTCCGGCGTCCTCCAGGGCGAAGCGCACCCGCAGCACCACGAACCGGTCGGGGTGCTCCTTGAAGCGGCTGTGGCGGTACGAGAAGCCACACTCCGCGTTCGGGATCGTGACCGTCTCGCCGGCCCGGCGGTCGTAGGCGACGACCTCGGTGATCGTGGCGGAGACCTCCTGGCCGTACGCCCCCACGTTCTGGATCGGGGTGGCGCCCGCCGAGCCGGGGATGCCCGCCAGGCACTCCACACCGGCCAGTCCGGCCTCGACCGTACGGGCGACCGCGTCGGACCAGTTCTCGCCGGCGGCGAGGGTGAGGTCCGTGCCGTCGAGCGCGAAGCCGCGGGTGGCGATGCGCAGGGCCGTGCCGTCGAAGCCCTTGTCGCCGATCACGAGGTTGCTGCCGCCGCCGATGATCAGCAGCGGGGTCCCGGCTTCGTCGGCCGCGCGGACCGTCTCGATCACCTCGTCGTCGGTGGTGGCCGTGACGAGGCGGGTGGCCGGTCCGCCGAGGCGGAAGGTGGTGAGCGGGGCGAGGGGGGCGTCGTGGAGTTCCTGCACGCGCCCAAGGGTACGGGGACGGTCCGGCGATGCCCGGCCGGCCGCCCCCGCAAGGGGCCGCTCAGGCGAGACGGACCACGGCGCGGGACATGCCCAGCACCTTCTGGCCCGCGCTCACCGCGGTGAGGTCGACCCGGACCGTACGGTCGTCGTCGTCCAGCTTGGCGGCGACCTTGGCGGTGACCTCGATCAGGGCACCGGTCTCGTCGTTGGGGACGACGACGGGCTTGGTGAAGCGCACGCCGTACTCGGCGACCGCACCCGGGTCGCCGGCCCAGTCGGTGACCACGCGGATCGCCTCGGCCATGGTGAACATGCCGTGGGCGATGACGTCCGGCAGTCCGACCTCCTTGGCGAACTTCTCGTTCCAGTGGATCGGGTTGAAGTCGCCGGAGGCGCCCGCGTACCGGACGAGCGTGGCGCGGCTCACGGGGAAGGTCTGCGCCGGGAGTTCGGTGCCGACCTCGACCTCGTCGTAGGAAATCGTGGCGGTCATCTCAGGCCTCCTTCGCGGCGCGGGCCACCAGCTTGGTGACGGCGGTCACGACGTGTTCGCCCGCCTCGTCGTGCACCTCGCCGCGGATGTCGATGATGTCGTTGCCCGCCATGGACTTGATGGCCTCGATGGTGGACGTGACGCTCAGCCGGTCCCCGCTGCGCACCGGCCGGGTGTAGGCGAACTTCTGGTCGCCGTGCACCACCCGGCTGTAGTCAAGGCCCAGTTGCGGATCTTCGATGACCTGGCCCGCGGCCTGGAAAGTGATCGCGAACACAAAGGTCGGCGGCGCGATCACATCGGAGTGGCCGAGTGCCTTGGCCGCTTCGGCGTCCGTGTAAGCGGGGTTGGTGTCACCGATCGCCTCGGCGAATTCGCGGATCTTTTCCCGGCCGACCTCGTACGGGTCGGTGGGCGGGTACGTGCGTCCGACAAAAGACTGGTCGAGCGCCATGGGCTCGCAACCTCCCTGTACTGATGGTGATAACGCCGTGAGGCCGCCCCCACAAATGGGGACGGCCTCACGGACGAGCCTGTGTTATCGCGTCTCGCGGTGCGCGGTGTGCGAGTTGCAACGGGGGCAGTGCTTCTTCATCTCAAGACGGTCCGGGTCGTTACGCCGGTTCTTCTTGGTGATGTAGTTCCGCTCCTTGCACTCCACGCAGGCCAGCGTGATCTTCGGGCGGACGTCGGTGGCAGCCACGTGAGTGCTCCTTGGACGGACGGGTGGTCGGATTAACGCATAAAAGAGTAGCCGATCGGAGGACCGACCCCACAATCGGCTACTGTCAGTAGCGGTGACCGGACTTGAACCGGTGACACAGCGATTATGAGCCGCTTGCTCTACCGACTGAGCTACACCGCTGCGATGCGAGCGGTGCCCGCCCGAAGGCGGGTACCTCACACATCAGAGCCCCAATACGGAATCGAACCGTAGACCTTCTCCTTACCATGGAGACGCTCTGCCGACTGAGCTATTGGGGCGAGCGATGAAGACATTACACGGCCCGCCGCCAAACGTGAAATCCGTATCCGGGCCGTGCCCCAACGGCCCCGCGCACCACACCGGTACGACTATTTCGCGCCTGCGCGAAGCTCTCCCGGCAGCGCCCTAGGCTCGGAAGAACGCTGCGTGATCTTGCACGCCGGTGGCTTCGAGGAGCGCGATGTCCGACAGCAGTTCGCCGCAGCCCCAGCCGGGAAGGCCCGGCGGCGTTGGCCGCTACGCCGGGCCGGACAGCGGTGCGCTGGTGCTGTGCGGTGCCCGGCTCGCGGACGGCCGGACGGTGGACGTACGGCTCGGCGGCGGGTGCATCGAGGCCGTCGGAACGGCCGGCAGCCTCGCCCCGCAGGGCGCCCGCGTCGACCTCGCCGGCTACCTCCTGCTCCCCGCCCCCGCCGAACCTCATGCGCACTGCGACACCGCCCTGACGGCGGACGCCGAAGGCCCCGCCTCCGGGTCCCCCGAGGACGTCCAGCGGCGGACGACCGAGGCCGCGCTGCTGCAGCTGGGGCACGGCGCCACCGCGTCGCGCAGTCACGTCCGGATCGGCGACGTCCAGGGCCTGCGTTCGCTGGAGGCGGTGCTGCAGGCCCGCCGGTCACTGCGCGGGCTGGCCGACCTGGCGGCGGTCGCGGTGCCGCGGGTGCTGACCGGGGTGGCCGGTGCGGACGGGCTGGCGATGCTGCGGGACGCCGTGAAGATGGGCGCCGCGGTCATCGGCGGCTGCCCGGACCTCGACCCCGACCCGGCCGGGTACGTCGAAACGGTCCTGGAGCTGGCCGGAGAGCACGGCTGCCCGGTGGACCTGCACACCGACGGCGACGATCCGGCACGGCTGGCGCGGTTCGCGGCGATGGCCGGCGGACTGCGGCCAGGCGTCGCCCTCGGGCCGTGCGCCGGGATGGCCCGGATGCCGCGGAGCGTGGCGGCGCGGGTCGCCGAGCAGCTGGCGGCCGCCGGGGTCGCCGTCGTCTGTCTGCCGCAGGGCGACTGCACCGGGCTGGAGCGGTACGGCTCGCGGGTGTCGCGGCCGGCGCCCGTACGGCTGTTGCGGGCGGCCGGGGTGCGGGTGGCGGCGGGCAGCGGGGCGCTGCGGGACGTGGCGAACCCGGTCGGGCGGGGCGACCCGCTGGAGGCGGCCTACCTCCTGGCTTCCCTGGGGGAGGCCACGCCGGATGCGGCGTACGAGACCGTGAGTGCGGCGGCGCGGGCGACGCTGGGCCTGCCCGAGGTGCGCGTCGAGGCGGGCTTCCCCGCGGAGCTGCTGGCGGTGCGCGGCGAGCGGATCGCCGGGGTGCTGTCGCTGGCCTACAGCCGGATCGTGATCCACCGCGGGCGGGTGGTCGCCCGTACCAGCGCGGTGCGGGAGTACTGCGACTCGGCGGCGGAGGTGGCGCTGGAGCTGCCCCGGCAGTCGCAGCGCTGAGCCACGGCGGCGAGAAGCCCCCGGACCCCGGCCGGTCCCACACGGTGCGACGGGCCTTCGGCGTACGGTCGGGATCATGCGCATTGTCATCGCAGGTGGACATGGTCAGATCGCGCTGCGGCTGGAGCGGTTGCTCGCCGGGCGCGGGGACGAGGTCGCGGGCATCGTCCGCCGGCCGGAGCAGGCCGGTGATTTGCTGGCCGCGGGCGCCGAGCCGGTGGTCTGCGACCTGGAGTCGGCGTCGGTGGAGGACGTCACCCGGCACATGGAAGGCGCCGACGCGGCCGTCTTCGCGGCGGGTGCGGGGCCGGGCAGCGGCACCGAACGCAAGGAAACGGTGGACCGCGACGCGGCGCGGCTCTTCGCGGACGCGGCCGAGGCCGCGGGCGTACGGCGCTTCCTCGTCATCTCCTCCATGGGGGCGGACCGCGAGCCGCCGGAGGGCACCGAACCGGTCTTCGCCGCCTACCTGCGGGCCAAGGCCGCAGCCGACGCGGACATCCGGTCCCGGGCCGGCCTGGACTGGACGATCCTGCGGCCCGGCCGGCTGACGAACGAGCCCGGGGAGGGCCGGGTGACACTGGCCGACGCGACCGGCCGCGGCCCCGTCCCCCGCGACGACGTCGCCGCCACCCTGATGGCCCTCCTCGACGAACCGGGCACGATCGGCAAGACGTTGGAGCTGATCGCCGGGGATGTGCCGGTGGTGGACGCGGTGCGGGCGGTGTCGGCGGCACCGCGGTAGGACGCCTGCCGGGGTCCGAAGGACACACCGGGCCCCCGGTCCATGCCAAAGGGCCCCTGGTCTGCGGTGATCGCAGACCAGGGGCCCTTCGTTCCCTGTGGCGGCGCCAGGATTCGAACCTGGGAAGGCTGAGCCGGCAGATTTACAGTCTGCTCCCTTTGGCCGCTCGGGCACACCGCCTGGGTTTGCTGCCGGGAGAGCCGCTGTGGGGCGGTGCTCCGTGGCAACGACGTAAACCATACCCGATGGCTGGGGGTGGTTCGCCACTCGATTCGGGAGCGCTGGATCTTGGCCGGGTGGCTAGGCTTGGCAGGCGGGCCCGGGAAGGGCCGCAGCCCTGACGGATCTACGTACGAGGAGCCAACTCAACATGGCCGACTCCAGTTTCGACATCGTCTCGAAGGTAGAGCGGCAGGAGGTCGACAACGCCCTCAACCAGGCCGCCAAGGAGATCTCGCAGCGCTACGACTTCAAGGGCGTGGGCGCGTCGATCGAGTGGTCGGGCGAGAAGATCGAGATGCGGGCCAACGCCGAGGAGCGAGTGAAGGCCGTGCTCGACATCTTCCAGTCCAAGCTGGTCAAGCGCGGGATCTCGCTGAAGGCGCTGGACGCCGGTGAGCCGCAGGCCTCGGGCAAGGAGTACAAGATCTTCGCCTCGATCGAGGAGGGGATCTCGCAGGACAACGCCAAGAAGGTCGCCAAGATCATCCGCGATGAGGGCCCGAAGGGCGTCAAGGCGCAGGTGCAGGGCGACGAGCTGCGGGTCAGCTCGAAGAGCCGGGACGACCTGCAGGCGGTGCAGCAGCTGCTCAAGGGCAAGGACCTGGACTTCGCCCTGCAGTTCGTGAACTACCGGTAGCAGCCCGGCTTTCGGGAGCCACGGGATGGGGCGGCGCGCTTCGGCGTGCCGCCCCACCGGTGTGTCGGGGCGGCGCCATGAGGGGCGCGCGGCGGGACGCGAGGGCCCCGGGCGGCGGCCCTCGCGCTCAGCGGGCGGTCAGCGGGCGGCGAACGGCTCGTCGGTGGGGACGATGTCGCGGCCCAGGGGCATCAGGGAGACCGGGATCATCTTGAAGTTGGCGATGCCGAAGGGGATCCCGATGATCGTCACGCACAGGGCGATGCCGGTGACGATGTGGCCCAGGGCCAGCCACCAGCCCGCGAAGATGATCCAGATGACATTGCCGATCGCCGATCCGGCGCCGGCGTCGTCGCGCACGACGGTCGTCCGGCCGAAGGGCCACAGGGCGTAGCCCGCGATCCGGAAGGACGCGATGCCGAACGGGATGGTGATGATCAGGATGCAGCAGATGATGCCTGCGAAGACGTAGCCGAGCGCCAGCCAGAAGCCGCTGAGGACCAGCCAGAGGACGTTGAGGATGAACTTCATGATCAGCAGCCTTCCACGGGCACGGCGGAGAATGTACTTGCGGTGCTAGACGCGCGGAGCCCGGTGAATCGTTGCGTTCATGATGCGCCGGGTGCCTGCTGACGGCCACCGGTCCCGGTGGAACCGGGGGCCTCAGGGACGGTGGCCGGCCATGTCTTCGAGGCGGGCGATCCGTTGGTCCATCGGGGGGTGGGTGGAGAAGAGCCGGGACAGGCCGCCGCCCCGGAACGGGTTGGCGATCATCATGTGGCCGGCGGTCTCCAGGCGCGGCTCGGGCGGGAGCGGGAGCTGCCGGGTTCCGGTCTCCAGCTTGCGCAGCGCGGAGGCCAGGGCCAGCGGGTCGCCGGTGAGCTGGGCGCCCGCGGCGTCGGCCTCGTACTCGCGCGAGCGGCTGACGGCGAGCTGGATGAGGGAGGCCGCGACCGGGCCGAGGATCATGATCAGCAGCATGCCGAGGAGGCCGGGGCCCTCGTCGTCGTCGGAGCGGCCCACCGGGATCAGCCAGGCGAAGTTGACGAGGAACATCACGACGGAGGCCAGCGCGCCGGCGACGGAGGAGATCAGGATGTCGCGGTTGTAGACATGGCTGAGCTCATGGCCGAGGACGCCGCGCAGTTCGCGTGCGTCGAGCAGCTGGAGGATGCCGTCGGTGCAGCAGACCGCGGCGTTGCGGGGGTTGCGGCCGGTGGCGAAGGCGTTGGGCGCCTGGGTCGGGGAGATGTACAGGCGCGGCATGGGCTGGCGGGCCGCGGTGGAGAGCTCACGGACCATGCGGTAGAGCTGTGGCGCCTCGAACTCGCTGACCGGGCGGGCGCGCATCGCCCGCAGGGCCAGTTTGTCGCTGTTCCAGTAGGCGTAGGCGTTGGTGCCCAGGGCCACGACGACGGCGATGATCAGGCCCATACGGCCGAAGAGGCTGCCGATGACGATGATGAGGGCGGACAGGCCCCCGAGGAGTACGGCGGTCCTGAGCCCGTTGTGCCGGCGGTGCACGGTACGCCCTCCAAGCGGTGCGGCAGGGGAACCCTGTGCTGCGTTTCTCCACTGACCAGTGGACCCTTACTCACTGGTCAACGCGAGATGAACGAGCCAGGTTCCCTGTCCGCCGCCGGCGCACCGGGGAGGGCATGCGGGCGCGCCCGCCGGGGCGTGGCGCCGTACGGGTGGGGTGGAGGCCGGTGTGGGCCCCTGGGGCCGTCCGTGGCCGTGCTGCGGGCCGCCGAGGATCCCGCGGGACGGGGCGGGGGCGGCCGTGGGAACAGCCGTGGAAGCAGTCGTCAGAGCAGCGCCCCGGAGGCGAAGCGCAGGACGAGCTGCGGAGCGCCGGAGAGGGCGATGCCGAGGACGGCGGCGAGCGCGATGGCGGTGGCCAGGGGGGCCGGGACCGCGGTGCCGGCCGGGTGCCCCGCGGGGGCGGGGGTTTTGGCCCCTGCCGCCTCCTCGGTGACCTCCGTTTCGCCGGCTCCCCGGAAGAGGACCGTGGTCCACTGCAGGTAGTAGTAGAGCGCGATCACGACATTGACGGCCATGATCACGGCGAGCCAGGCCAGCCCCGCGTCGACGGCCGCGGAGAAGACCGTGACCTTCGCGAACAGGCCGATGATGCCGGGCGGCAGTCCGGCGAGGCAGAGCAGGAAGAAGCCGAGGGCGAGGGCCGCCACGGGCCGCTGGTGGTACAGGCCCCGGTAGTCGCTGATGCGGTTCGCGGGGCTCGTACGGGCCACCAGGGCGGCGACGGCGAAGGCGCCGAGGTTCACGGCCGCGTACATCAGGGCGTAGGCGACGGTGGAGCCGATGGCGCGCCCCGGGTCATGGGCGTAGCCCGCCGCCGCGATCGGGACCAGGAGGTAGCCGGCCTGGCCGACCGAGGACCAGGCGAGCAGGCGTACGGCGCTGTGCGCGCGGCGGGGGTCCTGGCGCAGGGCCGCGACGTTGCCGACCGTCATGGTGAGCGCGGCGAGGACGGCCAGTGCCGGGCCCCAGACGTTCGCGTACGAGGGGAAGCCCTGGACGGTGACGAGGATCAGGCCGGAGAAGCCGACGGCCTTGCCCACCACGGAGAGGTAGCCGGCGATGGGCAGCGGCGCGCCGACGTAGGTGTCCGGCACCCAGAAGTGGAACGGGGCGGCGGCCGTCTTGAAGGCGAAGCCGACCAGGGTGAGGGCGGCGCCGGCGCTCGCCAGGGTGGCCAGGCGCGGGTCGGGCAGGTGGGTGAGGGCGTGTGCCACCCGGGAGAGGTGCAGGCTGCCGGTGGCCGCGTAGAGGAAGCTCACGCCGAGCAGCATCACGGCGGTGGCGGCCACCGAGGACAGGAAGAATTTGAGCGCGGCCTCGGAGGAGAGCCGGTCGCCGCGCCGCAGCCCGACCAGCGCGAAGGCGGGCAGGGAGGCGACTTCGAGGGCGATGACCAGGGTGGCGAGGTCGCGGGAGGCGGGCAGCAGGGCGGCGCCGGCCGCCGAGGAGAGCAGCAGGAACCAGTACTCGCCGGCGGGGAGGTCCTGGTCCCGGACGGTGTCGATGGACAGCAGGGCGGTCAGCAGCGCCCCGCCGAGCACCAGGAACTGGATGACCAGGGCGAACGGGTCGGCCGCATAGCTGCACACGTCCGGGTGGGCGGGCAGGCAGAAGGTGCGGCGGTCGCCGTCCAGGAGGGGCAGCAGGGACAGCGTGGCGAGCGCGAGGCCCGCCGTCGCGATCCACCCCAGCAGCGGCTTGCGGGCCGCCGGGAGGAAGAGGTCGGCGACGAGGATCACCAGGGCGACGGCCGCGGCGAGGGTGGGCGGCGCGAGGGCGAGCCAGTCGACGGACTGGACCAGAGGGGTCACCGTGCTCATCACTTACCGCCTCCGAGGAGCTGCTGGACGGCCGGGTCGGTGAGGCCGAGGAGGGCCGCGGGCCACAGTCCGGCGAGGACGGTGAGGACGGCGAGGGGGGTCCAGGCCGCGTACTCGTAGCGCGCGAGGTCGGGGATGACGGGGGCCGGTGCGGCCGGGGCCGTGGTGGCCGCTTCGGCCGCCGTCGCGGTGCCCTCCTCGACCGCCGGGACGGCTTCCACGGCCGCCGGGGTGCCGCCCATGCAGACGCGGCGGACGACGAGCAGCAGGTAGGCGGCGGTCAGCAGGGTGCCGAGGCCGGCCAGCGCCATGAACGTCAGGAAGGCGGGGCGGCTGAGCCCGGCGGCGGGCCGGAAGGCGCCGAACATCGCCAGCATCTCGCCCCAGAAGCCGGCCAGCCCGGGGAGGCCCAGCGAGGCGACCGCTCCGAAGGCGAGCAGGCCGCCGAAGCGGGGGGCCTTGCTGTAGAGGGCGGCGCCGGTGCCGTACGGAAGGGGCGCGGCAAGGCCGCTCGTTGAGGGGCGGTGGTCGGGCGACTGGCGGGACAGGGTGTCGAGGTCGGTGCTGCCGGTGCGGTCCTTGAGCGCGCCGACCATGAAGAAGAGCAGGCCGGTGATGAGGCCGTGGGCGATGTTGGCGAACAGCGCGCCGTTGACGCCCGTGGGGGTCATGCTGGCGATGCCGAGCAGCACGAAGCCCATGTGGCCGACGGAGCTGTAGGCGATCAGGCGCTTGAGGTCGCCGCCCGCGCCCTTGCGGACGAGGGCGAGGCAGGCGAGCGAGCCGTAGATGATGCCGATGGCGGCCAGCGCGGCGAGGTACGGCGCGAAGGTGTGCATGCCCTCGGGGGTGATGGGCAGCGCGATCCGCACGAAGCCGTAGGTGCCCATCTTCAGCAGGACGCCGGCCAGCAGCACCGAGCCGACGGTGGGGGCGGCGGTGTGGGCGTCCGGCAGCCAGCTGTGCAGCGGCCACAGCGGGGACTTGACGGCCAGTCCGATGCCGACCGCGAGCACCGCCAGGAGCTGAACCGTGTGGCTGAGCTGCGCTTTCGGCCCGTTGTCAGTGGCGAGTGCCACCATGTCAAAGGTGCCGGATTTCACGCCGATGAGGAGGAGGCCGAGCAGCATCACGACGGAGCCGAGCAGCGTGTAGAGGATGAACTTCCAGGCCGCCGCCTGCTTTCCCGCACCGCCCCAGCGGGCGATGAGGAAGTACATCGGGATGAGGACCATCTCGAAGGCGAGGAAGAACAGCATCAGGTCGAGGACGGCGAAGCTGGCGAGGGTACCGGCTTCGAGAGTGAGCAGCAGGGCCACAAATGCCTTGGGGGACGGGCCCGTCGGCATGTGGAAGTAGCTGTAGAGGGCGCAGAGGAAGGTCAGCAGCGCGGTCAGTACGACAAGGGGGAGCGAGATGCCGTCGACGCCGAGGTGGATGCGGATGTCCAGCGCCGGGATCCAGCTGAGGTCGGTGGTGGCCTGCATACGGGCCGGGTGGTCGTGGTCGAAGCCGGCGGCCAGCGCGACGGCCGCGGCGAGCACGGCACCGGTGACGGTCACGCCGTGGCGCAGTACGGCCTGGCCGGGGTTGCGGCCCTTGAGGCCGGGGGGCGCCGGGAGCAGGGCGCCGGCCGCGCCCAGCAGGGGGAGGACGACGACCGCCGCGAGGAGGTACTGCAGAGCGGTGGGGTTCACGGGTCAGGCCCTCCTCAGGGGGTCGGCTCCGGCGAGCCTGGCCACGAGGGGCGTCGGCTGGGGGTGCGGGGTGCGTGCACCGGGGGTGCGGCCGTCAGGCATACGTGCGCCAGGCGTACGTGCGCCGGGGGCGTGGAACATCGGCATCGGCATCGGCATCGGCATCGGTCAGGCTCCCGTGCCCGTGGCGACGAGGATGGCGGCGACGGCCAGGACAAGCGAGCCCGCGAGCAGCGCGGCGAGGTAGGTCTGCACGTTCCCGGTCTGGGCACGGCGGACCGCGGCGCCCAGCAGGCGGGGGGCGGTGCCCGCGCCGCGGACGTAGGTGTCGACGACCTCACGGTCGAGGAAGCGCACGAGCGTGGCGGCGGCGCGTACGGGCCGGACGAAGAGGGCGGAGTAGACGGCGTCGAGGTGGAAGCCGACCGCGGCATGACGCTGCAGCGGACCCAGGAGGAGGCGGCCGGGGTCGGCCGGGTCCGGGGCGCCGGCGTTGTCGCCGTAGGCCGGGGCGTGGATGTCGATGGCCACCTCCTCGGCGATCGCGGGGGTGGCGTCCGGAGCGGCGACGACCGCGCCGAGGGGGATACGGGCGGCGAGCGCGGTGGTGTGCCGCCAGGCCGCATAGGTGACCAGGCCGCCGACGAGGGCGATACCGGTGCCCAGGACGGAGGTGGTCAGGGTCGGCGCGAGCGAACGCCCGTCGAACCAGCCGGGCAGGTAGGGGGCGGCGAGGCCGAGCGCCACGGTCGGGACGAAGAGCACCCACAGGACGGCGTTCATGGCGACCGGCTGCGGGCCGTGGTCGGGGGCTTCGGCGCCCTTGCCCTTGAAGGCCAGCAGCCACAGGCGGGTGGCGTAGGCCGCGGTGAGCAGGGCGGTCAGCAGTCCGGAGACCAGTACGGTCCAGCCGGCCGCACCGGGGATGCCGTGCGCGTGACCGGTGGCGGCGTGTTCGGCGGCGCCCAGGACGGCTTCCTTGGAGAAGAAGCCGGCGAACGGCGGGATCGCGGCGAGCGCGAGCAGCGCCACGGTGACCGTCCAGTAGGCGTCCGGGATGCGCCGGGCCAGGCCGCTCATCCGGGACATGGCGGCCAGCGAGTTGGTGCCGGCGGCGTGGATGATCACGCCGGCGCCGAGGAAGAGGAGGGCCTTGAAGGCACCGTGCGAGATGAGGTGGAAGACGGCGGCGCCGCGGTCGCCGACGGCCAGGGCGCCGAGCATGTAGCCGAGCTGTCCGACCGTCGAATAGGCCAGGACACGCTTGATGTCGTCCTGGGCCAGTGCGGCCAGCCCCGAGCCGACCATGGTGAGCGCGGCCATGACGGCGAGCACCACCAGCGCGGCCGCGGAGGCGGCGAAGACGGGGAGGAGACGGGCCACGAGATAGACACCGGCGGCCACCATCGTCGCGGCGTGGATCAGCGCCGAGACCGGCGTCGGGCCGGCCATCGCGTCCGGGAGCCAGGTGTGCAGCGGGAACTGCGCCGACTTGCCGGCGACACCGGCGAGCAGCAGCAGTGCGATCAGCGTCGGATGGTCCAGGCCGCCGGCGGCGACGGAGCCGAGGATGCCGGTGATGCGGAAGGTTCCGGCGTCGGCGGCCAGCGCGAAGATGCCGAAGAGGAAGGGGACGTCGCCGAGCTTGGTGACGAGGAAGGCCTTGAGGGAGGCGGCGCGGGCGGCCTCGGTCTCCCAGTAGTGGCCGACGAGGAAGTAGGAGCAGATGCCCATGACTTCCCAGCCGACCAGCAGCAGCATCAGGTCGCCGGTGTAGACGACCAGCAGCATCGCGGAGGTGAAGAGCGAGACCAGCGCGGCGTAGGAGGGGTAGCGCGGGTCGTCGCGCAGATAGCCGGTGGAGTAGATCTGCACACAGGTCGCCACGACACCGACCAGGACGGCGATCAGCGCGGCGAAGCCGTCGATGTGCAGGGCCAGGTCGATGGGGATCGAGCCGGTCGGGGTGAGCTCGGTGGCGATGTCGGTGGCCGGTCCGGTGCCCTGTCCGACGGCGACGGTCACGGTGAGCACGGCCGCGGCCAGCGTCGGCAGCACGGCCAACGGCCGGACGAAGCCGGGCGCACGGCGGCCGAGGAGGAGGCCGGCGACGGCCCCGAGGAAGGGCAGGAGGGGAACGAGAACGGCGGTGGTGGTGAGGGTCACGCGGCGGCCTCCGCCGTGGTGTCCGGCTGCGGGTCCCCGTCCGTGGCGCCCGTCTTCTCGGCGAGATCGCGGAGCCGGTCGATGTCGGAGCTGCCGCGGTTGCGGTAGACGAGCAGCACGATCGCCAGGCCGATGCCGATCTCGGCGGCGGCGATCGCGATGGTGAAGAGGGTGAGGGCCTGGCCGGTGTGCAGGGTGTCGCGCAGCCAGACGTCGAAGGCGACGAGGTTGAGGTTGACGGCGTTGAGCATCAGCTCGACGGACATCAGCACCAGGATCGCGTTGCGGCGCGCGAGCACGCCGTACAGCCCGGTGCAGAAGAGGAGGACGGCGAGGACGGCCGGGTAGACGAGATGCATCAGCGCTGCTCCTCTCGCGGGGCGGGGGCGGCCGGGGCCCGGGAGGCGGCGCGGGCCGGAGAGGCGGCGTTCTTCAGGCTCGCCGCCGCGGACCGCTCCTCCCCCGTCCTGCGGGACAGCACGATCGCCCCGACGAGCGCGGCCAGCAGCAGCACGGACAGCGCCTCGAAGGGCAGCACCCAGTACTGGAAGAGGCTGCGTCCGGAGGCCTCGGTGGAGCCCTGGGCGGCGCCCCCGAAGCTGATCCAGGTGGTGCGGAAGGCATCCACGACGACCCAGACCAGGGCGGCGGCCGAGGCGAGGGCCACCGCGAGCGCGGCCCAGCGGTTGCCCGAATCGGCGTCCGGGGAGCGGCCGATGGGCGCCTTGGTGAGCATCAGCCCGAAGAGCAGGAGGACGACGACGGAACCGACGTAGATCAGCACCTGCACCCAGGCGATGAACTCGGCCGTCAGCAGCAGGTATTCGACGGCGATCCCGCCGAGGGCGACGACCAGCCAGAGTGCGGCGTGCACCAGCTGCCGGGTGGTGACGGTGATGACGGCCGCGCCGAGGGTGGCGATCCCGACGAGGAGGAAGGCGATCTCGACACCGGTGGTCGAGAGGAAGCCGTGGCCGGCTGCGGTGGCGGCGGCGAGCGTCACTGTCCCTCCCCTGGGGTGTCCGGTCGGTCCGGTCGGTTCCGGTCCGTGGCCCGATCGGCGGTTCCGGCCTGATCGGCGGTTCCGGCCTGATCGGCGGTCGGATCCTGATCCGCTGTCGGGTCCTGATCCGCTGTCGGGTCCTGGGTCCGGGCCCGGGCGGCCTCGGCCTCGGCTGCGGCCTGCTGCTGGGCGGCGAGCTTGTCCGCGGCCTTGCGGGCGGCGGCGAGCTCCTTGGGCTCCTCGGCCGCCGGGTCGAGCGCCGGCGGTTCGGGCACCGTCCACATCCACTCGCGGAGCTTGTCGCGCTCATGGGTCAGATCGCGGATGTCCGTCTCGGCGTACTCGAACTCGGGTGACCAGAAGAGCGCGTCGAAGGGGCAGACCTCGATGCAGATACCGCAGTACATGCACAGCGCGAAGTCGATCGCGAAGCGGTCCAGCACATTGCGGCTGCGCTCCCGGCCCCCGGGAGCGGCCGGTGGCACCGTCTCCTTGTGGGAGTCGATGTAGATGCACCAGTCCGGGCACTCACGGGCGCACAGCATGCAGACCGTGCAGTTCTCCTCGAACAGCCCGATGACGCCACGGGTACGGGGCGCGAGGTCGGGCTGGACGTCCGGGTACTGCGCGGTGACCGATCGTTTCGTCATCGTCCGCAGGGTGACGGCCAGCCCCTTGGCGAGGCCGGAGCCGGGGAAGCTCATGACGAGATCACCACCTTGACGACGCCGGTGAGGGCGATCTGGGCGAGGGCGAGCGGGATGAGGACCGTCCAGGCGAGCTTTTGCAGCTGGTCCTCGCGCAGCCGCGGGTAGGTCACCCGCAGCCAGATGACGCCGAAGGCGAGGATCACGGTCTTCAGCAGCGTCCACAGCCAGCCCAGGCCGTCGGCGCCGAACGGGCCGTGCCAGCCGCCGAGGAAGAGGACCGAGGTCAGGGCGCAGAGGACGACGATGCCGGCGTACTCGGCGAGCAGGAAGAGCGCGAAGCGCAGTCCGGTGTACTCGGTGTAGGCACCGAAGATGATCTCCGAGTCGGCGACCGGCATGTCGAACGGCGGCCGCTGCAGCTCGGCGAGCCCGGCGGTGAAGAAGACGACGCCGCCGACGATCTGCCACGGCACCCACCACCAGTGGAAGGCCTCGATGATGCCGGGCAGCGAGAGCGTGCCGGCCGCCATCGCGACGGAGGCCGCGGCCAGCAGCATCGGCAGCTCGTACGCCAGCAGCTGCGCGGCCGTCCGCAGACCGCCGAGCAGCGAGAACTTGTTCGCCGAGGCCCAGCCCGCCATCAGCGAGCCGAGCACGCCGACGCCCATGACGGCGAGCACGAAGAAGATCCCCGCGTCCAGGGCCTGTCCCACGGCGTTGTGCGGGCCTATCGGGATGGCGACCAGGACCAGGAGGTACGGCAGCAGGGCGACGGCGGGCGCGAGCTGGAAGATCCGCCGGTCGGCGCCGGCCGGAACGATGTCCTCCTTCTGCGCGAACTTCACGCCGTCGGCCACCAGCTGCGCCCAGCCGTGGAAGCCGCCCGCGTACATCGGCCCGAGCCGGCCCTGCATATGGGCCATGACCTTGTGCTCGGTCTGCCCGATGACCAGGGGAAAGACCAGGAAGACGACGAAGACGGCGACGAGGCGCAGCGCGATGTCGAGAGCGTCGCTCATGGGGTGTCGCCTCCTTGCTCCGGCTCCGGCTTCTCCACCGGCTTCGGCTCCGGCTTCTCCACCGGCTCCGGCTCCGCCTTCTGCTCCGGCTCCGCGCTTTTCTCCGGCTCCGGTTTCTTCTCCGGCTCGTCGAAGGCCGGACGGGCGTGGTGCCAGGGCGCGTCCGAGGAGCGGGGGGCCGCCTCCTTCGGGGGAGCCGCCGCGGCTTCCTTGGCCGGGGTCTTTGTCGACGGGGTCCCGGCCGACGGGGTCTTCGCCGGCGAGGTCGTTGCAGAGGTCCCCTTGGTCGCGGCCGCCTCAGGGGTGCCCTCGGTCGCGGCAGCTCCGGTCGCCGCCTCGGTCGAAGCCGCCTCTGCCGTCTGCCGCTGGGCGGCCGACCCCTCGCTCGCCGACCGCGTACGCCGCGCCGGGCGCTCCGGCCGCTCGGGACGTGCCTCGGCCGCCGGGGGCGCGGCAGCCCCGGTCGCCGCCTCGGTCGAGGCCGCCTCTGCCGCCTGTCGCTGGCCGGCCGAGCCCTCTCCCGCGGTCCGCGTACGCCGCGCCGGCCGCTCGCCCGCGGCACCACCGGCCGCACGTGCACCACCGGCCGCCCGCGCACCCCTCGCCGGACGCGCGGGAGCAGGCGGCAGCTGGCCCTTCAGCGGGCCCCACTCGTTCGGGTCCGGAACGCCGGGGGGCAGCATCTGGCGGCGCTTGGGCCCGCCGTGCTCGGACTCCCCCGGTTCCTTGGCCCCCGGCCATGCCTTGGCGACCCGCGCCGCCAGCACGAAGTCCTTGCGCAGCGGGTGCCCCTCGAAGTTCTCCGGGAGCAGCAGCGGTACGAGGTGCGGGTGGCCGGTGAAGTCGACACCGAACATCTCGTGGGTCTCGCGCTCGTGCCAGCCCGCGCCCGCGTAGACACCGACGGCGGTGGGCAGCGCGGCCGCCTCGTGCGGCACGGTCGTCCGCACGATCAGGCGGTGGACGGTGCCGGGCCGCGCCACATCGGCGAGGTGCGCGCAGATCCGGAAGCCGGTACCGGGCTCATCGACGGCGCTCAGCCAGTCGAAGTAGCTGCAGCCCAGGTCGTCGCGGGCGGCCGTCAGCGCGGTGAGCCAGCCGTCCACGGGGACGTCGACGGTCAGCGCGTCGTACGCCAGCTCCGCCGTGGCCCCCGTACCGAAGATCTCGCTCGCGGGCCGCGGCAGCCAGCCGACAACGGGCTCGGCGACAGGCTGCTCGGGCTGCTCGGCCTGGGCGGCGTTCTCCGCCTCCTCCGGCTGCTGCTCCGGCTGCTGCTGCGGCTGCTCGCTCATCGGGGCTCCTCCCCCGCCGCCTTCGGCTCATCCGCAGCTGTCGCCCCGCCCGCCGGCTTCGGCGCGGGCGGCGTGACCAGCCCGCTGCGCAGCGCGGCGGCGGAGGGCCGGGCCGCGCCGCCCTTCGCGTACCGCTCCCCCAGCGACTCGCGGGCGATCTTCTCCTGGAGCTTGAGGATGCCCTGGAGCAGCGCCTCCGGACGCGGCGGGCAGCCCGGTACGTACACATCCACCGGAATGATCTGGTCGACGCCCTTGGTGACCGAGTACGAATCCCAGTACGGGCCGCCACAGTTGGAGCAGGCTCCGAAGGAGATGACGTACTTCGGCTCGGGCATCTGCTCGTAGAGCCGCTTGACCGCGGGCGCCATCTTGTCGGTGACCGTGCCGGAGACGACCATCAGGTCGGCCTGGCGCGGGCCGGGCGCGAACGGGATCACGCCGAGCCGGATGAAGTCGTGCCGGGCCATGGACGCGGCGATGAACTCGATGGCGCAGCAGGCGAGGCCGAAGTTGAAGACCCAGAGGCTGTAGCGGCGGCCCCAGTTGAGGACCACCTTCATCGGTTCGGGCGCGAGCCGGGCCAGGGTGCCCAGGCGCCGCGGCTCCGGCAGGAACTGCGGGCCTTCGCCCTCGGACGCGGCTGCGGAGCTGTGGGAGGCGGGAGTCACGTCCATTCCAGGACGCCCTTCTTCCATGCGTAGAGCAGGCCGATGGCGAGGAAGCCGAGGAAGAGGAACATCTCCACCAGCGTCACACCACCGAAACCGGGGGCGGCGAAGATCGTCGCCCAGGGGAAAAGGAAGATCGAGTCGACGGCGAAGATGACGTAGAGGAAGGCGTACACGTAGTAGCGGACCTGGGTGTGCGCCCAGCCCTCGCCGACGGGGTCCACGCCGCACTCGTACGTCAACAGCTTCTCGGGCGTCGGCACCACGGGCCGCAGCAGCCGCCCGGCACCGAAGGCCACGGCCACGAAGAGCACCCCGATCACGGCGATGATGCCGACGACCGAGTAGCCCTGGAAATAGTCCGCGGCGACGGTGGTGCCCACGGTCGCGTCCGGCACGTCCGCCCCTCGCTCCCTGACTGCGCTTGTTCAACGACTTCGACGATCTGTACGGACGGGAGTCTAGGCCCTGCACCGGCCGCGGTGAGCAGCCGGATCGTCGCGGACGGTGGGGTTGTCCCTACATCGCCCTACCTGGGCGGCAGGCAGCGTAGACGGCGCGGTCGGTTGTCTCAGAAGGTGTCTCACGGAGCGGACGGGTGCGGGGTGATCCGGGCGGGGCGGGACGTCGTGCCTCTCGTCGTTGGTCTCGCCTGGTCGCCGGGGCAGCGGCTTGTCACCGGGGCGGCGGCCCGGCGGGAGGCTGGGCGGGGCCGGAGTGGACAGGACCGGAGTGAGCGGGGGCGGAGTGGGCGGCGCCGGGGTGAGCGGGACCGGAGTGGCCGCCGTCCGGGGCCGCCGGTGCGCCCCGGCCCGTACGCTGCCGGCCCGGTCCGCGCGAGACGGCCCGGTTCATCGCCTCGGCGGCGATGCGCGCCGCCGCCTGCAGCGTCCGTTCGCCGAGCAGTTCCGTGCGGATCGCGCCGCCCGCCGCGAGATGGCGGTCATAGGGGAGCGGGAGCACCGTCGCGCCGCCGACGCCCAGATGCTCGGTGGCCCTGCGCAGGTCCAGCCCGGAATCGGGGGACACATGGCTGAGCACCACCACCGTCGTCGGCAGCATGCCGGGGTGGAGCCCTCCGGCCCAGTCCAGTACGGAGCGGGTGGCCGCCACGCCCTCCGGGGTCGCCGGGGACACCAGCACCCGCGCCTGCGTCGTCACCAGCGCGGTCCGCGCCACCTCGGCGGGCAGCGTCTCGCAGTCCACGACGGTGGTCGCGAAGTACCGGCGCAGGGACGTCATCACCACCCGGTAGGTGTCGATGTCCAGCCTCGTCCCGATGGCGCCCTGGCTGCCGGGCAGCAGCCAGCCGCCACCGGGGAACGGGATCAGATAGCCGGTCAGGTCCGTGATCAGCATCGAAGGATCCACTATCTGCGCCAGGTCGGTGCCCGACCAGCGCACTTCCCGCGCGCCCAGCCGGTGCGGCAGCGTGCCGAGCGCCGGATCGGCCTCGATCGCCAGCACCGGATCGGCGCGGTAGTGCGCATAGGTGAGGGCCAGCAGGGCGGCGACGGTGGACTTGCCCGCACCGCCCCGGATGCTCGTCACGGAGATCTGCCGGCCGGTGGCCACCGGTTGCTGGATGGCGTACGCGGTCTCTGTGACGGCGGCGGTCTCCGCGGCGGGCGACGAGGCGATCGCGCGCCGCACGGCCCGCCCCGCGCGCTGCGCGACGGACTCTCCGTGCCGCGGCTTGGACCGCACGGCGTCCAGCTCGGGCGGCAGCAGCGGCACCGAGACGGGTGTGGGCTGGGACCGGCGTACGGGCGTGGGCTGGGACCGGCGTACGGGCGTGGGCTGGGACCGGCGTACGGGCGTGGGCGTGGGCGTGTGAACAGGGTCGGGCGGGGGTGGGGCGGTGAAAGAGGCCGCCGGGCTGGAGGGGGCCGTCGCGGTGGGCGGGGGCGGCGTGGCGGACGGGTGCGGCGTGGCGTGGGGAGCCATGGCGGCTTGGGGGGCTGGTGTGCCGTACGCGATCGGTGCGCCATGCGCGGCCGGTGCGCCATGCGCGGCCGGTGCGCCATACGTGGCCGGTGCGCCATGCGCGGCCGGTGCGCCATGCGCGGCCGGTGCGCCATGCGCGGCCGGTGCGCCATGCGCGGCCGGTGCGCCATGCGCGGCCGGTGCGCCATGCGCGGCCGGTGCGCCGTACGTGGCCGGTGCGGGTGCCGGTTCCGGTACGGGCTGCGGCGGCGGAGCGGCAGCCGGAAGCGGAGCGGCAGCCGGAAGCGGTCCGGCGGAGGGCATGACAGGAGACACGACGGGGGGCGTGACCGGGGGCATGGCAGGAGGCACGGCAGAAGGCATGGCGCCGGGCGCGACCGCACCGGCGTCCGGCGCGTTCTGCTCCGCCCGCGCCGTCAGCGGTGTGTCCCACACGGTGGCAGCGCCGGTACCGCTCTTCTCAAGGCTGACCGCACCAGAGCCGGCCCCCGTGCCGCCCGTTTCCGCGGGCGTCCCCGGCGTCATCGCTGCCCCGCCAAGGCCGGCCGGCAGATCGTGCTGCCGGTCTCCTTGCCCAGGCCCACCCGCTGGTACAGGTCCACCCGTCGGCACAGGTCCACCCACTTGCTCAGGTCCACCCGGCTCGCTCGCTCCCGCTGTTCCTTCTGCTGACATGGTCCCGCGGCCCCCTTTCCGGTTCCGTCAGAACGTGTGCAGCAGCCGGCTGAAGACCCCGCATGCCCCGAGGGCCACCGGGATCAGCGCCACCACACTGACCGACTCGACGAGGTTCATCAGCCGGCGCAGCCGGACCTGAACGTGTTCCGGCACCCGCACCGCGAGCACCACCAGTGGCAGCACCGCCGCCACACACAGCACGGCGAGCGCCCCCGGTGCCCCGGAGCCGTCCGCAGCCCCTTGCCACACCAGGCCCACCCCCACCGCCGTACCGGCGGCCAACAGCGCGACGACCTCGATCACCAGGGGATAGGCACGCGCACGCGAAAGCGTCACCAGACACAGCAGCGCCGCGGCCGTCACCGACCAGCCGTCCTCCGAACCGGCCGCAAGCACTCCCGCCGCACCCGCGGAGACCGCCATGGCGACGGTGGCCGGCGCGAGACCGCGGTGGGTCGCACCGAGCGCGGTCGCCACCTGATGCCGGCTCACCGGCGCGCCGCCGGACCGCCGGTCATCGAGCCGGGTCAACCCGGCCGCCGTCAAAGCCAGTCGCGGCAGGTACCCCAGCACGAGCACCGAGACCACACCGAGTACGACTCCCGTACGCGCCACACCGGTCAGCGCCAGCGCGGCCTCCCACGCTCCCACCGCGAGCGCGACCGCCGCCGCGCCGACGAGTCCGCCGCGCCCCAGCTCGGTACGGAGGCCGAGCAGTGCGAGCGCGGCCGCAACGGTCAGTCCGACGGCGGCCAGCCGCGTCGCGCCGGCCGGGGCGGCCTGCCAGGAGGCGAGCGCGCCGAGCGCGCCGCCGCACACCAGCAGTGCGGCGCCCAGCGGACGCCGTCCGAGCCCTCCGGCAGCAGCTCCGCCGCCCGCGGCGAGCACCGCGACGACCCCGGTCCAGAGCGCGGCCGGGCCCGGCCCGTACCAACTCGCCGCCGCAACCCCGGCGACCAGCGCCAACAGCACACTCGCCGCACCGGCCGTCCACGTGCGGCTCCGCTCGTCCCAGCAGCGGCCGCGCACCGCCGGACCGCTTGCGGCTTCGTCGACGGCGCCGTCAGCGGCGTTTTCGGTGACGTGACCGGTGGCGTGCTGCACCACCGGTGCCGTCGGCGTCATCGGTGCCGTCGGTGCCGTCGTCGTCATCGGTGCCGTCGGTGCCATCGATGCTGCCGACGCCCCGTGCTCCCCCACGAACCGCACCACCGAGCCGTCGGCCACTTGCGCCGAAGCATGCGAATCGTCCTGCGAAAGCGCCGACCCGTCCGCCGTCACCAACCGCCGCGCCATCGCACGCTCCCCCTCCCGTTCCGTACCGCGACACGATACGGCCCCCCTCCGACGCGCTGTCCAGCACGGTCGGCAGCGGCGGGTGGGGAAAACCCCACCCCCACCACCCCAGCCACCCCATGGCACGGGGACCGCCGACCGGGCAGGCTGGGCGCATGACGGAGAGTTCCCGGCCCAGAGCTGCCGATGCCGGCGTTACCGCCCCTGACGATGGGTCACTGCCGCCGCCCGCAGGGCCACTCAGCGGCGCGACGTGGCGGGAGGTCGCGTACCTGCTGTCCAACTTCCCGCTGGGTCTCGTCGGGTTCGTGGTGCTGGTGGTGTGGCTGACCCTGGGAATCGGGCTGTCCGTCACCGTGATCGGCCTGCCGCTGCTGGCCGGCGGCCTGGTGGCCTGCCGCAAGTACGGGAAGCTGGAACGGGCGCGGGCGCGGGCCCTGCTCGGGGTGCGGGTGCCGGAGCCGAGTCCGCTGCGGTCCCGGGAGCGGGGAGTCCTGCCACGGCTGTGGACGTGCCTGAAGGACCCGGTCGCCTGGCGGCATGCGCTGTTCGCGTTCATCCGGCTGCCCTGGGCTCTGCTCACCTTCGCCGTCGCCCTGGTCTCGCTCGTGGTGGCCTGGCCGGCGCTCCCGTGGCTGGCACGCTGGCTGACCACCGTGGACCGGGCCATGGTGCGCGGTCTGCTCTCGCCCTCCGACGAACTGGAGCGGCGGATCGCCGAGCTGGAGACGGACCGGATGACGGTCACCGACACCGCGGCCGCCGATCTGCGGCGCATCGAACGGGATCTGCACGACGGCGCACAGGCCCGCCTGGTGGCGCTCGCCATGGGGCTCGGCCTGGCGAAGGAGAAGCTGCTGGAGGGCCGGGCCGACGAGAGCGTGGCGGCGATGGTGGACGAGGCGCACGGCGAGGTGAAGCTGGCGCTGCAGGAGCTGCGGGATCTGGCCCGGGGCATCCATCCGGCGATCCTCACCGACCGCGGGCTGGGGCCCGCCCTGGCCTCGCTGGCCGGGCGCTGCACGGTGCCCGCCACCACGGTCGTGGACCTGGACGAGCGGCCCGCGCCCGCCATCGAGGGCATCGTCTATTTCACGGTCTCGGAGCTGCTGCAGAACGTCTCCAAGCACAGTGCGGCGCGCACGGCGTCCGTCGAGGTGTGGCGGGCCGAGGAGGGTGGGCCGGCCGGGCCCGCGGGCAAGGGCGGTGGCGGGCGCCGGGCGGGCGACCGGCTGCTGATCCAGGTGACGGACGACGGGAAGGGCGGGGCGCGACTGGACGGCGGCAGCGGGATGGCCGGGCTCGCCGAGCGGCTGGGGTCGGTGGACGGGCTGTTCGTGCTGGATTCGCCGGCGGGCGGGCCCACGCGGGTGACGGCGGAGCTGCCGTGGCGGGCGCGGACGGCGCCGGGGGCGGCGTCGAAGGCGCCGAAGACGGGGACACGAGCCGCGAAGACGCGGGAAAGGGCTTCGAAGGCGGGGGAAAGCGCTTCGAAGGCGGGGGCGGAGGGACGCTGACCAGGCCGGCGGAGCGCTGACCGGAGGCCGAGGGCACCGGCCACCGCCCGCCCGCGGAGGGCGGCGGCCTCCGGTCCGGGGGTGGGGAAAACCCCCGGCGAAGACTGCGAACGGCCTCATGGTGCGCGGGGCGCCGGCCGCGGACCCTTGTCATGGCGGAAAGACCCGCACGGCCCGCACCTCGGGCGGCGCCGGCCGGTCCGACCGGGCAAGGGCCGCATCCGGCAGAACGGACGACGACATGGAAACCGCATACGCACCGCAGCCCCACGGCTCCCGGGTGCCCGAGGGCCTGCGCGCCCCGTTCTCCGGGCGCGCCTGGCGGGAGTTCCTGTACCTCTTCCTCAGCCTCCCCCTGTCCATCGTGATGTTCACGTACGCGATGGTGGTGATCACCACGGGCGCCGGTCTGCTGATCACGTTCCTCGGCATCCCGCTGCTGGCCGGCGGCCTGGCCGGCGCCCGTGCGCTGGGCGGCCTGGAGCGGGGGCGGGCCCGCGCGCTGCTGGGGCTGGACGTCGCCGACCCCGGACCCGTACGGCCGTCCAAGCCGAGCCTGATGGGCTGGGTCGGGGCCGTACTGAAGAGCGGGGCGTCCTGGCGGCACCTTCTCTACTCGCTGCTGCACTTTCCGTGGGCGCTCTTCTCCTTCATCTTCTCGGTGACCTTCTGGACCCTCGGCTGGGCGCTGCTGACCTACCCGCTGTGGCGGTGGACGTTCCCCGCCTACTTCGGCCGGTCGGGCATCCAGTTGTGGGGCGACGGCGACGGGCACGGCGTCTGGCTCGACACCCCGGCCGAGATCGCGGTCACCGGCGGGGTGGGGCTGCTGCTGGTGCTGGCCGGACCGTGGGTGATCCACGGGCTGACGCAGGTGGACCGGGTCATGGTCCACGGCCTGCTGGGGCCCTCCTCCCTCGCCACCCGCGCCTGGCAGCTGGAGTCGGACCGCGGGGTGGTGGTGGACACCGCGGCGGCGGACCTGCGGCGCATCGAGCGTGATCTGCACGACGGGGCGCAGGCCCGGCTGGCCTCGCTCGCCCTGGACCTGGGCCTGGCCAAGGAGAAGCTGGCCGAGGATCCGGCGGCCGCCGCGCGGATGGTGGACGAGGCGCACGGCGAGGTGAAGATCGCGCTCCAGGAGCTGCGGGACCTGGCCCGCGGGATCCACCCGGCGATCCTCAGCGACCGGGGGCTCGGCCCGGCCCTGTCGGCGCTGTCCGCGCGGTGCACGGTTCCGGTGACGGTGACCGTGGATCTGGACCGGCGGCCCGCCGCGGCGATCGAGGGCATCGCGTACTTCACCGCCTCCGAGCTGCTGCGGAACGTCTCCCAGCACTCCGGGGCCGCCTGCGCGACGCTGGACGTCTGGCACACCGCGGACCGGCTCATGATGCTGGTCGCGGACAATGGCCACGGTGGGGCGCACACCGGGCCGGGCACGGGCCTGGCCGCCCTCACCGAGCGGCTGGCGGCCGTCGACGGCCTGCTGCTGGTGGACTCCCCGGCCTGCGGCCCGACCTGCGTCACCGCAGAGCTCCCGTGGCGCGGGTGACGGCAGAGCTGCCGTAGCACAGCCCCGTATCGCCCGCTCCCCCCTTCATCCGTCCCCGATCCCCCCTCATCCGCCGCGCCGCCGTCCGAATGCTGGAATGCTGGAGGCCGGCAGGGGCGGGACGCGAGGAGACATGGGGGAATCTGAGCCGTGGAGGACAAGGTGCGGGTGGTCATCGCCGAGGACTCGGTGCTGCTCCGCGAGGGCCTGACCCGGCTGCTCACCGACCGGGGGCACGAGGTCGTGGCAGGTGTGGGGGACGCCGAAGCGCTGATCAAGACGATCGGGGAGCTGGCGGACGAGGGGGCGCTGCCGGACGTGGTCGTGGCGGACGTACGGATGCCGCCCACGCACACCGATGAGGGGGTCCGGGCCGCCATCCGGCTGCGCCGGGACCACCCGGGCCTCGGGGTGCTGGTGCTCTCGCAGTACGTCGAGGAGCAGTACGCGACGGAGCTGCTGGCCGGGTCGAGCCGGGGCGTCGGCTATCTGCTCAAGGACCGGGTGGCCGAGGTGCGGGAGTTCGTCGACGCGGTGGTCCGGGTCGCCGGGGGCGGGACCGCCCTGGACCCGGAGGTGGTGGCGCAGCTGCTGGGCCGCAGCCGGAAACAGGACGTCCTGGCCCATCTGACACCCCGGGAACGGGAGGTCCTGGGCTTGATGGCCGAGGGCCGGACGAATTCCGCGGTCGCCCGGCAGCTGGTGGTCAGCGACGGTGCGGTCGAGAAGCACGTCAGCAACATCTTCCTGAAGCTGGGGCTGGCGCCGAGTGACGGGGATCACCGCAGGGTGCTTGCGGTACTCACCTACCTCGATTCCTAAGTGTCTGACAATCTGTCAGTTGGGCGTTCCGAGGCGATTCCGCCACGGTCCGGGACTTTGGTCGTAGAACCAATGGAGGAGTCCGGAGCGTCATGAAGAGGGGGCCACGGGGGTGGTGATTTCATGACAAAACACACCAGATCGGTGTCTCATGTTGACGTCCAACATGCGAGCGCCCCAGGGAAGGCCACCCTTACCCACGTACGATGGTTATGGGACAACCAGTCGGTATGACACGTCCCGAGCCCTGCCTCCGGCGGGGACGCCGCACCCCTCGAGGGAGGTCCGAAGCAGTGACCAGCCAGGTCAGTAGCACAGCCGAGCAGACCGACGCAGCGCTTGTCGGGGAAGAGCGCGCTTCCGGTAACGGCGGCGAAGGCAAAGAAGTCCGACGCCTCGACCGGGTGATCATCCGGTTTGCCGGTGACTCCGGTGACGGTATGCAGCTCACCGGTGACCGGTTCACCTCCGAGACCGCGTCGTTCGGAAACGACCTGTCGACGCTGCCGAATTTCCCCGCCGAGATCCGCGCCCCTGCCGGAACCCTGCCGGGCGTCTCCAGCTTCCAGCTGCACTTCGCCGACCACGACATCCTCACGCCCGGTGACGCGCCGAATGTGCTGGTGGCGATGAACCCCGCGGCGCTGAAGGCGAACCTCGCGGATGTGCCGCGGGGCGCGGAGATCATCGTCAACACCGACGAGTTCACCAAGCGCCCGATGGCGAAGGTGGGATACGCGACCAGCCCGCTGGAGGACGGGTCGCTGGAGGCCTACAGCGTCCACCCGGTGCCGCTGACCACGCTGACGATCGAGGCGCTCAAGGAGTTCGGGCTCTCCCGCAAGGAGGCCGAGCGCAGCAAGAACATGTTCGCGCTGGGGCTGCTGTCGTGGATGTACCACCGGCCGACCGAGAGCACCGAGAAGTTCCTGCGGGCGAAGTTCGCGAAGAAGCCGGAGATCGCGGAGGCGAATGTCGCGGCGTTCCGGGCGGGCTGGAACTTCGGTGAGACGACGGAGGACTTCGCCGTCTCCTACGAGGTCGCCCCGGCGACCACGGCCTTCCCGACCGGCACCTACCGCAACATCTCCGGGAACCTCGCACTGTCCTACGGGCTGATCGCGGCCGGCCGGCAGGCGGACCTGCCGCTGTATCTGGGCTCGTACCCGATCACCCCGGCCTCCGACATCCTGCACGAGCTGTCCAAGCACAAGAACTTCGGTGTGCGCACCTTCCAGGCGGAGGACGAGATCGCCGGGATCGGCGCGGCGCTGGGCGCCGCATTCGGCGGTGCGCTGGCGGTGACGACCACCTCGGGTCCCGGTGTGGCGCTGAAGTCCGAGACGATCGGTCTGGCGGTCAGCTTGGAACTGCCGCTGCTGATCGTGGACATCCAGCGCGGCGGGCCGTCGACGGGCCTGCCGACGAAGACCGAGCAGGCCGACCTGCTGCAGGCGATGTACGGGCGCAACGGCGAGGCGCCGGTGCCGATCGTGGCGCCGAAGACGCCCGCGGACTGCTTCGACGCCGCCCTGGAAGCGGCCCGGATCGCGCTGGCCTACCGCACGCCGGTCTTCCTCCTCTCCGACGGCTACCTGGCCAACGGCTCGGAGCCGTGGCGGATCCCCGACGTCGACGAACTGCCGGACCTGCGGGTCCAGTTCGCCTCGGGCCCCAATCACCAGCAGGCGGACGGCACCGAGGTGTTCTGGCCGTACAAGCGGGACGAACAGACGCTGGCCCGGCCCTGGGCGGTGCCGGGCACACCGGGCCTGGAGCACCGTATCGGCGGCATCGAGAAGCAGGACGGCACGGGCAACATCTCCTACGACCCGGCCAACCACGACTTCATGGTGCGCACCCGCCAGGCGAAGGTCGACGGCGTCGACGTCCCCGACATCGAGGTCGACGACCCCACCGACGAGGGCGGCCGGGGCGCCGGGACCCTCGTCCTGGGCTGGGGGTCGACCTACGGACCGATCACCGCCGCGGTACGGCGCGTGCGGCGCGCGGGCGAGCGCATCGCGCAGGCCCATCTGCGCCACCTCAACCCCTTCCCGGGGAATCTCGGCGAGGTCCTGGCGCGTTACGACAACGTGATCGTGCCGGAGATGAACCTCGGGCAGCTCGCCACTCTGCTGCGCGCCAAGTACCTCGTCGACGCGCGGTCGCACACCCAGGTCAGCGGAATGCCGTTCAAGGCCGAGCAGCTTGCGGAGGTCTTTAAGGAGGCCATCAATGACTGAGACGATCGCGGAGGGGTCCTCGCAGATCGAGGCGCTCTCCCTGGTGCCCAAGGCCGATGCCAAGCAGTCCATGAAGGACTTCAAGTCCGACCAGGAAGTGCGCTGGTGCCCCGGCTGCGGTGACTACGCCGTCCTTGCCGCCGTGCAGGGCTTCATGCCCGAGCTCGGCCTGGCCAAGGAGAACATCGTCTTCGTCTCCGGCATCGGCTGCTCCTCCCGCTTCCCGTACTACATGAACACCTACGGGATGCACTCCATCCACGGCCGCGCCCCCGCCATCGCCACCGGCCTGGCCTCCTCCCGGCGCGACCTGTCCGTGTGGGTCGTCACCGGCGACGGCGACGCGCTCTCCATCGGCGGCAACCACCTCATCCACGCCCTGCGGCGCAACGTCAACCTCAAGATCCTGCTGTTCAACAACCGGATCTACGGTCTGACCAAGGGGCAGTACAGCCCCACCTCCGAGGTCGGCAAGATCACCAAGTCGACCCCGATGGGCTCGCTGGACGCACCGTTCAACCCGGTCTCGCTGGCGCTCGGCGCCGAGGCGTCCTTCGTCGCCCGCACCGTCGACTCCGACCGCAAGCACCTCACCTCGGTGCTGCGCGAGGCCGCAGCCCACCCCGGCACGGCGCTGGTGGAGATCTACCAGAACTGCAACATCTTCAACGACGGCGCCTTCGAAGTCCTCAAGGACAAGGAGCAGGCCGAGGAGGCCGTCATCCGCCTGGAGCACGGGCAGCCGATCCGCTTCGGCGCCCTGGCCCCCGACGGCTTCGGCTCCAAGGGCGTGATCCGCGACCCGGCCACCGGCGACCTTCGGGTCATCGACGTACGGGAGGAGGGCACGGGCGGCGTGCTGGTGCACGACGCGCACAACCCGTCGCCCACCACGGCGTTCGCCCTCTCCCGGCTCGCCGACCCCGACACGCTCCACCACACCCCCATCGGGGTCCTGCGCAACGTCAACCGGCCGGTCTACGACACTCTGATGTCCGATCAGCTCGACGAGGCCATCGAGCAGAAGGGCAAGGGCGACCTGGCCACTCTGCTGACCGGCAACGACACCTGGACGGTCGTCGGCTGACGGTTGTCGGCTGGCGGTCGTCGGCTGCCGGCCGCCCTGACGGGCCGCCCGCGGGTGCCCGTACGGGAACGTCTTACGGCGTCCCGTACGGGCACCCGTTCTGCGTGCCACGGTGGCGCGTCACAGGCAGCCGTTCGCGTTCCCCGGGCCCGGCCACGCGTGGGCCGGGCCGGCACTCGCGGGCCGCCGGCCCGTCATGACCGTATGGCAAGACACGTAGGACAGCCGGGCAGGGCGGCGCTACTTTCGAGGCGGTGAAGCAGCCTGCGGAGGTCCCCTTGCAGCCTCGGAACGACCAGCGTGTCGGACTTGCCTACGGTTTCGGCGCCTACACCATGTGGGGCCTGCTGCCGCTCTACTGGCATCTGCTGGACGCCGCCTCGCCGTTCGAGATCCTGGCCCATCGCATGGTGGGGTCGCTGCCCGTCGCCGTCGTCATCCTGGCCGTACTGCGCCGCTGGTCGTGGATCGGCCCGTTGTTGCGGCAGCCCAGGAGGCTCGGGCTGGTCCTGGTCTGCTCCCTGGTCATCTCGGCGAACTGGTTCCTGTACATCTGGTCGGTCAATGCCGGGCACGTCCTGGAGGCCTCGCTCGGCTATTTCATCAACCCGCTGGTCAGCATCGCCTTCGGCGTACTGGTGCTGCGCGAGCGGCTGCGGCCGCTGCAGTGGACCGCGGTGGGCGTCGGTCTCCTCGCCGTCGTCGTGATGACCGTCGCCTACGGCAAGGTGCCCTGGATCGCACTCGGGCTGGCCTTCTCGTTCGCGACGTACGGGCTGGTCAAGAAGGGCATCAAGCTCGACGGGATCGAGGGCTTCAGCGCCGAGACCGCCCTCCAGCTGCTGCCCGCACTGGGGATCCTGGTCTTCCTCGCCCTGCACGGCGAGTCCCGCTTCACCACCGGCGGGGTGGGCCAGGCCCTGCTGCTCGCGGGCTGCGGTATCGCGACGGCGGTGCCGCTGATCTGCTTCGGCGCCTCGGCCGTGCGGCTGCCGCTGACGACGATCGGGACGATGCAGTATCTGGCGCCGACCTTTCAGTTCCTGCTGGGGCTCACCGTTTTCCACGAGCGGATGCCGTCGGAGCGCTGGACCGGGTTCGCGCTGGTGTGGGCGGCCCTGACGGTACTGACCTGGGACGCGCTGCGGACCGCACGGCGGGCGCGGACGGCACTGGCCGAGGCGGCGGCCCGTGCGGGGGCGGTGGCCGGGGGCGGGACTGCGGCCGGGGCCGCGGACGGGGCCGGGGTGCAGGCGGCGGAAGCGGGCCGGGCCGCGGAAGCGGCGGCGGCGCGGCACGCCGGAGCGCCGGCCGCGCCACCACGGTCCGACGGCCTCACCCGGTGATGTCCCGGGTGGTGAAGCGCGCCCAGGCGGCCGAGCCGAACACCAGCGCGTACAGCGCCTGCAGGCCGAGGTTCTTCTGCAACTGGTCCCAGTAGACGGGGTCGCGGAGCAGGTCCGCGAACGACAGCCAGTAGTGCGGGAAGAGAAAGGGCTGGATGGCGTGCAGCTGCGGGAGGGTGTCCAGGATCTGCACGGTGATCAGCAGGCCGACCGTGGTCGCCATGGCGGCGATACCGCTGGTGGTGAGTGCGGAGATGAACAGGCCGATGGCGGCCACACCGATGAGGGACAGCGCCACCGCGACCGCGATGGCCAGCGCCCGCAGCAGCCCCTCGCCGAAGGATACGGACGTCCCCGAGAGCAGGGTGACCTCGCCCAGGGGGAAGAGCAGGGCGCCGGTCGCCAGGGCCGAGAGCGCCACGACCAGGGTGCCCACCAGGCAGAACGTCAGGATCGTGGCGTATTTGACCAGCAGCAGGCGGGTGCGCCCCGCGGGCGCCACCAGGAGATAGCGCAGCGTCCCGCCGTGGGCCTCACCGGCGAGGGAGTCGCCCGCTATCACCCCGATGGACATCGGCAGGAAGAACGGCAGCGTCACCGCGAGCGAGGTGAAGACCAGGAAGAGGCCGTTGTGGGTGACCTGCGAGAGGAACGCCGGGCCGCCACCGCCCGGCCCGCCGCCACCGCCGCCGTCTCCGGTCTCGATCCGGACGGCGATACCGACCAGGACCGGTACACCCGCGAGCACCGCCAGCAGCGCGAGGGTACGCCAGCGCCGGAACGTCGTAGCGATCTCGCTGCGCAGCAGCCCCAGTGACCAGAGCAGCCGGGGCGTGCGCACCGCCGCCTCAGCCCGCGACATCGAAGCCCTCCCCGGTCAGCTGAACGAAGACGTCCTCCAGCGACGCCCGCTCCCTGCCGAAGCCACGGACCCGTACCCCGGCGAGCACCAGCGCGGCGTTGAGGTCCGCCAGGTCCGGGGGCGCCCCGTCGTCCGGTGTGCCGAAGGGCGCGGGCGGGTCCGGGAGTTCGCCGGTCACCCGGTCACCGGTGACCTCCAGGCCGGTCAGACCGTGCTCCTTCAGGACCCGGACCGCATCGGCCGGGTCGGGGGTGGTCACCGTCAGCCGGCCGTGGCCGGGGCCGGGGCCGGGGCCGGGGCCGGGCGAGTCGAGGACCGTGGCGGAGAGGTCGGCGACCGTGCCCTGGGTGATCAGCCGGCCGCGGGCCATCACCGCGGCGTGGGTGCAGACCTGCTCGATCTCGTCGAGGAGATGGGAGGAGAGGAAGACGGTGGTGCCGTCCGCCGCGAGTTCACGGATCAGCGCGCGGATCTCCCGCATGCCCTGGGGGTCCAGGCCGTTGGTCGGTTCGTCGAGGACCAGCAGCTCACGGGGCTGGAGCAGGGCCGCGGCCAGGCCGAGGCGCTGCTTCATACCGAGGGAGTAGGCGCGCGCCTTCTTGCCGGCCGCGGCGGCCAGGCCCACCCGCTCCAGTGCGTGCCCGACCCGTTCGGCACGGGTACGGGGATCGGCGAGCGGGTCGGCGGCGTCGAACCGGCGGAGATTGTCGCGCCCGCTGAGGAAGCCGTAGTGCGCCGGGCCCTCGATGAGCGCGCCGACCTTGGGGAGCACCCGGCGGACCGCGGCGGGCATCGGCTGCCCCAGCACCCGCGCGCTGCCGGCGCTCGCTTCGATCAGGCCCATCAGCATGCGGATGGTGGTGGTCTTGCCGGAGCCGTTGGGCCCGAGGAAGCCGAAGACACTGCCGCGCGGTACGGCCAGGTCAAGGCCGTCGACAGCGAGCTGGCCGCCACGGTAGGCCTTGGTCAGCCCGCGTGTCTCGATCGCCGGCTCCCCGGCCGCCCGGCAGGCGGGCCCGTCGCCGGCCGGGCGGGTGCCATCGGGTGACCGGGCACCGTCGGGCGCCGAGGCGGTGGACTGTGGCATCGGCTCCCCCAACGACGTACGGATATGGCCCACGAGCCGCACCGCGCCACCCGCCGAGGGGTGGCACGGCGCTCCCGCACTTCTTACGGGTCTGCGCTTCCACGCGTCTGCGCTTTCGCGCTTCCGCAATTCCACGCTCTGCGCGCTGCGCTTCCGCGCCCTGTCCTTACGTGGGCGCTTCTGCGCTTCCGCGCGCCGGCCCGTTACTTGGCGGCGTTGGCCGCGTCGATCAGGGCCTGCTTGTCGACGGCGCCGGCGTAGACCGTGCCGTGGTCCGTGACCAGGGCGTTGACCAGGCGGGTGCTGAAGACCCGGCCGGAGCCGAAGGAGCCGTGCACCTTCTCGCCGATGCTGTCCAGGAACTTGGCGGCGTCACCACCGGCGCCCTGCTCCTTGCCGGAGGGCAGGCCGGCGCCGGCGCCCTTGATCGTGGCGATGGACGTCCAGCCCTTGCCGATGACCTTCAGCCCGCCCTTGTTCTTCTTGAAGTCCTTCGCGTCCTGGTGGGACGGGAGGTTCTTGCCGTGCTCGCGCTGGGCCTTCGCCGCTTCCTTGCCGCCGTCGACGACCTTGGCGCCCTTGGGCGGGGTGAAGGAGAACGTGCTCGCGGCGGGCTTGGCGAAGTCGACGTTCGTGTAACCGACGTCGATGGCGGCCGCGCCACCGCTCTTGGGGGTCAGGGTGAACTTCAGCGGCACACCGTTGGCGGCGTCCACCGCGACCCGGATCGAGCCGACCGTCGAGGCGGCCTGCTTGGGCTTGATCAGCAGCTGGTAGGCGTCCCGCCCGGCAACCGTGGCGGTGCCGTCGACGGTGACCGAGGTCGTGTCGCCGGCCGCCTTCAGTGCCTGCTTCGCGAGGTCCTGCGGGGTGGCGCTCTTCAGACCCTTGGGCAGGCCCTCGGGCGCCCGGTGCTGCTTGCCGTGCCGGCCGTCGTCGGGTGCGGTGCTGTGCATCGCGGTGTTGCTGCCGCTGTCGTAGGCCCAGACCTCGTTGCCGTTGTGGACCAGGCTGTACTCCGCGGCCTTGTCGATGATCGACACCCGCTGCTTCTCGGGGCCGTCGGCCGCGACGCGCAGCGTGTGCGCACCGGACGCCAGCTCCATCAGCTTGTTCTGGGGCGCGGCGGAGGCGCCGTCGCCGCCCTTCCCGCCGGCACCGGCCTGGCCGCCGCCGAAGCCGCCCGCCACGCCGTCGGCACCCGGCAGCGACGGCAGGCCGAGGTCCGTGGAGACCCGGACCGTCCCGGAGAGCTGCTGGACGTCCGACTTGGCGACCTTGGCTATCAGATCCTGCGCGGAGATCTTCGGCAGGTCCGGAGAACCGGCGAACGCCGGAACCAGCCCGATCGTGGCCGCCGCCACTCCCGCCACGGCTACCGGTACGCCATACCGCACCGCCTTACGGCGCTTCAGGGAGCGCCCCCCGTCCCATCCGTCCGTGACCTGTGTCGGTTCGTTCCGTGGCATCTGCTCTACCTCCGTCGTATGCGGCGGTTGCTGCGCCGTCCCCCCGTCACCCCTGGGGCTCATTGTGACCGTCCGCCGCGCTCTGGTGCTTTCCATCTCACCAAATCGCGGGACGGATAACGTCAACCAGCGGGAGCAACTCGTCCTACTGCTGAGGTATGACGCATGGTCACCCCAGGTCGGAGTCCGTACCACAGGAGTCGGACCGTTCCCTAGGGGATGCGGAAGCAGACTCTCAGGGACGCGGCGGGACAGCACCGCAGAAAAGGCCTCAGCCCGCCCGGTGGACCACCGCGTCGCAGAGCCCTTCCAGGGCCGACTTGGCCGTGCAGGACGGCAGCGGCGCCAGCATCGCGCGGGCCTCCTGCGCATAGCGCACGGTGTCGCGGCGGGCCTCTTCGAGCGCCGGGTGGGCGCGCAGGCCGGCCAGCGCCTCGGCATGCCGGGCGTCGTCCGTGAGATCCCCGGACAGCAGCTCGGCGAGGGCGCGGTCCTCGGGCGTACCGGCTTCGCTCTCGGCGCGTGCCCGCAGATGCAGCACGGGCAGCGTCGGGATGCCCTCCCGCAGGTCCGTGCCGGGCGTCTTGCCCGATTCGTGCGAATCGCTGGCGATGTCCAGCACGTCGTCGGCCAGCTGGAAGGCGGTGCCCAGCCGCTCACCGTACTGGGTGAGGATGTTGACCGTCGACTCATCGGCGCCCGACATCATCGCGCCGAACCGGCACGCGACGGCGACCAGCGAGCCGGTCTTGCCGGCGAGGACGTCCAGGTAGTGGCTGATGGGGTCGCGGCCGTCGCGCGGGCCCGCGGTCTCCAGAATCTGGCCGGTCACCAGGCGTTCGAACGCCTCGGCCTGGATCCGGACCGCCTCCGGGCCGAGGTCGGCGAGGATGTGCGAGGCGCGGGCGAACAGAAAGTCGCCGGTCAGCACCGCGACGGAGTTGCCCCAGCGGGCGTTGGCGCTGGCCACGCCACGGCGCACCTCGGCCTCGTCCATCACGTCGTCGTGATACAGCGTCGCGAGATGCGTCAGCTCCACGACGACCGCGGAGGGCACCACGCCCGGGCTGTAGGGGTCACCGAATTGGGCGGCGAGCGTCACCAGCAGCGGCCGGAACCGCTTACCGCCCGCGCGCACGAGGTGCTGCGCGGATTCGGTGATGAACGGCACGTCGCTCTTGGTGGCCTCCAGCAGGCCCTCCTCGACAGCCGCCAACCCGGCCTGGACATCGGCCTCAAGAGCCTGGTCCCGCACGCTCAGCCCGAAGGGCCCGACGACGGTCACGAGGGGTACTCCTGTCTGCTGACGATCAAACTGAATGTCGATCTGTCGCTGTCTCCACCATTGGCCAGCGTATCCGGTCGCAGTTCGATCACCGTGAGCGCCCGCCCCCCGAACCGCCCGGGAAGCACAGCGGCCCGGCCGACAGGTTCTGGATCACCTGTTGACGCGAGTGTGACGCGGGAGCATGGGGTCCGGCAACGAGAGGAGTATTTCCGGCCTGCTTCTTGTCCGGCAAGACCTCTCGCCCGGCTCCGGGCACGGCCCCGCCCCGGGCACGGCCCCGCCCCGGGCACGGCGGCTCCGTTCGCCGCCACCCACGCCGCAGCCCCCGGGTGAAAGCACCACAGCGCAGGGTGACTTCCCCCATGGGAGAGGAACCGCGGGCCCCACCGCAAGCAGCCGTACCGGCTCACCTCACCCGTAAGCCCGCCTCCCGTAAGCCCGCCTCCCGTAAGCCTGCTCACCCCCAGGCCCGCTCCCCCGCAGACGCGCAGACCCGCTCACCCCCAGGCCCGCGCCACCGCCCGTGCCAGCCGCGGCGAGGCGAACTCCGTGCCGCACACGAAGCGCATCACCGGCCCGAACGAGGCGGCCGCCGGCAACCCCGTGAAGTACAGCCCCGGTACGGACGAGCAGAGGCCGGCATCCAGCAGCGGCCCGCCGGCCCGCGTCACGATCCCGGCGCGCAGCCCCTGGCCCAGGAAATCCAGTGCCGCCAGGTCCATCCGGTAGCCCGTCGCGGCCAGCACATGGTCGGCGGCGAGCTCCCCGCCCTGCCCGTCGGCCCCGCGCAGCGCCAGCACGGGACGGCCGTCCCGGACCGTGGCCCGTACGATCCGCCGCCCCTGCGTCACCTGCACCCGGCCGGCGAAACGGTCCCGCAGCCACCACGCCCCCAGCGGGCCGAGCACCCGCCGCACCAGATACCGCCGGGCGGGCACCGGCAGCCGGCGGAAGCCGCCGGCGTAATACGTCAGCGCATGCAGCGACCATGCGTTGCCGAACGGCGACGGCGGCCGCAGGCGGGGTCGGCGGTCCGGCGGCGCACCAAAGCCCACCGCGCCCTGGCGGCGCGCCACGACCCGTACGGACGCCGCGCCCGCCTCGGCGAGCAGCACCGCGCTCTCCAGCGCCGACTGCCCGGCGCCGATCACCACCACCTCGCGGCCGGCCAGCGCGGACAGGTCGTGGTGCTGCGAACTGTGCGAGACCGGCCCCGTGGCGGACGGCCCGTCCGGGATCGCGGCGGCCAGCTCCGGCGGCAGCTGCGCCAGCCCGCTCAGGCCGGTGGCCACGACCACGGCCCGCGCGGCGACCTGCTCCCCGCTGTCCAGTTTCAGCTCGAAGCCGCCGCCTTGCCGGTCGACCGAGACCACCCTGACCTGCTCCAGGTCGGGGACCGTGCGCTGCTGTACCCACTGCCCGTACCGGAGGAACACCTCGATGGGGACGATGTCCCAGTCCGAGGGGTAGGGCCCCTCCCCCGTCTTTGCGCAGAAGTCACCGAGGGTGTGGCCGGGCTGCGGGACGTCGATGGTGGAGGCCGCCGGCGTCGACTTGAGCAGCATGCCCGCGGGCATCTGCGTGCGCCAGCTCGCCATCGGCGCCCCGAAGACCCGCACCGGCAGACCGCGCGCCCGTAGGTGCGCGGCCGTCGACACGCCGTACGGGCCGGCCCCGATGACCGCTACCGGAGTGCTCACTTCGGTCCCTCCCCTTGCCTGAGTGGTGCCTCGGTTTGCGCCGGACGAACGCCTCGCGGTTCTTGGCCACCACCGGGAAGCGCGCGCCCGGCGTGCGCCTCGATGTCCGCGTACGAAACGGGGAAGACGGCGGCCGGCGAGGGCACCCCATGGGCCACGCACAGTTCGTGCAGGCCCTGTTTGCCGGCCGGCCGGCGCGGCAGTCCGGGGGCGACCCGGGGAAGAGGAACGACCCGGCGAGCGCTTCGGCGTGCTCGGCTATCAGCACGGCCGCCTCTTCATCGGTGGGAAGCGGCAGCGTCGGGCGGCCGATCCGCCGGCCGATCCGCAGCAGCCCCGTCACCAGCCGGCCCGGCTCCTCCCGCCCGGTGGCCGGCCAGACGAAGCGGCCACGGAGGTAGCGCGAGAGGGCCGCCGGGGTGAAGCGGTCCTCCGTCACGGCGTACATGGGCACCCGGAGCCGCCCCAGGCTGCGGATCGCCCCCACACCTCCGTGGCGCAGGGGGTAAGCCCCGATCTTCACGATCAGCCCCGGAGCGCTCCGGTCGACCGCGGGCCGTGCGGCACTGCGAGCCACGTGTCCCCCCAACGGCGCGGTCCCTCCCCGGCCCGCGCCAGGAAAGGAAGCTAGGCCCGAATTGCACGGTACAGCAAGGCTTTTCCGGACATTACCGATGCTTGGGGGCGCATCACTCGGCGCGCCCGCAGTCCAAACCCCGTACGCCTCTACACCCTCGCGCCCCATGACCGCCCCGCCGGTCACCGCCCGGCCGTACGCTGATCGTCGGCACCGCCGGCCCGCGGGCCACCAGGCCCGGCCGGCCCGGCCGCCCACCGGTGACGACGAACGCGAGGAGCTGTCCATGCCCGAGCAGAGCCCGTTCGACCTGGCGGAAGGCGATCCCTTCGGCCCGCACAACCTGCCCTACGGTGTGTTCAGCACCGCCGACGCGCCCGGTCAGCGGCGCCTCGGCGTCCGCTACGGCGACCAGGTCCTCGATCTGAGCGCGCTGCCGAGCGCCCTGCCCGCCGCCATCCACCCGCACGCCGAACTGCTCGCGGCCCCGACCCTCAACCCCCTGCTGGCGGCCGGCCGCCCCGTCTGGCAGCAGATCCGGGCGGCCGTCCACAGCGCCGTGACCGATCCGGCGCACCGCGACGAAGTGGCACCGCTGTTCCATCCGCTCGCCGAGGTCACGCTGCACCTCCCCTTCGAGGTCGCCGACTACGTCGACTTCTACGCCAGCGAGCACCACGCCACCAATGTCGGCCGGATCTTCCGCCCGGACGCCGCGGCGCTGACCCCCAACTGGAAGCACCTGCCGATCGGTTACCACGGCCGGGCGGGCACCGTCGTCGCCAGCGGCACCCCGGTCGTCCGGCCGCACGGCCAGCGCAAGGCCCCCGCGGACGAGGCGCCCACCTTCGGGCCCTCCCTCCGCCTCGACATCGAGGCCGAGGTCGGCTTCGTCGTGGGTACGCCCTCCACGCTGCACGAGCCCGTCCCGCAGGAGGCCTTCCGCGACCACGTCTTCGGCGTCTGCCTGCTCAACGACTGGTCCGCGCGCGACATCCAGGCCTGGGAGTACGTGCCGCTCGGCCCCTTCCTGGGCAAGTCCTTCGCCACCTCCGTCTCCGCCTGGATCACCCCGCTCGACGCCCTCGACGAGGCCCGGACACCGCCGCCCGCCCGGGACGTGCCGCTGCTGCCCTACCTCGACGACGCGGACGCGGAACCGGGCGGCATCGACATCCGCATCGAGGTGCGCATCAACGGCGAGACCGTCTCCCGGCCGCCGTTCTCCACCATGTACTGGACGGCCGCCCAGCAACTCGCCCATATGACCGTCAACGGCGCCTCGCTGCGCACCGGCGACCTGTTCGCCTCCGGCACCGTGTCCGGGCCCGACCCCGACCAGCTCGGCTGCCTGCTGGAGCTCACCCAGGGCAAGGGCCCCTACCTCCAGGACGGCGACGAGGTCACCCTCACCGCCTGGGCGCCCGGCCCCGACGGCGCCCGGATCGGCCTGGGCGAGGTCACCGGCCGCATCCTGCCCGCGGAATGACCGAGCCGCCGCCACCCTCCCGGAGGAGCTGCCGCTCGCCCTCGCCCCGCTCCGCGGCCGGCCGCTGAACCACGGCGCGTACCGATATACGGGAAATGCACCGCCCACCCCCCGTCCCACCCGGTGCGCTCCTACGTCACAGCCCCACACCAAGTCCGTACCGGCGTTGCCGCGGTCCGGGACCCGTCGCGGACCGCTGCTAGCCTCACGGGTCCCTGACCCACAACGGAGGAGACGTACGTGCGCAAGGCAGCGCAGATCGCCGGGGCGGCAGCCATCGCCGCGATGCTGCTCAGCGGTTGCGGAAGCAGCGGCGACAACGGCAGCGACAGCAAGCCGAGCAAGACGCCGCAGGCCGCGCCGTCGACTCCGGGAGGCGCCGACAAGTCCGGGGGCGCGGGCTCGGTCGAGGGTGCCTGGAAGGCCGGCACGAAGAGCAGCCCGCTGATCCTGGTGATCAGCAAGGGCACCGTCGCCTTCAGCAACGGGCACAAGGCCGCCTGCCTGGGCAAGGTCCAGGAGATGGCCGGGATGACCATGGCCGCGGTCAAGTGCACCGACAAGGACACCACCCGCACCATGGGCACCCTCAAGCCCGCTGCCGACGGCAAGACCCTGACCGTCGACTGGAAGAACGGGCCCACCGAGAAGTACACCAAGTCCAGCGACGGCAGCGTGAAGGTCCCCGATATGCCGCAGCTGCCGAGCGGTATGCCCAAGAGCTGACCGCCCGCCGGACCCGTCCCTCGCACGACGGACCGCGCGCCGTACGACGGACGGCCGCCGCCCGGAACCCCCCGAGGGCTCCGGGCGGCGGCCGCTGTCGTGGCGCGCCGCCGGATCTCAGCGCACGAAGACCCCGGCCTGGCCGGCCAGGTCGAGGAAGTACTGCGGCGCCAGGCCGAGCACCAGCGTGGCCGTGACGCCGACGGCGATGGCCGTGGTCGTCAGCGGGCTGGGGACCGCGACGGTCGGGCCGTCCGCCTTGGGCTCGTTGAAGAACATCAGCACGATCACGCGGATGTAGAAGAACGCCGCGATGGCCGACGAGATCACACCGACGACCACCAGCCAGCCCGCGCCGCTCTGCGCCGCCGCCTTGAACACCGCGAACTTCCCGGCGAAACCGGAGGTCAGCGGGATACCGGCGAAGGCCAGCAGGAAGACCGCGAAGACCGCGGCCACCAGCGGCGAACGCCGGCCGAGCCCGGCCCACTTGGACAGCGCGGTGGCCTCGCCCCCCGCGTCCCGCACCAGGGTGACCACGGCGAAGGCGCCGAGCGTCACGAAGGAGTAGGCGCCGAGGTAGAAGAGCACCGAGGAGATGCCGTCCTTGCTGGTGGCGATGACACCGGCGAGGATGAAGCCGGCGTGGGCGATGGAGGAGTAGGCCAGCAGCCGCTTGATGTCGGTCTGGGTGATGGCGACGATCGCCCCGCCCAGCATGGTGAGGATCGCGACGCCCCACATCACCGGCTGCCAGTCCCAGCGCAGGCCCGGCAGGGCGACGTACAGCAGCCGCAGCAGCGCACCGAACGCGGCGACCTTGGTGGCGGCCGCCATGAAACCGGTGACCGGGGTCGGGGCGCCCTGGTAGACGTCCGGGGTCCACATGTGGAAGGGGACCGCGCCGACCTTGAACAGCAGCCCCATCAGCACCAGCGCCGCACCGATCAGCAGCAGCGCGTCATTGCCCATCGTGCCGGCCAGCGCCGGATCGATCTGCTTGGCGCCGTCCGAGACCACCTCGGCGATCCCGGCGTAGGTGACCGTGCCCGCATAGCCGTACAGCAGGGCCACGCCGAACAGCAGGAAGGCCGAGGAGAAGGCGCCGAGGAGGAAGTACTTCACCGCGGACTCCTGTGACAACAGCCGCTGGCGGCGGGCCAGCGCGCACAGGATGTACAGCGGGAGGGAGAAGACCTCCAGCGCGATGAAGAGCGTCAGCAGGTCGTTGGCCGCCGGGAAGACCAGCATCCCGCCGACCGCGAAGAGCAGGATCGGGAAGACCTCGGTGGTGGTGAACCCGGCCTTCACCGCGGCCTGTTCGGCAGCGCCGCCGGGGACGGCCGCGGCCTGGGCGGCGAAGGAGTCCACATGCCTTCCGTGCGCCGCCGGATCGAGCCGCCGCTCGGCGAAGGTGAAGACCGCGATCAGGGACACCAGCAGGATCGTGCCCTGCAGGAACAGCGCCGGGCCGTCGACGGCGAGGGCGCCCATGGCCGCGAGGTGCGCCTTGGACGAGCCGAAGCCGCCGGCCGCCAGGCCGATCACCGCGGCGAATGCGGCGGCCAGCGCCACCACGGTCAGCAGAAGTTGGGAGAAGTAGCGGTGACGGCGCGGCACGAACCCCTCGATGAGGATGCCGGCCACCGCCGCGCCGAGGACGATCAGCGTCGGCGACAGCTGGGCGTACTCGATGTGCGGCGCCGGGATCTTGCCCGGCGCACCGGACGCCGCTGTCCACAGGCTGTGGACACTTGCCACGGAACTCACTTCGCGGCCTCCACGTCTTGAGGGCGCACGGTATGGCCGGCCCGGTCTCCACCGGGCACGGCGTCCACCCGCACAGGGGGCTTGGGGTCCTTCTTGTCCACGACGGACAGGGTGTGGCCGACCGCCGGATTGACGAGGTCGGTGAGCGGCTTGGGGTACACCCCGAGGAAGAGCAGCAGCGCGATCAGCGGCGCCACCACCACCAGCTCCCGCACCCGCAGGTCCGGCATGCTCCGTACGTCCTCCTTCACCGGCCCGGTCATCGTCCGCTGGTAGAGGACGAGGACGTACAGCGCGGCGAGGACGATGCCGAGGGTGGCGATGATGCCGATCACCGGATAGCGGCTGAACGTGCCGACCAGGACCAGGAATTCGCTGACGAACGGGGCCAGGCCGGGCAGTGACAGGGTGGCCAGGCCGCCGATGAGGAAGGTGCCGGCGAGGACCGGGGCGACCTTCTGGACGCCGCCGAAGTCCGCGATCAGCCGCGAGCCGCGGCGGCCGATCAGGAAGCCGGCCACCAGCATCAGCGCGGCGGTCGAGATGCCGTGGTTGACCATGTAGAGCGTCGCGCCGCTCTGGCCCTGGGACGTCATCGCGAAGATGCCCATGATGATGAACCCGAAGTGGGAGATCGAGGCGTAGGCGATCAGCCGCTTGATGTCCCGCTGGGCGACCGCCAGCAGCGCGCCGTACAGCACGCTGATCAGCGCGAGGACGAGGATGACCGGGGTGGCCCAGCTGCTGGCCCCGGGGAAGAGCTGGAGGCAGAAACGGAGCATCGCGAAGGTGCCGACCTTGTCGACGACCGCGGTGATCAGCACCGCGACCGGCGAGGTCGACTCGCCCATGGCACCGGGCAGCCAGGTGTGCAGCGGCCACAGCGGCGCCTTCACCGCGAAGGCGAAGAAGAAGCCGAGGAAGAGCAGCCGTTCGGTGCCGGCTCCGATGTCCAGCTTGCCGGCCGCCCGCGCCTCGACGATCTGCTGCAGCGAGAACGTGCCGGTGCCGAGCTGGTCGGCGGTGACGGCGTACAGCCCGATCACCGCGGCCAGCATGATCAGTCCGCCGGCGAGGTTGTAGAGCAGGAACTTCACCGCGGCCGACGACCGCCGGCCGGCGTCCCGTTCCTCGCCGTCCCCGCCCGCCCGGTCCCCGAAGCCGCCGATGAGGAAGTACATCGGGATCAGCATGGCTTCGAAGAAGAGGTAGAAGAGGAAGACGTCGGTGGCCTCGAAGGAGAGGACCACCATCGCCTCGACGGCCAGGATCAGCGCGAAGAAGCCCTGGGTGGGCCGCCAGCTGTAGCGGTGGGGCGTGCCCGTGGCGGAGCCACCGTCGGACGCTGTCTCCAGGGGGTCGGCGTCATGCCAGCCGGCCAGGATGACGAACGGGATCAGCAGGGTGGTCAGCGCGATCAGGGCGACCGCGATGCCGTCCACACCGAGTTCGTAGCGGACGCCGAAGTCGCTGATCCAGGCGTGCGATTCGGTGAGCTGGAAGGGGCCCTTGGCACCGGGATCGAAGCGGAACGCGACCACCAGCGCCAGCGCGAAGGTGGCCAGCGAGAACAGCAGCGCGAGCCATTTGGCCGCGGTGCGCTTGGCGGCGGGCAGCGCGGCGGTGGCGATCGCACCGGCCGCCGGCACCACGGCCACCGCCGTCAGCAGGGGAAACGACATGGCTCAGACACCCCTCATCAGCAGGGTCGCGGCGACGAGAACGGCGGCCCCGCCCAGCATCTGGACCGCGTACGAACGGACGAATCCGGTCTGCAACCGGCGCAGCAGGCCGGAGAGTCCGCCCATCGAGGCCGCCGTGCCGTTGACCGCACCGTCCACGAGGGAGCGGTCGAACTGGACGAGTGTGCCGGTGAGCTCTTCCCCACCGCGCACGAACACGACGTGGTTGAAGTCGTCCTGGAGCAGATCGCGGCGCGCCGCCCGGGTCAGCAGCGAGCCGCGCGGGGCGAGCGCCGGAACGGGCTTGCGGCCGTACATCAGCCAGGCGATGCCGACACCGATGAGCAGCACCACGATCGTCGAGGCGGTGACGGTGGTCGCGCTGACCGGGGAGTGGCCGTGCGCGAACGAGGTGACCGGCTCCAGCCACTTCACAAAGGCCTCGTTGACGCTGAACAGCCCGCCCGCGAAGACCGATCCGAGGGCCAGCACGATCATCGGGACCGTCATGACCTTCGGTGACTCGTGCGGATGCACCTCGTCGGGGTTCCAGCGCTTCTCGCCGAAGAACGTCATCAGCATCACCCGGGTCATGTAGAACGCGGTGATCGCCGCGCCCAGCAGGGCCGCGCCGCCGAGGATCCAGCCCTCGGTGCCGCCCTTGGCGAACGCCGCCTCGATGATCTTGTCTTTGGAGAAGAAGCCGGACAGCCCGGGGAAGCCGATGATCGCCAGATAGCCGAGGCCGAAGGTGACGAAGGTGACCGGCAGGTAGGTGCGCAGGCCGCCGTAACGGCGCATGTCCACCTCGTCGTTCATGCCGTGCATCACGGAGCCGGCGCCGAGGAAGAGACCCGCCTTGAAGAAACCGTGGGTGACCAGGTGCATGATCGCGAAGGCGTAGCCGATCGGGCCGAGGCCGGCGGCCAGGATCATGTAGCCGATCTGCGACATCGTCGAGCCGGCCAGCGCCTTCTTGATGTCGTCCTTGGCGCAACCGACGATCGCACCGAAGAGGAGGGTGACCGCACCGACCACGACGACCGCCAGCTGGGCGGTCGGCGCGGCGTTGAAGATCGCCCCGGAGCGGGTGATCAGATACACCCCGGCGGTGACCATGGTGGCGGCGTGGATCAGGGCCGAGACCGGGGTCGGGCCCTCCATCGCGTCACCGAGCCAGGACTGCAGCGGCACCTGCGCCGACTTGCCGCAGGCGGCCAGCAGCAGCATCAGCCCGAGGGCGGTCAGCTTGCCCTCGGACGTGTCACCGGTGGCGGCGAGCACTGGGCCGAAGGCGAAGGTCCCGAACGTCGTGAACATCAGCATGATCGCGATGGACAGGCCCATGTCGCCGACCCGGTTGACCAGGAACGCCTTCTTGGCGGCGGTGGCCGCGCTCGGCTTGTGCTGCCAGAAGCCGATCAGGAGGTACGAGGCGAGGCCGACGCCCTCCCAGCCGACGTACAGCAGGAGGTAGTTGTCGGCGAGGACGAGCAGCAGCATCGCCGCGAGGAAGAGGTTGAGGTAGCCGAAGAAGCGGCGGCGCCGCTCGTCGTGCTCCATATAGCCGATCGAGTAGATGTGGATCAGCGATCCGACACCGGTGATCAGCAGGACGAAGGTCATCGACAGCTGGTCGAGCTGGAAGGCGATATCGGCCCGGAAGCCGCCGACCGGAATCCAGGTGAACAGGTGCTGGTGCAGGGCCCGGTCCTCGGCGGCCTTGCCGAGCATGTCGGCGAAGAGCACCACCCCGAGGGCGAACGACGCCACCGAGAACAGCGTGCCGATGAGGTGGCCGGTGCGGTCCAGCCGGGTGCCGCCGCACAGCAGCAGGGCCGCACCGACCAGCGGTGCCGCGACAAGCAGCGCGATCAAGTTCTCCACTTTGTGCGACCCCTTACAGCTTCATCAGGCTGGCGTCGTCGACCGAGGCCGTATGACGGGTGCGGAAGATCGACACGATGATCGCCAGGCCGACCACGACCTCGGCCGCGGCGACGACCATCGTGAAGAAGGCGATGATCTGGCCGTCCAGATTCCCGTGCATCCGCGAGAAGGTGACGAAGGCGAGATTGCAGGCGTTGAGCATCAGCTCGATGCACATGAACACCACGATGGCGTTCCGCCTGATCAGCACCCCGGCCGCACCGATGGTGAACAACAGGGCGGCGAGATAGAGGTAGTAGACCGGGTTCATTTCTTGGCCCCCTCCTTGTGCTCCTTCGGCGCCACGCCACCGGACGACGAGGACCGGGGCTCCTCGGAACCCCGGCCCAGCCAGTTCTCGGAGCGCTCCTCCAGCGCCTTCAGCTCGGCGAGCGATTCACCGGAGACGTCGCGGATCTGGCCGCGCTCCCGCAGCGTCGGGCTGACGCTCAGCTCGGACGTGGTGCCGTCGGGCAGCAGGCCCGGGATGTCGACGGCGTTGTGCCGGGCGTAGACGCCGGGGGCGGGCAGCGGCGGCACTTGCTTGCCCTCGCGGACCCGCGCCACGGACTGCTCGCGTTGCGTCCTGGCGCGCTCGGTGCGCTCCCGGTGGGTGAGCACCATCGCGCCGACGGCCGCCGTGATCAGCAGCGCGCCGGTGATTTCGAAGGCGAAGACGTACTTGGTGAAGATGAGCGCGGCCAGGCCCTGCACATTGCCGCCGGCGTTGGCCTCGCCCAGGCCGTCGAACTCCTTGAGCGAGGCGTTGCCGATCCCGGCGATCAGCAGGATGCCGAAGCCGATGCCCAGTCCGGCGGCGAGCCAGCGCTGCCCCTTCAGCGTCTCCTTGAGGGAGTCCGCTGCGGTGACACCGACCAGCATCACGACGAACAGGAACAGCATCATGATCGCGCCCGTATAGACGACGATCTGGACGACGCCCAGGAAGTACGCGCCGTTGGCGAGGTAGAAGACCGCCAGGACGAGCATGGTCCCGGCGAGCGAGAGGGCGCTGTGCACGGCGCGCTTCATCAGGATCGTGCACAGCGCGCCGCTGACGGCGACGATGCCCAGGATCCAGAACTGCACGGCCTCTCCGGTGGAGGTCATGGAGGCCGCGGCGGCGAGTGCGGTCATGCGTTCGCCTCCTTCTCCCGGGTGTTCCCGTCGGCCTTCTCACCCTTGGAGACCGCGACCTGACGGACGGTCCCCGGAGCGGCCTCGGTCACCAGGCCCTGGTAGTAGTCCTTCTCCGTCATGCCGGGGTAGATCGCGTGCGGCGAGTCGACCATCGTCTCCGACAGGCCCGCCAGTAGCTCCTCCTTGGTGTAGATGAGCGATTCGCGGGACCGGTCGGCGAGTTCGTACTCGTTGGTCATGGTCAGCGCGCGGGTCGGACAGGCCTCCACGCACAGGCCGCACAGGATGCAGCGCAGGTAGTTGATCTGGTAGACGCGGCCGTAGCGCTCGCCCGGGGAGTAGCGCTCCTCGGCGGTGTTGTCCGCGCCCTCGACGTAGATCGCGTCCGCCGGGCAGGCCCAGGCGCACAGCTCGCAGCCGATGCACTTCTCCAGCCCGTCGGGGTGGCGGTTGAGCTGGTGGCGGCCGTGGAAACGCGGCGCCGTCGGCTTCTTCTCCTCCGGGTACTGCTCGGTCAGCCGCTTCTTGAACATGGCCTTGAAGGTCACGCCGAAGCCGGCCACGGGGTTCTGGAACTCAGGCACCGTCGCCCCCCTTTCCGTCGTTTCCATTTTCGTCACTGACAGTGTCCACCCGGCCACTGACAATCAGCTCGCGCTCGCGGCGCGGCCGGCGTCGCGGCACCGGTGGCAGGCTCTGTCCGGGCAGCGGCGGCACGGGGAAGCCGCCGGCCATCGGGTCGAAGGCCCCGTCGCCGTCCGTCTCTTCCTTCTCGGCGCGCCGGAAGAAGTCCACGAGGAGGGAGATCAGCAGCAGCAGGACGGCGCCGCCGGCGACATAGAGCACGATCTGCGAGAAGTTGTAGCCCTCGTTCTTCAGCGCCCGGACGGTGGCGACCAGCATCAGCCAGACCAGCGAGACCGGGATGAGGACCTTCCAGCCCAGCTTCATGAACTGGTCGTAGCGGACCCGGGGAAGAGTGCCGCGCAGCCAGATGAAGAAGAACAGCAGCAGCTGCACCTTGATCGTGAACCAGAGCAGCGGCCACCAGCCGTGGTTCGCGCCCGCCCAGAACGTGGAGATCGGCCAGGGAGCCTTCCAGCCGCCCAGGAAGAGCGTGATCGCGACCGCCGAGACGGTGACCATGTTGATGTACTCGGCGAGCATGAACATCGCGAACTTGATGGACGAGTACTCGGTGTTGAAGCCGCCGACGAGGTCGCCCTCGGACTCCGGCATGTCGAAGGGCGCCCGGTTGGTCTCGCCCACCATCGCGACGATGTAGATGATGAAGGACACCGGCAGCAGCAGGACGTACCACCTGTTCTGCTGCGACTCCACGATGGTCGACGTCGACATCGACCCGGAGTAGAGGAACACCGCCGCGAACGACATCCCCATCGCGATCTCGTACGAGATCATCTGCGCGCACGAGCGCAGCCCGCCGAGCAGCGGGTAGGTCGAGCCGGACGACCAGCCGGCCAGGACGATGCCGTAGATGCCGACCGAGGCCGTGGCCAGGATGTAGAGGATGCCGATCGGCAGGTCGGTGAGCTGCATCGGGGTGCGGACGCCGAAGATGGAGATCTCGTTGCCGGCCGGGCCGAAGGGGATCACCGCGATCGCCATGAAGGCCGGGATGGCCGCCACGATGGGCGCGAGGACGTAGACCACCTTGTCGGCCCGCTTGACGACCAGGTCCTCCTTCAGCATCAGCTTGATGCCGTCGGCGAGGGACTGCAGCATCCCCCAGGGGCCGTGCCGGTTGGGGCCGATGCGCAGCTGCATCCAGGCGACGACCTTGCGTTCCCAGACGATCGAGAACAGCACCGTCAGCATCAGGAACGCGAAGCAGAAGACCGCCTTGATGACGACCAGCCACCACGGGTCGCGGCCGAACATCGACAGGTCTTCCTGCGCCAGCGCACCACCGGTGGCGGCGAGTTGACCGAGCTGCATCATGCGTTCACCTCCTCGGCCGGCTCCGGGGTGCCCGGGACGGCGGAGATCTTCACCAGGTCACCGGGTTGCGCCCCGGTGTCGGCGGCGACGCCTCCGCCCGTCGAGTTGAGCGGCAGCCACACCACCCGGTCGGGCATCGGCGTGACGTGGAGCGGCAGGTGGACCGCGCCGGCCGGTCCGGTCACCGCCAGCAGGTCACCGTCCTTGACGCCGGTCTCCTGCGCGGTGATCTGCGACAGCCGGGCAACGGCGGCGTGCCGGGTGCCGGCCAGCGCCTCGTCGCCCTCCTGGAGCAGTCCCTGGTCCAGCAGGAGCCGGTGTCCGGCGAGGACCGCCTCGCCGGGCTCGGGGCGGGGCAGCGGGCGTCCGCTCTCCCGGGGCTCGTCCGCGCGGGGGCCGTCCCAGCCGCCGAGCCGGTCCAGTTCGCGGCGCGCCGCGCGGAGGTCGGGCAGCGCCAGATGGACGTCGAGGGCGTCGGCGAGCATGTGCAGCACCCGGGCATCCGACAGCAGATGCCGGCGGGTCATCTGGTCCGGTTTGAGGGCGGCCTCGAACAGCCGCGCCCGGCCTTCCCAGTTGAGGAAGGTGCCGGCCTTCTCGACCACGGCCGCCACCGGGAGGACCACATCCGCCCGGTCGGTGACCTGCGAGGGCCGCAGCTCCAGGCTGACCAGGAAGCCGACCTCGTCCAGGGCGGTCAGCGCACAGGCCGGGTCCGGCAGGTCGGCGACCTCGACGCCCGCCACCAGCAGGGCGCCGAGCTCGCCGGTCGCCGCGGCCTCGATGATCTGGCCGGTGTCCCGGCCGTGCCGGTGCGGCAGCGCGGCCACGCCCCAGACGGCCGCGACCTCGTCACGGGCCCGCGGGTCGGTGGCCGGCCGGCCACCGGGCAGCAGACCGGGCAGGGCGCCGGCCTCGACGGCGCCGCGTTCGCCCGCCCGCCGGGGGATCCACACCAGCTGGGCGCCGGTGGCCAGGGCGGCGCGGACGGCGGAGGTCAGGGCGCCGGGGACGCCCGCCAGCCGTTCGCCGACGATGATCACCGCGCCGTCGGCCCGCAGCGCCTCGGCCGCCGCCTGCCCCGCGCCGTCCAGACCGACGCCGCCCGCGAGCGCGTCCAGCCATTCGGTCTCGGTGCCGGGCGCGGCCGGCAGCAGCGTGCCGCCCGCCTTGATCAGCCCGCGGGAGGCGTAACCGGCCAGCCCGAAGGTGCGCTGGCCGCTCCTTCGGTGCGCCTTGCGCAGCCGCAGGAAGACGCCGGGCGCCTCCTCCTCGGCCTCGATACCGGCCAGCAGGACGGCCGGCGCCTGCTCCAGGGCGGTGTACGTGACGCCGCCACCGTCCAGGTCCCGGCCACGCCCGGCGACCCGGGACGCCAGGAACTCGGCCTCCTCCGCGCTGTGCACCCGCGCCCGGAAGTCGATGTCGTTGGTGTCCAGCGCGATCCGGGCGAACTTGGCGTAGGCGTAGGCGTCCTCCACCGTCAGCCGGCCGCCGGTCAGCACGCCGGTGCGGCCCTTGGCGGCGGACAGCCCGCGGGCCGCCGCCTCCAGGGCCTCGGGCCAGCTCACCGGCTCCAGCTCACCGGACTCCGGGTTGCGTACGAGGGGCTGCTCCAGCCGGTCGCGCTGCTGCGCGTAGCGGAAGGCGAACCGCCCCTTGTCGCAGATCCACTCCTCGTTGACCTCGGGATCGTTCGCCGCCAGCCGCCGCATGACCTTGCCGCGCCGGTGGTCCGTACGCGTCGCGCAGCCGCCCGCGCAGTGCTCGCACACCGACGGCGAGGAGACCAGGTCGAACGGGCGGGAGCGGAAGCGGTACGCGGCGGAGGTGAGCGCGCCGACCGGGCAGATCTGGATGGTGTTGCCGGAGAAGTACGACTGGAAGGGGTCGCCCTCCCCGGTGCCGACCTGCTGGAGGGCGCCGCGCTCGACCAGCTCGATCATCGGGTCGCCGGCGATCTGGTTGCTGAAGCGGGTGCAGCGCGCGCACAGCACGCACCGCTCGCGGTCCAGCAGCACCTGGGTGGAGATCGGCACCGGCTTGGCGAAGGTGCGCTTCTTGCCCTCGAAGCGCGACTCCGGGTCACCGACCTGCATCGCCTGGTTCTGCAGCGGGCATTCGCCGCCCTTGTCGCAGACCGGGCAGTCCAGCGGGTGGTTGATCAGCAGCAGCTCCATCACGCCGCGCTGGGCCTTCTCGGCCACCGGCGAGGTGAGCTGTGACTTGACGACCATGCCGTCGGTGCAGGTGATGGTGCAGGAGGCCATCGGCTTGCGCTGGCCCTCGACCTCGACGATGCACTGCCGGCAGGCGCCCGCCGGGTCCAGCAGCGGGTGGTCGCAGAACCGCGGGATCTCGATGCCGAGGAGTTCGGCGGCGCGGATGACCAGCGTCCCCTTGGGGACGGAGATCTCGATGCCGTCGATCGTCAGGGTGACGAGGTCTTCCGGCGGGATCGCCGCCTCGCCGCCTCCCGAGGGAGCACTTGTGGTGACGGTCATGCGTTCACCCCCAGGTGAGCGTCGTTGTCGGCCCACAGGGTCGACTTGGCCGGGTCGAAGGGGCAGCCCTTGCCGGTGATGTGCTGCTCGTACTCCTCGCGGAAGTACTGCAGCGAGGAGAAGATCGGCGAGGCGGCGCCGTCGCCGAGGGCGCAGAAGGACTTGCCGTTGATGTTGTCGGCGATGTCGGCGATCTTGTCGAGGTCGTCCGTCCGGCCCTTGCCGGCCTCGATGTCGCGCAGCAACTGCACCAGCCAGTAGGTCCCTTCGCGGCAGGGCGTGCACTTGCCGCAGGACTCGTGTGCGTAGAACTCGGTCCAGCGGGTGACCGCCCGCACCACACAGGTGGTCTCGTCGAAGCACTGCAGCGCCTTGGTGCCGAGCATCGAGCCGGCCGCGCCGACGCCCTCGTAGTCCAGGGGGACATCGAGGTGTTGATCGGTGAACATCGGCGTCGAGGAGCCGCCCGGCGTCCAGAACTTCAGCCGGTGGCCGCGGCGCATGCCGCCGCTCATGTCCAGCAGCTGGCGCAGGGTGACGCCCAACGGGGCCTCGTACTGGCCAGGGCGCGCGACATGGCCGCTGAGCGAGTAGAGCGTGAAACCGGGGGACTTCTCGCTGCCCATGGACCGGAACCAGTCCTTGCCCCGGTTCATGATCGCGGGAACCGAGGCGATGGACTCGACGTTGTTCACCACGGTGGGGCAGGCGTACAGGCCCGCCACCGCGGGGAAGGGGGGACGCAGCCGGGGCTGTCCGCGACGGCCCTCCAGCGAGTCCAGCAGCGCGGTCTCCTCACCGCAGATGTAGGCGCCGGCGCCCGCGTGCACGATCACGTCCAGGTCGAGGCCCGAGCCGAGGATGTTCCTGCCGAGGAAGCCCGCCGCATAGGCCTCGCGCACCGCTTCGTGCAGCCGCCGCAGGACGGGCACGACCTCGCCGCGCAGGTAGATGAAGGCATGGTTCGAGCGGATCGCATGGCAGGCGATCACGATCCCCTCGATGAGGGAGTGCGGGTTCGCGAAGAGGAGCGGGATGTCCTTGCAGGTCCCGGGCTCCGACTCGTCGGCGTTGACGACGAGGTAGTGCGGTTTGCCGTCGCCCTGCGGGATGAACTGCCACTTCATCCCGGTCGGGAAGCCGGCGCCGCCGCGGCCGCGCAGTCCGGAGTCCTTGATGTACGCGATGACGTCATCCGGGGGCATCGCGAGCGCCTTGCGCAGGCCTTCGTAGCCCTCGTGCCGGCGGTAGGTCTCCAGCGTCCAGGGCTGGGGCTGGTCCCAGAAGGCGGACAGGACGGGCGTCAGAAGCTTCTCGGGGTTGGTCTCCCCGCCGGCCTCCGGCCGGGAGGCGCCCCCGTGTGCGGCAGCCACGGTCATCACTCCCCCTCCTCTGCTGCGGGTCCGGCAGGGTGCTGGTCGTCGGACGCCGACGTTTGCTGCGGCGCGTCATGGGAGCTGGGGTGCCCCGCGGGCGGCTCCTCGGCGGGGTGGCCGGACGGGGGTTCGCCGCCGGTCGCGTCGGTGGTCTCGGCGGTGCGCGGCGCGATGACATGGTCGGTACCGCGGCCGGGGACGGCCTCGCCCTTGGCGAGCCGCAGCCCGATCAGCGAGGCGGGGCCCGCTCCGCCGGTGGCCTCGACGGCGCCCGGCCGCTCGTCCGGGAAGCCGGCGAGCATCCGGGCGGTGTCCTTGAAGGTGCACAGCGGCGCGCCGCGGGTGGGCGCAACGCTCCGGCCGGCCCGCAGGTCGTCGACCAGCTGCCGGGCGGACTGCGGGGTCTGGTTGTCGAAGAACTCCCAGTTGACCATCACGACCGGGGCGAAGTCGCAGGCCGCGTTGCACTCGATGTGTTCGAGGGTGACGGCGCCGTCCTCGGTGGTCTCGCCGTTGCCGACGGCCAGGTACTCCTTCAGGTCCTCGAAGATGGCGTCGCCGCCCATCACCGCACACAGCGTGTTGGTGCAGACCCCGACCTGGTAGTCACCGCCCGCCTTGCGGCGGTACATGGAGTAGAAGGTCGAGACCGCGGTGACCTCGGCGGTGGTGAGGTCGAGCATCTCGGCGCAGAAGCGGATCCCGGTGCGGGTGACATGCCCTTCCTCGGCCTGGACGAGGTGCAGCAGCGGCAGCAGCGCCGAGCGCGCGCCGGGGTAGCGGGCGATCACCTCCTTGGCGTCCGCCTCCAGCCGGGCCCGTACGTCCACCGGGTAGTCGGGGGCGGGGAGTGCGGGCATCCCCAGCTGCACGTCATGGTTTGCCTCAGTGGCGCTCACCGGTCGACGCCTCCCATCACGGGGTCGATGGACGCGACGGCGACGATGACGTCGGCGACCTGGCCGCCTTCGCACATCGCCGCCATGGCCTGGAGATTGGTGAAGGACGGGTCGCGGAAGTGCACCCGGTAGGGGCGGGTGCCGCCGTCGCTGACCGCATGCACGCCCAGCTCGCCCTTGGGTGACTCGACGGCCGCGTACGTCTGCCCCGGCGGGACCCGGAAGCCCTCGGTCACCAGCTTGAAGTGGTGGATCAGGGCCTCCATCGAGGTACCCATGATCTTCTTGATGTGGTCGAGGGAGTTGCCCAGGCCGTCCGGCCCGAGGGCCAGCTGGGCGGGCCAGGCGATCTTCTTGTCCGCGACCATCACCGGGCCGGGCTCCAGCCGGTCCAGGCACTGCTCGACGATCCGCAGCGACTGGCGCATCTCCTCCAGCCGGATCAGGAACCGGCCGTACGCGTCGCAGGTGTCGGCGGTCGGCACCTCGAAGTCGTAGGTCTCGTACCCGCAGTACGGCTGGGTCTTGCGCAGGTCGTGCGGCAGTCCGGCGGAGCGCACGATGGGCCCGGTGGCGCCGGTTGCCATACAGCCGGCCAGGTCGAGGTAGCCGATGCCTTCCATCCGGCCCTTGAAGACCGGGTTGCCGGTGGCGAGCTTGTCGTACTCGCCGATGTTCTTGCGCATCGTCTTCACGAACTCGCGCACCCGGTCGACCGCGCCCGGGGGCAGGTCCTGGGCGAGGCCGCCGGGCCGGATGTAGGCGTGGTTCATCCGCAGGCCGGTGATCAGCTCGTAGAGGTCGAGGATGAGTTCACGGTCGCGGAAGCCGTAGATCATGATCGTGGTGGCGCCCAGCTCCATCCCGCCGGTGGCGATCGCCACGAGGTGGGAGGACATCCGGTTGAGCTCCATCAGCAGCACGCGGAGGACGGTGGCCCGGTCGGGGACCTGGTCGGTGATCCCCAGCAGCTTCTCCACGGCGAGGCAGTAGGCCGTCTCGTTGAAGAAGGGGGTGAGGTAATCCATGCGCGTGACGAAGGTGGTGCCCTGCGTCCAGGTCCGGAATTCGAGGTTCTTCTCGATGCCGGTGTGCAGATAGCCGATGCCGCAGCGGGCCTCGGTGACGGTCTCGCCGTCGATCTCCAGGATCAGCCGGAGCACGCCGTGGGTGGAGGGGTGCTGCGGCCCCATGTTGACGATGATCCGCTCGTCGTCGGACCTCACGGCGGCTTCCGCGATCTCGTCCCAGTCGCCACCGGAGACGTTGTAGACGGTGCCCTCGGTGGTCTCCCGGGCCAGGGACTCCGTCGTGTCGAAGTCGCTGGAGGTGCGGTGGCCGTTCGGGGAGTGGGAGTGCGGTGCAGTAGTCATCAGCTGTACGACCTCCGCTGGTCGGGAGCCGGAATCTTGGCGCCCTTGTACTCGACGGGAATGCCCCCGAGGGGGTAGTCCTTGCGCTGCGGGAAGCCCTGCCAGTCATCGGGCATCATGATCCGGGTCAGCGCCGGATGGCCGTCGAAAACGATTCCGAAGAAGTCGTAGGTCTCGCGCTCGTGCCAGTCGTTGGTCGGATAGACCTCCACCAGCGAGGGCACGTGCGGGTCGGCGTCCGGGGCACAGACCTCCAGCCGGATCAGCCGGTTGTGGGTGATCGAGCGCAGGTGGTAGACGGCGTGCAGCTCGCGGCCGGTGTCGCCGGGGAATTGCACTCCGCTCACACCCGTGCACAGCTCGAAGCGCAGCGCCGGATCGTCGCGCAGGATCCTGGCGACCGCCGGCAGGTGGCTGCGCTCGATGTGGAAGGTCAGCTCGGCGCGGTCCACGACCGTCTTCTCGATGACGTTCTCGGGGACCAGGCCCTGTTCGTCGAGGGCGCCCTCCAGCTCGTCGGCGATCTCGTCGAACTCGCCGTAGCCTTCCGCGTCGCCGCGGGGCCCGCCGTACGGCCGGGTGCTCGCGCCGGGCAGCCGGACGGTCCGGACCAGGCCGCCGTAGCCGCTGGTGTCGCCGCCGTTGTCGGCGCCGAACATCCCGCGGCGGGTGGCGATCGCCTCGCCGGTGTCGTCGCGCTGCGCGGGGAGGGCGTCGTCCGTGCCGTTCTCACCGTTCGGCTCGCCGGGGTTCTTCTGCTCGCTCATCGCAGCAGCCCCTTCATCTCGATCAGCGGGAGTGCCTTGAGCGCCGCCTCCTCCGCCTCGCGGGCGGCCTGCTGCTGATTGACCCCGAGCTTGGTGTTCTGGATCTTCTGATGCAGCTTGAGGATGGCGTCCATCAGCATCTCGGGACGCGGCGGGCAGCCCGGCAGATAGATGTCGACGGGAACGATGTGGTCGACGCCCTGCACGATCGCGTAGTTGTTGAACATTCCGCCCGACGATGCGCAAACCCCCATGGAAATCACCCACTTCGGGTTCGGCATCTGGTCGTAGACCTGCCGCAGCACGGGAGCCATCTTCTGGCTCACCCGGCCGGCCACGATCATCAGATCCGCCTGCCGCGGGGAGCCGCGGAAGACCTCCATGCCGAAGCGGGCCAGGTCGTAGCGCCCGGCGCCGGTCGTCATCATCTCGATGGCGCAGCAGGCCAGCCCGAAGGTCGCGGGGAAGACCGATGATTTGCGCACCCAGCCCGCGGCCTGTTCGACAGTGGTCAGCAGAAAGCCGCTGGGCAGCTTCTCTTCCAGTCCCATGTGTGCCCCCTAGTCCCATTCCAGGCCGCCGCGACGCCAGACATAGGCGTAGGCGACGAAGACGGTGAGCGCGAAGAGGAGCATCTCGACGAGCCCGAACAGCCCCAGGGCGTCGAAGGTGACGGCCCAGGGGTAGAGGAAGACGATCTCGATGTCGAAGACGATGAAGAGCATCGCCGTCAGGTAGTACTTGATCGGGAAGCGACCGCCACCGGACGGATGTGGCGTCGGCTCGATTCCGCACTCGTACGCCTCGAGCTTGGCCCGGTTGTAGCGCCTGGGCCCGACGAGGGTGGCCATCACGACGGAGAAGATCGCAAAGCCTGCCCCGAGGGCTCCCAGTACGAGGATGGGCGCGTAAGCGTTCACCGTCCTCGCTCCCTTCAGTCGACGATGACTGGATGGCGGTCCGCTCGGGCCCTCCGGCTGCCCCATGGAGATCGCGCACATGTGAGGCAGTTCACAAGCCCGAACCGCCTGCATCTTATGCCCGCCGGTCTGTGATCTGCGACACGGGAGTGACGAACGCCTTTGTGATCTCCACCACCCGGCGAAGGATCATGAAGTCGGATGAGCGGTGATCTTCATACGCGAAGCGCGCGAGTGATCACGAGAGGTGACATTCACCTGGGTTACCGCTGGTCAGGGCGGGGTTGCCACTATCAAGTGGATGCCGCTACAGGCAAATTGGCGCCGGACGCGGCCAACTGCTATATGCGCGCGGCCCATAGGCGTGACCCGCTCGTGACCTGACCGTGATCACCGGTACGTGCATCGGTTCACGAGCGCCCCGGCTGACGTCAGGTCACGGGAACATAACGGACACTCAAGAGTGACCTATCCCACGCTATTTCCAGCACTAAGTGCTTGACGCCCGGGAAGTCTTGGCGTGGCGGATGGGGAAGTGGTAGGCCCCCGCCGCCCCCGCATCGAGCAGCAAATGCCATGCGTAGGAACATGATCGCGAAATTCGGACATCCCGTCGCCGGCTCTCAGGGCGACCAAAAGTCCGTTTTATTCGCCGCGTACACGTCAAGTGTGGCGCACTGCACCTTTCTTGGCAGCAACCTGCGGCTCCTGATAGCCGTTATTGCCATGTCCCCGAACGCACTCATACCCAGCCACCGGAAGCCCCGCCGTCCTTCCGCGTCCTCGCGGGCGCTGCGCGCGGGCGTGACCGGTGGCTTCCTCACCCTTGCGGTGACCGGCGCCACCGTGCCGGCCAACGCCGCGGAGAAGCCCGTCTCCGAAACCCAGGAGATGCCGACGATCACGACGGCGCTGGCCACCAGCGCCGCCAGGAGCGCCGACACCGCCGAGCAGGTCGCGTTCAACTACGAGCGCCAGGCTCTCCAGGACAGTGCCTTCTCCAAGGCCGCCAAGGCCGCCGAGAAGGACAAGGCCGAGGCCGTGAAGAAGGCCAAGGCCGAGGCGAAGAAGAAGGCCGAGGAAGCCCGTAAGGCCAAGGAGGCCGCGCAGGCCCGTGCCTCGCGCTCCTCCGAGCGTTCGACGCTGTCCGCCCCCTCGTCCAGCGCCACCGGCAGCACGGCCACGCTGGTCTCCTTCCTGAAGGCGCAGCTCGGCAAGGCCTACGTGCTGGGCTCCAGCGGCCCCTCGTCGTACGACTGCTCCGGCCTGACCCAGGCCGCGTTCAACCAGATCGGCATCGACCTGCCGCGGGTCTCCCAGGACCAGTCCACCGCCGGCAAGCAGGTCGGCCTGGACAACCTCCAGGTCGGCGACATCCTGTACTGGGGCAGCGCGGGCAGCGCCTACCACGTCGGCGTCTACGTCGGTGACGGCAAGTTCATCGGCGCCCAGAACTCCAGCACCGGCATCGTCGAGCGCCCGCTCGACTACGACATGCCGACCGGCGCGGTGCGCGTCCTCTAGGGCCACCGCACCCTCAGTGCCCCACGAGGGCCGTCCCTCTCGCCGCTCGGGAGGGACGGCCCTTTGGTGCGTGGAGCTCCCGGTCGCCCCCGTCGCGGCCCGGCCGGCGCCCGTGCCCGCCCGGCCGCCCGTGCCCGCCCGCCGGCCGCGGGGCCGCGGGCGGGCCGCCGGTCACCAGCCCGCGCCGGCCGGCTGCTTGGTGGTCGCGTTGAGCCGGTTGAAGAGGTTGGTGATACCGATCGTCAGGATGATCGCCGACAGCTGCCGCTCGTCGAAGTGGTCCGCGGCGTCGTCCCAGACGGGGCCCGGCACCGGGTCCGGGCTGTCGGCGAGCCGGGTGGCGGCCTCGGTGAGCGCCAGGGCGGCGCGCTCGGCGTCCGAGAAGTACGGCGCCTCCCGCCAGGCCGCGACCGCGAACAGCTTGTCGTCGCTCACACCCTGCTTCCTGGCGTTCTTCACACCCCCGTCGACGCAGAAGCTGCAGCCGTTGATCTGGCTCGCCCGCAGGTGCACCAGCTCCAGCGTGGCCTCCGGCACCCCGCCCTGACGGGTGGCCTTGACCACGTCGAGGAGGGGCTGCAGGGCCTCGGGCAGGACCGTCGCGGGGTTCTTCATTCGTGCGTCCATCACTGTCTCCTCAAGGAATCGCGTTCTTACTGCGCTGACGGATCCCGGCCGGAGAATGTGACAGGCCGCCCGAGGGACAGGACGGCGGCCGACGTGACAGGGCGAACCATGCAACGAGGCCGCCATGCAACAGGGGCGGCCCGGGATGTTTCCCGAACCGCCCCTGGAGCGTGCGCCGCGGGCCGGCACCAGGCCTCGGCCCGGTGCCGGCCGCGGTACGTCAGGCCTTCGGCGCGACCTTGCTCAGGCCGTTGATGATGCGGTCCATCGCGTCGCCGCCCGTGGGGTCGGTGAGGTTGGCGAGCATCTTGAGGGTGAAGCGCATCAGCAGCGGGTGGGTCAGACCGCGCTGGGTGGCGATCTTCATGACCTTGGGGTTGCCGATGAGCTTCACAAAGGCGCGGCCCAGCGAGTAGTAGCCGCCGTAGGTGTCCTTGAGGATCTTCGGGTAGCGCTGCAGGGCCAGTTCGCGCTGCGCGTACGTGGCGCGGGCGTGCGCCTGCACGATGACCTCGGCGGCGATCGCGCCGGACTCCATGGCGTAGGCGATGCCCTCGCCGTTGAACGGGTTGACCAGGCCGCCCGCGTCACCGACCAGCAGCAGGCCCTTGGTGTAGTGCGGCTGGCGGTTGAAGGCCATGGGGAGCGCGGCGCCGCGGATCGGGCCGGTCATGTTCTCCGGCGTGTAGCCCCAGTCGGCGGGCATCGAGGCGCACCACGCCTTGAGGATCTCGCGCCAGTCCAGCTCCTTGAAGGCGGAGCTGGAGTTGAGGATGCCGAGGCCGACGTTGCTGGTCCCGTCGCCCATGCCGAAGATCCAGCCGTAGCCGGGCAGCAGCCGGTCCTCGGCGCCGCGGCGGTCCCACAGCTCCAGCCAGGATTCCAGGTAGTCGTCGTCGTGCCGGGGCGAGGTGAAGTACGTCCGCACGGCCACGCCCATGGGGCGGTCCTCCCGCCGGTGCAGCCCCATGGCCAGCGAGAGCCGGGTGGAGTTGCCGTCGGCGGCGACCACGAGCGGCGCGTGGAAGGTGACCGGGGTCTTCTCCTCGCCGAGCTTGGCGTGCACACCGGTGATGTGGCCGGTCAGCTCGTGGACGATCGGTGCGCCCACGTTGCAGCGCTCGTACAGCCGGGCGCCGGCCTTCTGCGCCTGCCGCGCCAGCTGCTCGTCGAAGTCATCGCGCTTACGGACCAGCCCGTAGTCGGGGTACGAGGCCAGCTCCGGCCAGTCGAGCTGGAGGCGGGAGCCCCCGCCGATGATCCGCAGGCCCTTGTTGCGCAGCCAGCCCGCTTCCTCGGAGATGTCGATCCCCATCGCGACCAGCTGCTTGGTGGCGCGCGGGGTCAGCCCGTCGCCGCAGACCTTCTCGCGCGGGAACGCGGTCTTCTCCAGAAGGAGCACGTCCAGACCGGACTTGGCGAGGTGGTAGGCGGTCGCCGAGCCGGCGGGCCCGGCACCGACGACGATCACATCCGCGCTGTGCTCCGAGCGGGCGCTGGTCACGGAATCGGTCACGGACGCGGATTCGGTCACGGTGCTGTCTCCCGGAAGTCGGTAAAGGGAATTCTGGGTGCCGACCGGCACCGCGCTCGTGCAGTCTATGGGGGCCATGGTGATCAGAACCTGAAGGGTTGTGCCGTGAAGCCTGTGAACACCCCGCCCGTGAACCGGCCGGTTCCCGCCGTCGAACTGCGCGTGCCCACCGAGGAGGACGCGCTGAACTGGCACCGGGTTTTCAACGACCCGGAGGTCATGGAGTTCCATGGCGGCGCACCGGCCGAGCTCTCCGTCTACGAGGAACTCACCGCGCGCCAGCGCCGGCACCACGCGGAGCGCGGATTCTGCCTGTACACGCTGGTGGACCCGGCGGACGGCGCGGTCCTCGGCTTCACCGGCGCCCAGCCGTGGCCGTGGGAGTGGGGCCCGGCGGGCGAGATCGAGATCGGCTGGCGACTGGGCCGCGCCTCCTGGGGCAAGGGCTACGCCACGGCAGCGGCGCAGGCGGCGCTGGAGGCCGTCCGCGCGGCCGGCGTCCCCCGTGTGGTCTCGGTGATCGATGCACGTAACGAGCGGTCGATCGCGGTGACCCGGCGGCTGGGGATGCGGCAGGCGGAGAGGGTGATCAAGCCAGAGGGGAAGCGGACGGCGTACTGCCACCGGCTGGAGGTGTGAGCGGTCGGCGGGGGGCCGGGGCGGGCGACGGGGCCGGCGGCCGCCGTCAGCTCCCGGCCGTCAGCTCCTGACCGTCGGCCTTCGCCGTCAGCTCCCGGCCGGCTTGCGCCCCCGGTGCAGCGCCACGATGCCGCCGGTCAGATTGCGCCAGGCCACCTCGGTCCAGCCCACGCCCTGCAGCCGGGCGGCGAGTTCGGGCTGGTTGGGCCAGGTGCGGATGGACTCGGCGAGATAGACATAGGCGTCCGGGTTGCTGCTGACCGCGCGGGCGACCGGCGGCAGCGCACGCATCAGGTACTCGGTGTAGACGGTCCGGAACGGCGCCCAGGTCGGCTCGCTGAACTCGCAGATCACGACCCGGCCGCCGGGCTTGGTGACCCGGTACAGCTCGGCCAGCGCGGCGTCGGTGTCCTGGATGTTGCGCAGCCCGAAGGAGATGGTGACGGCGTCGAACACCCCGTCCGCGAACGGCAGCCGGGTGCCGTCACCGGCCGTGAACGGCAGCCACGGATGGCGCTTCTTGCCCTCCCCCAGCATGCCGACGGAGAAGTCGCACGGCACGACGTACGCGCCGGTGCGCGCGAACGGCAGCGAGGAGGTGCCCGTACCGGCCGCGAGGTCGAGCACCCGCTCGGCGGGCCGGGCGGCCACCGCACGGTCCACCTCCTTGCGCCACAGCCGCGCCTGCCCCAGGGAGAGCACGTCGTTGGTGAGGTCGTACCGTGCCGCCACGTCGTCGAACATCGCGGCGACTTCGTGCGGCTGCTTGTCCAGGGATGCTCGGGTCACCCGGCCATTGTCCACCGTGCCGGGGCCCGGCCCCGCACCGGGCACGGCCTGAGCGGCGGGTGATGCCGTCAGCGGCGCGTGGCGTGTCGCCTCGGCCGCCTGGCGGTGCCGGCCGCGCCTGGCGGTGTCAGCGGCGGCGGAAGACGAGGCGGCCGTGCAGCGCGGTGGCCAGGCAGCTGCCGTCCTCGGCGAAGACCGCGAAGTGGGCGGGGCCGCCGGCGGCCAGGGCGCGGGGGATACGCCCCGCCAGCTCCTGCAGGCCGGACCGCTCCACGGCGGTGCGGACCGCGGGCCGACGGAACGGCCCGGTCAGCGCCGTGGTCCCGGTCGCCATCAGCCGTTGCAGTCCACGCCGGGCGCTGCCGCCCCAGCGGGCCTCGGTCATGTCGAGGGCGGCCAGCGCCTCCCCGGTGACCGGCTCGCTGCCGAGGGCGTCCGCCTCGCGCGGGTCGGGGTGGTACGCCGCCTCCAGCAGGGCGGCGCCCTCCGGTTCGTAGCGGCCGGGCGTCAGCACGCCGTCCCACTCCCGCACCCGGGCCCGCGCCCCGTACTGCGCGAACAGCTCGTCGTACGGCCCGACGGCGGCGAACCGGTCGCCTTCGACGACGACCGCGTACCCGGCACCGGCACCACCATCGCGCTCCGGACCGTCGTGCTCCGGACCGTCGGCAACCAGGCGGACCGCCCGCACCCGGTGAATCGTCAGCACGGCAGGCTCAGCTCGCTTCCGACGCCGCTCGCAGGCCGCTCAGTTGGCCTCGACGAGCTTCAGCTCCGGATGCGCCGTGCCGCCCTCGATCGCCGTCGACGACAGATGCGAGACGACCTTGTCGTCGACCGGGTCGTTGGCCGGGTCGTCGTGCACGAGCAGGTGCTCGTACGTGGTCGCGCGCTGCGCCGGGACCCGGCCCGCCTTGCGGATCAGGTCGATGATCTCCATGCGGTTGGAGCGGTGCTTGGCGCCGGCGGAGGAGACGACGTTCTCCTCCAGCATGATCGAGCCCAGGTCGTCGGCGCCGTAGTGCAGCGACAGCTGGCCGATCTCCTTGCCGGTGGTCAGCCACGAGCCCTGGATGTGCGCGACGTTGTCGAGGAAGATCCGGCCGATGGCGATCATGCGCAGGTACTCGAAGAGGGTGGCCTGCGTCTGGCCCTTCAGGTGGTTGTTCTCCGGCTGGTAGGTGTACGGGATGAAGGCGCGGAAGCCGCCCGTACGGTCCTGGACGTCCCGGATCATCCGCAGGTGCTCGATCCGCTCGGCGTTGGTCTCGCCCGTGCCCATGAGCATGGTGGAGGTGGACTCGACACCCAGCCTGTGGGCCGCCTCCATGATCTCCAGCCAGCGCTCGCCGGACTCCTTCAGCGGCGCGATGGCCTTGCGCGGCCGCGCCGGCAGCAGCTCGGCGCCGGCGCCCGCGAAGGAGTCCAGGCCGGCGGCGTGGATGCGCTGGATCGCCTCCTCCACCGACACCTTGGAGATCCGCGCCATGTGCTCGATCTCGGAGGCACCGAGGGAGTGGATGACCAGCTGCGGGAACGCCTTCTTGATGGCGGAGAAGTGCTCTTCGTAGTACTCGACGCCGTAGTCCGGGTGGTGGCCGCCCTGGAACATGATCTGGGTGCCGCCCAGTTCGACGGTCTCCGCGCAGCGGCGCAGGATGTCGTCGAGGTCGCGGGTCCAGCCCTTGGCGGTGTCCTTGGGCGCGGCGTAGAAGGCGCAGAACCTGCAGGCCGTCACGCACACATTGGTGTAGTTGATGTTGCGCTCGATGATGTACGTCGCGATGTGCTCGGTGCCGGCGTAGCGGCGGCGGCGCACGGCGTCGGCGGCCTGGCCCAGCGCGTGCAGCGGAGCGGAGCGGTACAGGTCGAGCGCTTCCTCCGGTGTGATGCGGCCGCCCTGCGCGGCGCGGTCGAGTACGGACTGGAGGTCGGCGTTCTCGGTCACCGGGGCGTCCCTTTCGCAGGCGGGCATCACGAACTGAACCAGCGTACGTCAGGGGTACGACAGCCTCGCCGCCGGTCAGCCGGGCGCCCGGCCGGGGCTCCGGCGGCGCCCGGCACCCCGCCTACGGCGTGTCCAGCAGCGACACCCGCACATCGGCCGGGAACCCGGTCGTCGGCCCGACCCGCCGGGCGAATTCCGTGACGCCGCCCAGCTGCTCGGGCCCGAAGCGGAAGTCGAGCGTGGTGAAGTACCGCTCCAGGACCGGCTCGTCGAAGGTCTCCCAGCGGGCCGCCTGCTCGGCGACCTTGGCGACCTCCTCCAGCGACAGATCGCGCGAGGCGAGGAACGCCTCGTGCACCTTGTGCACCACGGCCGGCTCGCGCTCCAGGTACTCGCGCCGGGTCGCCCAGACGGCGAAGACGAACGGCAGGCCCGTCCAGTCCTTCCACATCTGGCCGAGGTCGTGCACCGCCAGGCCCAGCCGCGGCCCGTCGTGCAGATTGGCGCGCAGCGCGGCGTCACCGATCAGCACCGCCGCGTCCGCCTCCTGCATCATCAGGCCGAGGTCCGGGGGGCAGGTGTAGTAGTCCGGCCGCACACCGATCTTCTCGGCCAGCAGCAGCTGGGCCAGCCGTACGGACGTACGCGAGGTCGAGCCGAGCGCGACCCGGGCACCGTCGAGCTGGTCCAGCGGCTTCTGCGAGACGATCACGCACGACATGACCGGGCCGTCGCAGCCCACCGCGAGATCGGGGAAGGCGACGAGGTCGTCGGCGGCGCGCAGGAATTCCACGAGGGTGACCGGCGCGATGTCGAGCTCCCCGCGGACCAGCTGCTCGCTGAGCTTCTCCGGCGTGTCCTTGGTGAGGTCGAGATCGAGCAGGGTGCCCGTACGGGCGAGGCCCCAGTAAAGGGGCAGGCAGTTCAGGAACTGGATGTGGCCCACTCGCGGCCGGCTGCGACGGTGGCCGGCGTCGGCTCCCGCGGGTGCGTCTCCGAAGGTTGAATTGTCCACATGCGGAGGCTAGACCTGCCTCCACGGGGCCAGAGCGGCGGGGCGGCGCTTGGACGTTAGTGCCATCGGTTAAACGTGATCTTTGGCTCTTCCGCCTCAGGAGCAGCACATGCTACGCTCAGCGCAAGTTGCAGTTTGGTTTCCCTTGCAGTACAGAGCCTGCGGAGCATGTGACCCCGCAGGCTCTTGTAGTTTCAGACTTCTTTGCAGGTTCTGGAGCAGGGCAACCCTTTGGCCCAAGGAGGGCTTATGGCTACCGGAACCGTCAAGTGGTTCAACGCTGAAAAGGGCTTCGGCTTCATCGCCCAGGACGGCGGCGGCCCGGATGTCTTCGTCCACTACTCGGCGATCAACGCCTCTGGCTTCCGCTCCCTGGAGGAGAACCAGCAGGTGAACTTCGACGTCACGCAGGGCCCGAAGGGTCCGCAGGCGGAGAACGTCACGCCGGTCTAAGTTGCCCGGCCCGGAATTCCTTCCAGGTCGCCCCTAAGCAGTACCCAAGGAGCCTCGCTCCGCCACTTCGGTGGCGAGCGGGGCTCCTGCCTTTTTGTTTGCCGCAGGGGTAAATGTCAACCGCATGAATTTTCATCGTCGGGTACCTGACACACTCGAATGGCGGGCGCAAAACAGAATTGCTGCGGCATTCAGCGCGCAGACCCAGGCGCCCACACCCGGGAACTTTTCTTGCCGCACTGAGGAACGAGGAATACCGGAGGCAAGCGGGAGCCGTGGCGCGAGGGGCACGCCCTGACGGCACTGCGCACGGGCCACGCTCCGCCGACGCCGCCGGCATACCGCTCATGACGAAGTGATCACGGAAAGTGCTCACATGACAACATGGAGCGGCCTATCTTGGGCAAGATGAGCGAGGACATGCCCCCACAGAAGCCCTGCCCCGACTGTGGCGGCCAAGGCACCGTGGAGTGGGAGACGCCGATGGGCGATGCGGTCACCACGCAGTGTTCCGGGTGCGGTGGCACCGGAACCGTCCTGGCGTAGAGGAGGCGGAGGCAGGCGTGGCGGCCTTCGAGAGCAACGGCAAGCCGGTCGGCCTGGATGCGCAGTACGTCGGCCGGCTTCCGTGCGCGACCTGCGGGATACGGTCGATGAAACTGCCCGGTCAGCAGGGCGGGTTGTGCATCCCCTGCTATGCGGATGAGTGCGCGACCGCGGGACGCCGCGCGGCGACGGCCGGCACGTGGGTGGCGGCCAGCTTCGTGGGCGACCCGTGCCTGGCGTGCGGGTCGCGGTCCGTGGACGCCAACGGGTGGGCGTTCTGGTGCAACGCGTGTGAGATGCAGACGGCTGTGGCCCTGCCGCCGACCTAATGGGGCGTGCCTTCAGGCGCCGAGCGAGTCGGCTTTGACCGCCGACACAAAGCGGCTCCAGGCCGCGGCGGAGATGATGAGGGCCGGACCATGGGGCGCCATTTTGGAATCCCGGACCGGGACCAGGCCACCGGGGAAGTCGGTGGCAGTCTCGACGCACTCGCCGCCGGTGCCATTGCTGTAGCTGCTCTTGCGCCAGCGCGCCGCGCTCAAGTCAGGCTCCCTGTCTGCCATTTCGATAGTCCTCTGCCGCTGCCTCGACCATGGCCAGGGACGCCTCAGGCGGCAATGCGGCGGCCCTGAGCAGATCGTACGACTGCCTGTACTGCTGCACGAGCGCCGGGTAGTCGATGAGTTGGCTGCTGTGCAGTCCCTCCGTGTAGACCACAGGTGGAGCGTCCGGAAAGGTCATGGTTCGGGTCATGCCCATCATGTACGGGTGAACAGCCGGCGTTTCCGGCACGATCTGCAGAATGGATCGCGTGGACGTGACCACATCCACGATGTGCTCCAGCAACTCTGCCATCGGCTCTGGCGGGAGAACCCGACGACGGATCACGTTCTCGTCCAGGATCGCCCAGAACGCCGGAGGCCGCTCCCGGTTGAAGAGTTGCGCCCGCTTCAGCCTCGCGGCCACCTTCTGCTCGACTTCGCCGTCCGAGGTCCGAGGCATCGCCGCTCGCGTAAGCGCCCTCGCGTACGGCCCCGTCTGCAGGAGCCCTGGCACGAACATCGGCGCCCAGTCCTCGATCGTCTCCGCGTACTGCTCCATTTCTGCGGCATCCGCGAAGTACTCGGCATGCCCTCCCTGACGGGCCTTGCGTGCATCTTCACAACGCCGCTCGAAAAAGCCGTCCGTCCCGAGCTTTACGTCAGCATGCCGGGCCAGGTCCAGTGGCATCCGCCGCTCACCACGTTCGATCTGGCTGAGGAACGGGATGCCTCGATAGCTCCCTTCCGCCAGCTGTTCAAGCGTGAGGCCCGCAGCTTCCCGCTTGTAGCGCAGCTCGGCACCGTAGAAGGAGGGAACGTTCGCCGAGGCGTCCGGATCCTTACGAGGAGGCCCCCTGGGGGTCGACCTGCCGGAGTTCGCCGGCAGTTACGCGGTGCCGCTCGTCGCGCTCGGTAACTGCAATACGGCCACCGCCCGCAGGCTGGCCGAGGCGCTTCGTGAGGCGGCGGCCGCGCGGTGAGCACGTCTTCCGAGCCGTCTTCCAGGCCGCTCACGCTGGAGCTGCTTGCCTTGCCCAAAGAAGTGCCCGTGCTCCGGCGCGCCGTGCGTGAGCACCTGGGCGGGCCGTGCGCCGAGGTGCAGCTCTGTGTCAGCGAAATGGTGGGAAACGTGATCCGGCACGTCGGGGAGGGCACCCCGGTCGTCGTCCGCATCAGCCGGCGGGCAGGCGACCGTACCCGGGTGGAGGTCACCGATCACGGCGGGCGGGCGCTGCCCGTGCTGCTGCGGGCGGGCGGCGACGACGAGCGCGGGCGGGGCCTGGCGCTGATGGAGGCCGTCTCGCTGCGGTGGGGTGTGCGGCAGGAGGGCGGCCGAAAGACCGTCTGGTGCGAAATCGGTCGACCGTAACACCGTCCGGTGTGAGGTCGGCCAACCGTGAAACGCCGTGACAGCGCACGTCAGACCCCGTGCCACCTCCCCCACAGAGGTGACACGGGGTTCCAGTTTGACGCGCCGAGGGCTCGGGCTCCAGAGCGGGGGTCACCTGCTTTCGTAAAGGCCCGCTATGTCTTTGGCGAAGTCGCGGGTGACGGCGGCACGGCGGAGCTTCAGGGACGGGGTGAGATGACCGGTTTCCTCGGTGAAATCCACCGGGAGGACCGCGAACCTGCGGATGGATTCGGCACGGGAGACCAGTTCGTTGGCGTCGTCGACGGCGCGCTGGAGGTCGGCGAGCAGGGTCTCGTCGTGGACCAGGCGCTCCAGCGGCAGATTCTGCTTCTTGTTCATCTGGCACCAGTGGGCGAGGCCGTCCGGTTCCAGCGTGATCAGGGCGGTGATGTAGGGACGGTTGTCGCCGGTGACCAGGCACTGGCCGACGAGGGGGTGCGAGCGGAGGCGGTCCTCCAGGGGCGCCGGGGCGACGTTCTTGCCGCCCGTGGTCACCAGGATCTCCTTTTTGCGGCCGGTGAGGGTGAGGTAGCCGTCGGCGTCGAGGGCGCCGAGGTCGCCGGTGGCCAGCCAGCCCTGGTCGGTGACGGGACGGGCCGCGCCGAGCGCCGCGTCCCAGTAGCCGGAGAAGACATGGCCGCCGCGGACCAGGATCTCGCCGTCCTCGGCGATGCGTACCGCGGTGCCCGGCAGCGGCCAGCCGACCGTGCCGATGCGGGGGCGCAGGGGCGGGGTGACGGTCGTCGCGGCCGTCGTCTCCGTCAGGCCGTAGCCCTCGAAGATCTCGATGCCGGCACCGGTGTAGAAGGCGGCGAGGCGGTGGCCGAGGGGCGAGCCGCCGCTGAGGATGTAGCGGACCTTGCCGCCGAGGGCCGCGCGGATACGGCGGTAGACGAGCGGGTCGTAGAACTTGCGGGCGGCCTTGAGGGCGACACCGGGGCCGGAGCCCGTCCCGTGCTCCTTGGCTTCCACCGCTTCGCCGTACGAGCGGGCGATACGGGCCGCGCGGTCGAAGGAGGCGGCGCGGCCCATCTTCTCCGCGGTGGCCCGGCCCGTGTTGTAGACCTTCTCCAGTACGTACGGGATGCCGAGGAGGAAGGTCGGCCGGAAGCCCGCCAGGTCGGTCAGCAGGTCGTCGGTCCGGATGCTGGGGGCGTGGCCGAGGCGGACCCGGGCGCGCAGGCAGCCGACGGCGACCATCCGGCCGAAAACGTGCGACAGGGGCAGGAAGAGGAGAGTGGAGGCGGGCTCCTCGCTGACCGACTTGAAGACGGGGTGGAGGAGTTCGACGGCGTTGTCGACCTCGGCGAAGAAGTTGGCGTGGGTGAGGGCGCAGCCCTTGGGGCGGCCCGTGGTGCCCGAGGTGTAGATGAGGGTGGCGAGGTCGTACGGGCCGGTGGCGGTCCGGCGCTCGTCCACCACCGAGTCCGGCAGGGCGCGGCCCTCGGCGACGAGCTGGGCGACGGCGCCGGTGTTGAACTGCCAGAGGTGGTCGAGGCCGGGAAGCTCGGCGCGCACGCCGCTGATCAGACGGGCTTCCTCGACGTTCTCGACGACGCAGGCGCGGGCGCCGGAGTCGTGCAGGATCGCTTGGGCCTGGCGGGCGGAGGACGTCGGGTAAAGGGGAACGGTGACCAGGCCGGCCGCCCACGCGGCGAAGTCGATGAGGGTCCACTCGTAGGTCGTGCGGGCCATGATCGCGAGCCGGTCGCCGGGGCGGAGACCGTACGCGATCAGCCCCTTGGCGGCCGCGCGCACCTCGACGGCGAACTCCGCCGCGGTGATGTCGCGCCAGGTGCCGCTGGGCTGCTTACGCGCCAGGACGATGTCGGCGGGGGCCTCGGCCGCGTTGCGGAAGGGGAGGTCGCCGAGCGAGCCGCTGTGGACGGGCGGGGCCAGTGCCGGGACGTAGACCTCGCGGACCGTGCCGTCCACCAGGGTCTTTTGTGGTTCTACGAGGGTGGGGGCGGGGTGCGGGGTGGTGGGAGTGTCGGCCGGGTGGGCGGCGGGTGAGGCGGGGGGTGCACTTTCCTGGTTGGACACGAGCGGGTCCTCGTTTCTCCTGTGGAGTGCGGGGAGGGGGGTGTCAGGGGGGAGAACACGGGGTGCGGACGCGGGACACGGAGCGCCTGTTCGGCGCCGGGCACCACCGGGCAGCGGCGGACCGAGCCCGTGCCCGGCTGTCCGCGACGGCGGACAGCCGGGAATCATCGTGGCGTTGGGGATGTCAGGTCCGGACACCCAGTGGAGCGGCGCGCGTTGGGAAGCGTCAGGTCCGTACACCCGCTGGAGCGGCGCGCGTTACGGGTAGCGCGGGAACGGCGATAACGACCGGTGGCGGAAGGCCCGCACCCGGCGGGGGATTCCCTGGACCACGTCCTCGCCCCAGCTCCTGACCTGGCAGTAACCTTACTTCGAAGTAAATTTACGCCAGGGGCGAGCGTTGGCCAATGGCCGTCACGCCCTTGATCTCGGCAATTCCGGGGCAGGCCGCCCCTCCGGCCGCCCTGCCGACCGCCCCATCGGCCGCCCCTGGACCGGCTCTTCGCCCGCCTCGCCCCCGACCGTCCCGATCTGCCGCGGCCCGTGCCCCGCCGCGCCCGGCCGCCTCACCCCCTGGCGGCCGACCGCCCCTGCCGGCCGATGAGCCCGCCGGGCGCCCACCGTTCGCCCTCCATCAGCCGGCCGAGGCCCGCCCAGACGAAGTTCATCATCGTGGCCGCCGTGTCCTTCGCCGACGGATGCTCGCGCTCGCCCGAAGGCCCTTCGTCCGTACGGACATTGGCCCACCCGGCAAGGGATTCGGCCGCACCGACCAGGGCATGGGCGAGGCCGGCGACCTCCCGTTCGGCCAGCTCGCCGGCACAGCCCGCCTCCTTTGCGGCCGCACCGATCAACTCCGTCACAAATGCGACGACCTCCGCCCGCACCGCAGCCACTTCGCGCGCGAACGGCTCCCCGTGCGTCCGTGCTTGCTGATGGAGTACGGCCCAGCCGTCGGGATACTCGGCGGTGTGCGCGAAGAACCCGCGCAGACCGCTCCAGAGCTGCCGGTCGGCCGTCGCCCCCGGTTCGACAGCCGCCGTCACGGCCGCCACCAGCGCCTCCGACTCCCGCCGGATCACTGCGCTGAACAGGTCTTCCTTCGAATTCAGGTAGAGGTAGACCAGCGGCTTGGAGACCCCCGCCACCTCGGCGATCTCGTCCATCGAGGCCGCCGCATAACCACGCCGTGCGAACGTCAGCACCGCGGCGTCCAGCATCTGCTGCTCCCGGATCGCGCGCGGCACCCGCTTGCTCTTCACAGCTCCCACCCTGAAGGTCCCTCCATCCCGCCCCTTTACTGCAAAGTAAGTTTACGATCTTCGCCTCCCGACCCCTCTCCCTTGACGCGTTCCCGCCATAGCGAGACGATACGTCTCGTCGCGCCTTCCGGTACGGACACGTCCGTCTGCACGTCTGCACGCCTGCACGTCCGGACGCAGACGCAGATGCGGATGCGGATGCGGATGCGGATGCGATGCCCGTGTTCCGCTCCCTTCCTGGAGGCCAGCCCCATGCAGCAGTTCATCGACGCCGCCCCCGGCATCCGCCTCTGGACCGAGCAGCGCGGTGCCGCCGACACGGACCCCCTGCTGCTGATCATGGGCGCCCAGGCGAGCGGCCTCGGCTGGCCGGAGCCCCTGGTGGATGCGCTTGCCGCGCACCACCGGGTCATCCGCTACGACCACCGCGACACCGGCCGCTCGACCTGGCCCTTCGAGGAGCGGCCGTACCGGATCGCCGACCTCGCGGATGACGTGATCGCGGTCCTGGACGGACTGGGCATCGGCCGGGCTCATATCGTCGGCATGTCATTGGGCGGCATGCTGGCCCAGATGGTGCTCGCCGACCACCCCGACCGACTGCTCAGCGCCACTCTCATCAGCACCAGAGCCCTCAGCAGCACCCCCTACATCCGCCCCGACGGCGGCACGGTCCCGGTCGACGAGCTGCCGGGCATCGCGCCCGAGCTCCTGGAGCTGTGGGCCCGCCCGGTCGAGGATCACGGCCAGGCGGCCGAGGTACAGCGCCAGATCGAACACTGTCGGGTACTCGCCGGTGGCCAACTCCCTTTCGACGCCGACTCTTTCCGTACGCTTGCACAGCGCGTCATCGAGCACACGGGGCACTACCGGACGAGCGCCGCACACGGCCGTGCGGAACACGGCGGGATGCTCCGCACGGACCGGCTCGCCACGAACGAGGTGCCGGCACTCGTCATCTGTGCCCCCGCCGACCCGGTCTTCCCACCGCCGCACCCCCAGCACCTCGCCCAGTGCGTCCGCGGCGCGTTCCTCGTCGAGATCCCGGGCATGGGCCATGCCCTGCCACCCGCCGTACTCGGACCACTCGCCACGGCGATCCTCGGCCATACGGGAGCGTCAAAAGGCTGACGCCCCCCGGAGCCACCCACGCCGCCCAACACCACCCGACAGCCGCCCCGAACCAGCGAAGCGAGTGAATCAAGCCCCTCTTGGCGGATGCGGCTCCAGGCGGCCGGCAGGTAGACCGAAGCCTCCACAGGCCCATCAAGCCCATGAATGGATAGCCAAGGTCAACCAGCCCTCAAAAACGCGCTAAGAAAGCGTACGAATCGAGTCGAACGGATAGCCGCGGCGAAACGAGAAGGCTATGGCTCCGACTGCGGAATGGGAAGCACCAAGGGGGCCCAGGTCACCGCTTACCAGTCAACCTTCAGCGCCCTATCGAATCGCCATCGGCGACACAGGGAACGCATGTATGATCAAAATTTCTACCCAGGCGCCACGGGGACGCCCGCAGGAAGAGTATCGACATGAAGGGGGATCATGTAATGGGCTGGGGAACCACCCCCGCCCCTCCCAACTCGGGAGGGAACGGAGTTACTCAGATCAAAAACCCGGCGAAGTTACGTGAGACCGGAAACAACTCCCCGGAACTCGCAGGTGAGCTGCACACCAAGGGGCGTGGCGCCAAGGACGAGACCGCGCATGCGGCCGCATCTTTCAAGAACCCTTCATGGGACGGAAGGCTGGGCAAGGCACTGGATCAGACGGTGGATATCTGGGACGATCAGGTGGCGCGACTCGTCAGAACATTACGCGAGATACACACCAAGTGCACCAATACCGCCGACAATTACGAGTGGGCGGAGGGCGAGAACGCGGAGAAATTCAAGTCCACGCCCAAGACACCCTTCGGATGAGGTGAGGGCGCATGGTGACTCATGAACAGCTCTACCACCTCGATCTGAGCAGGCTGGAGAGCGCCATCGAGGCATGGGGCACCCGGATCCACCACCTCGAATCGCTCGAGACGCATTCACACAGGATGTCTCGAAGCGGTTCAGTCAGGCCGGTTGGAACAGCCTCGACCTCACTTCGGCGACGGCAGCCGGCCAGATCGAGGACGCCGACAAGGAGATCACGGATGCGGTCACTGAGGCGAAAGGCATCCATGCCGTCCTGCGCGACGCCCACAGCAGGCTGCAGAAGAACAAGGCGGACCTTCACAAGCTGGCCGATGTAGAGGCGCCGGACCGGGGTTTGGTGGTCAGCAGTACCGGCCGTGTCGAGGCCCGCAACGACACCACGCAGGACCTCCCCAACCAGGACGACCCCGACAACGAAGAGCTACGCGCCCTGCAGAAGAAAAAGCTCGAAGCCTTCAGCCTCAGGATCCAGGAGATCCTCGCCTACGCGGAAGAAACGGACAACTTCGCCTCCCAGGCTCTCCACAGCAACACTGCCGGCAAGCCGGCGGACGGCTTCAAGGGCAAGGTCTACACCTCGATCAGCTCTTACAAGAAGGCTTTTCAAAAGGGCGAACAAATCGGCACGCACACGCTGGGAGCCAAGCCCTGGGGAAGTGGCACCATCAAGCCGGTGGCGGAATTCCTCAGCTATAAGTCGTGGATCAATGCGACAGATGCCGCGTTTCATGGGCAGGGAGGAGAAGCCTGGAAGTATTTTATTGGCGGTACTCCGCCGAACGCTCTCTCGGCGATGGCAAGTTCGTTGGGGGGGCAAGCTCGGCGCGGGTGGCGGATCTGTCGTCAACAAGGTTGGTACCGGGATTATCAAGGGCGCGGGGAAGGTGTTCGGTTGGCCTGTGGCTCTCATTGCGACGGGCATCGACTACGCCTACACACCCGAGGCCGACCCGGATAAGAAGGAGAAGCAGAGCCGGAACACAGGGCCAGATCAGTTCAACCGGGAGTACGGGAAGGGGAAGGTCGGTGGAGGGAACGGACCGATCGCGTAGACCTCAGCGCAGGAGGTTCGCCTTTCTGTGGGAGCTGAACGGGCTGCTTGGGTCTTTCTTGAATCTTAAGGCGTTCCCCGTTTTCCTCTTTGGTTCTCTGGCTACCTTTTCGGGGCTGGGAGGGTTCGTCCTTGGGCTCGTGGAGGGACGTGCGTCGCTGAGCCTCCTTGTCAGCCTTGTGCTGGGCGTTGTCGGGGTATTCCTGTTGCTGGCTTGCATCCTGGAGCACTCGAAGAAGTGAGTTCCGCCTGCCCGGCGATGAGGGAAAGGCAAGCGGCCCGCACCCACGAAGGGTGCGGGCCGCAGCGCTTCAAGGAAACCGGGGCTCAGGCGGAAGACAAGCTCAGGCTAGGCAGCAGCAGCCGCGGGGACCTTCTCCTCCGCGTTGTCGGCGGTGACCGCGCCCAGGCTGATGCTCGTGGCGCCGTCGTACGCCTCGCGGTCCAGGATCTTCTCCCTGGCGGAGACCAGGATCGGGATGACCGACTGGCCGGCCACGTTGGTGGCCGTGCGCATCATGTCCAGGATCGGGTCGATGGCCATCAGCAGGCCGACGCCCTCCAGGGGCAGGCCCAGGGTGGAGAGGGTCAGCGTCAGCATCACCGTTGCGCCGGTCAGGCCGGCGGTGGCGGCGGAGCCGATGACGGAGACGAAGGCGATCAGGACGTAGTCGCCGATGCCGAGGGGGACGTCGAAGATCTGGGCGATGAAGATCGCGGCGATCGCCGGGTAGATCGAGGCGCAGCCGTCCATCTTGGTCGTCGAGCCGAACGGCACCGCGAAGGAGGCGTACTCGCGCGGCACGCCGAGGCGCTCGGTGACCTGCTGGGTGACCGGCATGGTGCCGACCGAGGAGCGGGAGACGAAGGCCAGCTGGATGGCGGGCCAGGCGCCGCGGAAGAACTGCAGCGGGTTGACCTTGGCGACGGTCGACAGCAGCAGCGGGTAGACGCCGAAGAGGACGAGCGCGCAGCCGGCGTAGATGTCGACGGTGAAGGTCGCGTACTTGCCGATCAGGTTCCAGCCGTACGTCGCGATGGCGTTGCCGATGAGGCCGACGGTGCCGATCGGGGCGAGGCGGATGACCCACCACAGGGCCTTCTGGAGCAGTTCGAGGACCGAGCGGCTGATCGTGAGGACCGGCTCGGCCTTCTCGCCGAGCTGGAGGGCCGCGATGCCGGCCACGGCGGCCATGAAGACGATCTGCAGGACGTTGAGCTCGGTGAACGGCGTGATGATGTCGGTGGGGACGATGCCGGTCAGGAAGTCGATCCAGGAGCCCGCGTGGTCGGGGAGCTTGCCGTCCTTGGGGGTGAGGCCGGTGCCCGCGCCCGGGTTCGTGAGCAGGCCGATCGCCAGGCCGATCGCGACGGCGATCAGCGAGGTGGCCATGAACCACAGCAGGGTGCGGGTGGCCAGCCGGGCGGCGTTGTTGACCTGCCGCAGATTGGTGATCGACACCAGGATCGCGAAGAAGACCAGCGGGGCCACCGCGAGCTTCAGCAGCTGGACGAAGAGGTCGCCGATGTGCTGGAGCGTGGTGGTGAGCCAGCCGAGGTCACCGCTCTTGGCGAGCCAGCCGAGCAGCACGCCCAAGGCGAGGCCGGCCAGGATCTGCACCCAGAACGGGACCTTGGGTATGCGGGAGGACTTGGGGGTCTTGGGAGCCTGTGAGGGCTCGGCGGTCTCGGCAGACGTGGACAACGGACACACTCCGGGGGCAGGAAGACGTCGGGGACGTCAAGGACGGCGGGGACGGCGAAAAGAAGCGCGCCGGGGAGGAGAGCGGCTGCAGGGCAGACGCGACGGGGGCCTCTCCCGCCCGGAGGGGTCGGGGAGAAGATCTCCGGCCGCTGGGGAAAGCGGTCAGCGGCGGCAACAGGCCGCGGACATACAGCGGCAGAGATCGACGTGCAGGCGCGCCACGAGCGGAGTGCTCCTGGGGGACGAGGGCGCGGCTGCTGTCTTCATGGCAAGTACATTAACACTTGAACTTTGAGGAACCCAAAGAAAATCTTTGGGTTCCGGAGAGACCGGCGGCGAGGCGGGCACACCGGACCCTCCGTCAAAAACACGACAGACGCCCGGCCATGGAGCGGAATCCATGGCGCCGGGCGCCTGTCGTGAAGAAGCTGCTGTGAGGCGTCTTACATAAAGGTCCAGACCTTCACTGGACTCCGTCTTCCTGGCCGGCGTTGGCCGCAAGGCGCTCGCGCTGCCGGTCGACCTTGGCGACGATCTGCTCGGACATCGCATCCCGCTGCTTGCGCAGCAGCACGAAGCTGAGCGGCGCGGAGATCACGATGGCGAGCAGCAGCAGCCAGACGGTGTTGGAGGCACCGATGGCGATCGGGATGACGTGAACGTACGCCAGCGCCCACACCACGGCGAACGAGGCGACGAAGAGGCCGATGCGAAGGGCGGTGTAGCGGAGGGTGGCGAAGTTGTGGCTACTCACGGATGGGACCTTCTCCTCAACGGCAACCTAAAGGGTCTGCATCCAGTCAAGCACAGCGCTTCGGACGATCTTCGTGGCCCCTGTCGCGACCCGCCCCGGACCGGACGCCCCACGCCCCGGCCGACCGCCCCGCCCCGCCCCGGCCCCGCTCAGCCCAGCTCCAGCCACATGGTGATGTCGTCGCGGAAGTCGTCGTCGGCCAGCTTGATCGCGCCGGGGACGCGGCCGACCTCCTGGTAGCCGCAGGCCTCGTAGAAACGGTGGACGCCGGTGCCACCGCGGCAGGTGAGACGGAGCGCGGTGACGCCGTCGAAGGTGCGGGCGGCGTCGGCGACCGCGGCCATCAGCCGGCGGCCGGCGCCCTGCCCCTGGAGGGAGGGGTGGACCATGACCGTGTAGACCCACAGCCAGTGCGTCATCAGCCGGTGGCCGTTGAAGGTGAGGAAGGCCGTGGCCAGCACCCGGCCGTCCGCGTCGCGGCCAACCATCAGGCGGGTGCGGCCCTCGGCCATGGCCGTCAGGTGCGTGAGCAGATCGGGACGGACCTGCGCGGGAGACACCGGCGGGAGGAAGCCGACCGCGCCCCCGGCGTTGGCGACATCGGCCCACAACGCGCATATCCCGTCACGGACTGCGGGGGTGACGGAAGGGTCCAGGTCGAAACGCACGTCCATGACCCGGACCCTAACTCCCGCCGCCGACAGCGCTTCCGCGCAGGTCAGACCCGCATCGGCTGCGGGGACTCGCGGCGGTCCGGGTCGGGGCCCGGGTACTCGCGGATCGCCTCGTAGCGGGTGTTGCGCTCGACGGGGCGGAAGCCGGCGTCGCGGATCAGGTCGAGCAGGTCCTCACGGGTCAGCTTGTTGGGCGTGCCGTAGTTGTCCGCATCGTGCGTGATCTTGTACTCGACGACCGAGCCGTCCATGTCGTCCGCGCCGTGCTGCAGCGCGAGCTGGGTGGTCTGCAGGCCGTGCATCACCCAGAAGCACTTCACGTGCGGGACGTTGTCGAAGAGGAGGCGGGAGACCGCGAAGGTCTTCAGGGCCTCGGCGCCGGTCGCCATGGTCGTACGGGCCTGGAGCTTGTTGCGGACCTTGCCGTCCTGCATGTCCACGAAGTCGTGCTGGTAGCGCAGCGGGATGAAGACCTGGAAGCCGCCGGTCTCGTCCTGGAGCTCACGCAGCCGCAGGACGTGGTCGACGCGGTGGCGCGGCTCCTCGATGTGCCCGTAGAGCATCGTCGAGGGGGTCTTGAGGCCCTTCTCGTGGGCGAGGCGGTGGATCCGCGACCAGTCCTCCCAGTGGGTGCGGTGGTCGACGATGTGCTGCCGGACCTCCCAGTCGAAGATCTCGGCGCCGCCGCCGGTCAGCGACTCCAGGCCGGCGTCGATCAGCTCGTCGAGGATCTCGGAGGCGGTCAGGCCCGAGATGGTCTCGAAGTGGTGGATCTCGGTGGCGGTGAAGGCCTTGAGGGAAACGTTCGGCAGGGCCTTCTTCAGCTCGCTGAGCGAGCGCGGGTAGTAGCGCCACGGCAGGTTGGGGTGGAGCCCGTTGACGATGTGCAGCTCGGTGAGGTTGTCGTTCTCCATCGCCTTGGCGAGGCGGACGGCCTCCTCGATGCGCATCGTGTACGCGTCCTTCTCGCCCGGCTTGCGCTGGAAGGAGCAGTAGGCGCACGACGCGGTGCACACATTCGTCATGTTGAGGTGACGGTTGACGTTGAAGTGGACGACGTCGCCGTTCTTGCGCGTACGCACCTCATGGGCGAGGCCGCCCAGCCACGCCAGGTCGTCGGACTCGTAGAGGGCGATACCGTCCTCGCGGGTCAGCCGCTCCCCGGCGTGGACCTTCGCCTCCAGCTCACGCTTGAGGCCCACATCCATCGACGCAGCCATCCGGTCGCCTCCCAGTCTCTGCCGTATTCGGTGCCGTTCCGGTGCCTGTCCGGAGCCGGAAACGGGCTCCGACGAGCGTACTCCCCCATGGCAGGGGCGGACGGGGGCCCCTTGGCGCGCCCGTCCGCTCCCGGGCGCCGCCCGCGCGCCCGGTGGGCCTGCTCGCGGCGCCCGGTGGGCCTGCTCGTCCTACTCGGCTTACCGGGCTGGCCGGGCTGACCGGGTTTGTTCGCCCTGCGCGCCCTACTCCTCCTCTTCGGGCAGCTGGCCGACGCGGTTCTCCCATTTGGTGGAGAGCACGATCGTGGTGCGCGTACGGGAGACACCCTTGGTGCCGGACAGCCGCCGGATGGTGCGCTCCAGCCCGTCGACGTCCCCCACCCGCACCTTGAGCATGTACGAGTCGTCGCCGGCGATGAACCAGCAGTCCTCGATCTCCTCGAGGTCGCGCAGCCGCTGCGCGACGTCCTCGTGGTCGGTGGCGTCCGACAGCGAGATGCCCACCAGCGCCGTGACACCGAGGCCGAGCGAGGCGGCGTCCACCGTCGCGCGGTAGCCGGTGATCACACCCGCCGCTTCGAGGCGGTTGATCCGGTCCGTGACGCTGGGCCCGGAGAGGCCGACGAGCCGGCCGAGCTCCGCGTACGAGGCCCGGCCGTTCTCGCGAAGTGCCTGGATGAGCTGCCTATCCACCGCGTCCATGCCCTCAAGCCTTCCAATCTTTACGCATATTAGGGTTCTGCATGTAGAATCTAAGGCATACAGGGCCTTGGCCCTGCGAATCTTTCAGTCGATCACGACAATCACAGACGATCTCAGGAGTTGTCACCGTGTACTCGATCGAGATGGCCTACGCCCGCATGCGTGAGCTGCAGGACCAGGCCAATCGTTCACGTGCCCACCGGGCCGCGGCACCGCGGACCCGCCTCTTCGGTCGCGCCGCCGCAGCGAAGAAGCGCTAGCCGGCGTCCGGGGCCTCCTCCGCTTCCTTGGAGCCGCCCCGCAGCTCCCCCTCCCAGCGCCGGTAGAGCCCGTGCGGCACCTCGGCCGCATCGAGCGCCCGGCCGGCGACGAAGTCCACCAGATCCTGGATGTGCGTCGCTCCCGCATAGAACGCCGGTGAGGCGGGCAGCACCACGGCGCCCGCCTCGTCCAGCGTCACCAGATGCTTGAGCGTCGGACCGTTCAGCGGGGTCTCGCGCACCGCGACCACCAGCCGCCGCCGCTCCTTGAGCGTCACACTCGCCACCCGCTGCAGCAGATCCTTCGAGAGCCCGAGCGCCACCCCGGCCACACACGCCGTGCTCGCCGGGACGATCAGCATCCCCTTCACGGGATACGAACCCGACGAGGGCCCGGCCGCCAGGTCCCCGGCCGGCCAGTACCGCACATCCGCCAGGTCCGCCTCCGTCACCGGAAACGTCGACGGTTTGCCGTCCGCCCCGCGCGCCAGCCATTCCCGCAGGTCGGCGCGCCAGTGGGCATCCCGGAAGGCGATGCCGGTCTCGTCCAGCAGGGTCAGCCGCGACGCCCGGCTGACGATCAGATCCACCGCCTCCCCGGCGGCGAGCAGCCCGCGCAATACGGACGCCGCGTACGGCGTCCCGGACGCGCCGGAAATCCCCACGACCCACGGACGGCGTCGGCCGGGGCCCTGCTTACTGGTGTCGTTGTGCGGCGGCTCCACGCATCGAGCCTATCCGGCGGAACCGCGGACCCCACCACGGCCGTTCTTACCTGTGCGCCCCGCGCGCGGCCCCGCCGAGGGCCGCCCCACCGGGGGACGAGAAGGGACGGCCGGAGATGAGATCACGCGCGAAACCCGCGCTCTGCCTGATGCTGGGCTGGGTCGCACTGCTGTGGCTGCTGGAGGGCGTCGACGTCGCCACCGGCGGCAGCCTGGACGCCTTCGGCATCCAGCCGCGCGAGCCCGCCGAACTGCTCGATGTGGTGCCCGCCGCCTTCCTGCACTTCGGCTTCGCCCATCTCGCCGCGAACACCCTGCCGTTGCTGCTGCTCGGCTTCGTCGCCGCGCTGCGCAGCGGGGTGCGCCGCCTGCTCGCGGTCGTCCTGCTGATCATCCTCGCCAGCGGGCTGGGCGTATGGCTCACCGCCGCGCCGGACAGCAACACCGCGGGCGCCTCGGGCGTCGTCTTCGGCCTCTTCGGCTATCTGCTGGTACGCGGCTTCATCGAACGCAGCGCCCTCGACATCGGCATCGGCCTGGTCATCGGCGTGCTCTACGGCTCGATCCTGTGGGGCGCGCTGCCGTCCGACAACGGGATCAGCTGGCAGGGGCATCTGTTCGGGCTGATCGGCGGGGTGCTGGCGGCCTTCGTCTTCCGGGAGCGCCTTCGCGGCGACGACCTTGCCGGGGCCGGTGTCCGACCCGTCACGTAGCCTCGTGACCAACGGGATTCACGAGCGCGTGCACGGCCTCGCAGCACGCGCGGCGCCGGGGCACGGCGCGGCGCGCTGCAGGCGGCCGCGCTACGCAGTACATACGGGGTGAGCAGACCATGTCCGACTACCACCAGCCCGGCTACGGCCCTCCGGCCGGCGGACCACAGCAGCCGTACGGGGCACCACAGCAGGGGTACGGGACCCCACAGGATCCGTACGGGACGCCGCAGCAGGGGTACGGGGCGCCACAGCAGGGCTGGCACGGCGGGCCCGGAAGCTACGGCTACCCCGGCGCCCAACAGCAGCCGCCAGGACCCGGTTACGGCCCCGGCACCCCACCCCCCGCGCCCTCGACCGGCCCCGCGATGTGGGCCCACCTCGGCACGCTGCTGACCGTGACCGTGGGCTCGACGATGTGCTGCGGGCTGGGGGCCCTCCTCGGCTGGATCTTCCCGCTGTCCGTCCGCAGCAACGACCGCCACAAACACGACCCGTACGTCCGCCACCACGCCACCCAGGCCATGAACTTCGGCATCACCCAGGCCGTCATGGCGGCGCTCGGCACGGTGCTCTACTTCTCCAGCGCCGTCATCTTCGCCGCGGCCGCCGAAACGGACGCCCAGCGCAACAGCTCCGGCCTGGCGGTCCCGCTGCTGACCGTGATCGTCATCTTCGGCGGCTACGCCCTGGCCGGCATCGTCTGCGCGGTCATCGGCACGGTGAAGGCGAACCGCGGTGAGCTGTGGACCTATCCGCGGCTGATTGCCTGGCCGCTGAGCAAGGGCTGAGACAACCGGCCCGAAGCCGTCACACCGTCAGCCCTCGCACCAGCAGATCCAGCAGCGCGCACACGAAGAGCGCAATGCCGATGAAGCCATTGACCTGGAAGAACGCCCGGTTCAGCCGGGTCAGGTCGTGCGGCTTCACGATCGTGTGCTCGTACAGGAAGGCCGCCGCCACGATCACCAGGCCCAGCCAGAAGAACACGCCCGCCCCGGTCGCCAGCGCGTACCAGACGAAGAGCGCCGTCGTGACGAGGTGGCAGCCGCGGGCGCCCCGGATCGCGGCCGGGATGCCGAAGCGGGCCGGCACCGACTTCACACCGACCTCGCGGTCCGTCTCCACGTCCTGGCAGGCGTAGATCAGGTCGAAGCCGCCGATCCAGATGCCGACCGCGAGGCCGAGGATGACCGCTTCCCAGGACCAGGACCCGGTGATCGCGAGCCAGGCGCCGATCGGGCCCATCGCCTGGGCCAGGCCGAGGATCGCCTGCGGGAAGTTCGTGAACCGCTTGCCGTACGGATAGACCACCATCGGCACCACCGCGAGCGGCGCCAGTGCCAGGCACAGCGGGTTCAGCAGCGCCGCCGCACCCAGGAAGACGACGAGCGCGATCACCGCGCCCGTCCACGCCGACTTCACCGACACCGCGCCGGTGACCAGTTCGCGGTGTGCGGTGCGCGGGTTCCGGGCGTCGATCTCGCGGTCGATGATCCGGTTCGCGGCCATCGCGAACGTACGCAGCCCGACCATGGCGAGGGTGACGAGGAAGAGCCGCGCCCAGTGGACGTGCCGGTCCCACTCGTGCATCGCGGTCAGGGACGCGATGTAGGCGAAGGGCAGCGCGAAGACCGAGTGCTCGATCATCACCAGGCGCAGGAAGGCCTTGGTGCGGCCCGGCTGCGGGACCGCGGCGGATGCACTGCTCATGAGAGTCCGTACTCCTTCCACCGGCGGTCGACCATCGCCGCCGTCCGCGGGTCGGACTCGACCATGTGCGGCCAGCCGCCGTCGCGCGTATAGCCCTCCTCGGGCCACTTCTCCGTCGCGTCGATCCCCGCCTTGCCTCCCCAGAACTGCTGGTAGGAGGCGTGGTCGAGGTGGTCGACGGGGCCTTCGACGACGGTCAGGTCCCGGGCGTAGTCGGTGTTGCCGAGCGCCCGCCAGGACACCTCGTGGAGGTTGTGGACATCGCAGTCCGCGTCCACGACCACGATCAGTTTGGTCAGCGACATCATGTGCGCGCCCCAGATGGCGTGCATGACCTTCTGGGCGTGCTTGGGGTACTTCTTGTCGATCGAGACGATCGCGCAGTTGTGGAAACCGCCGGACTCCGGCAGGTGGTAGTCCACGATGTCCGGGACGATGATCTTCAGCAGCGGCAGGAAGAACCGCTCCGTCGCCCGGCCCAGCGGCCCGTCCTCCGTCGGCGGGCGGCCGACCACGATCGACTGGAGCAGCGGCCGCTTACGCATCGTCACACAGTCGATGGTCAGCGCCGGGAACGGCTCCTGCGGCGTGTAGAAGCCGGTGTGGTCGCCGAACGGGCCCTCGGGCAGCATCTCGCCGGGCTCCAGCCAGCCCTCGATGACGACCTCGGCGTGCGCCGGGACCTGCAGCGGCACGGTCTTGCAGTCGACCATCTCGATCCGCTTGCCCTGGAGGAAGCCCGCGAAGAGGTACTCGTCGATGTCACCGGGCAGCGGCGCGGTCGAGGCGTACGTCACGGCCGGCGGGCAGCCGAAGGCGATGGCGACCGGCAGCTTCTCCCCGCGCTTGGCGGCGACCTGGTAGTGGTTGCGGCTGTCCTTGTGGATCTGCCAGTGCATGCCGATGGTGCGCTTGTCGTGGCGCTGCAGGCGGTACAGACCGAGGTTGCGCACCCCGGTCTCCGGGTGCTTGGTGTGCGTCAGCCCCAGGTTGAAGAAGGAACCGCCGTCCTCGGGCCAGGTGAACAGCGCCGGCAGCCGGTCCAGGTCGACGTCGGCGCCCCGGAGCACGACCTCCTGTACGGGCGCTTCCTTGACCTTCTTGGGCGGGACGTGCGTCATACCCGCGAGCTTCCCGAACGCCTCGCGTACGCCGACGAACCCGTGCGGCAGCTCCGGCTTGAGCAGTCCGCCGATCTTGCCGCTGATGTCCTCGTAGGCCTTGAGGCCCAGCGCCTTCAGCAGCCGGCGGTCGGTGCCGTAGACGTTCATGGCGAGCGGCATCGCCGAGCCCTTGACGTTCTCGAAGAGCAGCGCCGGGCCGCCGGACTTCTGCACCCGGTCCACGATCTCGCCGACTTCCAGATACGGGTCGACCTCGGCCTTGATGCGCCTCAGGTCACCTTCCCGCTCCAGTGCACGCAGGAACGAGCGAAGATCGTCGTAAGCCATGCCCTCCAGTATCGGGTACGCACTACCCTGGACGGGTCACCGGGCCCCGCTGCGGGCCCGCCGTCGCGTGCAGGGGGCTCGTCCGCAATGCTCAGGTATCTGCCGTTCCTCCTGGTGCTCGCACTGTGGATCTACGCGTTCATCGACTGCCTGAACACGCCCGAGTCCCAGGTGCGCGGACTGCCCAAGGTGATCTGGGTGATCATCATCCTGCTCTTCGGCGAGGTGCTGGTCGGCCCGGTCGCCTGGCTGGTGGCGGGCAAGCAGCGGCAGCCGGCGGCGGACGGCGGCAGCACGCCGTCGGAGTGGCACCGCAGCCACCGGACGAAGTTCGTCGCGCCGGACGACAACCCCGAATTCCTCGCGTCCCTCAAGGCCGAGAGCAACAAGAAGGACGAGGCGCTGCTCAAGGACTGGGAGGCCGACCTGCGCCGCCGCGAGGAGGAACTGCGGCGCAAGAGCGGTGGTACCGCGGACGGCGGTACGGGGGGCGGCGGTACGGCGAACGGCGGTACGGCGAACGGCCCCGAGGAGACTCCCTGAGCCTGCCGCCCGGCGTACGGTGACGGCATGGACCGTGGTGACGGCATGCACCGTAAGCAGGACTGGGGTCGGGACCGCGACGAGCCCGGCCGGCATGGCCACAGCGAGGGCCACCTCGGCGGGCACAGCGGCAGCCACGTCGGCGGGCACATCGACCGGGACCTCGACAGGCACCTCGGCGGCCACAGCGACCCGGCAGGCCACCCCGCCCATGTGCAGGAACAGGCCCGCGCCATGCTGGCAACGGCGCTCGCCGAGGCCCGCACCGGTCTCGCCGAGGGCGGCATCCCGATCGGCGCGGCCCTCTACGGCCCGGACGGCACCCTCCTCGGCCGCGGCCACAACCGCCGCGTCCAGGACGACGACCCCACCCTGCACGCCGAAACCGCGGCCTTCCGCGCGGCCGGCCGCCGGCCCGGCTACCGCGGCACGACCATGGTCACCACCCTCTCCCCCTGCTGGTACTGCAGCGGCCTGGTCCGCCAGTTCGGCATCTCCCGCGTCGTCATCGGCGAGGCCCGCACCTTCCACGGCGGCCACGACTGGCTGGCCCAGCACGGCGTACGCATCGTGCTGCTGGACGATCCCGAATGCACGGCGATGATGCGGGACTTCATCGGGGAACGGCCGGAGCTGTGGCGGGAGGACATCGGGGGCGAGTGACCTGCCCGGCCGGCACGGCACGCCCCGTCTCCGTCCTGCCGACGGGCGTGGTGCCGACCGGCTCACCGGTAAGTTGAGTCGGGCTGTCCCCCGTCCTTCCACGACGGGGGACAGCCCTTGAGCGACAGCCCTTGGGGGCAGGCCGCTTACCGGAAGGCCGTCAGGCCAGGGTCTGCACTGCGTGGATCAGACCTTCCTTCGCGAGTACCGCGACAGGACCCGTCACGCTGCCCCGGCGGATCGGGCACCGGCGGTTCACACTGGCGGGAAGCAGGGCTTCAGGGTGTTGGTCGCCTGGACCGGGACGCCGCCGACGGTGGCGGTCGCCGTGTAGCTGCTGGCGCTGATCTGCAGGATGGACAGGCCGGCGTTGAGCGTGGCGATGCCGTTGGCGTTGGTCACCGCGGTGCCCACCGGCAGGCCGGAGACGTAGAAGGTGACCGTGACTCCCGCTTGCGCCGGCGTGAGGGTGGCCGTCAGCGTCGCCACGAACAGGCTCGGAATCGGGATGGGCAGGTTGACGTGCCAGCAGGCGGGCGACACGCTCAGCGGGCCCGTCTGCGGGGTGACGGTGATGGGGAGGGGCGCGGAGACGACGCCGGTGCACGTGCAGGCAGTGCCGGCCGCGGTGACGGTGGCAGTGATGGTGGCGGCCCCGGCGGTGTTGAAGGTCAGCGACCCGGTGGCGATACCGGCCGCGTTGGTGGTGGCGGTTACCGGGACCGCACCTCCGTTGAAGGTGACCGAGGCACCCGGGACCGGCAGACCGTTGCAGGTCACCAGAGCGGATACGGAGGTCGGCTGCCCGACGACCACCGGCCCGGCCACCGGCTGGACCACCACCAGGCAGGACGGCTGCGGAGTGACGGTGATGGGGAGGGGCGCGGAGACGACGCCGGTGCAGGCACACCCGGAGCCGGCCGCGGTGACAGTGGCAGTGATGGTGGCGGGCCCGGCGGTGTTGAAGGTCAGCGACCCGGTGGCGATGCCCGCCGCGTTGGTGGTGGCGGTCACCGGGACCGCACCTCCGTTGAAGGTGACCGAGGCACCCGAGACCGGCAGACCGTTGCAGGTCACCAGAGCGGATACGGGGGTCGGCTGCCCGACGACCACCGGCCCGGCCACCGGCTGGACCACCACCGAGCAGGTGGACAGGGGCGGCACGGTGACCGCGTTCGAGTCAAGCGTGACGGCGGCGCCGAGGGCCAGCAGCCGGCCGTCCACGATGGCACCGGTCGTGGCGGTGATCGAGGTGAAGGCGAGGATGCTGCCCCTCAGGGTGGAGCCGGCGCCGAGTGTCGCGGAGCTGCCGACCTGCCAGAAGACGTTGGCGGACTTTGCCTGGTTGATGAGGTTGACGTTGCCGGTGGCTCCCGTGATGAGCGTGGTGGTCGTCTTGAAGATGAAGACGGCGTTGGGGTTGCCCTGAGCGTCCAGGGTCAGTGTCCCGTTGAGGCCGAACGTGCCGGAGGCGGAGTTGTACACGCCGGGGGTCAGGGTGGTCCCGCCGAGTTCCGTCGGGACAGTGGCCGTGACCGGCTGTACCAACGCGTTGGCGTACCCGGTCAGCAGGTCGGCCTGGGCCTGCGCCGCGGCGGCGTCGTTCAGGTGGATGGTTCCGGTGACCGTTCCGGGAGGAAAGCCGGTCACCGCACCGGCGGGGCTCACTCCGAGGTCGCCGGCGACCACGGTGGGGCCGGTGTTGGTGATCGCCGTGTTGGCGAGCACCCCGTAGGTAGCGGCGGTGCCCAGAGGTACGGTTGTTGCCATCGTGGATTTTCCTTTCCAAGGGTTCTGGGGCAGCCCTAATGCCGCCCTGTAACGTTGCGAGAGCAGTGCGCTGCACCGCTGCGACCGGCGCCTGGGGCACGGGTCGATCTGTGCCGTCCGCTGCGCGCCGGGTTGTATGTGAGGGCTTCGGCCGAGCGTGGTTTTCGCACTCGCCACAGCTCGACCAGCGCCGTCAGGCGTCAGTGGCCGCGCCGCGTGGTTATGGGGGGGCGCCGTACCAGAGGACGCCTGGCGCAGCACCGTCGCCTGTGGCGGATGTCGGGGGAGTCCGGCATCACCGTCGGACGGAAACCGCGGAGTCGCCTGGAAAGGCGGGGTGGTCGCCCGAATCGGTCACTTGGGTGTGTCCACGATCCGGGGACGCGGGGGGCACATTGGATCCGCCCTTACCGGGCCGATCGGATTCAGCGGAGTCGGCAACGTGAGCCGCATCCCGCTCACCCCGACTCAAAGCAATTGATGCCTGTTCGGCTGAATACGCTTGCCCATGCCGAGCCCTCGCGATCTAGGTCTGTGTGGATCCGGGTCGGCACTCCAAGAGACTGACTGACAGTCAGTAAACAGCCGCCAGGGGCAACTGACCGGCCGTCCATGGAGTACCCGTCACGCAATGCCGCTGACCGCTGCCAGCCGATCGGCAGTAGACGAGTAACCGGGAGGGATGGGCGACCTCCGGACTCACCATCGCCATTAAGGCGCCACCGGCGGGCCTTGTGTAGAGGGAGGACCACATCTCACCCGAATGGCCCAGCGCGGCCTACGGCCTCGCACTGACTGTCCGGTGTGCGCGGGCGCCCGCGGCCGGCACCTCCGGCGCGCTGGGGAGAGCCGTCGCCGCAAGCTGCACGGAGAGACCCCCCGTGGAGCCGGTGAGCCGGGGCAGGAGGTCCGTCGCGGACGAAATCACGACCAAAAGAGCTCGGCTCGCACGGCCGATCAGCGACGTGGAATCCTCCATCGGATGAATGGGGCACCCGCCGCAGCCGGTCTCTGCCACCGCTGCATTTCCGCAGCACGCGTGACACGGGAAATGACGCGCCAGCGGCAGTAAAATGGGCTGTGGGTTGGTGCACTCTCACGTGCCACCGCCCGAAAGGGCGGCCCCGGTGTTGTATACGCCGGGGCCGTTGGCTGTGGGCCGTTGTCTCATCCGTGGGCGCGAGCACGCCGCACGCTCCAGGCCCCCGGGCTCGCGTCCGGGCACACTCGGGAGGAATTGCCCCGGGTCGGCCTTTCACCGGATCACCTGGGCCGTTCACCCCCTTGCTCCGCATCGATCCGGCGGGCTCTTACCAGGAGTAAGCTGAAATTACCGAGAGCATTTCGCACACCCGCCTTCAAGCTCGTGTCGTTTTCGGCGATTCACGACACCGGGCCGGTTCAGTCCGGGCCGGGGCAGGGACCACGTCATGACCGCGACCGTTCTGTACACACCTGCCGCCGAGGACCGAACCTCTTCGCCGCCTCTCCGACTCCGGCTGGCGCCGGCCGGCACCGCTCCGGCTCTGCTCGACGGGGCGTGGTGGCCCCGTTCCCGCGACCTCACGGCGGAACTTGCCTCGCTGACGGCCTTCCTCGACCCGTTGTGGGGACGGATCACCCACGTCACCGTAAACCCCACGTTCTGGCCGGTCATCCCACGGAAAGTGCCAGTCAAGGGGCATGTGGTAGGTGTCGGCTGGTTCAAGGAGGAGCAAGATCCGCACAAGCTGCTGCTGCTCTCCTACACCACCGGCCGTTGGGACCTGCTGGTAATCCCCCCGGAGACCGGTCCCGCCACCGCCGCCCGGCTCATGGCCGAGGCCGCCGATCCGCTGGGCACCCTGACCGCGAGCGACCTGATGGACGCAGCGGAGCAACGCCGGATCGCAGCGGATGCCGACTTGGCCCTGCTTTCGGCGTGGGACTCCGAAGGCGGTCATGGAGCATGCCTGCCGACCTCACGTTCCCCTGGCCGGGCGGTCGTTGCCCAGGTTCCGGCTCCGCCGGAAGGCAACTGAGCACCCGTATCCGAGCACCACGGAATGCCGGCAGCGCCGGCCTGCGTCCCCTCCACCGCTCCATGCGAAAGCCCCAGGCCGGTGGCCTGGGGCTTGGCGGTTGTCAGGCCCGTTTCGGGACCCCCGGGGCCCTCGTTCCCCAGCCCCGCAATTCGCTGGCCCCCGGCCCCGCCCTCCGCCAGGATGACCAGCCATGAGCACCAGCCCCGCCGTCCCCGTAGAGTCCGCGCACACCCCCGTACCCTCCGCCGAGCCGACCCGTCGTATCCGTGCTCTGCACACCGCCGAGACCGTCACCGTCTACCAGGCCTACTCCCCCGCACTGGGCCTCCCCGCCGCGCGGGACGGCCGCTTCCCCGCCGCTTGGAAGCGGGAGCGGATGACATGGATCAAGCCGTCGTTCCTGTGGATGATGTACCGCTGCGGCTGGGGTGCCAAGGCCGACCAGGAGACCGTGCTCGCCGTCGAGATCGAGCGGGCCGGGTTCGACTGGGCGCTGCGGAACTCCTGTCTGTCGCATCACGACCCCGACGAGCACGCCGACCGCAAAGCCTGGCAGCGGCAGTTGAAGGAGTCGCCGGCGCGGGTGCAGTGGGATCCGGAGCGGGATCTGCGGCTGCGGGCGCTGCCGTACCGGTCGCTGCAGCTGGGGCTGGCGGGGGAGGCGGCGCGCCGGTATGCCGATGAGTGGACGGTGGCGATCACGGATGTGACGCCGCTGGCCCGGGAGATCCATGCGCTGGTGCGTGCCGGGGAGATGACGGCGGCCGCCGCGCTGCTGCCCGAGGAGCGTCCCTACCCGGCACCCGGGGGAACTCCGGGCCTCGGCCGCGTGTCCTGATACACCTTCCCGGACGCGTAAATCCGGCCGCCACTCGGTCCGCCGGGCACTGGTGCGTGTGACGTACGGGACGTAGCGATCCCCGGCCAACTCTCGACCGTTCACAGCCAATTGCTGCATCGTTCAGCAACCTCCCCCTGCCCGGGCAACTCGGCCGCCGCCACAGTCATGTCGGCCCACTGAGGGCTCACGCGACTCAGGGAGAGTGGCACATATGCCCGACATGACCCGACGCAGACTCCTCGGCTCGGCGGCCGGCGCGGTTGGCGGCGCCGCCGCGCTGTCGCTGCTGCCGCCCAGCGTGCAAAAGGCCGTCGCCGCCGGACCGGCGCGTCGCGGCTCGCTGCACGACGTCGAGCACGTCGTGATGCTGATGCAGGAGAACCGGTCCTTCGACCACTACTTCGGTACCCTGCGCGGCGTCCGTGGCTTCGCCGACCCGGACGCGCTGACGCTGCCGGACGGCCGGTCGGTCTTCCATCAGCCGGACGCGGCGAACCCGGACGGCTATCTGCTGCCGTTCCGCCTCAACACGCACACCACGAGCGCCCAGGCCATCCCCTCCACCAGCCATGCCTGGTCGGTGCAGCACGAGGCGTGGAACGGCGGCAAGATGGACCGCTGGCTGCCCGCGCACCGCAAGGCCGACGGGGTCAACGGACCCTATGTGATGGGCTATCACACGCGTGCGGACATCCCCTTCCAGTTCGCGCTCGCCGAGGCGTTCACGCTGTGCGACAACTACTTCTGTTCGGTCTTCGGCCCGACCTGGCCCAACCGGCTGTACTGGATGACCGGCACCCTCGACCCGGGCGGCACCCTGGGCGGCCCGGTGCTGAACAACACCGCGCCCAAGCCGTACCGCTGGACGACCTACGCCGAGCGGCTGCAGGCGGCCGGGATCAGCTGGAAGGTGTACCAGGAGGAAGACGACTACGGCTGCAATCTGCTGGAGCAGTTCCAGACCTTCCGGGACGCCAAGCCGGGTGAGCCGCTGTACGAGCGCGGGGTGCGGGCGCAGCCGGCCGGGACGTTCGAGGACGATGCCCGGGCCGGCCGGCTGCCGGCCGTGTCGTGGCTGATCCCCACCAGTCACCAGTCCGAGCACCCGGACTATCTGCCGGCCGCCGGCGCCGACTATGTCGCGCGGAAGATCGAGGCGATCGCGTCCAACCCGAGGCTGTGGGCCAAGACCGTCTTCATCCTGAACTACGACGAGAACGACGGGCTCTTCGATCATGTGCCGCCGCCGGTGCCGCCGGCCGGGACCAAGGACGAGTTCGTCCGGGGCCTGCCGATCGGCGGCGGGTTCCGCGTGCCGTGTCTGATCATCTCGCCGTGGACGGTGGGCGGCTGGGCCGCCGGCGATCCCTTCGACCACACCTCGGTGCTGCAGTTCCTGGAGCGCTGGACGGGTGTCGAAGAGCCGAACATCAGCGACTGGCGACGGGCCACCTTCGGCGATCTGACGTCGGCGTTCGGCTTCCGGCACCGGGCACCCCGCCCGCCCCGGCTGCCCCGTGACACCGCCGAGCAACTGGTCGAGGCGCAGTGGGAGGTGGCGAACCTGCCGAAGCCGACGCTGCCGGGGGCGGGGCAGCAGCAGCCGCGCCAGGAGCGGGGCCGGCGCAGGCGGCGGTAGCCGGCCGGTTGTCCCTCTCTCCCCGGGAAACGACGGTGCCGTACGGGACGGCCTCGTGCGGAGGCGTCCCGTACGGCACCGGGGGGTGTGCGGATCGGACCGGGCCGGACCGGGCGGGACCCGGCCGGATGGACCGGGTCAGACTCCCGCGTAGGAGTGCAGGCCCGTCACGAAGATGTTCACGCCGTAGTAGTTGAACAGGTAGCAGGCGAAACCGATCAGGCCCAGGTAGGCGGCCTTGCGGCCCTTCCAGCCGGCCGTGGCGCGGGCGTGCAGGTAGCAGGCGTAGGCGACCCAGGTGATGAAGGCCCAGACCTCCTTGGGGTCCCAGCCCCAGTAGCGGCCCCATGCGACCTCGGCCCAGATGGCGCCCGCGATGATGGTGAACGTCCACAGCGGGAAGACGGTGGCGTTGACGCGGTAGGCGAACTTGTCGAGCGAGGCGGCCGAGGGCAGGCGCTCCAGTACGGACGAGGCGAAGGCGCCGGGCTGCTTGCCCGCGGGGTCGGCGAGCTTGCTCTCGTAGGAGTCGCGGAACAGGAAGAGCAGGGTGGAGACGGCGCCGAGGTAGAGCGCCGCGCCGGAGATGATCGCGCAGCTGACGTGGATCCACAGCCAGTACGAGTGCAGCGCGGGCACCAGCTGGTCACTGGCGGTGTAGAGCACCGAGATGGCCAGCCCCAGGTCGAGCAGGACGGTGGTGACCAGGGGCAGCCCGATCCAGCGGACCTTCTTCCCGAGCACGAGCAGCAGGAGGTAGAGGCCCACGGCGACCGCGGCGAAGGTCGTGGAGAACTCGTACATGTTGCCCCAGGGGGCACGCTCCACGGACAGGGCGCGGGTGAGGACGCCGCCCACGTGCAGCGCCCAGGCCAGGACCGTCAGCGAGATGGCGATCCGCCCGTAGAGGTCGCCCTTCTCGGTGTCGCCCGCGGCGCCCGGCCCGTCGGGGACGTCGCGGTTGCCGGCGACGGACTTGGTGACGACCTCGGGCCGCTCCAGTACGGCGGTGGTGCCGCCCTGCTGGGACTTCCGGGCGGAGACCGTCGCGGACGCCGTGGACTGTGCGGTCAGGGCGGCGGCGGTGCGGCCGACCTTGCTGCGGCTGCCGAACACCCACTCGGCCATGTGCGCGAGGAAGGCGAGCGTATAGACCGCCATCGCGGAATAGACCAGCAGGTTGCTGTTGTGCGCCAGTGTCTCGTTGGCTGCGGCCGCGATGTTCACGCGCGCGCTCCTTCGGAGGGGTCAGCAGGTCCGTCAGAGTCAGTGGGCTCCGCGGGGTCTTCGGTATCGGGGGCAGGGGCGTCGGGGGCGGGCGGGGCGTCGGGGGCGGGCGGGGCCTGGGGGAACAGGTCCCCGGCGAGCGAGCCGAGTTCTTCCGGCAGTCGGGCCGACTCGCTGCGGCCGAGCCCGGCCATCTCGACGACGGTGACGCCGTCGGCGCCCTTCTCGGCCCGGACCCACATCCGGCGGCGCTGGATGAACAGCGACCCGGCCAGGCCCAGCAGGGCGGCGACCGCGCCGGTCAGCGCCAGGCCGTTGCCAGGCTGGTGGGAGACCTTGAAGCTGGCCCAGCTCTTGACGCCCTCGAAGGTGATGGAGCCCTCGCCGTTCGGCAGCTGCATCGTGGTCTGTGCCTCGGCGGCGCGGACGGCGGACTTGTTCTTGGAGCCGCCCGCGTGCTGGTCCACGCGGTCCTTGGGCAGCAGCATCTTCTTCAGGATGCCGCCCTTGCCGTCCTGGTACTTCTTGAGGCGCTTGGTGTCCAGCTTGTAGACGCTCTGCGGCAGGCCGGAGTCCAGGCCCAGGTCACCGTGGTACGCGTTGACCGAGAGCACGGGGAAGTCCAGCGCCGGGAACTGCGAGAACATCGAGCCGGTGCCGCGGCCGCCGAAGGTCGGGACGAACATCGCCTGGAAGCCGAGCTGGTTGCGCTTGCCGTCCTTGGTCTGCGCGCCGGGCACCTTCACCACACCGGTCGAGGTGAGGTTCTTCGGGTCGGCGGGCAGGAAGGCCGTGGCGCCGTGGAAGACGGTCTTGCCGCGGCCGTCCTTGACGGTGACGACGGGGGAATAGCCGTGCGAGAGCAGGTAGACGCGGTTGCCCGCGATGTCGAGGGGCTTGTTGACCTCGATGGCGGTGTGGTGCTGCTTGCCGTCCGCGCCCAGGTAGTAGGAGATCTGCGCCCGGTAGGTGCGCGGGGTGCCCCGCTGCGGCCCGGTCCGCTCGTACGTCGCGTCGAAGCGGTCGAGCTTGAAGCCGAACGGGTCCATGTCGTCGGTGTCGTAGAACGGTCCCGACTTGAACTCGTCGTACTGCGTGAGGCTGTTGGCGAAGCCGTCGCCCTCGGTGATCAGCTTGTTGCCCTCGGACTTCCACAGGCCGCCGACGGCGAACGCCACCAGCATCACGATCAGCGCGACGTGGAAGACGAGGTTGCCGACCTCGCGCAGGTAGCCCTTCTCGGCGGCGACCGCGGTGGCGTCACGGTGGGCGCGGAAGCGCCGCTTCTTCAGCAGCCGCTGCGCCGCGCCGAGGACGTCCTCGGGGTCCGTCTCGGTGCGCCAGGTGGTGTACGCGGGCAGCCGGGTCAGCCGGCGCGGGGCGGCCGGCGGGCGGCCGCGGAGCTGTCCGACGAACTGCCAGCTGCGCGGCACGATGCAGCCGATCAGCGAGATGAACAGCAGCAGGTAGATCGCGGAGAACCACACCGAGCTGTAGACGTGGAACATCCCGAGCTTGTCGTAGATGCCCGCGAGGGTGGAGTGGTCGGCCTTGAACTGGTCGACCTTGACCGGGTCGACGCTGGTCTGCGGGATCAGCGAGCCGGGGATCGCGCCGATGGACAGCAGGAAGAGCAGCAGCAGCGCGACCCGCATCGAGGTCAGCTGCCGCCAGAACCAGCGGGCCCAGCCGAGCGGGCCGAGCGAGGGGAAGGTGACGTCTTCCGTGGGCGCGGTGGAGAGCTGGGATCCGGCCGCGCCGAGATCACTGCCCGCGTCGGCCGCGGAGCCCGGGTCGCGGGGGGTGTCGGTCTTGGTGGCCATCAATCAGATCCCAACGGTGGAGCTTTGCGTCCAGCTCTGGAGCTCGGACATCAGGCTGTCCCAGATGCCGGTGACGAGGAGGATGCCGAGGGCGACCATCATTCCGCCGCCGATCCGCATCACCCACAGATAGTGCCGCTTGACCCAGCCGAAGGCGCCGAGTGCCCGGCGGAAGGCCAGCGCGACGACGATGAACGGCACGCCCAGGCCGAGGCAGTACGCCACGGTGAGCAGGGCGCCGCGGCCGGCGCTGGCGCCGGAGTACGCGAGGGCGCTGACGGCGGCGAAGGTGGGGCCGAGGCACGGCGTCCAGCCGACGCCGAAGAGCACCCCGAGCACCGGCGCGCCGGCCAGTCCCATCGCGGGCTTCATGTGGAAGCGCACCTCGCGCTGTCCGAAGCGTTTGAGGACACCGGCGAACGCCAGCCCGAGCAGGATCATCAGCACGCCGAGGACCCGCGAGACGACGTCCTTGTACTGCTGCAGGGTCTGGCCGGCGAACCCGAAGAGCGCGCCGCCGGAGACGAAGACGGCGGTGAAGCCGAGGACGAAGAGCGCGGCGCCGGCCAGCATCCGGCCGCGCCGGGCCTCGCCGAGGTCGGTGCCGGTGACGCCGGTGACGTACGACATATAGCCCGGCACCAGGGGCAGGACGCAGGGCGAGAAGAAGGAGACGAGTCCGGCGACGAGTGCGAGGGGGACGGCGGCGAGCAGGGTCCCGTTGAGGACGGTCTGGTTTTCCGCGGCGGCGGCGAGCGCGATCACGTGATCACTTCTCGGCGATCAGCGGGGTGATCATCTTGCGGAGGTCGCCCTCGGTGACCGGGCCGATCGAGCGGGCGGCGATCTTGCCGTGCCGGTCGACGGCGATCGTGGAGGGGATGGACTGCGGGTTGAGGCTGCCCTTGGGGAAGCGCAGCATCAGCCGGCCGGTGGGGTCGAACAGGCTCGGGTAGGGCACCTTGTGCTCTTCCTCGAAGCTGGTGGCCTGCGACTTCTCGGAGTCGCGGGTGTTGATCCCGACGAACTGGACGCCCTTGTCCTTGGTCTCGTTCGCGACCTTGGCGAAGTTCGGCGCCTCGGCGATGCAGGGCCCGCACCATGATCCCCAGACGTTGAGGATGACGACCTTGCCCTTGTAGTCGGCGATGTCCAGCTTCTTGCCGGTGGTGGTCTCACCCGAAAGATCGGGGGCCGGCTGCCGCTCGTCCTTCGTGACGGTGTCGATGCCGTTCTTGCCCTGGACGAACCGGGTCTGGGAGGAGCCGCCGGAGGCGCCGTCGCCGCAGGCGCTGAGCGTCAGCGACGCGGCCGCCGCCCCTGCGGCGAGCAGGGCGATGCGGCGGCGGCTCGTGAGGCGGCGTGGGGCGCGGCAAGCACTCATGTGAAAAGTTTCGCATGGGCCCATTCCGGATCTTCCGCGCCCCCCTCCGACCGCCCGCCGCCCCCGGCGGTATCCGTCAGACCGCCGACAAATACGACTTCCAGCCGCCGTCCGGCCGCGCTCCCACGGGCAGCTCCTGGAGCCTGCTCACCACCTGCGGGTCCTGTGCGTCGAGCCAGTCGGTGAACTGCCGGAACGACACCAGACGGACATCTTTGTTCTGCTCATTGGCAATGTGCTTGAGGGCTTCCTCGACGGCATCCATATAGATGCCGCCATTCCACTCTTCGAAGTGGTTGCCGATGAAGAACGGCGCGCGATTGGTCTCGTAGGCCCGGCGGAATCCGGAAATGTATGCGTCGGTGGCCTGCTGCCGCCAGCCCGGATAGTTGGCCGGCGGGGCCTGCGTGGAGTTCTTCGACTGATTGAAGAGCATGTTGTAGTCCATCGAGAGCACCTGGGAACTGTGCCCCGGGAACGGAATCAGCTGGAGCGGGAAGTCCCACAGGCCCCGCTTCTTCCTCGGCCACATCTGCATTCCGCCGGGCGAGCTGGCGTCGTACCGCCAGCCGAGTTCCTGGGCGGTGGGCAGCAGGTTTTTCTGGCCCAGCAGGCAGGGGGTGCGGCCGCCGACCAATTCCTTGCGGTAGTCGAAGGGCAGCGGGTCGAGGTCGGTGAAGCCGGTGTTCGTGCGCCACTGTGTGACGAAGTCCATCGCCTGGTCGATTTCGGACTGCCACTGCCGGGGTGTCCAGTGCTTGACCGAGGTCGGGGCGTTGCCGCAGAAGTGCCCGTTGAAGTGGGTGCCGACCTCGTGGCCGTCCAGCCAGGCCTCGCGCACGTACTTCAGCGTCTCCTTGATGTGGACGTCGCTGAGGTAGGGGATGTCGGAGGCGCCCTGCTCGTTGTTCGGCGGGGCGTAGAGGTGCTTCTGGGATTCGGGCAGGAGATACAGGCCGGAGAGGAAGAAGGTCATTGCCGCGCCGTGGTCCCTGGCGAGCTGGAGGAAACGGGGGAAGAGGCCGTTGCCGACCTCTCCGGCCCCGTCCCAGGAAAAGACCACGAACTGCGGCGGGGTCTGACCGGGCTCGAGCCGTTCCGGCGTCTTGGGCTGATGGGGCTGCACGCCGGAATATGCTGTCGAACCGTCACCGATGAGTTTCGCCCGCGCCTGGACCGACCCTTTGACCCGCTGCCTGTCCGCCCCCGCGCCGTCCGAGTCCGTCGACGAGCAGCCGGCGATGCCCAGCGCAGCGGCTGCACCGACTCCCATGCCCAGCAGCTTTCGCCGGCTGATCGCGCGCATACCCTCGTCCCCATCCGTGCTCGCCGAACTCGATATCCATATAAACGGACAACGGAGAGGAGGGCATGTCGAGCGTCGGGGTGACGAGTTATTCGCCTGGACAGGTCATTTCGCCTGCAGGTGACATTCCGCCAAGTGATGCGCCGTCAGGCACCAAAAGCCTTGGCCTTTCCCTTGACCGGTTTGGCGCCGGCCAGAAGATGGGAGGGAACCAGGTCGCGCGCGGGCTCGCTGTACCCCACCGAAACGATCTTGTCGCCGTGAAAGGTGAACGACGTCAGCGAGGCCAGCGTGCACTGCCGCTTCCGCGGGTCGTGCCACAGCCGCCGCCGCTCCGCGAAGCTGCGCACGATCCAGATCGGCAGCTGATGGCTGACCGCCACCGCCTCGTGCCCGCGCGCCGCGTCCCGTGCCGCGCCCAGCGCCGCCATCATCCGCACGACCTGCTCGAGGTACGGCTCGCCCCAGGAGGGCCGGAACGGATTCGTCAGGTACTTCCAGTTTCCCGGCTTCTTCAGCGCACCGTCACCGACCCCGAAGGTCTTCCCCTCGAAGACGTTGGCCGCCTCGATCAGCCGCTCGTCGGTGGCCAGCTCCAGGCCGTGCGCCCCGGCGATCGGCGTCGCGGTCTCCTGCGCACGCTCCAGCGGCGAGGCGACGACATGCGTGATGTCCCGCCCCGCAAGGTGCTCCGCCACCCGGTCGGCCATCTTCCGACCCAGCTCGGAGAGGTGGTAGCCGGGCCGGCGCCCGTAGAGCACGCCGTCGGGGTTGTGCACCTCGCCGTGCCGCATCAGATGCACCACGGTGATGTCTTCGCTGCTCATGTCACCCATTCATTCAGTCGTCGGCAAGCAGTCGCCGGCCCGTGCGCCGGAGGTTCCTCAGGCCGTCGCCGCGGCCGCGGCCCGTGCGGCGGCCGGCAGGGCGGCGGCGATGCGCTCGACGGCCGCCGTGTCGTGCGCGGTCGAGACGAACCACGACTCGAAGGCGGACGGCGGGAGGTAGACGCCCTGCGCCAGCATCGAGTGGAAGAAGGCGGTGAAGCGGAACGACTCCTGCGCCTTGGCGGCGTCGTAGTCGGTCACCTCGGCATCCGTGAAGAAGACCGTGAACATGTTCCCCGCGGTCTGGACCCGGTGCGCCACGCCCTCCTTCGCCAGCGCGGCGGTGACCAGGCCCCGCACCTGAGCGGAGACCGCGTCGACCTTCTCGTACGCGGCGTCGTCCAGCCGCCGCAGCTGCGCGACACCCGCGGCGGTGGCGATCGGGTTCCCGGACAGGGTGCCCGCCTGGTAGACCGGGCCGGCCGGCGCGAGGTGCGCCATGACGTCCGTACGGCCGCCGAAGGCCGCGGCCGGGAAGCCGCCGCCCATGACCTTGCCGAACGTCATCAGATCCGGACGTACACCGTCAATGCCGTACCAACCGGCCTTGCTGACGCGGAAGCCGGTCATCACCTCGTCGGAGATGTAGAGCGCCCCGTTGCCGGCGCACAGGTCCTTCAGGCCCTGGTTGAAGCCCGGCAGCGGCGGCACCACGCCCATGTTGCCCGGCGCCGCCTCCGTGATCACACAGGCGATCTCGCCCGGGTGCGCGGCGAACGCAGCCCGCACCGCTTCGAGGTCGTTGTACGGCAGCACGATCGTGTCGCCGGCCTGCGCCCCCGTCACCCCCGGCGTGTCGGGCAGTCCGAGGGTCGCCACGCCCGAACCGGCCGCGGCCAGCAGCGCGTCCACGTGCCCGTGGTAGCAGCCCGCGAACTTGATCACCTTCGGCCGGCCGGTGAACCCGCGCGCCAGCCGGATCGCCGACATCGTCGCCTCGGTGCCGCTGGAGACCAGCCGCACCTGCTCGACCGGCTCGATCCGGGCCACGATCTCCTCGGCCAGCTCGACCTCGCCCGCGCCGGGCGTGCCGAAGGACGTACCGCGGGCGACCGCCTCCTGGACCGCGGCGATCACCTCGGGGTGCGCGTGGCCGAGGATCATCGGCCCCCAGGAGCACACCAGGTCGACATACTCACGGCCATCGGCGTCGGTGAGGTACGGACCGGTACCGGACACCATGAAACGGGGCGTACCGCCCACGGCGCGGAACGCCCGCACCGGAGAGTTGACGCCGCCCGGCGTCACGGCGGACGCACGGTCGAAGAGCGACTGCGAAACAGGGGCTTCATACGGAAAAGACACTGTGATCCTGACCTGCATAAACGGCGGGTGGGCGGCGCTCGGGCGCGGCCCTGCTGACTAGGGAGGCGGGAATCTGCCTCGCGATACGCCTGCGGGCGCCGCTCGGTTCACCCTCGCTCCTTTTTTGATTCCTCTCGCTTTCGACCGGGCGTCAGCCCCCACTCGTCTGCGAAACTGGGCCGACGTACGAGTAAGTCACGCAAGCAATGGTCTCAGAGGCGCACGGGGGCGCGTGGCCGGGCGTTTCACGCGCCGGTGACGGGGGAGGTCTCTGAGACGATGATCGGGTTGCGCGGCTGGGGCTGCGAGTGGTCGGGTGGAGATATGCATCGCGGTGGCGAACTGGGCGAGGGAACCAATGACCGGGGTCCCGAGCGCGCCCAGCGCGGCCGTCACCGGCGCGAGGACACCACGGGCGAGACCACGCGCGAGGACATCACGAGCGAGACCACGGGCGGGGAGATCAGAGGCGGCCGCATGGGGGTGACGTACAGGTACTTCGGCGCGCCCAACGGCGCGACGGCGGCCCGTGTCCCCGTCTCCATGCGCCCCGAAGAGCTCGGCGGTGACGAGCTCGGCATGGGCGGCATGTTCAGCAAGATCAAGCCGGAGACGATGGCCGCCATGGTCCTCACCGGTATAGAGGGCATACCGCTCCATAAGGTTCCGCCGCTCGAACTGGTCGTCCTCCACCCCGACTACGCCGTCGTCAAGCTTCCGATGACCGTGGTCGACCCGCTGCGAGGCGTCGGCGAGGAGTCGGTCGGCGCGGCCGCCTTCATCTGGTCCACCGTCCCCGACCGCGGCGGCCCGCGCGACGCCTTCACCGTCTACCAGCTGCTGCACGAGTGGCAGGACTTCAGCCACCGGCTGCACGAGGCGGGGCACCAGGCGTACTGCCTGGTCTGGCCGTAAGGTTCGGCCCCGGGCGGGGCGCGGTGCCCGGCCGGGGCCGCCGTGCCGGGCCCCTCTCACCACGTGGGGCGGGCCGACACACCGCCGTCCACGACCAGATCGTGCCCGGTGATCCAGGACGCCATCGGCGAGGCGAGGAAGACGCAGGCATCGCCCACGTCCTGCGGCGTGCCCAACCGCCCGGCAGGTGCCGCCGCCTGCCAGCGACGCACCCCCTCCGGCCAGTCCCCTTCCAGGCCGGGCCGGTCGATCAGGCCGGGCGAGACGCTGTTGACGCGGATGCCGTACGCCCCGTACTCCAGGGCCGCCGTGCGCGCATGCATCACCACCGCCGCCTTCGACGCGCAGTAGTGGGCATGCCGCGGCGCCGGCCGGTCCGCCTCGATGGAGGCGATATGGGTCACCGACCCTCCGGCGCCCGCCCGCATCACGGCCGCCGCGGCCTGGGTGCAGGCGAAGACGCTGTGCACGTTCACGTCCGCCACCGCTCGCCAGTCGGCGAGCGACATCCCCGCCAGCTCCTGCGTCGGCTGCACCCCCGCGTTGTTCACCAGCGCGGTCAGCCGCCCGCGCCAGGCGGCCGCCTCGGTCACCAGGCGGTGGCACTCCTCCTCGACGGCCAGATCGGCGGCCAGCGCCAGCGCGCTCCCGCCCTCCGACTCGATCCGCTCGACCAGGTCCCGCGCCGCCTCGGCGCCCGTACGGTAATGCGCCACGACGGCGGCCCCGGCGGCGGCGAACCGCAGCGCGATACCGCGGCCGAGGCCGCCGGCGGCGCCGGTGACGAGAGCCACCTGACCGCGGAGGTCGGGGAGGCCGGGGTGAGGGGAGTGGCTGGGGAGCGGGGAGTCGCTGGGGTGAGGGGAGCGGCCGGCGGCGTCGGGTGCGGTCTCGGTCATGGTCGGCCCCTCGCTTTCGGATCGGTCATGGGCGGGTCCGCCGTGGGCGGGTCCGCCGTGGGCGGGTCCGTCATGGGCGGGTCCGTCATGGGCGGGTCCGTCATGGGCGGGTCCGCCGTGGGCGTGGACAGTTCGGTCACGGTCGGGTCCGTCGTGGACCGTTCGGTCACGGTCGGCTCAGGGCGGCGATCCGCGCTGCCTCCCGGGGGAAGCGCGCGGCCAGTTCGGCGGCGTCCCCGTGCTCGTAGTCCTCGAAGGTGAAACCCGGCGCCATCGTGCAGCCGAAGAGCGTCCAGGAGCCGCCGTCGGCGACCTCGGCGGCCATCCACGTACCGGCCGGCACCGTGAACTGGACGTGCTGCCCGCCGAGCACGTCCGGTCCGAGGATGACCGTACGGGCACCGCCGTCTTCCGGGAGCAGGAACAGGGCGAGCGGATCACCTCGGTAGAAGTGCCAGATCTCGTCGGTGGGCAGCCGGTGCAGGGCGGAGAAATCGCCCGGCTCGGCGGTCAGCAGCATCACGATCGCCGAGCCCTCGGGCCGTCCGTCGGCACGCTCGGGGCCCGCCCAGGTACGCCGGAACCGCCCGCCTTCACGGGGCAGCGGCGCCAGCCCGTAGAAATGGATCAGCGCCTCGGGGAGCCGGTCAGAGGGCAGCGGCTGCTCGTCCGTGCTCTGCTCACCCGTCCGCTGCTCGTCCATCCGCGGCTGCCTCCCCTCGGTCTGTCGGCTGCCGGCTGCCGGGTCGTGGACCAGGCTAGGGGCGAGGGCCATCCGGTGCGGTCCCATTCGAGCCAGGTGGCCGAGCACGGGCGGCGGCGTTGGCCGGCCAGAGGGGTTGCCCGGCGGCCGACGGCCCGTCAGCCGGCCGTCCAATACGGGTCGCGGCCGGTCTCCGCCAGCAGCACGTCGAGCGCGGAGGCGCCGGACGGGACGGGGAACGGGTCGCCGAAGACGTTCATCTTCCGGGCCGTCGGGGCCATCCGTGCGACCAGCGTCCGCAGCTCGGCCACGCACCCGGCGGCCGGCGCGTACGGCAGGCCGGTCGCCCGCGCCGCGTCCCAGGCGTGCACCGTCAGATCCAGCAGCACCATCGCGCCGACGGTCCGTGCCGGCAGGTTCATGCCGCCGGTCAGGCCGTCCTCCGCGCCCGGCGCCGCCCACGCCTCGACCAGCCGCGCCGTCTCGTCCGCGAACCGGTCGGGCCACCGCGCGCCGTATTCGCCGAGCCGGTCGGGGGTGGTGCTGAAATCGACGTCCTTCTTGGCGGCCAGCGTCTGAAAGGCGACGACCACGTGGAAGAGGTGGTTGAGCAGCGCCCGCAGGTCGTACTCGGCGCACGGTGTGGGCAGTGCCAGCTGGTCGTCGCGTACCCCGCGCAGTACGGGGAGCGCCGCATGGGCCGCCGCTTCGAGCAGCGCACTGATCGGTGAGGGCGCAGGGGCCGGTGGGGGCGCAGGGGCTGGTGAGGCCGCGGGGGTCGGTCCTGTTTCCTTCGCGGGTGTTTCATCCGGAATGTCTTGCATGTCGGTCATGGCGATGACGCTACGGGCCGCGGCCGGGGGCGGCTTGAAAAAATGCGACAGCCCGCACGACCGGGCACCCGGCAGCCCGTTCCGGCACCCCCTAAAATCCAGGCATGGCCGCTCCACGGCGCGATACCCGGGGCATCGTCGACGCCCCCGGACTCTTCACGCGGGTGCAGTTCCGCCGCCGCACCCCCGCCGCGCCGCTGCGCCCCTATGTCGAGCACTACTGGCTGATCGACTGGGATCTGTCCGAGCCGTATGCCACGCATGTCGTTCCGCACCCCTGCGTGAACCTCGTCTTCCAGCGGTACGCCGACCGGCCCGGTTTCGGTGAGGTCGCGGGCGTCGGGCTGGAGCTGTTCGCGCAGAAGCTGACGGGGCGCGGGCGGGTGTGCGGGGTGCAGTTCCGGCCCGGCGGGTTCCGGCCGTTCACCCCGGAGCGGCCCGCCACGGACTGGACGGACCGCCGGTTGCCGCTGGCAACGGTGTTCGGGGCCTCCGGTACCGCGGCCGCCGACACCGCTGCCCCTGACACCGCGGCTCCCGTCGCCGCGGCCGCCGTGCTGGAGCCGGACGACGAGGACGCGCGGGTAGCCGCGCTCGACGCGTTTCTGATCCCCCGCGTGCGGGCCGGGCCCCGGATCCTCGCTCAGACCGACCTCGCCATGGGACTGGCCGATCGGATCCGCACGGACCGCACGATCCGCCGGGTCGCGGACTTCGCGCAGGCCGAGGGCATGTCCGTACGGGCCCTGCAGCGGCTGTTCGCCGGATACGTCGGGGTCAGCCCCAAGTGGGTACTGCTGCGCTACCGGGTGCACGAGGCCCTGGAGCGCGCCGCGTCCGACGCGGAGGTCGACTGGGCCGCGCTCGCCGCCGAACTGGGCTACAGCGATCAGGCGCATCTGATCCGCGACATCAGCGCCACCGTCGGCGTCTCTCCCACCGCCTACGCCCGCTGACTTTGACCACCGCCGGGGCCACCAGAGCTGTTCGGCGTTCAGGGCTGTCGGACGTCATAGCCCTTGGAGCATCAGGGCTGTTCGGCCGTCAGATAGCGCTGGACGGTGGGGGCCAGCCAGGCGACGAGCTCGTCGTGGCTGAGGTTCACGGCCGGCGGGATGTGCAGCACATAGCGGCACAGCGCCATGCCGAGTATCTGGGAGGCGATCAGCGCGGCACGGGTCGGCGCCTCGTCGGGCACCGGGCAGACCGCGGCCAGGACCGGCTTGATCTGTTCGGCGAACACGCCTCGCATCCGCTGCGCGCCCGCCTCGTTGGTGACGCCGACGCGCATCATGCCGGTCAGCGTCTCATCGCACTCCCAGCGCTCCAGGAAGTGGCGCACGAGCCGGGCGCCGGCCTCGTCGCGCGGTACGTGGGTGAGGTCCGGGGCGTGCACCTCGATCTCGGAGGCGGCCGCGAAAAGACCGGCCTTGTTGCCGTAGTAGCGCATCACCATCGACGGGTCGATGTCCGCGTCCCGGGCGATGGAGCGGATGGTGGCGCGCTCATAGCCGTCCGCGGCGAAGCGGTCCCGGGCGGCGGCCAGGATCGCGGCGCGCGTCGCGGCGGAGCGGCGGGGGCGGGCGGGGTCCGCCGGGCCGTCGGGCGCTGCAGGGGCTGCAGGCGTGACGGGCGCGGCGGGCGTGGCATCGGCGGCGAAGGGAGCGTGTTCGGCCATGTCAACAACTGTAGGCCAACACCTGTTGACACACCAGATCCGCTCGCCTTACGCTTGCCAACAAGCGTTGACCAACATGCGTTGGCATGGCTGCAGGCATAGGCATCAGCCGGCACAGACATCAACAGGCACAGACACCCGCACAGGCACGGCGCAGAAGCAGAAACAGGCACAGGAATAGACGAAGGCATAGGCATAGGCACAGGCGCAGGAGGCGGAAGCCATGGATGCCAGGAACCAGAAGCCCGGTCACGACGGCCACGACCGCCATGACGGCCACGGCCACGCCTCCCCCAGGACGAACGAGGCACGGACCGCACACGACCGGACGTACCACGGCCGGAAGGCCCGCGATCGGACGCCCCGCGATACGGACGTCATCGTCGTAGGCGCGGGCCCGACCGGCCTGCTGCTCGCCGGGGACCTCGCCGAGGCGGGCCTGGGTGTCACGCTCCTGGAGCGCCGTCCCGCCACGATCAGCAATCTCACCCGAGCCCTGGCGGTCCATGCCCGCACCCTTGAGCAACTGGACGCCCGGGACCTCGCCGACGAGCTGGTCGCCGGCGGCCACCGGGTCCCCGCCATCCGCCTGTTCGGGGACGCCACCTTCGATGCGACCCGGCTCCGCTCCCGCTTCCCGTTCGTGCTGATCACCCCGCAGTTCGAGGTGGAGCGGCTGCTGGAGCGGCGGGCCCGCCGGGCCGGGGTCGTCTTCCGCTACGACTCCGAAGTGCTCGGCCTCGATCAGGACGCCGACGGCGTGACCATGCGCTTCCGTACCGCCGACGGCCTCGGCAGCATCCGCGCCGCCTACGCCGTCGGCACCGATGGCGTCCGCAGCACCGTCCGCGAAGCCCTCGGCCTGCCGTTCCCCGGCAAGTCCGTGATCCGCTCCCTGGTGCTCGCCGACGTCCGGCTGAGCCGGGAGCCCTCGTCCCCCTTCACCGTCGCCGCCAACGACGACGCCTTCGCCCTGGTCGGCTCGTTCGGCGACGGCTGGTACCGCGTCATCGGCTGGAACCGCCACCGCCAGGCCGACGACGACGCGCCCGTCGGTCTCGACGAGGTCCACGAGTTCACCCGGCTCGCCCTCGGCAGTGATGACGATGTCCCCGAAGTCCGCTGGGTCTCTCGCTTCCACAGTGACGAGCGCCAGGTGCCCCGCTACCGCGTGGGCCGCGTGTTCCTCGCCGGCGACGCCGCGCATGTCCACTCCCCCGCCGGCGGCCAGGGCATGAACACCGGCCTCCAGGACGCCGCCAACCTCAGCTGGAAGCTCGCCGCCGTGCTCCGGGGCCACTCCCCCGACAGCCTGCTGGACAGCTATCAGACCGAGCGCCACCCGGTGGGCAGGCAGGTGCTGCGCAGCAGCGGCGCCCTCATCCGGCTCGCCCTGCTGCACACCGCCCCCGGACGCGCTGTCCGCACGCTGGCGGCCCGGCTCGTCAACCACCTGCGGCCGCTGTCCGGCCACGCGATCCGCCTCGTCTCCGGCATCGGCATCGCCTACCCGGCCGGGCCCGGCGCCCACCCCCTCGCCGGCCGGCGCGCCCCCGACATCCACCTGGCTGACGGCAGCCGCCTCTACGCCCTCCTCCGCCAGGGGACGTTCGTCCTCCTCACCCCCGCCGACGAGCCCGGCATCCCCCACACTCCCCCGTCCAAGGAGGACTCCCCCCGGCCCGCCGCCGGCCGTGTCATCACCGCCTCCTGGCGCAGCGGCCGCCGCACGGCGCTGCTCGTCCGCCCCGACGGCTATATCGCCTGGGCCACCGACGCCACGGCCCCCGCCGCACGCGCCGCGGCGCTACGCTCCGCCCTCCTCCACTGGACCGGCGCCGCGCCCGAGGACGGCGACTCCATAGGCACCGGCCGGCCCGCCTCCCTCACCCCTCCAGCACATGCCGCAGATACGCCCGGGGATTGTTGAGATAGCGCCGCCAGTGGTCGACCAGCCCCAGCTCCGCCCACTCCACGCTCCGCATCCCGTGCTCGCCGACCTCCACGATCGCCGCGCCGGGCAGCGCCGTCAGCAGCGGCGAGTGCGTGGCGCAGACGATCTGCGCGCCACCGCTCCCCAACTCGTCCATCAGCCCGACCAGCTCCAGACAGGAGGAGAAGGACAGGGCCGCCTCGGGCTCGTCCATCACATACAGGCCCTGCTGCGAGAACCGCTCGCGGAAGGCCATCAAGAAGCCCTCCCCGTGGCTCATCTCCTCCGGGGACCGGGACAGCCGGCTCGACCTCCGCTCCCCGTTCAGCGCCTCCAGCGCCGTCTCGGCCCGTAGGAAGAACCCCCGCCGGCGGACCCGCGGTCCGCGCACCATCCGGCGCCCCTCCCGCGTCGGATCGAACCGCATCAGACCGCCGAGCAGCGACGCCTCCCGCGAACTCGCGTACTTGTAGCCCGCCGAGCCGCCGTACGAATCCAGTCCGAAGCCTTCCGCCAGCGCCTCGGCCAGCGTCGACTTGCCCGAACCGTTCTCCCCCACCAGAAAAGTGACCGGAGCGCGGAAGGCCAGCCCCTCGTCGGCCAGCTGGCGCACACACGGCACCGTCCAGGGCCAGCCGTCCCCGGCCGTCCCCTCCCCCTCGGGAACGTCCACGTAAGCCCGTTCGATCAGCATGCCCCGAAGCTCTCACACCCCACCGACAGCCGCCGCTCACCGCACCCCGAAGCCCCCCTGACCGACCCCGACGAACCCCCGCCCGGCACTGGAGGCCTCCTGCCCGACCCTGAGAACCCCCGCCCGGCCCTGAATGACCCCCCGCCCGCCCCGTCGAACCCCACCCGGAGCCCGCCCGGCCGGAGCAGGCCCCTCGTTCCGTAGGCTTCACGCATGCTGTTCGTCCGCTCCGCCGCCCTCTTCGTCGTCGCCGCCCTCTTCGAAATCGGCGGCGCCTGGCTGGTCTGGCAGGGCGTCCGCGAACACAAGGGCTGGGTCTGGATCGGCGCCGGAGTGATCGCGCTCGGGGCGTACGGCTGGGTGGCCACGTTCCAGCCGGACGCCGCGTTCGGCCGGATCCTCGCCGCGTACGGCGGTGTCTTCGTCGCCGGATCGCTGGCGTGGGGCGCGATCGCCGACGGCTACCGACCCGACCGCTGGGATGTGACCGGCGCACTGATCTGCCTGGCCGGAATGGCAGTGATCATGTACGCCCCCAGGGGCCGCTGAGGCCACGGGGCCCCTGCATATCCTGGCCGCAGACGCCCTCCCCCCGAGCCCTTGTGCAGCAGGGGGACCCCATCACCCCGAGGAGAGTGCCATGACCGCCGAGGTCCGTACCGCCGTCGTCACCGGAGCGAGCAGCGGCATCGGCGCCGCCACCGCGCGGGCCCTGGCCGCTGCCGGCTACCGCGTGGTGCTCACCGCCCGCCGCAAGGACCGCATCGAAGCGCTCGCCGCCGAGCTGCCGGACGCCGAGGCCTACGCCCTCGATGTCACCGACCGCGCCGCCGTCGACGCCTTCGCGGCCGACCTCGGCCGCTACCCCTCCGTCGACGTCCTGGTCAACAACGCCGGCGGGGCCTACGGCGCGGAGCCGGTCGCCACCGGCGACCCCGCCGACTGGCGCGCGATGTACGAGGTCAATGTGCTGGGCGTGCTCCACATGACCCAGGCGCTGCTGCCCGCCCTCACCGCCTCCGGCGAGGGCACCGTCGTCGTGCTCTCCTCCACCGCCGGCCATGGCACCTACGAGGGCGGCGGCGGTTATGTCGCCGCCAAGCACGGCGCCCATGTCATCGCCGAAACCCTCCGCCTGGAGCTGTGCGGCGAGCCGGTGCGCGTCATCGAGGTCGCCCCGGGCATGGTCAAGACCGACGAGTTCGCCACCACCCGCTTCCGTGGCGACAGCGCCAAGGCGGCCAAGGTCTACGAGGGCGTCGACCAGCCGCTGAACGCGGACGATGTCGCCGACACCATCACCTGGGCGATCACCCGCCCCGCCCACGTCAACATCGACCTGCTGGTGGTCCGCCCCCGCGCCCAGGCCTCCAACTCCAAGGTCCACCGCACCACCTGAGACACGCCGGCCTGCCCCACGTCAGACACGTGCCCCACCCGGGGCAGGCGCCACGTCAGACACGTGCCCCACCCGGGGCAGGCGCCACGTCAGACACACCCCACGCAGACACGGGCGGCCCGGCGGCATACGAAGAGCGGCCCGGCGCACACTGCGCCGGACCGCCCCGGGACTGAGCCCTCACAGGCCACTCAGCCCGCTCCGTCCCTCAGCCGCCCGGCTCTTCACACACCACCTGCTGGAGCCTGGCGACGACCTCGACCATTGCGACGATCCCTGGAGACCGCCCGGCCCGCCCGGCCCGTGATCACCCCACCGGCATGCGGATGGACCGGCAGGGCGAGTGCTGTGGACCAGGGTTCACCGGGTGAATGTGGCGTCAGATGCCGGCGCCGCCGGAAAACCCTGCATGGCCCGAGACGGGGCCGAGCTGACCGCTCACGCCGCCGGAGACCGAGCCGCCCAGAGCAGGCAGCGCAGGCAGGGTGGGCAGGGCGGATTCTCCGCCGCCCACCAGGTTTTCGGCTCCGAGAATTCCGCCGGAGACGTTGTCCAGTTCGCTGTCGGCGATCTCGTGAGCCTCGTTCTGGGGCATGGAGTCCTTACGCATGGCTGGCCCTTCCCTTGGTGGTTCGCGGTGATCAATGAGCGGTATCGGCCGGCCCGGCGGCACGCTGCTCCTGCCGGTTTTACGACCCCTGATACCCGGAAGCGGATGTGCAACTTCCGATTGATGCGAGATCAAACCACGTCCACGGCTGCCCGACTACCCCGACCCGTCCGTCATTTCTGCAGACGGTCCGGTATCGCACGGTGTCGGCCGGCGGAATTTCCGACGGGATGGTGACGACTCCTTCACGTACTTTTCGCCGACCAGGGATTGTCGAGAGGTACTGGCAGTGCCGCGCGAAGGACATATCAACCCCCGGAGCACGCACACCCTCTGTGAAACGGGAGGCGGCAGCGAGTACGTGCCCATTCTGCGAAGAGAATGCGCAGGGTGGGCCGTGCCGCACCGCCCCGCCCGTGCCGGACGAGTGACCGCCCGCCGCCGACGAGCAGGCCAAGGCGACCGCGGACCGGCGGCATGAATGACTGGCCACCAGTGGCTGATCCGGGTGGCGGCGAGAGGCGTCCGGTGCGTGGTGGGCGTGGCCGAGCCCCGGTATCCGGGACGGCGAGCGGGCGCCGGCGGCCCGGCCACGCCTGTGAACTCCGGTCGGATTGCGGTCAGAGGCGGCGTACCCGCGCAGCGATCCCATGACCGAGCAGAAGGTAAATCACGGCAGGCAGGCCGTAATTGAGGAAAACCCGCAGGCCTTCGAGCTTCATGGTGAAGATGTCCTGAGACCAGCCGGCGAGGAAGTCGGCCATACCGTGCACGAAGCCGACGAAGACGTTTCCCTGGTTTGCCTCGAGCAGGTACAGCAGGATCCAGAGGCCCAGAAATCCTGCCGCGATGTCCGCGAGTGTATGAATGATCAATGCTGCCCGGTTTGCCCCGGTGCCATCCTGGTTACGCCCATAGGCGCCCCCGTTATGGCCATAGGGCTGGTAGGTGTCGTGTGCGGGTATGGGGTCATGGGGATTGCTCATGACCTCCTTGCTTGCCTCGCGCGGATACCCGAAACCTCTTTCAAACCTGCGATTTCATATCGGTTCCGGATCTTGGAACATGCGTCGGCCCTTACCGCCGCACCTCGCTTCTTGCTCCCGCGGCTTTCAGTTCCGAAGAAAGACGCATAAGCGATGCTTTCCGATAAGGCGAGTGCGCCGCCCCTTCGGCAGCCACAGTTCCGGTAGTCACAGTTCCGCCAACTGCGCTTCAGGCATGCACACTTCGGGCTCGTAGGTGCCTGACAAATGTCATCAGTGTTGATGAGACAGCTCGTTCTGCGGGGGGACTCCGGAGACGACGGCCGGTCGAGAGAATCGACGCGACCAAGATCACATGCGTGATCGGCCGCATTAGCAGGAAGTTGTGACGGGAGAAGACATGTCCCTGCCCTACCCGGCCCGCCGTCGTCGTGTACGAATCGCCGGCACCACCACGGCCGTGATGCTCTCACTGGTGGCAGCGGCGGTACCGGCCCAGGCCGCAACGGCCCCCGCGCCCGGCGCCCATGCCACCGCAGGTACGACGGCCCACCCGGGCCGTCTCGACCACAAAGCACTGGACGAAAAGCTGGCAGCACTACCTAGAGCGGGTATGTACGGTGCCTACGCGGCCGTCCGGGAGGGCCGGGACGAATGGCGGGGTGCGGCCGGTGTCGCCGACATCGCCACCAACCGCCCCGTCGGGCCGCGGATGCAGCAGCGCGTGGGCAGCCTCACCAAGGCGTTCACCTCCGTCGCCGTGCTGCAACAGGCCGGCGCGGGCCGGATCGATCTGGACGCCCCTCTTGCCCGTTACCTGCCCGACCTCATCCCCGGTGAACGCGGTCGGAAGATCACCGTCCGGATGCTGCTCAACCACACCAGCGGCATCGCCGACTACATCCCTGGTGCCTTTCCCTCCCTCCTCAAGGGGAGTACCGAGAGCATCGACGCCAACCGTTACCGCCACTTCGCCCCCGAGGAGCTCGCACGCTTAGGCCTGCAGGCGGCGCCGACGGGCGAGCCCGGCGAGAAGTGGTCTTACTCGAACACCAATTACGTCATCGCGGGCATGCTGCTTCAGAAGGTCACCGGCGAGGATCCGCAGGGGTACATCACCCGCGAGGTCATCCGCAAGGCCGGGCTGAAGCACACCTACTTCCCGGCCTCCGCACGGATATCCGGGCCGCATTCCAAGATGTACGAATCCTTCTACGGACTGGTCGACCCGGCCCGTGACTACAGCACGTACGACATGTCCTGGGCCGGTACCGCCGGGGCGCTGGTATCGACGGTGGAGGACGTGAACGACTTCTATCGGGCGCTGCTGACCGGCGAACTGCTCGCCCCCGCCGAACTCCGCCAGATGCAGACCACCGTCGAGTCCAAGGACGGAGAGGGCAATCTGCTGTCGCGCTACGGCCTCGGCATTGAGGCGATCGACACCGTGTGCGGGCGCTTCTGGGGACACACCGGCTCCGTGTGGGGCGCCGAGACGGTGACGTACTCGACGCCCGACGGCAAGCGCCAGATGACGTTCGGGCTCAACCGGACCAAGTACCAGCAGCTCGATGCGACGGGCCACATCAAGCCGGGCCCGATAGACGCCGCGACCTGGGCCTTCGAGGCGAAGGCGATGTGCGACCGCGACGTGCCCGCCGAGCCGCGGCGGTTCGCGCACCCGGCCGCGCCGAAGGCCCTCGAAGGGCGGTCCGCCCCGCTCACCCGTCCGCTGGCTCCGCTGCCGCCGGGGCGCTGACCCGGGACGTCCGCCGGCTTCCGTACTCCACCGGCGGTTTGAGGGTCATGGTGGCGACGGCGCAGGACGGCGAGTGCCCTGGGGGCCCGTGCGCGCAGTCAGACGTGCTTCGGTACGCGCCTCACCGCGGAACACCTGCGCCGTGTGCCACCTGATGTGCACGAGGGGCGATCCGCGCACTGCCGTGCCGCGGTCCGGTGAGGGACCTCCCCACCCCACACAACGGCACGAACCCACCCCGATCACGACGACGGCCGGCACAACCCCAACGGAGTCGTACCGGCCGTCGCCACGAAGGCCCGAGCGGTCCGCCAACAGTGCCCGCATCCCATCCGGAGCCTGCCCCATCCGGAGCCTGCCCCATCCGGAGCCTGCCCCATCCGGGGCTTGTCCCATCCGGGGCCTGCTGATCGCGTGGACTGCTGCGCTCAGCCCTTCACGCAGACGACCTGCTTGAGCCTGGCGACGACCTCGACCAGGTCCCGCTGCTGGTCGATGACCTTCTCGATCGGCTTGCAGGCACCCGGGATCTCGTCCACCACACCGGAGTCCTTACGGCACTCCACGCCCCGCGTCTGGTCCGCCATGTCCTGGGTGGAGAACCGCTTCTTGGCGCGAACGTTGACCACGGCGGCCACAGCCAGATGCCGGAGCCGGACGACATGGAGTTCCCATCGGCGCCCGTTCGGCTACTGGCCCGGTCCCGGCAGACGAAACTCGGTCCCGGGATGCAGCGCGGTGAGCGCGCGTGCCAAGCGGGAGTTTGACGACAGGGCCTATCCCTCCATGCACCAGGCGCCGCACTCTTCCTGGGTACCGGGGAAGAGTTCAATGCGGAGGTCGCCGCCGTCCTGGATGACGTAGGTGGGACCGGTTCGGTAGGTCCAGCCGAGAGGGAGCAGGTAGTAGCGGCCGTTGCGTTCAATGAGGCGGCGGAGGCCGGTGTATTGGTAGCGGTAGTGGGCCTTGGCGCCCAGGTCCTTCACCTCCAGGCCGGGCCCGGACAGGCTCAGGCGGTCGGTACTCAGGAGGACGACGGCGGGGTGGCGGATGAGATTGGCAGCGGTCCGCCGGGCCTCCTGCTCGCCCAGTGCGCCGGTGGCCAGGCTGAGCCCCCACATCACCAGCAGGCCGGCCGTGAAGACCGGTACCGCCCGACTCCACGTTCTGGACGGGGCTGCGGCATCCCCGTCAGTGGCCCGACTTTGGGCCCATGGGCTCTGGCCGAGGAGTACGCCAACCCCCAACAGGAGTGGTGCCGTCCATCTGAAGCCACCGAGCCAGGGCCAGAGAAGCAGGAGGGCCAGGCCAGATCCGACAATGGAGAAGTGTGCCCGGGCGACGGCTCGCAGGGCGCTCTCCAACATGCGTATGAGGCGTTGCCGGCCATCCTCGTCGGTGTCCGATTGTGTGGTGGGGGGCGGGGTCGTAGCCAGGTGGCGGGCTACCAGAACGGCGAGAACGCAGACGATCGCCGTCGGGACGGTGACGACACTCAGGCTCTGGATTGCCATCTCCGCGAAGCCGAGGCCGAGGCTGAAGGAGTCCAGGCGGAAGTAGCTGTAGTAGGCCGTCATATAGACCGCACCCAGGAAGTACATGATGGCCACGACGAAGGATGCCTGGGCGACGACGATGCCGAGGAGGCCGGCCGCCGTGCGTTCCTCACGGGCTGGTGCGGAAGGCGCTGCGGGTGGCGCGGAGGGCGGGGGCGCCGGGTTGTCGCTCATGTGCCGGACGGGGACGGGCAGGTCTCGCTCGGGGAAGGGGTGTCCTCCGGGGACGCCGAGCCCGCCGCTTCGGCCGACTCGGACGGTGACTGCGAGCCGTCGGCGGGCGGGCAGGTCTCATCGCCCGTTCCGTCACGGCCGCCCCCGACGGTCCCATCACCTCCGTCGGTGCCACCGCTCGGATCCACGCCACCACCCGCAGGAGGTCTGCCATGCCCCTTGGGCGGGATCTTGACCGGCGGCACCGGGTCACCGCCGTAACTGGGTCCGCCATGGCCGGTGCCACCGTTCGTGGGGTCATCCCCCTGCGCACCACCACTGGACGGTTCTTCGCCTGACGCGCCTCCCGGCGCCCCGCCGGACCCCACGCCACCCACCGCCTCACCCACCGTTGGGGAGGAGCCGGACGATGACGCCGGCCGTTCGGATCCAGATCCCCCCGAACTTCCGCGTGCGCAACCTGCCGCGACGATGAGCGCTCCGGCGACAGCGACGATGCGTAAGACATATCTGTTCGCGTACGTTTCTCGGCATCCCATCGCTGTCAGCTCCCCCTCCGCTACTGGGTGTGTAGAGAACGACGCCCGCCGACCGGTCCCAGTTCCCGTGGACCGGGTGAAGTGCTGGAGCTCAGCCCTTGACGCAGACGACCTGCTTGAGCTTGGCGACGACCTCGACCAGGTCCCGCTGCTGGTCGATGACCTTCTCGATCGGCTTGTAGGCGCCCGGGATCTCGTCCACCACACCGGAGTCCTTACGGCACTCCACGCCCCGCGTCTGGTCCTCCAGGTCCTGGGTGGAGAACCGCTTCTTGGCGGCGTTCCGGCTCATCTTGCGGCCGGCGCCGTGGGAGGCGGAGTTGAAGGACGCGGCGTTGCCCAGGCCCCTGACGATGTACGAGCCGGTGCCCATCGAGCCCGGAATGATGCCGTACTCGCCGCTGCCCGCCCGGATCGCGCCCTTACGGGTCACCAGCAGATCCATGCCGTCGTACCGCTCCTCCGCCACATAGTTGTGGTGGCAGGAGATCACCGGCTCGAAGGTCGGCTTGGCCTTCTTGAACTCCTTGCGGACGACGTCCTGGAAGAGCGCCATCATCACGGCCCGGTTGTGCTTGGCGTACTCCTGCGCCCAGAACAGGTCGTTGCGGTACGCCGCCATCGGCGGGGTGTCCGCGATGAAGACGGCGAGATCGCGGTCGACCAGGCCCTGGTTGTGCGGCAGTTTCTGTGCCTGTCCCATGTGGAACTCGGCGAGCTCCTTGCCGATGTTCCGGGAGCCGGAGTGCAGCATCAGCCACACCGCGCCGGTGTCGTCGAGGCAGAACTCGATGAAGTGGTTGCCGCTTCCCAGCGAACCCATCTGCTTCGTGGCGCGTTCCTGACGGAACTTGACCGCATCGGCCACCCCGTCGAACCGCGACCAGAAGTCGCCCCACCCCGCCGTCGGGTAGCCGTGCAGCCGTCCCGGGTCGACCGGATCGTCGTGCATCCCGCGCCCCACCGGAATCGCCTGCTCGATCTTCGAACGGAGCCGGGAGAGATCACCGGGCAGATCATCGGCGGTGAGCGAGGTCTTCACCGCGCTCATCCCGCAGCCGATGTCCACCCCGACCGCCGCCGGGCAGACCGCGCCGTGCATGGCGATCACCGAGCCGACGGTGGCGCCCTTGCCGTAATGGACATCCGGCATCACGGCCAGGCCCTTGATCCACGGCAGGGTGGCGACATTGCGCAGCTGCTGCATCGCGACGCCCTCGACCGTGGCCGGATCCGTCCACATCCGGATCGGCACCTGGGCGCCGGGCACCTCGACGTACGGCATAACTTCCTCATTCCCCCGAACTTATGAAAAACGCAAAAGCCGGACAATTTATCCGATCTTGGACGGCGAACCGGCGTTTGCGGCAAGACGTGCGATAGACATTGTGTCCATCGGCCGCCAACCGGCGGCAACCGCATTTCGTAGGGGAAGGAGCCGCGAGCGATGCCACGGAAACCGTTCGTACCCGGTGCCGCACTGGTGGTGGCCGCGGCGCTGGCCGCCGGCCTCACCGGCTGCAGCGGCGACTCCAGCCCTGACGGCGGCGCCGCCGACGCCAAGAGCGGCGACGCCTCCTCCTCCAGCCAGGCCGCCGAGCCCGGCCGCTACCAGACCCTCCCGGAGGCCTGCGGCCTGCCCTCGCGCAAGGCCATCCGCAGCATGCTCCCCGGCGACGGCCAGGACCTGTCGGACGCCGAGGCCCGGAAGATCTACGGCGGCGTGGCCGACATCACCTACGACACCGACCGCCGGGTCGGCTGCCGCTGGACCCGCGAGACCACCGCGGGCACCCGCCACCTGGGCCTGGACATCCAGCGCGTGGTCTCGTACGACGCCGCCACCAGCGATGAGGACAAGGCGCAGGGGATCTACGACAAGAAGAAGCTGGCCGCGCAGATACCGTCCGGCGGCGCCGGCTCCCCCTCGCCCGCCGCCCCGTCCCCGTCGTCCACCCCCAAGGGCAAGGACAAGGGCGAAGGAACCGTCACCAACAGCACGAAGGAAAAGGACGCCACGGGCGGGAGCGCCGCAGGCGCGAGCACCCCGGGCGGTAGCGCCACGCAGAAGTCGGGCAAGGCCCCGTCCGGCAGCCCCTCGCAGGCATCCGACCCCAGTGCGGACCCCAGCACGGATCCGAGCACGGACCCCAGCGGCTCCACCGCCCCGCGCGTCCTGGACGACCTCGGCGACGCGGCGTTCCTCAATGACAAATTGGTCACAGCGGACTCCGGCGTGCACCGCGATGTCACTGTGGTCTTTCGCACGTCGAACGTCATCGTGCAGCTCACTTACGACCAGTGGTCCACGGACAAGTCGATGTTGCCGGACAGCCAGGAACTGCAGGACAAGGCCCGTTCCCTGGCCACCGAGCTCTCCGACAGCCTCAGCGAATAGCCCGGATCGAGCCCCTTGCCCGAGTCGCCGGACAAGAGGCGGAAACGCCCGATGTAAGTGTTGCGCTCATCGACATGAATCGGTCAGCCACCTCGCCGCGCCGCGTACCGTGCCGTCTAGCCCTGCCCCGTACGCGAGGCGGGGCGGGCCCCACGGCCACCACCACGGCCGCACCCGCCGACCGCCGACCCGGCGGACCGGCCCGACGACGAACAGCGAAGGAACCATGCACCGTTCAGCCAAGCGCCTCGCCAGCCTCCTCACCTGCGCAGCAGTACCGGTGCTGCTCGTCGCCGGCTGCTCCGGCTCGGACAGCGACAGCTCCGGTGACGCCTCCTCCTCCGCCTCCAAGAGCGCGGCCAAGCCCTCGCCGACCGTCGCGCCCGCCAAGTACAAGAATCTGCCGAACCCGTGCGAGCTGTTCTCCAAGGACAGCATCAAGAAGATGCTGCCCAAGGTGAAGAACGCCTCCGGGGACCGGGGCAAGTCCACGGACAACGCCTCCCACGGCACCTGCTCCTGGACCAGCGCGGACGAGAAGGGCGTCGACGGCACCCAGTGGCGCTGGCTGGACACCAACCTGCAGCGCTACGACTCCGACCCGGGCGTCGGCAGCGGCGAAAAGCGCGCCACGGACTTCTACACCAAGCAGATATCCGAGGCGAAGGCCACCAAGGGCGCCAAGAAGCTCGAGGCCGTCCAGACCTCCGGCACCGGCGACGAGGCCACCGCGATCACCTACGACGTGAAGCGGGACGGCACCAACTTCAAGAACACCACCCTCGTCGCCCGCGCCTCCAACATCGTCGTGTCGATCAACTACAACGGCGCGGGCCTGGCGGGTGCGGACGCCCCCAAGACCGCCGACCTGCTCAAGCAGGTGCAGGCCGCCGCCAAGGAGGCGGTCACCGCCGTCACCAAGACCGACTCCAAGGCCGACCCCAAGTCCGGCTCCAAGGCCAAGGGCTGACCGCACCGCTGCCGCCCGGGCCCCCGTCGGCCCGGGCGCCGGGCCACCTCCCAGACCTTCACCCGGCTCCGTCCGTACCGGCACACGCCCGCGCGCGGCCATGTGCCAGGCTGTCGCCCGCAACAGACCGACTGGGAGGGGTCCTCGGGTGGCCGCGCCACTGAAGCTGACACGCACGCACCGGATACTCATCGGAGTGGTCATCGCCGGCGCGGTGGTGATCGCCGGCATCGGCTTCGCCGGCTCCTACGCGGCCGTGCGGGAACTGGCCCTCAAGAAGGGCTTCGGCACCTTCGCCTACTTCTTCCCCCTCGGCATCGACGCGGGCATCTGCGTCCTGCTCGCGCTGGATCTGCTGCTGACCTGGATCCGCATGCCGTTCCCGCTGCTGCGGCAGACGGCCTGGCTGCTGACGGTCGCCACCGTGGCGTTCAACGCCGCGGCCGCGTCCGACCCCCTGGGCATGGGCATGCACGCCGTCATCCCGGTGCTGTTCGTCGTCACCGTCGAGGCCGCCCGGCACGCCGTCGGGCGGATCGCCGACATCACGGCGGACAAGCACATGGAGGGTGTGCGGATCACGCGCTGGCTGCTGGCGCCCGTCCCGACGTTCCTGTTGTGGCGGCGGATGAAGCTGTGGGAGCTGCGGTCGTACGACGCGGTGATCAAGCTGGAGCAGGAACGGCTCGTGTACCAGGCACGCCTGCGGTCGCGGTTCGGGCGGGGCTGGCGCCGTAAGGCTCCCGTGGAGTCCCTGATGCCGCTGCGGCTCGCCCGGTTCGGGGTGCCGCTGGCCCAGACCGCTCCCGCGGGGCTGGCCGCCGCGGGCATCGAACCGCAGCTGCTGCCGGCGCCCCCGCGGGCCGCGACACGCGCCGTGGAGCCGAAGGCCCAGGAGCCGTCCGAGCCCCAGGCGCCGGTCGGGGCCCACGAGTCGGTCGACACCCAGGCGCCGGTCGAGGCCCACGAACCGACCGGGGCCGAGGACCTGCCGAACCAGTGGTTCGCGGCACCGCAGCAGGTGGCCTACCAGGGCGACTACGACCCGACGTTCGTCCCGGAGCAGGAGCACCAGCCCTCGTACGACGCGCAGCAGCCCTCGTACGACGCACACCAGCAGGCACCAGCACACGAGCAGGCCCCCGTACCGCCGCCGCGCACCCCGGAGCCCGGCCCCCAGGTCCCGGTGCCGAACGGCGCGGGCGGAACGCGCCCGCTCGGCACGGGCACCCCGGAGGCGGCCCCGCAGCCCGCTCCCGCACCGGCACAGGCACCGGCCGCAGCCCCGACCGACGAGGACCTGTACCAGGTGTTCCGCCACTCGATAGAGGGCGAAGGCATGCCCACACCGGGCGCCTTCGCGGCCAACCTGGATGCCCAGTACGGAATCCGCCTGCGGTCACGGGAGTTGAACCGCTACATGGACCAGTTCAGCGACCGCCTCAACGCGGAGCTGATGGACGAGCACATCGCGTGACGCACCCGCCGGGTACCTTGCCATCCGGGTGTCCGGTGCACGGCAGCAGGTCAGACCCCTTGCCGTATCCCGCCCGGTGGCGAAGTCCTTGAGCGGAAACCAGAATGGAAGGGGGTTGCCGACGAGCGATCACTTGCCCCCGCGCGAGGAGTGACGCTTCGTCTTAGGCAAGGCAGCACTCTCTCCTCATGACGACGCCTCGCTCCCGTGGCCAGCAGCGGCTGGTCGAAGCCGAGCGGAATCAGCGAGTTTTGAGGTGACAGTATGTTCCGAATCATCACGCAACTACTTCTGGCCGCAGCCGTTTCCACGTCGATCGCGCTAGGTGCGGCACCTGCGGCGTCAGCGAGCGCGCCCGGCAACGCAGCGGCCTCAGCATCGCAACTGCCCGGCGCACCCTGCCCCGATGTCCCCGGCCGCGACTGCACGTGCCCCCCGAATGACCCGAGCGGACAGGGAACGGAAAATCCGGGCTGCACCGCATACCCGTGGCTTCGTTCATGAGCGGCGTATGCCGGCGGGTTCCGGAGGCAGTTGGCGAGGAGGCGGGTGGCGGGCAATCGCTCATGGACATCGAGGAGAAGCGACAGCACTGACGTGACCGCGAACGTGGAACGGCCGGCCGTCCGTCGGGAGGACCGGCCGCCGAGGCAGGTGCCCGAACCGCTGTGCCTGCGCGGCGTCGGCGTCGGCCGCTCCGCCCCTCGCCGTCGAACGCCCCTAGACCGCCCCGGCCCCCGTCTGATTCCCCTGCTGTTTCGCCTTGCGCTTCTTGTCCGCGTCGCCCCATACGGCCAGCGCCGCACCGGCCGCGAAGAGGCCGGCATAGGCGTACGACGGCAGATCGAACCAGTGGGGCAGCAGCCCCCAGGCGTGGTCGAAGAAGACCTGTCCGATGAATCCCATGACGCCCTGGATCATGACGATGAAACCTAAGATTCCCCTCATGGCTCCAGCATGAAAGGTTCGGCCCCGGGAATCCTCGTTCCCGGGGCCGAACCCTTCTCATCCGTTCTCATCCGTCGGACGGAGACCACACCCAGGTGTCTACGACTCCCGGGCAATGGCCCTCCGACGGCCCGTCAGCCCCCGAGCAGCTTGCGCACCCGGTCCGCCCCCACGGCCAGCAGCAGCGTGGGCAGCCGCGGCCCGGTGTCCCGGCCGACCAGCAGCTGGTAGAGCAGGGCGAAGAAGGCACGCTGGGCGACCTTCAGCTCCGGCGTCGGCTTGGCGTCCGGCTCCAGGCCCGCCTGCACCTTCGGAACGCCGTAGACCAGGGTGGTCAGGCCGTCCAGCGACCAGTGCTCGTCCAGGCCGTCGAGCAGCAGCCGCAGCGAGCCCCGGGACTGCTCGTCGAGCGTGCCCAGCAGTTCCGCGTCGGGCTCGTCGCGGACGATGGTGCGCTGCTCGGCCGGGACCTGGGTGTTGATCCAGTACTCGGCCTTGGCGAGCCGCGGCCGGGTCTCGTCCAGCGAGGTGACCGGGTTGTCCGGGTCCAGTTCGCCGAGGATCCGGAGCGTCTGCTCGTCGTGGCCCGCGGTGATGTCCGCGACCGAGGCGAGCGTGCGGTACGGCAGCGGCCGCGGCGTGCGGGGCAGCTCACCGGCGGCGGTGCGGGCCGCACGGGCGTAGGCGGCGGCGTCGGCCGGCAGCGCGGTGCCGTCGGCGACCTTGGCCTCCAGCTTGTCCCACTCGTCGTAGAGCCGCTGGATCTCCTGGTCGAAGGCGATCTTGAAGGACTGGTTGGGCTTGCGGCGCGCGTACAGCCAGCGCAGCAGCGGCGCCTCCATGATCTTCAGCGCGTCACCCGGCGTCGGCACCCCGCCCCGCGAGGACGACATCTTGGCCATGCCGCTGATGCCGACGAAGGCGTACATGGGGCCGATGGGCTGGTCGCCGTCGAAGATCTGCCGGACGATCTGGCCGCCGACGACGAAGGACGAGCCCGGCGAGGAGTGGTCGACACCGGACGGCTCGAAGATCACGCCCTCGTAGGCCCACCGCATCGGCCAGTCGACCTTCCAGACCAGCTTGCCGCGGTTGAACTCGCTCAGCCGGACCGTTTCGCCGAAGCCGCACTCCGTGCAGGTGTAGGACAGCTCGGTGGTCTCGTCGTCGTACGAGGTGACCGTGGTCAGGTCCTTCTCGCACTGCCCGCAGTAGGGCTTGTACGGGAAGTAGCCGGCCGAGCCGCCGCTGCCGTCGTCCTCGGCGGCCGCGCCCGAGCCCTCGGCGGCCTCCAGCTCGGCCTCGTCGACCGGCTTCTGCGACTTCTTGGCCGGTGCCTTCTTCGTGCGGTACTGGCCGAGGATCGCGTCGATGTCCGCGCGGTGCTTCATCGCGTGCAGGATCTGCTCGCGGTAGGCACCGGCGGTGTACTGGTCGGTCTGGCTGATGCCGTCGTACTCGACGCCCAGCTCGGCCAGCGCCTCGGCCATGGCGGCCTTGAAGTGCTCCGCCCAGTTCGGGTACGCCGAACCGGCCGGGGCCGGCACCGCGGTCAGCGGCTTGCCGATGTGCTCGGCCCAGGAGTCGTCGACCCCCGGCACGCCGTTGGGGACCTTGCGGTAGCGGTCGTAGTCGTCCCAGGAGATGAGGTGACGGACCTCGTGGCCGCGGCGGCGGATCTCGTCGGCGACGAGGTGCGGGGTCATGACCTCGCGGAGGTTGCCGAGGTGGATCGGGCCGGACGGGCTCAGGCCCGAGGCGCAGACGACCGGTTTGCCCGGGGCGCGGCGCTCCGCCTCGGCAATGACCTCGTCCGCGAACCTGGAGACCCAGTCGGTCTCGGTGCTCTGCTGAGCCACGATCGGCCCTTCCTCTTCCTGGTGCTTCCTGATTGCGCCGTCTTGCGCGTGCGACGCACAAATGCCTGACGATGCCCATTGTCCCAGACGGAAAATCAGTGGTACTGCCGTGGGATACTCGTTGGCAAACCCTTTCCGCCCCTTTCCGCTCCGACGACACCTCCTCACCTCCCTCCGGAAGAGAGCTCTTCTCCATGGCCTCGGTCACTTCCCTCGCAGCCTCGGTTCACCAGCGCGTCGCGGACGCCCTCTCGGCAGCCCTGCCGGAGGCCGGCGCCGCGGACCCGCTGCTGCGCCGAAGCGACCGGGCGGATTTCCAGGCCAACGGCATGCTGGCGCTGGCCAAGAAGCTGGGGGGCAACCCGCGGGAGCTGGCGACCAAGGTCGTCGCGGAGATCGGCGAGAGCGACCTCCTCCAGGAGATCGAGGTCTCCGGCCCCGGCTTCCTCAACATCACGATCGCCGACCGGGCGATCACCGAGACGCTGGCCGCGCGCGCCGACGACGACCGGCTCGGCGTTCCGCTCAAGGAGCAGCCCGGCGTCACGGTCATCGACTACGCCCAGCCGAACGTCGCCAAGGAGATGCACGTCGGGCACCTGCGCTCGGCGGTCATCGGCGACGCCCTGCGCCACATCCTGGACTTCACCGGTGAGCAGACCATCGGCCGGCACCACATCGGCGACTGGGGCACCCAGTTCGGCATGCTCATCCAGTACCTGATCGAGAACCCCGGCGAGCTGGCCCCGGCGGCCGACGTCGACGGCGAGCAGGCGATGAGCAACCTCAACCGCGTCTACAAGGCCTCGCGCGCCGTCTTCGACTCCGACGAGCAGTTCAAGGAGCGGGCCCGCAAGCGGGTCGTGGCGCTCCAGTCCGGCGACGCGGAGACCCTTGACCTGTGGCAGCGGTTCGTGGACGAGTCGAAGGTCTACTTCTACTCGGTCTTCGAGAAGCTGGACATGGAGATCCGCGACGACGAGATCGTGGGCGAGTCCGCGTACAACGACATGATGGCCGAGACGGCGCGGCTGCTGGAGGAGTCGGGCGTCGCCGTCCGCTCCGAGGGCGCGCTGGTGGTCTTCTTCGACGAGATCCGCGGCAAGGACGACCAGCCGGTGCCGCTGATCGTGCAGAAGGCCGACGGCGGCTTCGGCTACGCGGCCTCCGATCTCTCCGCGATCCGCAACCGCGTCTTCGACCTGAAGGCGACGACGCTCCTGTACGTCGTCGACGTCCGCCAGTCGCTGCACTTCCGGATGGTCTTCGAGACGGCCCGCCGGGCGGGCTGGCTGAGCGACGACGTCACCGCGCACAACATGGGCTACGGCACGGTCCTCGGTGCGGACGGCAAGCCGTTCAAGACCCGTGCGGGCGAGACCGTGCGCCTGGAGGACCTGCTCGACGAGGCCGCCGAGCGGGCGACCACGGTGGTGCGCGAGAAGGGCGCGGCGGTCGGCCTGACCGAGCAGGAGATCACCGAGAACGGTGCGCAGGTGGGCATCGGCGCGGTGAAGTACGCGGACCTGTCGACGTCGCCGAGCCGCGACTACAAGTTCGACCTGGACCAGATGGTCTCGCTCAACGGCGACACCTCGGTGTACCTCCAGTACGCCTACGCCCGGATCCGGTCGATCTTCCGCAAGGCCGGTGACGCGTCCCCCGCGGCGCACCCGGAGCTGCTGCTGGCCCCGGCCGAGCGGGCGCTGGGCCTGCACCTCGACCAGTTCGGCGAGATCGTCGCCGAGGCCGCCGCGGCCTACGAGCCGCACAAGCTCGCCGCGTACCTCTACGGCCTCGCCTCGCTCTTCACGACCTTCTACGACCAGTGCCCGGTCCTGAAGGCCGAGGGCGGCCCGGACCAGATCGCGAACCGGCTGTTCCTGTGCGAGCTGACCGCCCGCACCCTCCACCAGGGCATGGCGCTGCTCGGCATCCGGACGCCCGAGCGGCTCTGACCCGAGCGGTTCCGGCCCGAGCGGTTCCGGCCCGAGCGGTTCCGGCCCGAGCGGTTCCGACCCGAGCGGTTCCGACCCGAGCGGTTCCGGCCCGAGTGGTTCCGGCTCAAGCGGCTCTGAGCGGTCCGCGTCGTCCGGCCGACGGCGCGGACCCGTGATCGCTTACTCTCCAGCCACTGCGGCCCCGTACACCCGACCCCCGTACCCGAGGTCGTGTACGGGGCCGTTCCGGTCTCCAGGGGAGGGCAACAGCCATGCACCACGTACCACGCACGACCGATCAGCCGGCCGCACCCGCGCCCACACCCGCGGCCGCCGCCCCGGCCCGGCGCGCCGCGCTGGGCGCCGGAGCCGGACTGCTGGCGGCAGGTCTCCTGGCGTCCGCCACCCCGACCGCGGCCGCCGCGCCGTCCCGCACCGCCGCCGATCCGCACCAGACGCTGCGCCGCCTGGAACGCGAACACCAAGCACGCGTCGGCGCGTTCGCCCACAACCTCACCACCGGCGCGAGGGTCGCCTACCGCGCCCACACCCGCGTCCCCCTCTGCTCGGTCTTCAAGACCCTCGCCGTAGGGGCGGTGCTGCGCGACCTCGACCACAACGGCGAGACACTGGCCCGCCGCATCCACTACACCCGCGCCGACCTCGTCGACAATTCACCCGTCACCGGCGCACACCTCGCCACCGGCATGACGATCGCCGGCCTGTGCGCCGCCGCCCTCCAGCGCAGCGACAACACGGCCGCCAACCTCCTGCTCCGCGAACTCGGCGGGCCGGCCGCCGTCACCGCCTTCGCCCGCTCCCTCGGCGACCGCACCACCCGCCTCGACCGCTGGGAGACGGAACTGAACTCGGCCGAGCCCTGGCGCAGGACGGACACCACCAGCCCCGCCGCCATCGCCCACACCTACACCCGGCTGCTCGTGGGCGACGCGCTCACGCCCGCGGACCGGGGCCGGCTGACGGCATGGATGAAGGCCAACGAGACCAACACGGACCGCTTCCGCGCCGCCCTGCCCAAGGACTGGGCCCTCGCCGACAAGACGGGCACGGGCTCGTACGGCACCGGCAACGACGTGGGCGTCGCCTGGACCCCGGACGGCACCCCGGTCGTGCTGGCCGTCCTGACGGGCAAGCCGGAGCAGGCCGCGGCCTGTGACGATGCGCTGATCGCGGACGTGACGAAGGTGCTCGCGCGGGCCGTGGCGGGCTGAGCGGACCGACCGGCCGGGCGGTTCAGGGGGGCGGGGGCGGGGGCCAGGGTTCAGGGCCGCGGTTCAGGAGCGACGCCCTCAGTGCTGCCAGGGCTTGCGCACCGCGTCCTTGACCTTCTCGCTCGCGTCCAGCCCGTGCCCGGCGGTCTTCTCGGCCTTGCCCTCGGCCTGCAGCTTGCGGTTGTGCGTGGCCCGGCCGACGACTTCCTTCATGGCGCCGATGACCTGCGCGCCCTTGGCCTGCATCTTGCGCTTGGCAGTCATGGTTACCCGCTCCTCGGTCGGTCGGCGCGTTCCCTGACACTCGGCACGTGCCCGGCAGGTGCCGGACAAAACGTCGCGCCCACGACAAAGCTCCCGCCCCCGTGGTCCGGGGACAGGAGCTTCGGCAACGGCAGACACAGCCGGCAGAACCGGTACAGCCGGCCGGGGCGGCTCACAGCCCCCGCGCGACCTCCGTCGCCCAGTACGTCAGGATCATGTCGGCACCGGCCCGCTTGATACCGGTCAAGGCCTCCAGGATCGCCTTGTCCCGGTCGATCCAGCCCTTCTCGGCGGCCGCCTCGATCATCGCGTACTCACCGGAGATCTGGTACGCGGCAACGGGCACGTCCACCGTGTCCGCGACCTTCGCCAGCACGTCCAGGTACGGCATCGCCGGCTTGACCATCACCATGTCGGCGCCCTCCTCCAGGTCGAGCGCCAGCTCGCGCATCGACTCGCGGAGGTTCGCCGGGTCCTGCTGGTAGGTCTTGCGGTCGCCCTGGAGGGACGAGCCGACGGCCTCCCGGAAGGGTCCGAAGAAGGCGGAGGAGTACTTCACCGTGTAGGCGAGGACCGACACGTCCTCGTGGCCGGTCTGATCGAGCGCGTCACGGATCACGCCGACCTGGCCGTCCATCATGCCGCTGGGGCCCACCACATGGACGCCCGCGTCGGCCTGCACCTGCGCCATCTCGGCGTACCGCTCCAGCGTCGCGTCGTTGTCGACCCGGCCCTCGGCATCCAGGACACCGCAGTGCCCGTGATCGGTGTACTCGTCCAGGCACAGGTCCGACATGATGACGAGGTCGTCGCCGACCTCGGCCTTCACGTCACGGATGGCGACCTGCAAGATCCCGTCGGGGTCGGTGCCCGCCGTACCGGCGCCGTCCTTCTTCGCGTCCTCGGGCACCCCGAACAGCATGATCCCGGCAACCCCGGCGTCGACCGCCTCGACGGCGGCCTTCCGCAGCGTGTCGCGGGTGTGCTGGACGACACCCGGCATGGCGGAGATCGGCACCGGCTCGGCGATCCCCTCCCGTACGAACGCGGGAAGGATCAGGTCGGCGGGGTGCAGCCGGTGTTCGGCCACCATCCGCCGCATCGCGGGGGTGGTACGCAGCCGCCGGGGCCGCGCACCGGGGAAGCTTCCGTACTTCGTCATACCGCCCACGCTACGCCCGCTTCGCCCCTGCCTTTGCCGACGTAGCGTCGGCAGTCCCGGCCCCTCCGCCGCCCCGGATCAGGCCGCCGCAGCAGCCCCGGCGGGCTCGCCGGACGCCGGCTCCCCGGCCACCGATGCGCCCCGGCAGTCCCGGCAGCGCCCCGGCCACCGGGCGCGGAACGCCCGCTCGCAGCCGTCGCAGGTCTGGAACGGATCCGGCGCGGGCCGACGACGGTCGCCCGCACCGAGGCCTGGTGGGGCCTCGCCTTCCGGTGGCACTTCACGGCCCACCGGGAGGGGCGGCGGCAGCAGCTCCCGGAGGCGGTGGGCGAGCAGCCCCGCCGGATGCTGCAGATCGCCCGGCAGGTCCGCGGTCAGCGTGCGGTGGACGGCCGCGACGGTCGCCCCGTTCTCGAACCACGCGGCGACGGCGGAGGCGAGGCGGCGTACGTCCCGCCGGGAGAGCGTGAGCCGGTCATCGGTGCGGCGCAGCGCCGCGAGCAGGGCGACGGCGGCGGCGTGGTGCTCACCGGCGGGCGCTTCCGCGGCGGGGGCCGGTGCCTGCGGAGGCGCGGCGGGGGCCGGTGCCTGCGGCGGCGCGGCTGGGACGGGTGGCCCGGCCGGGACGCGTGGCGGCAGAGCGTCGTCCCCCACCTCCGCGGTCTCGGCGGCGGGGACCTCAGCGACAGAGGTCTCGGCGCCACCTGGAGCGTTATGGGCATAGGTGCGGGTGATCACGCGACCGTCAGCCGTACGCTCCCGCACCCGCTCGACATAGCCATGGGCCTCCAGCTCCCGCAGCGCGAAGGCGATCCGGTCGCGCCCCTCGGGGAAGCGGGCGGCGAGGGTGCGGATATCGACCGAGGCACCCTCGGGCAGCGACAGGATGTGGGTGCCCACCCCGATCGCGGTCAGGGAGAGTTCGCGGTGCTGGGCGAGGTGATTGCCGATGATCGTGTACCGGTCCGGCTGGTACTGCCGGATATGCGTCACCCCGCTGCGGGTGGCACTTCGACGAACACGGGATTGCGGGCGCACGGCGCCGCTAGGCTTCTGCTCAGCCATCGGGAAGCTCGTATCTTCCTCTGGTGGTCAGGCCCTCGCCCCGGGATGGCAGTCCCGGCGGGGGCCGACGCATGTCTGCGGTGGTCAGGCCCGAGCCTGCCCACCCAAGTCACCCGCGCGCCAGCCGAGTTGAGCTGATTCACCCCCACGAGTGACGTACGCGGGGTTTGGTTGGTTTGGAGGGTTCTTTCCCAGGGTTCTTAGCTCTTGACCGCCCGCCACACCGCCGCCCGGCCCACCGGGTCCCGCCTTCCCGGGCTCCGGTCCGGCGCTCAGCGACCACCATCGAGGTCGACCTCCGCCCAGACGGTCTTGCACGGCACCGGCCCCTCCTCCACACCCCAGCGATCCGCCAACTCCCCCACCAGCAGCAGACCGTGCCCGCTCTCGGCCAGGGGACCACCGGCGTCCGGCGTACGGACGGGCAGCCGGTCACCGCGCGTGTCGGTCACTTCGACACGGAGCGTGCCCGGCCGCGGGACGGCGAGGACCAGACGGAAGCTCCGCCCGGGGACCCGCCCGTGCAGCACGGCATTCGCCGCCAGCTCCGCGACGATCAACCGTGCCGGGTCGAACGGCAGCCCCCACGAGCGCAGTTGCTCGGTGGCCAGAAGCCGAGCCAGCCGGGCTCCACGGCGGGTGGCGGAGAGCGGTACGGAGAACCGGAGCGCCGTGGCGGGGGCCGCCGCGAGACCGGTAACGGAACTGCTGATTCGGGTGATTCGCTGATTCACGTCACACAGAGTGGTCGCGCGTATCTAGCCTGAGAAGGGTTGACACCCGGGCTCACGGCGACTGTCCGGCTGCGGTCCGGCTCTGTCCGGGTCGTCCGGGGTGACGGGGCACGGGCGACCGAAGTTGGACGCGTACGGCTCGGCGGAGGGGCGGCGGCAGACGTGGATGACTGGGACACGGGAATGGACGACGACGAGGCCGGTGCGGTCATGAAGGCCGTGGCACGGCAGGTGAAACTGTGGCGGGAGGCGGCCGGCCTTACCCAGACGGAACTGGGCGCGGCGATCGGCTACGGGGAGGAGACGGTCTCGTCCGTGGAACGGGGCCGCCGGATCCCCCGGCCAGAGTTCTTGGACCGGACGGACGAGGTCACGGGCGCGGGCGGCAAAGTCGCGGCACTGAAGGCGGACGTGGCCGCGATCAGGTATCCCAAGAAGGTACGGGACCTGAAGAAGCTGGAGGCGGAGTCGGTCGAGCTGTGCGCGTACAACAACTCGGTGATTCATGGGTTGTTACAGACGGACGAGTACGCGCATGCGGTGATCGGAAACCGGCAGCCGCCCTTCCCGCAGGACGAAGTCGAGCGGCGCGTGGCCGGTCGCATGGATCGCCAGGGGATCATCAGCACCACAACAGGACTGCCGGTACTCACCTTCGTCCAGTGCGAGGCGACGTTGCGGCGGTGCACCGGGGGCACAATGGTCTTGCGCAGACAGCTCGAACGGTTGTTGGAGGTCGGGCAGTTGTCGAACGTGTCGATCCAGGTGCTGCCTCTGAGCCGCGAAGAGAACGCGGGGCTTGAAGGGCCGTTCCAGCTACTCAGGCTGAAGGATGGCTCCACCGTCGGGCACAACGAGAGCCAGCTCGTCAGCCGGGTGATCTCCAATCCCAAAGAGCTCCAGATCCTCGAATTGCGCTATGGCATGATCCGGGCGCAGGCGCTCACCCCACGGGAGTCGCTGGCCTTCATCGAGAAAGTGCGGGGAGAGACATGACACTCAAGCCTTCTGGCGGGAACGGCTCCGCCCTGGCATGGATAAAGAGCAGCTACAGCACCGGCGACGGGCCGGACTGCGTCGAAGTCGCCTGGCGCAAGAGCAGCTACAGCACCGGCGACGGGCCGGAATGCGTCGAGGTCGCGACCGCCCCCGGCACCATCCTCATCCGCGACTCCAAGAACCCCACCGGCCCCCGCCTCGCCTTCACCCCCACCACCTGGGCCGACTTCCTGCCGTACGCCACAGCCTCCGGACACTGACGCGCGCGGCACCGGACCGAACCCCTAGGCGACCTGCGCGTCCAGCGCGGCACGGAGCCAGTCGTCCATGGCGCCGATGGTCGGCTGCCGGGCAGCGGAGGGGAGTTCGCCGACGAGTTGCCAGTAGCGGTCCAGGAGGGGATGCGCAATCAGGCCCAGCTGGGCGCTGAGTTGGCGGCGGAAGGCGGGGGTGTCCCGCGTGTTGCGCAAGCCGGCGTGGGCGGCGACGAAACAGTCGAGGGCTTCGCCCGCGTGCGGGGGCCGTCGGTCTCGTACGTCCGCCGAGGCGAGCGCGCACGCCTCGACCAGCCCCTCGTAGAGGACGGCCGGACGGCAGGCGTCGTCAGGGGTTCGGGGGGCGAGGCGGCGGATGTCGATGTCGACGACGCGGCGGTCGGTGGCGACGGCGTGCAGCCGGGCGAAGACCAGCACCTGGGACGGGGTCGGGTCGGCGGGGAGCTGCGGCACCGCCGCTTCGAGCAGCGTGGAGAGCAGGCGGGCCGGGAGCCGCGCGGGCAGGACGTGACGCCAGAAGCGGGCCAGGGCGTCCGTGTTGGGCGGGATGCTCACGGCACCGATCAGGCGCAGGCGGTCGGCGCGTTCCTCGGGGGCGCAGTCGCGGAGAAGATGAAGGGCGGCCTCCCGCCAGCGCAGGGCGGACAGTTGCGTGCCGAGTTCGCGGAGCTGCCCCGCGACGGCACCCTCCAGGGCGTCCGGCCCGCCCGGCACGTCCTCCTGGGCGAGGATCCGGTCGACCTGCGGCAGCGGCAGGTCGAGGGTGCGCAGCGAACGGATCAGGCGGAGCCGGTCCAGGGCCTCGGGGCCGTACCGGCGATGTCCCCCGGCGCTGCGGGCGGCCTCGGGCAGCAGTCCGCGGTCCGAGTAGAAGCGCACGGTCTTGACGGTGACGCCTGCCTGCTCGGCGAGTTCGCCGATGCCCCACATGCCGTCGGGGGACGCGGACCCGGTCATGCCTTGAACCTCCCTCAGGGGGAGTTCCTACCGTAACGGCATGCGCGGCCGGGTCAACGGGGGCCGGCCGCGCGGCCGAGCTGTACGAGGAGGCGTTGATGACGGCGTATGTGCTGGTGGCGGGCGGTCATATGGGCGGCTGGCTGTGGCAGGACGTGGTGGACCGGCTGCGGGAGCGGGGAGCCGAGGCCTACGCGGCCACGCTCACGGGCAATGGCGACCGCCGCCATCTGGCGGGCCCGGAAACGGACCTGGAGACCCATATCGAGGATCTGGTGCAGCTCATCGACCATGTGGATGCGCCTCAGGTGGTGCTCGTCGCCCACTGTCACGGCAGCTTTCCGGCGCTGGGCGCCGCCGACCGGCGCCCGGAACGGGTCTCCCGGATCGTGTACGTGTCGGCGCCCCTGCCGATGGACGGCTTCTCGGTGCACGGCCTGGTGGACGCCTTCGAGCCCGATCCCGCGGTCCGCGACGGGTGGCGGCAACGGGCCGAACAGGCCGAGGACGGCTGGCGGATCCCTCCGCCGTCACCCGAGGGCGTGCAGGCCCAAAACAGCGTCGCAGGCGTCCCCGCGGACGCGCTGGCCCGGCTCGTCCGCCTGGCCTCGCCGCAGCCGCTGGGAACGCTCACCCAGCCGCTCCGGCTGTCGGGGGCCGCGGCCGGGCTGCCGACGAGCGGCGTCTTCTGCACCGGCACGGGGATGAACATCGCCATGGTCGAGTCCCTGGTGCGGACGGGGGAACCGCGCTTCCAGGTGCTCACCGAGCCTCAGGTGACCTTCTTCGAACTCGACACCGGGCACTGGCCGATGCTCTCGGTCCCGGACGAGCTCGCCGGGGTGCTGCTCCGGGCCGCCGCGGGCGAAGGGCAGCGAGTGACCGCGTAGTCCTGCCCGGCGAGGGCGGCGGCCGCCCGCCCTCACGCAAAGGGCGCCCCCCTGGAGGGGCGCCCTTTGGCCGTTCCTGCTGCTACCGCTCCGTTCAGCTACGAGCCCGCCGACGCGACCCCGGCCGCCGCTCGCTCGGCCGCGTGACCGGGTCCCCGGCCTCAACGGCGGCATCGCGGCGTGCCGCACCGAAGTCCGCCAGCGCTTCGGCCAACTTGTGGACCGACGGCTCGGGCGACATGACGTCCACCCGCAGGCCGTGCTCCTCGGCGGTCTTGGCGGTGGCCGGACCGATACAGGCGATGACCGTCACGTTGTGCGGCTTGCCCGCGATGCCGACCAGGTTCCGCACGGTGCTCGACGACGTGAACAGCACGGCGTCGAAGCCGCCGCCCTTGATGGCCTCACGCGTCTCGGCCGGCGGGGGCGAGGCGCGCACGGTGCGGTAGGCGGTGACGTCGTCGACCTCCCAGCCCAGCTCGATCAGGCCGGCGACCAGGGTCTCGGTGGCGATGTCGGCGCGCGGCAGGAAGACCCGGTCGATCGGGTCGAAGACCGCGTCGTAGGGCGGCCAGTCCTCCAGCAGACCGGCGGCCGACTGCTCACCGCTCGGCACCAGGTCGGGCTTCACACCGAAGGCGACCAGCGCCTTGGCGGTCTGCTCGCCGACCGCGGCGACCTTGATCCCGGCGAAGGCGCGGGCGTCGAGGCCGTACTCCTCGAACTTCTCCCGGACGGCCTTGACGGCGTTGACCGAGGTGAAGGCGATCCACTCGTAGCGGCCGGTGACCAGGCCCTTGACCGCGCGCTCCATCTGCTGCGGGGTGCGCGGCGGCTCGACGGCGATGGTCGGGACCTCGTGCGGCACCGCGCCGTACGAGACGAGCTGGTCGGAGAGCGAGGCGGCCTGCTCCTTCGTCCGCGGCACGAGCACCCGCCAGCCGAAGAGCGGCTTGGACTCGAACCACGACAGAGGGTCGCGCCGGGCCGCGGCGCTGCGCTCGCCGACCACGGCTATGACCGGCTGGCCACCGTCCGCCGAGGGCAGCACCTTGGCGGCCTTGAGGACCTGGGCGACCGACCCGAGGGTGGCGGTCCAGGTGCGCTGGCGGGTGGTGGTACCGGCGACGGTGACGGTCATCGGGGTGTCCGGCTTGCGGCCCCCGGACACCAGTTCACCGGCGGCCGCGGCCACCGAGTCGAGGGTGGTGGAGACGACGGCGGTGGCGTCGCTGGCACCGACCTCGGACCAGCAGCGCGCATCCGCGCTGCGGGCGTCGACGAAGCGCACGTCGGTGCCCTCGGCGTCGCGCAGCGGGACACCGGCGTACGCGGGCACGCCGACGGCCGCTGCGATACCGGGCACCACCTCGAAGACGATGCCCTCGTTGGCGCACGCCAGCATCTCCTCGGCGACATCACCGTCGAGACCGGGGTCCCCGGTGACGGCCCGTACGACCCGCTTGCCCGCACGGGCGGCCGCCATGACAAGATTGGCGGTGTCCCGAAGGGTGTGGACGTCGGCGGGGATTGACGCCTCGTCAGCTGATGCCTGCAGTGGTGTGTCCACCTGTGCGCGGGCATGCACGCGCACGACGTCCAGCACCTGCGGGTCGGCAATGAGTACGTCCGCGGAGGCCAGCGCCTCCACGGCACGCAGCGTCAGCAGACCCGGGTCTCCCGGCCCGGCACCCAGGAAGGTGACCTGACCGGCGGCGGAGTGGTTTGGGGCGGTGGGGTTCAAAGTGCTCGCTCCCCCATAAGACCGGCCGCACCCTTTGCGAGCATCTCGACGGCGAGTTCACGACCCATGTTCAGCGGGGTCGACACGTCGTCGGGAGAGGCGGGTACGTGCCCGGTGGTGGACAGTTGCACCAGCGTGCTGCCGTCGGTCGTGCCGACGACACCACGCAGATGCAATTCGGTGACAACCTGCTCGTCAGCCGTGGGGCCTTCCCCGCTCGACCGAAGTCGAGAGCTTGGGGAAAGGTCGGCCAGTGCTCCGACGGGTGCGGAACAGCCGGCCTCCAGGGCGGCGAGCAGGGAACGCTCGGCGGTCACGGCGGCCCGGGTGTCCGGGTCGTCGAGCTCGGCGAGCCGGGCGATGAGATCCACGTTGACCGCAGCGCACTCGATCGCCAGTGCCCCCTGGCCGGGGGCGGGCAAAACCATATCGGGCGACAGCAGCTGCGTCGCCTCGTCGATCCGGCCGATCCGGGTGAGTCCGGCGGCGGCCAGTACGACCGCGTCCAGTTCCCCCTTCTCGACGAAGCCGATGCGGGTGTCGATGTTCCCGCGTATCGGCACGGTCTCCACACGCCGGCCCAGCGCCCTGGCCCAGGCGTTGAGCTGCGCCATCCTCCTGGGGGAGCCGGTGCCGATGCGGGCGACGCGGTCCTCGTCGGCGGTCAGCTGCTCGAAGGTGAGCCCGTCCCTGGCGATCAGCGCGTCCCGGGGGTCTTCCCGTACGGGTATCGCGGCCAGGGCCAGGGTCTCGGGCTGCGTGGTCGGCAGGTCCTTGAGGGAGTGGACGGCGAAGTCGATCTCCCCGGCGAGCAGCGCGTCACGCAGCGCGGAGACGAAGACGCCGGTGCCGCCGATCTGCGCGAGGTGTTCCCGGGAGGTGTCACCGTAGGTGGTGATCTCCACCAGCTCGACGGGGCGGCCCGTCAGCTCGCGGACCGCCTCGGCGATCTGCCCGGACTGGGCCATGGCGAGCTTGCTGCGCCGCGTGCCCAGCCGCAGTGCTCTCGTGGTGCTGTCGGTCATGCCCGCTCCCGTGCATCGTGCCTGTCGGCGCGCGTGTCGGCCCGGCTGACGGCGGCGACCGTCTGGGGGTCGAGGTCGAAGAGTTCCCGCAGGGCGTCCGCGTACCCGGCGCCGCCGGGCTCGCTGGCCAGCTGCTTGACCCGGACGGTGGGCGCGTGCAGGAGTTTGTCGACGACGCGGCGCACCGTCTGGGTGATCTCGGCGCGCTGCTTGTCGTCCAGGTCGGGGAGGCGGCCGTCGAGCCGGGCGATCTCACCGGCGACGACATCCGCCGCCATGGTGCGCAGGGCGACCACGGTGGGGGTGATGTGCGCGGCCCGCTGGGCGGCGCCGAACGCGGCCACCTCGTCGGAGACGATGCCGCGCACCTTGTCCACGTCGGCCGCCATCGGCGCGTCCGCGGACGCGTCGGCCAGCGATTCGATGTCGACGAGGTGCGCGCCCTCGATCCGGTGGACCGCGGCGTCTATGTCCCGCGGCATCGCGAGGTCGAGCAGCGCCAGCGGCGCCGTGTTGCCCTGGCGCGCGGCCGCGACCATCTCGCCGGCCAGGACCAGACCGGTCGCGCCGGTACAGGAGACCACGATGTCGGCGAGCGCCAGCTCCTGGGGGACGGAGGTCATGGCGGCCGCACGGGCCCGGAGCCCTCCCCCAAGTCCTCGGCTCCGCTCGGACAGGGAGGTACCCCCACCCGCACCGGGTCCGCCCGGCTCGGTGAGGATCTGCACGAGCCGTTCGGCGCGCTCGACGGTGCGGTTGGCGACGGCCAGCTCGCCGACACCGGCCCGGACGAGGGTGGTGGCGGCCAGCGACGACATCGAGCCGGCGCCGATGACCAGCGCCCGCTTGCCGCGCGCCCAGGCCTCGACGTCCCGGCCGCCCGCAAGCTGCTCCAGCCCGAAGGTGACCAGCGACTGTCCGGCCTTGTCGATGCCGGTCTCGCTGTGTGCGCGCTTGCCGACCCGCAGCGCCTGCTGGAACAGGTCGTTCAGCAGCCGTCCCGCGGTGTGCAGTTCCTGGGCGACGGCCAGCGCGTCCTTGATCTGCCCGAGGATCTGGCCCTCGCCGACGACCATCGAGTCCAGGCCGCAGGCCACCGAGAAGAGGTGGTGGACCGCGCGGTCCTCGTAATGGACGTAGAGATAAGGAGTGAGCTCTTCCAGGCCGGCGCCGCTGTGGCGGGCCAGGAGGGTGGAGAGCTCGGCGACACCGGCGTGGAACTTGTCCACGTCGGCGTAGAGCTCGATGCGGTTGCAGGTGGACAGCACCGCGGACTCGGTGACCGGTTCGGCCGACACCGCGTCCTGCAGCAGCTTGCCGCGCGCCTCGGGGGCGAGCGCGGCCCGCTCCAGCACGCTCACCGGCGCGCTGCGGTGGCTCAGTCCGACGACCAGGAGCGTCATGCCGGCATCACGGCGGGCATGTCCCCGTCAGGTCCCTTGCGGTCGCCGGCCACGGCAGCGGCGGCACGGGCGGCCGTGGCCGGGGCGCCGCTCTCGGGCCCGGCCTCCTCGCCCGCCTTGCGCTGCTCATGGAAGGCGAGGATCTGCAGCTCTATCGACAGGTCGACCTTGCGCACGTCCACCCCGTCGGGGACGGTCAGCACGGTCGGCGCAAAGTTGAGGATCGAGGTGACGCCGGCGGCGACCAGCCGGTCACAGACCTGCTGGGCGGCCCCGGCCGGCGTGGCGATGACACCGATCGACACGCCGTTGCTCTCGATGATGTGCTCCAGCTCGTCGGTGTGCTGGACACCGATGCCCGCGACGGGCTTGCCGGCCATCGCCGGATCGGCGTCGATCAGCGCGGCGACCCGGAAGCCACGGGAGGCGAAACCACCGTAGTTGGCGAGCGCGGCACCGAGATTACCGATACCGACGATCACAACCGGCCAATCCTGCGTCAGCCCCAGCTCGCGCGAGATCTGGTAGACGAGGTACTCCACGTCGTAGCCGACACCGCGGGTCCCGTAGGAGCCGAGGTAGGAAAAGTCCTTGCGCAGCTTGGCGGAGTTGACCCCGGCAGCGGCGGCAAGTTCCTCGGAGGAGACCGTGGGGACCGAACGCTCGGACAGCGCGGTCAGTGCACGCAGATACAACGGAAGCCGGGCGACGGTGGCCTCGGGAATGCCTCGGCTGCGGGTCGCCGGTCGGTGAGTTCGGCCAGTTGCCACGGTGCTCCTGCGGGTAGAGCGGGGCTGCGGGCGACCGCATGGAACCCGACCGCCCTGTCTTCTGCAGGCTATGTCTTTGTGAACGCGTGCACAAAGATGGTGTCCGGTTTGTCCGCCCAAAGTGACCGGGCTCACGCGTCTATTACAAGCCGCCGCGGAACCAACTCCCACGTCACGCCGTTCACTCGCGCCACCCGTGAAACACGGCAGCACCCACGGGAGCACGCGCCCTCACTCCTCACCGCTATACCCCCGGAAACCTACAAATCGCCCATCGATGGTAATCGACCCGGACGACCGGGAGCGCGCGTCGCTCGTGGGCTGCGGCGGGCAGGGCCGGAGCGCCGGAGGCTCGGGAGGGGCCGGGGTCCGGTGGCCGGGGGCCAGGGCCCGGAGGCCCGGGAGGGGCCGGGGTCCGGTGGCCGGGGGCCAGGGCCCGGAGGCCCGGGAGGGGCCGGGGTCCGGTGGCCGGGGGCCAGGGCCGGGAGGCCCGGGGCCAGAGCCCCTGGGGCCGGCCCGGACGGCACGCCCGCCGCTACGGCACACCCGCCCGCCCGCCGGTACGGCCCACCCCCAGCCACAGCCACTACGGCAGCACACCCACCCACCCCCGCACCGCAACCCGGCACAATGGCTCCATGGCCCCCTTGTTCAACTCGTTCAGCCGCAGCTCCCGCAAGAACCCCGCCGACCGGATGGTCACCCTCATCGGCAAGCCGGGCTGCCACCTCTGCGACGACGCCCAGGCCGTGATCGAGAAGGTGTGCGCCGAGACCGGCGCGGCCTGGGAGAAGAAGGACATCACCGAGGACGCCGACCTGCACCGCAAGTACTGGGAGCAGATTCCGGTCATCCTCGTCGACGGCGCCCAGCACGACTTCTGGCGAGTCGACCCCAAGCGCCTCCGCACAGCCCTGGGCGCCTGACCCCGAACCACCGCCCCACCCCGGCCCCCACCGCGCCCCCTTCGCGAACACCCCTCTCCCCCGCCACACCGCAGCCCCTCGGGCCCCCGCCGCGCCGCACCCCCTTCGGGAACACGCCTCCCCCCGCCACGCCGCAGCCCCTTCGGGAACACCCTCGGGCCCCCGCCACGCCGCAGCCCTTCGGGCCCCGGCCGCGTTGCAGCCCGTCGGGCCCGCTTTCCCTCACCGCACCGCAGCCCCCTCGGCAACACCCACCCTCTCCCCTGCCCCACCGCAGCTCCCTCAGCTCCCTTCCCCCGCCTGCGGCAGCCCCGTCGGGAATACCCCTTCTCCCCGCCGCCCGGCGTCACCCCTCGTGGGCGCCCCTCTCCCCGCCGCGCCGTAGCCCACCCCCGGAATACCCCCTCCCCCCGCCACGTTGTGGCCCGCAAGGGGCACTTCCTCCCCTTACGGGAAGTGTTCCCCCGCCCCCTAAGGCCCCGCCAAGGCCCCGCAGAGGTGGCTGTAATGCACACTTCCCCCTCTCCAGGCCCTCCTGACACGCGCCCGTAACCGGCTGCACCGAACAAACTGGCTACGCTAGCGCCATGGCCCGCCCGTCGCCCGCTCACCGCCCCCGCTGGAGCCCCACCGGGGCACTCTTCTCCCTGGGCTGGCTCCCCCGCCGCAGACGGCCCGCCACGGCCCGCAGTGTGCTGGCCGGCGAGGCCGCAGCCGAGGCCGCCCGCAAGTCCTCCCAGGAAGCGCCGCCCGCCGAGGAGACCGAGACCCCGGCGGAGCCCGACTTCCCGGTCGTCGGGGACACGGCCGCCGCCGCCTTCTTCGACCTGGACAACACCGTCATGCAGGGCGCCGCGCTGTTCCACTTCGGCCGCGGCCTGTACAAGCGGCACTTCTTCCACAAGCGCGATCTGGCCCGCTTCGCCTGGCAGCAGATCTACTTCCGGCTGGCCGGCTCGGAGAACCCCGAGCACATGGCGGACGTCCGCAACAGCGCCCTGTCCATCGTCCAGGGCCACCGCGTCGCCGAGCTGATGTCCATCGGCGAGGAGATCTACGACGAGTACATGGCCGAGCGGGTCTGGCCCGGCACCCGCGCGCTCGCCCAGGCCCACCTCGACGCAGGTCAGAAGGTGTGGCTGGTGACCGCGGCCCCGGTCGAAACCGCCACGATCATCGCCCGCCGCCTCGGCCTGACCGGCGCGCTGGGCACCGTCGCCGAGTCCGTCGGCGGCGTTTACACGGGCAAACTGGTCGGCGAGCCGCTGCACGGCCCGGCCAAGGCCGAGGCCGTCCGCGCCCTGGCCTCCGCTGAGGGCCTGGACCTCTCACACTGCGCGGCCTACAGCGACTCCGCCAACGACATCCCGATGCTCTCACTCGTCGGGCACCCCTATGCGATCAATCCTGACAGCCGGCTGCGCAAGCACGCCCGGGAGCAGGGGTGGCGGCTGCGCGACTACCGGACCGGACGCAAGGCCGCCAAGATCGGCATTCCCGCGGCGGCCGGTGTGGGCGCCCTGGCGGGCGGTGCCGCGGCCGCGGTCGCACTGCAGCGCCGACGCCGCTGACCAGGCCTGATCGCCTTACGGGACGGCGGGCCATCCCGGCTTCCTACCCCCTCCGCCGTCCCCTCAGTCCCTTTGCTGCCGGTTAACCACAACACGCCCTCCAACCAGGCAGATTGCGTTTCCTTCCGATCAAAAGTTGCTCAGTAATCGATACTTGATCTGCCACCAACCCGGCACGGACCGTAACTAATCGATGATTTGAGCAACTGGGTGTAGCGCTGCCTGTACGAAGCGTTATTCTCCTCAGACGCAATCCGGAACCCACACGTCCCTACGACGAGTGAACGGTCCCGCACTGCACGTGATGGAAGCTCTGCCTCTGGGAGTCCCGTGTACCCACACGTCGGGGTTGACGCCTCGGGCCTGGCTACGCTGCGTACGACACTCGTCGACCACCTGCGCAGTTTTGTCCCCACCGCGTACGCCGTCCCCGCATTCGCCTCAGCCGTCCCCGCCGCCGGACCCTGCTACGCCCTGGCCGACGGGAGCGCTGCGGTCGGCAAGGCCGCCGGCAGAACCCGCCGCTCCGGCACCGGCACGACCACCGCCCGCCGCCCCGCCGACAGCGACAGCCGTCGCATGATGGACCTCGTCGAACGAGCCCAGGCGGGCGAGGCCGACGCCTTCGGCCGCCTCTACGACCAGTACGCCGACACCGTCTACCGGTACATCTACTACCGCGTCGGCGGCCGCGCCACGGCCGAGGACCTCACCAGCGAGACCTTTCTGCGGGCCCTGCGCCGCATCGGCACCTTCACCTGGCAGGGCCGCGACTTCGGCGCCTGGCTCGTGACGATCGCCCGCAACCTCGTCGCCGACCACTTCAAGTCCTCCCGCTTCCGCCTGGAAGTCACCACAGGAGAGATGCTCGACGCCAACGAGGTCGAGCGCAGCCCCGAGGACTCGGTCCTCGAATCCCTCTCCAACGCCGCCCTGCTGGAGGCGGTACGCAAGCTCAACCCCCAGCAGCAGGAGTGCGTCACGCTGCGCTTCCTGCAGGGCCTCTCGGTCGCCGAGACCGCCCGCGTCATGGGCAAGAACGAGGGCGCGATCAAGACCCTCCAGTACCGCGCGGTACGCACCCTGGCGCGGCTGCTCCCCGAAGACGCCCGCTGACCCGCCGACCCGCCCCCTGTCCGCAGATTCCGCTGACCGGTGCCGTGCCGCATCCGCTCACCCTTGGTGACCTTCCCTACCCGGTCGGTCAGATCATCGTGAGTGCGTAACCCGAGTGCCGCGCCGCTCGTTGTGCGGGATGCAGGCTCCATGCGGTCATGCCTTGCCCGCTGCCTCTCACTCGATCGAGTGGTCGCGGACAACGGCTTGCAACCGTCCGGTCCGTCTGGACAGTCAAAGCCAGTCCGGGGAGTCGAGCGGGATGACGAGAGGAGGTGCCGCCCGTGATCGCGAATGTCTCGGTGCACCGGCGGGCCAACGCCTTCGCCCAGACCCTTGAGGAGCAGGTCCTCGAGGGCACGGCGACCGAGGACCAGGTCGAAGATCCGGCCCAAGCGCCGGGCGAAGCACGGCTGTTGGCGGTCGCCGACGGCCTCGGGAAACTCCCGAGGCCGGAGATGGCAGCCGAGGTCAAGACTGTCCAGCGCGCCCAGCTCATCGCCGCGATGGAGTCCGCCTTCGCCGAAGGCGCTCCGTCCGACGGTGCCAGGGTGCCCGAGCAGCGCGAACACCGGGGCGCGCACCGCGCCACGAAATCCATCGGCAGGCTGCGTCCGCGCTCCCGCCTCACCAAGGGCCTGGCGGCCGGCGGGCTGACGGTCGGCGTCGCCGCCGGGGCGTTCACCGGCGTCGCCGCGGCCAGCTCCGACGCGCTGCCCGGCGACTCCCTCTACGGCCTCAAGCGCGGCATGGAGGACCTGAAGCTCGGCATGGCCGACGACGACTCCGACCGCGGCCGGCTCTACCTCGACCAGGCCGCCATCCGGATGATGGAGGCGCGCCGCCTGATGGAGCGCGCCCGGGTCGCCGACCTCGACCACGAAGCGCTCGGCGAGGTCCGCAAGGCACTCGCCGGCGTCACCCACGATGCGGGCGAGGGCCACCGCCTGCTGCACCAGGCCTACGAGCGCGACGGCTCGCTCGACCCCATCCAGGCGCTGAACTCCTTCACCAAGTCCCACCGCCGCACCTGGTCGCAGTTGCGCGACAAGCTCCCGGTGCAGCTGATGGACGTCCGTGACAAGGTCAGTTCGGTCTTCGACGCCATAGACAAAGAGGTCGGTCCGCTCCGCCCGCTGCTGCCGCCCACCCCGGAAAGCCGTAGCCACCACCGCAACACGCCCGCCTCCGCGGGCACCGGCTCCCGGTCCGACGGGCACCCCGCCCCGTCCGGCAGCAGGTCCGCCCCCGGCAAACACGCCGGTGGTTCGCACGCCCCCCGCCCGTCGACCTCACCGTCCCAGGAGGACGGCCTGCTCGGAGGCAATACGGGCGGCCTGCTCGACCCGCCGTCCAAGAGCGGCAGCGCGTCCCCGCACGACCGCGGCCACCAGCACCGCGGCCGGGACACCGGCGGCCAGCCCGATGTCACTCTCCCGCCGCTGATCCCGGGGCTGCTTCCCGGCCTGGGCATCGACGGCGAGGATCTCCCGAAGTAGCACAGCAGCGAAGCAGTCCCTCCGGCGCTCGGTGTTCTCTGGTCCTTCCCTCAGAAGAACACCGAGCGTCGCTGTACCAGCAGCTTGTAGAGGGTGTGCTGAATCGTTTCCCGCACCTGGTCGGTCAGGTTGAACATCAGCATCGGATCGTCCGCCGCCTCCGGCGGATAGCCAGCCGTCGGGATCGGCTCGCCGAACTGGATCGTCCACTTCGTCGGCAGCGGCACCGCGCCCAGCGGCCCCAGCCACGGGAAGGTCGGCGTGAGGGGGAAGTACGGCAGCCCCAGCACCCGCGCCAGCGTCTTGGCGTTCCCGATCATCGGGTAGATCTCCTCGGCGCCCACGATCGAGCACGGCACGATCGGCACCCCGGCCTTCAGCGCCGTCGAGACGAAGCCGCCGCGCCCGAACCGCTGCAGCTTGTAGCGGTCCGAGAAGGGCTTGCCGATGCCCTTGAAGCCCTCCGGCATCACTCCGACGATCTCGCCGCGCTCCAGCAGCCGCTGGGCGTCCTCCGCACAGGCCAGGGTGTGCCCGGCCTTGCGCGCCAGCTCGTTTATCACCGGCAGGACGAACACCAAATCGGCCGCCAGCAGTCGCAGGTGACGCTGCGCCGGGTGGTTGTCGTGCACCCCGACCTGCAGCATCAGACCGTCCAGCGGCAGCGTCCCGGAGTGATTGGCGACGATCAGCGCCCCGCCGTCGGAGGGGATGTTCTCGACACCCTTCACCTCTACCCGGAAGTACTTCTCGTAGAAGGGCCGCAGCAGCGACATCAGGACCTGGTCGGTCAGCTCCTCGTCGTACCCGAAGTCGTCGACCTCGTAGTCGCCGGTGATGCGCCGGCGCAGGAAGGCCAGCCCGCCCGCGATCCGCTCCTCCAGGGACCGCCCGGGGTTCGGCCGCGGCACCGCTGCCGGAGGGTGCTCGGTCCGGGCCTCGGGCACCGGCGCCAGCGCCGTGCCGTGCCCCGTGCGCCCGGCCCTCCTGGCCTTCCTGCGCGCCCGGGGCTCCTCGCCGAAGGGGATGACCTTGGCGTCCGCCATCGTGGATGAACTCCTCACTGGGTCGGGCCACCGCGGGCCGGCAGCGCCTCGGCGATCCGGTCGACGGTGCGGGCGACGGACTCGGGCGGCAGCAGCCCGGGTCCACGGCTGCGGGCGAATTCCGCGAAGGTCTCCGCCGTCGTGTACTTCGGATGGAATCCCAGTGTCTCGCGCATCTGCGTCGTTTCCACGACCCTGCCGTGCGTGAGCAGCCGGATCTGTTCCGGCGAGAAGTCCGAGATGCCGATGGACCGCAGCGCCGTACCGGCCCAGGTGACGGTCGGCAGCAGCAGCGGGACGGTGGGCCGCCCCAGCCGCCGGGAGGTCTGCGACAGCAGCAGGACGCCGTCCCCGGCGATGTTGAAGGTGCCGCTGTTGAGCGTCCCGCGGCGCGGCGCGGCGGCGGCGATCCGCAGCACCTCGATGGCGTCACCCTCGTGGACGAACTGCAGTCGCGGGTCATAGCCGAGGACGGTGGGCCACACCGGCAGCGAGAAGTACTCGGCGAGCGGGGAATCCGCGCACGGCCCGAGGATGTTGGCGAAGCGCAGCACGCACACCGCCACATCGGGCCGGCGCCGGGCGAAGCCGCGGACATACCCCTCGACCTCGACGACGTCCTTGGCGAAGCCGCCGCTGGGCAGCGACTTCGGCGTGGTGGTTTCCGTGAAGACGGCGGGGTCGCGGGGCGCGGAGCCATAGACGCTGGTGCTGGACTTGATGACCAGGCGCTGCACGTTCGGGGCCTTCTGGCAGGCGCCGAGCAGCTGCATCGTCCCGATGACGTTGGTTTCCTTCACCGAGGCGCGGCCGCCGCGCTTGCTCAACGGCGTGCCATTGATATCCATGTGGACGACCGTGTCGACGCCCGTCTCGGCCAGGACCCTGGCAATGGCCGGATGCCGGATATCGGCCTTACGGAATTCGGCGCCGCCCAGATGGTGTTCCGGTGCCACGGCGTCGACCCCGATCACCCGGTCGACGTCGGGATCGCGCTGGATGCGGCGGACGAACCGGCCGCCCAGCTGCCGTGCGACTCCCGTGACGAGCACGACCTTGCCCAAGATCAGCCCTTCCTTACCCGCCGCGACCGCCGTGGCCGAGCTGTGCAGGCCACGCTATCGGGTAGGTGTTGCGCAGTGATGTCCGCGGGATGCCCGTGGCCACATTTCCGTCCGACCACCGTCCATACGGCCCACAACGCACCGCAGCCCCCGATCGCACCAAGGCGATGGGGGCTGCGAATTCGCGATCAGCGTCGCTTACTTCTTGTTACGACGCTGAACACGGGTGCGCTTGAGCAGCTTGCGGTGCTTCTTCTTAGCCATCCGCTTGCGCCGCTTCTTGATAACAGAGCCCACGACTACCCTCGCTCACTTCGAATCACTCGGTGCGGGGCGTCCGAGCCCACACTACCTACATCGGGCCAGCCTACCCGGCGACGGGCGAACGGCGTAATCCGAGGGTCGGCGAGGTCTCGTCAGGCTGATTCCACCCCCACAAAGGACTCCCGGAGATAGTCGTGAACCGCTTGCTCCGGAACCCGGAAAGACCTCCCCACCCGAATCGCGGGCAGATGGCCACTGTGCACCAAGCGGTACACGGTCATCTTCGACACCCGCATCACCGTGGCGACTTCCGCCACTGTCAGGAACACGACCTCGTTCAGAGGCCTCTGGTCTGCAGCCATGCCACACCTGCACCTTCCGCATAAGACGGTCACCGGCTTCCCCTCCGGTGACTCTTCGTCGCTATGCGCTCACTCCCCAGATTAGGGGCGGGTGATGCGAGTGGGGAAGAGGAGCAGCGAACAGCCCCCTATCGGGACAGATATGCACGATTGAGCACATAGTGCGCCAGGGGCTGGTAGTGCGCGCTCGGCACGCCGTCGTCGAGCGGCACCGCCACCGACACCCGCCCCTCGGCCTCACCGACGAACAGCGCCGGATCGTCCGCATCCGCCGGCCCGATCGCCTCGATGCCCAGCTGACCTGCCCCGCAGGCCCATCCGTGGTCCCCGATCACCAGACCCGGCGGCGGCCCGGCGGAGCCCCCCAAGGCCGCCAGAGCGGTCCGTACCGGGAGCGGTGAATGGGTGTGTACGCCCCCCGTCCCCGGCGCGCTCCGCACGCCGGTTTCTCGCATCACCGCGACTCCCCGTACGTAGTCGAGTGTGCAGGTACGTACGCCGAACCGGGTCGCTATGTCGACACGGGCGCCATACGCCGGGGTGAGAACGGGGCAGCCCGCCGACGAGAGAGCGTCTGCGAGGGCGGCGTAGAACCCCACCAGCCGGTCCGGATGGCCGGTACCGATCAGCACCGGCGCCCGGCGGCCGGCCGCCTCTCCGACCCGTTCGGCGAACCGGTCCAGCGCCGCGAGGGTGCGGTCGGGATCGATCTCATCCGGGCCGGAAGTATGTGCGAGATCGACCGAAACCCCGCACTTCCGCCCCATCAGTCTCAGCACTTCACCGACCGGCCAGTCCCCTTCGGGATCCAGCCCCAGCAGCGCCCGGGGATCGCGCGCCGCGAAGAGCCGGTAGCGCGCCAGACTCTTCTCCCGCCTGGTCGCGATCGTCCCCGCGAGCCGCGCCTCGATCAGGTGCGCCCGCAGCGCCCCGGTGCCCAACACGCGTCCCATACTGTCCGGTTGGTCGGCCCACGGGTGCCCTGACCGACGGGTAGTCACACCTTTGGGGGCACGGCGCCGGTACGGCCGTACGGCGCAGCGCCGTGCCTCTCCGGAGCCGCAACAGCGCGACAGGGGAGACAACAGAGCCTCGCACCTCCAGGGCAGGAGCTCGCCCCTACAGGGACCTACGGAAGCAGCCCATGCGCCGGGAACACCGCCCTGCGGGTCGCCAGCACCGCCTGGTCCAGCCGGTCGGCCGGGTCATAGCCATCGTCGGTGAAGTCCCGCCACTGCGGCGTACGGCCGTCCGTCATCCGCTGCGGCGCCAACTGCCTCGTCCTGCGGAACACTTCGTGCCGCCACGCCTCCGGAACCATGGAGGTCGGCTCGATCGGCCGCCCCGCCGCGATCGCGGCCAGATGCGTCCAGCTGCGCGGCACCACGTCCACCACCGCATAGCCGCCTCCGCCGAGCGCGACCCAGCGGCCGTCCGCGTACCGGTGCGCCAGGTCGTGACAGGCCTCCGCTGCCGCGCGCTGCGCGTCCAGGCTCACCGCAAGGTGCGCCAGCGGATCCTCGAAGTGGGTATCGGCGCCGTGCTGCGTCACGAGCACCTGCGGCCGGAAGGCCCCCAGCAGCTCCGGCACCACCGCATGAAAGGCCCGCAGCCACCCCTCGTCCCCGGTCCCGGCCGGCAGCGCCACATTCACCGCGCTGCCCTCCGCTCCCGCGCCGCCGGTCTCCTCCGGCCAGCCGGTCTGTGGGAAGAGCGTCCGCGGATGCTCGTGCAGCGAGATCGTCAGCACCCGCGGGTCGTCCCAGAAGGCCACCTGCACGCCGTCGCCGTGGTGCACATCCACATCGACGTACGCGACCCGCTCAACGCCCAGCTCCAGCAGCCGGGCGACCGCCAGCGCCGCGTCGTTGTAGATACAGAATCCGGCCGCCCCGCCCGGCATCGCATGGTGCAGCCCGCCGGCGAAGTTCACCGCATGCGCCACATCGCCGCGCCAGACGGCCTCCGCCGCCCCCACCGACTGGCCCGCGATCAGCGCGGACGCCTCATGCATCCCCGCGAACGCCGGATCGTCCGCCGTTCCCAGCCCGTACGAGAGATCCGCGGCAGCAGGGTCCGCCGAGGCTCTGCGGACCGCAGCGATGTAGTCCTCGCGATGCACCAGCCGCAGGGTGGAGTCCCCGGCAGGCTTGGCCGCGACCACCTCCAGCGGCCCGCGGTCCAGCTCGTACGCCTCCACCAAACGCATGGTCAGCGCGAGCCGGACCGGGTCCATCGGGTGTCCGGACCCGAAGTCGTAGCCCGTTACTGCCTCATCCCACATCAGCTGTGCGCGGCCGCTCATATCGGTCACCGTATCGGGCCTTCGGCGCCCCGAACGATCGGGCATACACCAACGTCACCAATACCAGGGCCATCGGTACCAGCATCGCCCCCCGATAGCTCCAGGAATCACCGAGCGCCCCGACCAGCGGAGAGCCGATCAGAAAACCCACATAGTTGAAAATGTTCAGCCGCGCGACGGCCAGGTCCGAGGCCCCGGGGCCGTGCTGCTCACCGGCGTACCGCCCCGCCGCCGCGAACGTCTGGGGCACGATCACACACAGCCCGAACCCCAGCAGCGTGAACCCCGCCATCCCGGCCCAGGCCCCCGGAGCCGCCGCCACCACCGCGAAACCGCCCGCCGCGACCACCGTCCCGGTCCGCACCACCGCGACCGCCCCGAACCGCCGCACACCCAGATCTCCGACCGCCCGCCCCAGCAACGTGGTGACCATATAGACGTTGTACGGGACGGTGGCCAGCTGCTCGGAACTCCCCAGGACGTCCTGCAGATATTTGGCGCTCCAATTGGAGACGGTCGAGTCCCCGATATACGCACACGCCATCACCAGACACAGCGGCAACAACACCCGCATCGCGACAGGCGCAACGGCCGGCGCCGGCCCTCCCCCGCCCTCCACCGGATCCTGGCGGTCCCGGTCCACGAACCAGCGGCCCACGAGCAGCGCCAGCGGCACCAGCACCGCCACCACCGGCCCGTACAGCAGCGCAAGCGACAGCTTCCAGTGCGCGCCCGCCCAGGCCAGCGAGGCGCCCGCAATGCCGCCCAGGCTGTACGCCGCGTGGAATCCGAGCATGATGCTCCGCCCGTACGCCCGCTGCAGACTCACCCCGAGCATGTTCATCGAGGCGTCCAGGGCCCCCACGGAAAGCCCGAAGACCCCCAGCGCGACGGCGGCCTGGGCCATCGACCCGACCGACCCGACCGCCAGCAGCGCCAGACACACCACGGGCTGCACGCATCGCAGGACCCGGCCGGCCCGTATCCGCTTCACCACCTGCTCGGCAACGAAGCTGCCGACCCCCGCGAGGACCGGCACCGCCGCGAGGAAGGCCGGCAGCAGTCCGTCCGAAATCCCGTAGCGCTCCTGGATCGCGGGGATACGGGTCACGAGGAGGGCGAAGACCGCCCCCTGGACGAAGAAGCTGAGGGCGAGCGAGACCCTGCCGTGCCGTAACCGCGCTCCTGGTACCCGGGGGGCCGTCATGGCCGCTCAGCCTAGGACTCCCCACTACCACTGGGTAGATGGATCTCCCCACCAATTCCGGCGGGCTCCCCGCCCGCCGGGGGCCTTTCCGGCTCTACTGCTCTACCGCTGCACCGCTCTCCGGCTCTCCTGCAAACAGCGCCGGCAGCTCCGCCATATCGCCGAACAGCGTGGTGGCCCCGGCCTCCGTCAGCTTCACCGCCGGCGTCATCGCCGTGAAGCCGTACACGTCCATCCCCGCGGCGATCGCGGCCCGCACCCCCAGCGGACTGTCCTCGACCACCGCACACCGCTCCGGTGCCACACCCATCTCCCGCGCCGCATGCAGAAAGAGATCCGGCGTCGGCTTCCCCCGCCCCACATCCTCCGAGGAGAAAATGCGCCCGGTCGCACCGCCGCCACCGGCCTGCCCCTCGGCAAAGCGCTCGAACAGCCCGGTCTCCGTCAACGCGACCCGGATACGCTCATGGCTCCCCGACGACCCGACGCAGTACGGCACCCCGTCGGCGGCCAGCTTGTCCAGCACCTCGGCCACACCCACCACGGGCGCCAGCCGCCCGCGGAATTCCTCGAAGACCCGCGCATCAAAGGTCGCGTCGAACCCGGCAGGCAGCCGCTTTCCCGACCGCTCCAGCACCGTCTCGTGAATGCGGTGCTTCGCCCCGCCCATGAAGTCACGCAGCGACTCTTCATAGGTCGTCGGATGGCCCAGCTCGGTGAGGTAGGCGGCCAGGATCTGATTAGCGATCGGCTCACTGTCCACCAGAACGCCATCGTTATCGAAAATGACCAGCTCATAGCGCATGCCCCTGAGGGTATCGAGCGGCCACGAAACGCAAAAAAGCTCCGGTCCCTGAACCACGAAGGTTCAGAGACCGGAGCTGAAAAATTGTTCGGCGGCGTCCTACTCTCCCACAGGGTCCCCCCTGCAGTACCATCGGCGCTGAAAGGCTTAGCTTCCGGGTTCGGAATGTAACCGGGCGTTTCCCTAACGCAATGACCACCGAAACACTATGAAGTTAACCAACCCGGACATGACACAGGTCGTTACTTCAGAACCTACACAGTGGACGCGAGCAACTGAGGACAAGCCCTCGGCCTATTAGTACCAGTCAACTCCACCCGTTACCGGGCTTCCATATCTGGCCTATCAACCCAGTCGTCTACTGGGAGCCTTAACCCCTCAAAGGGGGTGGGAGTCCTCATCTCGAAGCAGGCTTCCCGCTTAGATGCTTTCAGCGGTTATCCTTTCCGAACGTAGCCAACCAGCCATGCCCTTGGCAGGACAACTGGCACACCAGAGGTTCGTCCGTCCCGGTCCTCTCGTACTAGGGACAGCCCTTCTCAAGACTCCTACGCGCACAGCGGATAGGGACCGAACTGTCTCACGACGTTCTAAACCCAGCTCGCGTACCGCTTTAATGGGCGAACAGCCCAACCCTTGGGACCGACTCCAGCCCCAGGATGCGACGAGCCGACATCGAGGTGCCAAACCATCCCGTCGATATGGACTCTTGGGGAAGATCAGCCTGTTATCCCCGGGGTACCTTTTATCCGTTGAGCGACGGCGCTTCCACAAGCCACCGCCGGATCACTAGTCCCTACTTTCGTACCTGCTCGACCCGTCAGTCTCACAGTCAAGCTCCCTTGTGCACTTACACTCAACACCTGATTGCCAACCAGGCTGAGGGAACCTTTGGGCGCCTCCGTTACCCTTTAGGAGGCAACCGCCCCAGTTAAACTACCCACCAGACACTGTCCCTGATCCGGATCACGGACCCAGGTTAGACATCCAGCACGACCAGAGTGGTATTTCAACAATGACTCCACCCTAACTGGCGTTAGAGTTTCACAGTCTCCCACCTATCCTACACAAGCCGAACCGAACACCAATATCAAGCTATAGTAAAGGTCCCGGGGTCTTTCCGTCCTGCTGCGCGAAACGAGCATCTTTACTCGTAATGCAATTTCACCGGGCCTATGGTTGAGACAGTCGAGAAGTCGTTACGCCATTCGTGCAGGTCGGAACTTACCCGACAAGGAATTTCGCTACCTTAGGATGGTTATAGTTACCACCGCCGTTTACTGGCGCTTAAGTTCTCAGCTTCGCCGACCCGAAGGTCGACTAACCGGTCCCCTTAACGTTCCAGCACCGGGCAGGCGTCAGTCCGTATACATCGCCTTACGGCTTCGCACGGACCTGTGTTTTTAGTAAACAGTCGCTTCTCGCTGGTCTCTGCGGCCACCACCAGCTCACCGAGTAAATCGGATCACCAGCAATGGCCCCCCTTCTCCCGAAGTTACGGGGGCATTTTGCCGAGTTCCTTAACCATAGTTCACCCGAACGCCTCGGTATTCTCTACCTGACCACCTGAGTCGGTTTAGGGTACGGGCCGCCATGAAACTCGCTAGAGGCTTTTCTCGACAGCATAGGATCATCCACTTCACCACAATCGGCTCGGCATCAGGTCTCAGGCTTCATGCTGTCCGGATTTACCTGGACAACGCCCTACACCCTTACCCCGGGACAACCACCGCCCGGGCTGGACTACCTTCCTGCGTCACCCCATCACTTACCTACTACCACCTTGGGTCAGCGGCTCCACCACTCCCCTTCACCCGAAGGATCCAGGGCGGCTTCACGGCCTTAGCATTAATGGATTCGATATTGGGCGCTTCAAAGCGGGTACCGGAATATCAACCGGTTGTCCATCGACTACGCCTGTCGGCCTCGCCTTAGGTCCCGACTTACCCTGGGCAGATCAGCTTGACCCAGGAACCCTTAGTCAATCGGCGCACACGTTTCCCACGTGTGTATCGCTACTCATGCCTGCATTCTCACTCGTGAACCGTCCACAACTCGTTTCCACGGCTGCTTCACCCGGCACACGACGCTCCCCTACCCATCACAACGGACGTTGGTCCTCATGTTGCAATGACACGACTTCGGCGGTGTGCTTGAGCCCCGCTACATTGTCGGCGCGGAATCACTTGACCAGTGAGCTATTACGCACTCTTTCAAGGATGGCTGCTTCTAAGCCAACCTCCTGGTTGTCTCTGCGACTCCACATCCTTTCCCACTTAGCACACGCTTAGGGGCCTTAGTCGATGCTCTGGGCTGTTTCCCTCTCGACCATGGAGCTTATCCCCCACAGTCTCACTGCCGCGCTCTCACTTACCGGCATTCGGAGTTTGGCTAAGGTCAGTAACCCGGTAGGGCCCATCGCCTATCCAGTGCTCTACCTCCGGCAAGAAACACACGACGCTGCACCTAAATGCATTTCGGGGAGAACCAGCTATCACGGAGTTTGATTGGCCTTTCACCCCTAACCACAGGTCATCCCCCAGGTTTTCAACCCTGGTGGGTTCGGTCCTCCACGAAGTCTTACCTCCGCTTCAACCTGCCCATGGCTAGATCACTCCGCTTCGGGTCTTGGGCACGCTACTCAACGCCCTCTTCGGACTCGCTTTCGCTACGGCTTCCCCACACGGGTTAACCTCGCAACATACCGCAAACTCGCAGGCTCATTCTTCAAAAGGCACGCAGTCACGACACAAGGACAAGTCCTTGTGCGACGCTCCCACGGCTTGTAGGCACACGGTTTCAGGTACTATTTCACTCCGCTCCCGCGGTACTTTTCACCATTCCCTCACGGTACTATCCGCTATCGGTCACCAGGGAATATTTAGGCTTAACGGGTGGTCCCGCCAGATTCACACGGGATTTCTCGGGCCCCGTGCTACTTGGGTGTCTCTCAAACGAGCCGCTAATGTTTCAGCTACGGGGGTCTTACCCTCTACGCCGGACCTTTCGCATGTCCTTCGCCTACATCAACGGTTTCTGACTCGTCTCACAGCCGGCAGACTGTGAAAGAGAGATCCCACAACCCCAACCACGCAACCCCTGCCGGGTATCACACGTGACTGGTTTGGCCTCATCCGGTTTCGCTCGCCACTACTCCCGGAATCACGGTTGTTTTCTCTTCCTGCGGGTACTGAGATGTTTCACTTCCCCGCGTTCCCTCCACACTGCCTATGTGTTCAGCAGCGGGTGACAGCCCATGACGACTGCCGGGTTTCCCCATTCGGACACCCCCGGATCAAAGCTCGGTTGACAGCTCCCCGGGGCCTATCGCGGCCTCCCACGTCCTTCATCGGTTCCTGGTGCCAAGGCATCCACCGTGCGCCCTTAAAAACTTGGCCACAGATGCTCGCGTCCACTGTGCAGTTCTCAAGCAACGACCAGCCACCCACCACCCCAACCCGAAGGCTGAGTTCACTGGGGCCGGCATCGCGAAGGTCCAGACCACAGTCCGTACCCTCAGATACCCAACAACGTGCCCGGCCCACCCCGTCAATCCCCACGTTCCACGCCGAAGCAGTACTAGTGACAACCAACCGAGTGTGCCGAATAGTCAACGTTCCACCCATGAGCAACCAGCATCAGACACTCGCTGATGTACTGGCCTCTGACCCGGACAAGTCCGAGTAAGAAGTGCTCCTTAGAAAGGAGGTGATCCAGCCGCACCTTCCGGTACGGCTACCTTGTTACGACTTCGTCCCAATCGCCAGTCCCACCTTCGACGATTCCCTCCCACAAGGGGTTGGGCCACCGGCTTCGGGTGTTACCGACTTTCGTGACGTGACGGGCGGTGTGTACAAGGCCCGGGAACGTATTCACCGCAGCAATGCTGATCTGCGATTACTAGCAACTCCGACTTCATGGGGTCGAGTTGCAGACCCCAATCCGAACTGAGACCGGCTTTTTGAGATTCGCTCCACCTCGCGGTATCGCAGCTCATTGTACCGGCCATTGTAGCACGTGTGCAGCCCAAGACATAAGGGGCATGATGACTTGACGTCGTCCCCACCTTCCTCCGAGTTGACCCCGGCAGTCTCCTGTGAGTCCCCATCACCCCGAAGGGCATGCTGGCAACACAGAACAAGGGTTGCGCTCGTTGCGGGACTTAACCCAACATCTCACGACACGAGCTGACGACAGCCATGCACCACCTGTACACCGACCACAAGGGGGACCCTGTCTCCAGGGTTTTCCGGTGTATGTCAAGCCTTGGTAAGGTTCTTCGCGTTGCGTCGAATTAAGCCACATGCTCCGCTGCTTGTGCGGGCCCCCGTCAATTCCTTTGAGTTTTAGCCTTGCGGCCGTACTCCCCAGGCGGGGAACTTAATGCGTTAGCTGCGGCACGGACGACGTGGAATGTCGCCCACACCTAGTTCCCAACGTTTACGGCGTGGACTACCAGGGTATCTAATCCTGTTCGCTCCCCACGCTTTCGCTCCTCAGCGTCAGTATCGGCCCAGAGATCCGCCTTCGCCACCGGTGTTCCTCCTGATATCTGCGCATTTCACCGCTACACCAGGAATTCCGATCTCCCCTACCGAACTCTAGCCTGCCCGTATCGAATGCAGACCCGGGGTTAAGCCCCGGGCTTTCACATCCGACGTGACAAGCCGCCTACGAGCTCTTTACGCCCAATAATTCCGGACAACGCTTGCGCCCTACGTATTACCGCGGCTGCTGGCACGTAGTTAGCCGGCGCTTCTTCTGCAGGTACCGTCACTCTCGCTTCTTCCCTGCTGAAAGAGGTTTACAACCCGAAGGCCGTCATCCCTCACGCGGCGTCGCTGCATCAGGCTTTCGCCCATTGTGCAATATTCCCCACTGCTGCCTCCCGTAGGAGTCTGGGCCGTGTCTCAGTCCCAGTGTGGCCGGTCGCCCTCTCAGGCCGGCTACCCGTCGTCGCCTTGGTAGGCCATCACCCCACCAACAAGCTGATAGGCCGCGGGCTCATCCTTCACCGCCGGAGCTTTCCACCACCAGACCATGCGGTCGGAGGTCGTATCCGGTATTAGACCCCGTTTCCAGGGCTTGTCCCAGAGTGAAGGGCAGATTGCCCACGTGTTACTCACCCGTTCGCCACTAATCCCCTCCCGAAGGAGGTTCATCGTTCGACTTGCATGTGTTAAGCACGCCGCCAGCGTTCGTCCTGAGCCAGGATCAAACTCTCCGTGAATGTTTACCGGTAATCCGGTGAACACACACGAGAGCGGAACGAGCGGACGGAATAGGTCCGGTCGTTCACAGCGTCCTCGCTGTGTGTGCCACCCCGACCGCTCGGGCCGTGGTGGGCTTTCAAAGGAACCTCATCTCCATGATGGAGACGGGGTATCAACATATCTGGCGTTGACTTTTGGCACGCTGTTGAGTTCTCAAGGAACGGACGCTTCCTTTGTTCCTGTTTCACCAGGATCTCCGGGCGCTTCCCTTCGGTCTTGCGTTTCCGACTCTATCAGATCCTTGCGGTCCCGATTTTCGCCGGTGCGTTTCCGCCTTTCGGCTTCTTCGCGCTTTCCAAGCGTACCAGATCCGTTTCCGTGTCTGGCCCCTGTTGGAGCGGGTCGGCCGTTCAGCTTTCGCTTTCCGGCCTTTCCGACTCTAGCAGACCCGATTTCGATCCGTTGCCGGCCCGAATTCGTTTCCGATTCCCCGTCGGAGGGGTTTGCCTGGGGTGCGGCTTCTTGCGTTGCCGCGCCTTTCGGCGTGATCACTACTTTAGCGGAATTCCTCGTTGACGCATAATCACGTCACGGTCGAATTTCGGCATGCCGAAATTGGTCCCGGTGAGGGGCCGTGCAGTAGTGGTGTGCCGCGAAGCGGCGAATGGTCGCCTCGAACCGTTCCGGCTCTGTGGCAACTCGGAGAACACTACGTATCGGGGAGGGCAGTGTCAACTTGCGTCAGTCAAGGTCACTCAGACGTCCGTCGGCGTCCGGCTGGGCGTCCTCGACGCGGCGCAGCAGACGGGTCAGGACCTGGCCGAGAAGTTGACGCTCCTCGCCGGAGAGGTCCTGGAGGAGGTCTTCCTCGAAGACCGTTGCCAGGCGCATCGCCTCGAGCCACTTCTCGCGGCCCTCGTGGGTGAGCGCGACGATCACGCGGACGCGGTTGGTCTCATCGCGCTCCCGTGTCACCAGCCCCTCGTTCGCCATGCGGTCGATGCGGTGGGTCATGGCGGCCGGCGTGAGGCCGAGCAGCTTGGCGAGTTCGCCGGGGCCCATTTCGTAGGGGGCGCCGGAGACGACGAGGGCCTTGAGGACTTCCCACTCGGCGTTGCTCAGTCCAAGGGTGGCGGTCTGCCGCCCGTAGGCGACGTTCATCCGCCGGTTGAGGCGCTGGAGTGCGGAGACGACCTGCTCCACCTGGGGGTCGAGGTCTTGGAATTCGCGCTGGTAGGCCGCGATCTGTTCCTCGAGGCTCGGCTCGGCAGCGTCGGCGGCCGCATCTGAGGGCTCAGGCATGCGGCGCAGTATGGCATGGAAGTCATTGGCGTTGAAGTTCTTCGAGGTGTACTCTTCAACTTCGAACTTTAGAGTTGAAGTCTTCAGGGTGAGACTGTCCGGCTCCGGACGGGTCTTGCCCTGGTGTCTGTCCCAGCTCGTGGGTTCGCCCCTCATATCCGTTTGATGACCTGACCTAGGTAGGTGAGTGTGACCACCGCGATGGGCGCCGCGTTGCGCCGGATCCAGCTCGGGAACGCGCTGAGTGCGTTCGGGAGCGGCTTCACCGTTCCGTATCTGTACGTCTATGTGGCGAAGGTGCGGGATCTTGGCGCGAGCACTGCCGGTGCGGTGCTCGCCCTGCTGGCGGTGGCCGCGCTGGTCGTCCTGCCGCTGACCGGTCGCGCCATCGACCGGCGAGGGCCCCTGCCGGTGGCCATCGCCGGCACGGTCTCCGCCGCCATCGGTTCCCTGGGGATCGGGCTGTCCGCCACCGAGCCGCTGGTCATCGCGTCGGCCATCGCGCTCGGTGCCGGGATAGCGGTCATTCAGCCGGCCCTCGCGACGATGATCGTATGGTGCTCGACGACGCTGACGAGGTCGCGGGCGTTCGCCACCCAGTTCTTCCTGAACAACCTGGGGCTGGGCGTCGGCGGGCTGGTCGGCGGGCTGCTGGTCGATGAGGCGCATGCGTCGAGCTTTGTGCGGCTGTTCGCCATCGAGGCCGTGATGTTCCTGGTGCTCGGCGCGGCGGTGGCGTCCGTACGGCTGCCGCGGTCGCCGAAGGTCGAGGACGCGGTGCCGACCGAGGAGCGGGCCAGGGGTGCCTGGCGGGCGATGTTCGCCGACCGGCGGATGGTGTGGCTGTGTGTCCTGGGGTTCGTGCTGTTCTTCGCCTGCTACGGGCAGTTCGAATCGGGGCTGGCGGCCTACGCGACCGAGGTCACCCGCATACCGCCGGCCGGCCTGGGCATCGCGCTCGCGGCCAATACGGCGGCGATCGTGGCGGCGCAGTTCGTGGTGCTCAAGCTGGTCGAGCGGCGGCGGCGCAGCCGGGTGATGGCGCTGGTCGGGGTGGTCTGGACGGTGGCGTGGCTGGCCGCCGGGCTGTCCGGGCTGGTGCACGGCGCGCAGGTGGTGGCGACGACGCTGCTGATCTCGACGTACGCACTGTTCGGTATCGGTGAGTCGATGCTGTCGCCGACGGTGGCTCCGCTGGTGGCCGATCTGGCGCCGGCTTCCCTGATCGGGCAGTACAACTCGGCGTTCGCGCTGGTCAAGCAGCTGGCGTTGGCGCTCGGTCCGGCTGTGGGCGCGCTGATGGTGGGGCACGGGATGTACGGGGCGTACATCGGGATGCTCGTGGTGTGTGCGCTGGGGATCACGGCGTTGTCGCTGTGGCTGGGGCGGATGCTGCGTCCGGCGCAGGACAATCCGCACCGTGCGGTGGCGGCCTCCCTGCCCGCGGCGCGGGTGCCGGCCGAGGCGGAAGCCGTGGCCTGCGGGGCCTGAGCCCCCTGTGTGGTGCCCGGTGTCCCGTATACCTGGCGCCCGGTGCCGTAGGAGGCCCGCGTCTTCATGCCGCCGGCCCCGGTCCGATCGGACCGGGGCCGGCGGCATACGACTATCAGCGGGGCAGTGCGAATTCGCACCAGACGGCCTTGCCGCCGCCCGGGGTGCGGCGGGAGCCCCAGGACGAGGCGATGGTGGCGACGATGGAGATGCCCCGGCCGGCCTCGTCGGCCGGTTCGGCGCGGCGGCGGCGCGGGAGGTGGTCGTCGCCGTCGGTGACCTCGACGATCAGCCGGCGGTCCGTGCGGCGCAGGCGCAGGCGCATGGGCGGGGTGCCGTGCTGGAGGGAGTTGGCGACCAGTTCGCTGGCGGCCAGCACACCGAGGTCGTGCAGCTCGGGCGGGAAGCGCCAGGAGGCGAGGACCCCGGAGGCGAAGGCGCGGGCGCGCGGGGCCGCTTCGGTGCCGCCGAGGAGTTCGAGCGCGGCGTTGTGGAACAGCTCGGCGTCATGGCCGGTCCGCTGCGGGTGCTGGAGGACGAGGATGGCGACGTCGTCGTCGTGGCTGGCGGTGATGCCCAGGGAGCGCAGCAGGCGGTCGCAGACGATGTCCGGGGCGCCGGCGGCACCGGCGAAGGCGCGTTCCAGGGCCTCGACGCCGTGGTCGATGTCCTTGTCGCGGCGCTCTACCAGGCCGTCGGTGTAGAGGACGGCGCTGCTGCCGGGGCCCAGGGGGACGGATCCGGAGGTGTGCAGCCAGCCGCCGGTGCCCAGGGGCGGTCCGGTCGGTTCGGCGGCGCGGATGACCGTGCCGTCCACGTCGCGTACGAGGATGGGCAGATGGCCGGCGGAGGCGTAGACCAGCCGGCCCTCGTTCGGGTCGTGGACGGCGTAGACGCAGGTGGCGATCTGGTTGGCGTCGATCTCGGCGGCCAGGCCGTCCAGGAGCTGCAGGACCTCGTGGGGCGGGAGGTCGAGGCGGGCGTAGGCGCGGACGGCGGTGCGCAGCTGGCCCATGACCGCGGCGGCGCGCACCCCGCGGCCCATGACATCGCCGATGACCAGGGCCGTACGGCCGGCGCCGAGGGTGATGACGTCGTACCAGTCGCCGCCGACCGCGGCGTCCGTGCCGCCGGGCTGGTAGGTGGCGGCGACGCAGAGGTCGTCGGGCTGCTCCAGCTCCTGGGGCAGCAGGGAGCGCTGGAGGGTGACCGCGGCCTCGCGCTGGCGGGCCTCGCTGACGCGCAGGCGCTCGGCGGACTCGATCTGGTCGGTGACCTCGGCGCCGAAGACCAGGACGCCCTTGTGCGGGGCGACGCAGGCGACCTCGGGGTCGGGCGCCGGGCCGCTGGCGGCGACCTCGATCGGGGTGCAGGTGAAGGTGTAGTAGCCGTCGCGGGTGCGGTCGCCGCCCGTGCCGCCGGGCACCTTGCGGGACTTGACCGTCCGCGGTTTGCCGCTGCGCAGTACCTGGTCCATCAGGGGGAGCAGGCCGAGGGCGCCGAGCTCGGGGAGGGCTTCGCGGGCGGTGCGGCCGGCCGGGCGGGGGCCGAAGACGCCGGCGTAGGCGCCGTTGACGTAGGCGAGGCGGTGCTCGGGGCCGTAGACGACGGCGACGAGGGCGGGGATGGTGCCGAGGATGTCGTGCACGGACAGGGCGTCGACCGTGGGCGGCAGGGTCGCGGGGGTGGGTTCCCGGGAGGCCGTGGCTTCCGCGTGCTCGGCGCGGGCCGCGGGGACGGAGCCCGTGGTCGCGGCCGTCGGTGCGGCGGGCGTGCCGCCGTCCGCCGCGGGCACGGCGGACGGCGCCGGGGACGCGGTGGGCGGTGCGGCCGGCGTGCCGGACGCGGGGCGGGGCGCGGCGCGGTCGGACCGCGCGGCGGCACGCCGTTGGGTACCGGGGAATTTGGCGCTCCAGCGCGTGAAGATCACGGAGGGGTACCTCTTACTTCGCGTCGTCGCGCGGGGTCGGCCGTCGGCAGGGTGGGACCTCCCGGCCGGCGGCCGGGGAAAGGTCGGCTGGGGACACTCTCGGCGCCCCTTTGCGGAATGCAGCAAACGTCCAGAATCCTCGTAATAGTCACTCTTTGCAGATACGAGCCCACCCATGGTCACACGCCCAGTGTGGCCGACCGGACGGACATCCGTCAGACGGCCGGGTGCCGGGAGGGAGTTCCGCGTTCCGGAACGTCCCCCCGACCGGGGGCCGACAGCACTCACCTCTTCGGGGTACGGCGCGTCAACTGGCTTCGTTGTGCCGTCCGGTGCCCGCGGCGAGTTCGAACTCGGCACGCGGGTTCTCCAGCGAGCCGAGCGAGACGATCTCGCGCTTGAACAGGCCGGCCAGCGTCCATTCGGCGAGCACCCGTGCCTTGCGGTTGAAGGTCGGCACCCGGCTGAGGTGGTAGGCGCGGTGCATGAACCACGCCGGGTAGCCCTTCAGCTTGCGCCCGTAGACGTGCGCCACGCCCTTGTGCAGGCCGAGCGAGGCCACCGAGCCGGCGTAGCTGTGCGCGTAGTCCTGGACCGGGCCGCCGCGCACCGCCGCCGCGATGTTCTCGGCGAGCACCTTGGACTGGCGGACGGCGTGCTGCGCGTTGGGTGCGCACAGGGCTCGGGGCTCGTCGGGCTTGGTGGGCGGCGCGGCCGTCAGGTCGGGGACCGCGGCCGCGTCGCCGGCGGACCAGGCGTGCTCGACGCCGTCCACCCGGAGCGCGGCGGTGCACCGGAGGCGGCCGTGGGCGTTCAGCGGCAGCCCGGTCGCGGCCAGGATGGGGTGCGGTTTGACGCCGGCGGTCCACACCAGGGTCCGGGTCGGGAAGCGGGAGCCGTCGCTGAGCCGGGCGACCCGTTTTTCACAGGACTCCAGCCGGGTCTCCATCCGGACGTCGATGTTGCGGGCGCGCAGCTCACGGACGGCGTAACGACCCATGTCGGGGCCCACTTCGGGCAGGATCCGGTCGGTCGCCTCGACCAGGATCCACTTCATGTCCTCGGGCTGGATGTTGTGGTAGTAGCGGACGGCGTAGCGGGCCATGTCCTCCAGTTCGGCCAGCGCCTCCACGCCCGCGTACCCGCCGCCGACGAAAACGAAGGTGAGTGCGGCGTCGCGGACCGCGGGGTCACGGGTGGAGGAGGCGATGTCGAGCTGGGCGAGGACGTGGTTGCGCAGTCCGATGGCCTCCTCGACCGTCTTGAAGCCGATGCCGACATCGGCCAGGCCCGGGACGGGCAGGGTGCGCGAGACCGAGCCGGGCGCCAGGACCAGTTCGTCGTACTCCACCTCGACGGCGCCGTTGCCGGTCTCCTCCGCGGCCAGGGTGGTGATGGTGGCCCGGCGGTCATCGTGGTCGAGGGCGGTGACCTCGCCGATGACGACCTTGCACCGCGGCAGCACCCGGCGCAGCGGTACGACGACATGGCGCGGGGAGATCGAACCGGCCGCGGCCTCGGGCAGGAAGGGCTGGTACGTCATGTACGGCTCGGGGTCGACCACGATGATCTCGACGGTGCCCCGATGCAGTTCCTGCTTCAGTTTTCGCTGCAGCCGCAGGGCGGTGTACATCCCCACATAGCCACCACCGACAACGAGAATGCGCGTCACGTCATTCGAGGACACAGTCTTCACAGAGGTTCTCCTCGCGGTGTCGGCCAGGCCCGGGCGGCACCGATCCGGCGGGCGGCCGGCGGCGCGGCCACCCTCGGGAGCTGCGCCCCCGGGTAAAGCACAGCACTGTTCCATGACGCACTGCCGGCGCGGCTTTGTCCACAGGCCCGTCGAAATGTATGACCGGTCGCGGCCCTCGGGACGGAACGGCATATTCCGCGCGTGCGGGCAGAGGTTCCCTGGTCAGGGGGTGGGTGACGGCGGAAGAACGGGGTCGTGATCCGGGCGGATCAGCCCCCTTGGTCCGATCGGGGGGCGCATTGCGCGGAACGCCCCCTTCATTCTTGACCCGGGCTCAACTATGTTCGTATGTCGTTGGGGTGCACCCTGTCATCGGTACGCCCTGACTGTCAGGGCGGGGAGTCTCCGGGGGGAGACGTCATTACCGGGGGATCACTATGCACATTCAGGGCTCTCATTGGCAGACCAACGTCGCTGTGGCGCATGCCGCCGACGACGCCGGGAGCATGAAGGAAGACCACAACGGAACCAACGGCGCCCACGGCGCCGGCAGCGGTTCCGGCAACGGCACCGGTGTGAGGAACGGCGCCCGTACGGGGACGAACGGTGCCCGCACGGGGACGAACGGTGCCCGCACGGGGACGGGGGCCGGGGGCCGGAGCACGCCGCTGCGGGTGGATGCCCAGCGCAATCTGGAACATGTGCTGCGCGCCGCGCGCGAGGTGTTCGGCGAGCTGGGGTACGGCGCGCCCATGGAGGACGTGGCCCGGCGGGCCCGGGTCGGTGTCGGCACGGTCTACCGCCGTTTCCCCAGCAAGGACGTGCTGGTCCGCCGGATAGCCGAGGAGGAGACCGCACGGCTGACGGACCAGGCGCGTACGGCGCTGGGCCAGGAGGACGACGCGTGGTCCGCACTGTCCCGCTTCTTGCGGACCTCGGTCGCCTCGGGGGCCGGACGGCTGTTGCCGCCGGGCATTCTGCGGGTGAGCGCGGACGCCGACCGGCTCACGGAGCCGGCAGCGGACGGCACGGACGGGCCACGGGTGCCGGACGGGCTGAGCGAAGCACGGATCCCGGACGGCCTGAGTGACGCGCGGGTGCCGCAGCAGCGGATGGCACCCGGCACGGACGGGGTCCCGGCCGATCTCCGGCTGGTCGCCGCGCGTGACACCTCGGAGGGCGAGCCGGGCCCGGCGGACGGGGCAGCGCCGGCCACTGCCGGTGACGTCGACGGTGCCGATGCCGGTGCCGATGCCGGTGCCGGTGCCGAGGAGATGGCCGGCGCCGACGCGTTGCTGGAGGTCGTCGGGCGGCTCGTGGAGCGGGCCAGGACGGCGGGTGAGCTGCGTGCCGATGTGACGGTCGCCGACATCCTGTTAGTGATCGCCACGGGCGCGCCCACGCTGCCCGAACCCAGCCACCAGCAGGCCGCTTCCACGCGGCTGCTGGAGATTCTGCTGGAGGGGCTGCGTTCGCGCCCTGCTGAGTGAGGTCCGGCGGCCGGCACCGTCGTCCGGTGGGCCCGGCCGCCGGGTCCACCCGGCGGTGCCGGCCGGACGGACGGTGCCGGGACGGTGCCGTAGGTGACCGCGGAGCCCGTATGCGCCCTTGGGGCGGGTACGGGCTCCGCCTCTGTGGCATGGCTCGTACGGGTGAACGTCCGTGCGGTCGTCCGCGTGCGCACCCCGGATGAGTGGATGGCGGTCAGGAGCCGCAACCGCGGGGGGCCGGTGTGGCACTCTGGCGCGGTATTCCGGTGTGACGGCGGCTTCGGGGGCCTCGAAGATGGGTGTTGACGGGCGGGACGGGCGGCGCGACGGCGAGGCCGGAGTGGACGGGACCGGGAGGGGCGGGACCAAGGGCACGCCGTCCGGACGGATCCCCGGCCAGGCCGGACCATTGGGGGCGGGGACGCCGGCCGGCGGGCCGGCCGAGCGGCGCGAGCACGCCCGTCGTCCGGCGGGCGAGGTGCCCGGCGTGCCCCCGCAGCGCGGACGTTCCCACCGGGCGGGCGCGGCTGCCGCCCCTGAGGGGGGCGAAATCCCGCCGTCCGACGCCCAGTTGCTCGCCAATCTGCGGGCCGGGGACGACGGTGCGTACGAGGAGTTGTACCGGCGGCACGCCGAGGCGGTCCGGCGCTATGCCCGGAGCTGCTGCCGGGACGTGCACACCGCCGAGGATCTGACCGGTGAGGTCTTCGCGCGCACGCTGCAGGCGGTGCGCGGCGGCGCGGGGCCTGACTCCGCGGTGCGCGCCTATCTGCTGACCACCGTCCGCCGGGTCGCCGCCTCCTGGGCGAAGACGGCGCGGCGGGAGCAACTGGTGGAGGACTTCGCGGTGTTCGCGGTGTCCTCGGCCGGGGCGCCGGGGGACAAGGAGACCCAGGATCCGGGCGCGGACGTGAGCGCCCTGTACGAGGCCGAGCAGTCGATGGCCGTGCAGGCGTTCCGCAGTCTGCCCGAGCGCTACCAGACGGTGCTGTGGCACACCACGGTCGAGGAGGAGTCGCCCAGCGAGGTCGCCCCGCTGCTCGGGCTGACCGCGAACGCCACCGCCGTACTGGCGCACCGCGCCCGCGAGGGCCTTCGGCAGGCCTATCTGCAGGCGCATGTCAGCCAGTCGCTGACCGCGGGCGGCGACTGCGCACGGTATGCCGACCGGCTCGGTGCCTTCGCCCGTGGTGGGCTGCGGATGCGGGCCGAGCGGGGGCTGCGCAAGCATCTGGAGGCATGTGCTCGGTGCCGGCTGGCTGCGCTGGAAGTCGAGGACGTCAATCAGCGGATCGGGGCGCTGCTGCCGGTCGCGGTCATCGGCTGGTTCGCCGCGGGGTACGCCGTCAAGGCGGCGGCCGCGGCGGTGGGGGTCGCGGGAGCGGGCGCAGCAGTCGGGGCCGGTGCGGCGGCTGCGGGCGGTGGGGGTTCCGCGGCCACGGGCAGCGGTGGGGCCGGTGCGGCGGGAAGCACCGGTGGTGCCGGTGGTGCCGGTGGTGCGGCCGTGGGTGAGGGGCTGGGCGCGGCGGTGAAGGTCGGTCTGGGCGTGGGGGCGACGGTGGTGGCGGGCGCGGTGCTGGCGCTGGCGCTGACCGGCTTGCCGGGGCCTGCGCCGAAGCCGCGGGCCGGGTCCGCGCAGTCGGCCCCGGTCGCGCCGCAGCGGCCGTCGTCCGCGCCGTCGGGGTCGGCGCTGCCGCCGGCGTCCGGGGCCGCGCCGGCCCCGGAGCACAGCGCGGCGCCAGGGCCGAAGGCGCCGTCGGCGCACACCTCGCGCCCCGAGCCGGCGCCGGCCCCGCCGCGGACTCCGCAACGGCCCACGCCCCGCCCGGCCCCGCCGTCGGCGCCGGCCCCCGGCCCCACACCCCCGAAGGCCACGCCGCCGGCGCCCACACCCCAGCCGCCGCTGCCCGCCCCGACCGCGTACCCGCTCGGCACGCTCGACCACGACTTCACGGGCGACGGCAGCAAGCCGGAGGTGCGCACCCTCGGCAGCAGCTGGCTGTGGCAGCGGGAGTCACCGAAGATCGCCGGCACGACGTATGCACAGGGTGCGAGCGTGCACGCGCGGTCCTCGGTGACCATCGACCTCAACCGCCGGTGCACCGCGTACGACGCCGTGGCGGGCATCGACGATCTCGGTATGGGGCTGGGGGCGCTGCGCTTCTCCGTTTATGCGGACGGGGTGCGGCTGTGGCGGTCGGCGGTGGTGCACGGCGGGCAGCGGGCGGTGCCGGTGCAGGTCCCGCTGACGGGGCGCAAGACGCTGCGGCTGGTGACCGAGCCAGCCTCTCCCGCGGCCGTGGTGGCGCTGGGGGACTGGGCACAGGCGACGATCAGCTGTCGTTGAGGGGCCACCGGGCCACCCGGCCACCTGGCTACCCCGACCACCTGGTCACCGGACCACCCGGTCACCCGGCGCCGACAACGCCACGCCTCCCGGCCCCGGCGACGCCCCCGGCTCATCCCAACCGCGCCCGGGGAACGACCCCGCCCGCGACCGCCTTCTGGCGCGGCGCCCCCGCCCCCGTCCAGCACGTCCCCCGCCGCGCCACCAGCCGCCGCAGCCACAGCTCCGTGGAGACCAGCTCGGTCAGCCCGTCCAACGGGAGCGGCGCCCCCTCCGCCGCCGACCGCAGCGCCTTGCGGACCACCCGCGCCTCCACCAGCCCCGCATCGGCCAGCAGCGGTGTGTCGAAGAGCTGCACCAGATCGCCTATGGCGCCGCGCAGCCCGGTGCGTACGGCGGCCGCCTGGGTCAGGTGTGAGGTGGCGCCCCAGCCTGGTGGCAGATCCCGTACGCCGGCCCCGGCCAGTACGGAGCGCAGTACGGCGGCCCGCGCCCCCGGCTGCACCCGCAGGGTGTCCGGCAGCGCGCGGCAGGCGAGCACCACCTGGTTGTCGAGGAAGGGGGCGTGCAGCCGCTGGTTGCGGATCTCGGCGGCCTGCTCGAAGACGCGGTGGTCCGCGGCCTGACGGGCCAGCGCGGCGCGGGCCCGCCGCTCCCCGGGGTGGCCGGGGGCGGACGAGCGGTGTGCCGCTTCGCTGAGCCGAACCGATACTTCGGCCAGCGCCTCCCCCGTGAGCCAGCGCGCCGCGGGCCCCGGCCCGCACCAGGCGAGCGCGGCCAGCGAGGCGTCCACGGCCCCGCCGGCCACCGGCTCGTCGGCGAACTGCCGCTCCAGCAGGCGCCGCGCCGTATCGGCGAGGCCGGACGGGTACGGCGTACGGGCGAGCCTGCGGGCGGCGCGGTAGACGGTGAAGGGGACGAGGACGGAGTGCGCCGAGGGGCCGTCGGCCTTGGCCAGCGCGGTGACCGGGCGCAGCAGATGGCGCCGGCGGCGGTCCATGAGCAGGTCGGCGAGGCGGGCCGGGTGCGCGTCGAGGACCTGGCGGGCGCCGTGTCCGACGAAATGGTCCGCGCTGCCGGCCAGCAGGCGTCGGCGGTGGCGGCTCGCGGTGATGAGGGAGGGGCCCGGCTCGTCCGTGAGCGGGCCCGCGCCGAGGTCCGCATACGGAAGGGCCTCTTCGCCGGCCGCGACGACGACATGGTGCAGCCGCGGGTTGTCGGCCAGGGTGCGGGCGCGCTCCAACTCGGCGTCGTGGTGGGCCGCTTCGCCCGTGGTGGCGCGGTCGTTGAAGGTGACGGCCAGGAGGCGTTCACCGTGACCGCCCAGCCTCCCGGGCCGGCCGGGAAGACCGGCGGCCAGGAGGGCGAGGGTTCCGGAGGCGCTGCCTCCGGAGAGGTCGGCGCCGACGCCGGGGGCCGGTGCCCCGCGCGCCGCGCGCCGCTCGGCGGGCCCCATGCCGGGCACCGGTCCGGGGTCGAGGCCGTCGCGCCCGTCCGGATCGGGGGCGTGCCGGGGCCCGGCCAGCCGAACGCGGACGGCTTCGACCAGGGCGTCGCGGACGCCTTCCACGGCCTGTTCCGGGGCGAGTTGGGGTGCGGCGACGGCGAGCGAGACGGTCGGCTCGAAGGAGGTGATGTCGCGGGCGCCGCCGCGCAGCACCAGGGCGTGACCGGGCGGGATCCGGCGGACGCCTTCGTACGGCGTGCCGGCGCCCAGCGCCTCGGGGATGTCCGGGCAGGCCAGCAGCGCGGCCAGGTGGCCGACGTCGAGGGCGGCCTCGACGAGGTCGGCAAGCGGGAGGGCGGCGGTGGCGTAGGCGGTGCCGCCGGCCCAGGGGGTGTGGAAGACGGGCCGGGCGCCCGCCAGGTCGCCGGTGATGGTGATCCGCCGCCCTACCTGGACGACGGCGGTGTAGCTGCCGGGCCAGGTGGTGAGGTGGCGCAGTGCGCCCCCGCGTGCCGCGAACAGGCCCACCCGCAGCTGGTCTTCGGTGGCGCCGCAGACGCCGAAGACGGCGAGCCGGGTCTCGGCGTCGGCCTGTACGACGCGGACCTCGTCCGGCCGCCAGTCACCGACCGCCCAGAGGGGATCGGGGCCGCCCCACAGGAGCTGGGCGCCCACGGGGAGGACCGCGTGGCTCTCCTCACCCGCCGTCGGCCCCGGCCCTGCCGGCCCCGTGGCGGCACTGCTCCACCCCACCAACCAGCGCATGGCCGCCTCCACCCGATTCCCCGTGCGCCGGGGCCAACGGCCGCCCCGTACAGCGGATTGCCCGGCTGTCGCCGAGCTGTTGTGGCGACCATGCTGCCATGACAGGGGCGCGCAGGAGGCGTTGGAGCGGGCCTGTATACGGGCGGTTCGCGCGGCGTGCGCCGGTCGAGGGACCCGTGGGTGGGCCCCGGGGCGTCACGGGCCCCCGCGGACGGGCGCGCGGCCGGGCTCCGCCGCCCCGGCCCCGGGAGGCCCCCCGTGTGGCCCCCAGGGCGACCCCCGAGCAGGCGGCGGCGTGAAATCATCACCCATCGATTTTCGGCCAAAGTCCGTACCACACAGCCCAGTTGACGTATTCGGGCATGGCGTCAACCGGTGACACGGCCGGCCGCGACCGGTCGCCGGCCGCTGCGCGCGACGGTCCGGGAGGCGGGCTGCGCCCCCCGGACCGGACCGTCACCCGCGGGGAATTGAGGTGACGGTATCCCCCAGCCCACTGGATCCAGTGCAGCGGGCCGACCCACGCAGAAGACATGGAAGCGCTCCCCGAAACGGGCGGCCAGCGCGCACGAACGGGCGCACGGGCACACGTACCCGGAGCACATGCCAATTCCCGCACCCCTGTTTGAACACGAATCTCGCCATCCAAGACACCGGCACTTAACGGTCGGGATCCGGCGAACTACTCTGGGTGGACGCATGCCCCGGGGTACCGGGGCGGCCGTCGCTGTGTCGAGGGGTGCGCATGTCCAGGGATATACGCGGGCCGAACGAAAAGCTCGGCACTGTTCTCGCCCTCGCGGGTATCAGCAATGCCGGACTGGCACGCCGGGTCAACGACCTCGGTGCGCAGCGCGGACTGACGCTTCGCTATGACAAGACGTCGGTGGCGCGGTGGGTCTCCAAGGGCATGGTGCCGCAGGGTGCCGCGCCCCATCTGATCGCGTCCGCGATCGGCAGCAAGCTCGGCCGGCCGGTTCCGCTGCACGAGATCGGGCTGGCCGACGCGGACCCGGCACCCGAGGTGGGCCTCGCATTTCCCCGCGACGTGGGCGCCGCGGTGCGCTCCGCGACCGAGCTGTACCGTCTCGATCTGGCCGGACGGCGGGCGGGCGGCGGCGGCATCTGGCAGAGCCTGGCCGGATCCTTCGCCGTCAGCGCGTACGCCACCCCCGCCTCGCGCTGGCTGATATCCCCGGCCGACAGCTCGGTGGCGCGGGAGGCGGCCGAGGCACGGGACAAGGACGCCGCGGCGGCCGGCGACGGCGGGGTTCCGCAGCACGTCGGCCACAGCGACGTCAGCAAGCTGCGCGAGGCGGCGGAGGACGCACGCCGCTGGGACTCCAAATACGGCGGCGGGGACTGGCGTTCCTCGATGGTCCCGGAATGCCTCCGGGTGGATGCGGCCCCGTTGCTCCTCGCCTCGTACAGCGACGAAGTGGGCCGTGCGCTCTTCGGGGCGACCTCCGAACTCACCCGGCTCGCGGGGTGGATGGCCTTCGACACGGGCCAGCAGGAGGCCGCGCAGCGGTACTACATCCAGGCGCTGCGGCTCGCCCGTGCGGCCGCCGACGTCCCCCTGGGCGGCTACGTCCTCGCCTCGATGTCCCTCCAGGCGACCTACCGGGGCTTCGCCGACGAGGGCGTCGACCTCGCCCAGGCCGCCCTGGAACGCAACCGCGGCCTGGCCACGGCCCGCACCATGAGCTTCTTCCGCCTGGTCGAGGCGCGGGCGCAGGCCAAGGCCGGTGAGGCGCGCGCCTGCGAGGTGGCACTGAAGGCCTCCGAGGGCTGGCTGGAGCGCTCCCGCGGCGGCGACCCCGACCCCTCGTGGCTGGACTTCTACTCGTACGAACGCTTCGCCGCCGACGCCGCCGAGTGCTACCGCGATCTGCGGCTGCCCCGCCAGGTGCGCCGCTTCACCGAGCAGGCGCTGTCCCGGCCCACCGAGGAATTCGTCCGCTCCCACGGTCTGCGCCTGGTCGTCTCCGCGGTCGCCGAACTGGAGTCCGGCAATCTGGACGCGGCTTGCGCGGCGGGCACCCGCGCGGTCGAGGTGGCCGGACGGATCTCCTCCGCCCGCACCACCGAGTACGTCCGCGATCTGTTGCACCGCCTGGAGCCGTACGGCGACGAGCCCCGGGTGGTCGAGCTGCGGGAGCGGGCGAGGCCGCTGCTGGCGGCACCGGCTTAGGCGAGGGCCGCAGGGGGCGGGCCGGACGGGGCGGCACGGACGGGGCGTGCCGCGCAGGGGCGGACCGCGCAGGGACGGGCCGCGCAGGGACGGGCCGCGCAGGGACGGGCCGCGCAGGGGCGGACCGGCGGGCGGCTGGGTCCGGACCGGCGGCGGCTGGGGCCGGGCCCCGTCCCGTCCGATCGGCATTGTCAGTGCCGGGCGTCATGATGGGATACGTCGTCGGACGATGGTGCGGATGAAGCGCAGGTCCGCGGCGACGGGCGAGCCCGGGTCATGCGGTTGGGGAGGTGCAGTGGCGGCGTACGACTGCGATGTGCTGGTGATCGGTGCCGGCATCGTCGGACTCTCTACGGCCTACGCGATCACGCGTGCCGCGCCCGGCACCCGCGTCGTGGTCCTGGAGAAGGAGCCGGGCCCGGCCCGCCACCAGACCGGGCGCAACAGCGGCGTGATCCACAGTGGCATCTACTATCCGCCCGGCTCCCTCAAGGCCCGCTTCGCCCTGCAGGGCTCGGCGGAAATGGTGAAGTTCTGCACCGAGAACGACATCCCGCACGAGGTCACCGGCAAGCTGATCGTCGCCACGGACCGCAGCGAGCTGCCGCGACTGCACGGCCTGATCCAGCGCGGCCGCGAACATGGCCTGCCGGTGCGCGAACTGGGCCCCGCCCAGATAGCCGAGTACGAGCCCGAGGTGGACGGCCTGGCCGCCATCCATGTCGGCACGACCGGCGTCTGTGACTTCGCCGCCGTCGCCCGCCGGTTCGCCCACCTCGCCGAGGACGCCGGCACCCGGATCGTCTACGGCACCGAGGTGACGACCATCGGCCGCCGCCCCGGCCGGGTGGCGGTCCGCGGCGCCGACGGCACGGTCCACCGTGCCCGTGCCCTGGTCAACTGCGCCGGCCTGCACTGCGACCGGATCGCCCGGCTGGCCGGCGACGCCCCGGGCATGCGGATCGTCCCGTTCCGCGGCGAGTACTTCACCCTCGCTCCGGAGCGCGCCTCGCTCGTCCGCGGCCTGGTCTACCCGGTCCCCGACCCGGCCTTCCCGTTCCTCGGCGTGCATCTGACCCGCGGCATCGACGGCGCCGTCCACATCGGCCCGAACGCCGTCCCCGCCCTGGCCCGCGAGGGCTACGACTGGCGCACGATCCGCCCCGCCGAGCTGGCCGGCACTCTCGCCTACCCCGGCTCCTGGCGGATAGCCCGCCGCCACTGGCGCTACGGCGCCGGCGAGCTGCACCGCTCCCTGTCCCGGCCCGCCTTCGCCGACGCGGTCCGCCGCCTGCTCCCGGCCGCCCGCGAGGAGGACCTGGTGCCGTCGCCGGCCGGCGTCCGCGCCCAGGCCGTCCTCCCCGACGGCACCCTTGTCGACGATTTCCTGTTCGCCGAATCCCCCGGCATGATCCACGTCCTCAACGCCCCGTCCCCGGCCGCCACGGCCTCGCTCCCCATCGGGCGGGAGGTGGCACGGCGGGTCATGGGACTGCTGGGGCGAAGCCGCGCATGACAGAGCGGCGCTCGGGCCGCCCTCGTGCACTCGTGAAGCCGCCCGGCCGGCCCCTCGTAAAACGCCTCTCGGCCCCTCCTCCGGTAAGAGGCGGGGCCGAGAGGCGGTGGATCCGTGGCGGCGACTCCGTCGTGGAGAGGTCAGCCGGCCGTCGTCCTGGAGGCGTCAGGCGAACGGCACCTGGAAGGCCTGCACGCTCGGCCGGTTGTCGGAGAGCCGCTCGCTCTGGATGAAGAGCATGTTGTCCCTGTCCAGGGCCAGCGACATATCGCTGGGGGCCGGCAGGTTGTGCTCCTTCTCGTAGAGCGTGCCCTTCACCTTCTCCTTGCCGTCACGCAGGCCGACCGCGACCACCAGCTCCTTCACGGCGGAGGCGCCGCTGTCGGGCGAATCGGTCACCATGATCACGCCTTGGTTGTTCACACCGGCGATGGCCGCCGAGCCGCGCTTCTTCCACAGCAGCTTGCCCGTCTTCATGTCCACCGCCGCAAGCCCGTTGTTGGTGCCGTAACCGGTCACCAGGATCTTCTCGTCCTCATCGACGTAGGTGTTGCGCGGCTCGAACTTCAGGTCCTTCAGCTCGCCCGAGAGCTGGATGGTGTGGTCCGGCTTGGGTTTCTCCGTATAGGTCTGGATGTAGCGCACGGGATCGGCCGTGCTGCCGCTCTCCGTCAGCAGCGTCAGGGGCCAGTCCGAGAGGGTCCGCACGATCGCGTGGTCCTCACCCGTGATCGTCGAATGGATGCTGTCGTACTCCATGTCCTGGAGCATCAGCTGCTTCTTCGGCTTCGCGTCGGAACAGTCGCTGGCCACCGCCAGGTACTGGGGGCTCAGCCCGACCGAATTGGTGCAGTCGTGACCGCGCGCGGTCAGCTCCCAGACCTTCGCTCCACGGCCGACGGAGAAGCCGGCATAGGTCTGGCCGATCGTGACGGCGACGACCTTGCTGTTCACCACGACCCTCGGCTCGTGTTCCGCGCCGTGACCGTCCTGGAGGTTCTTGGACCACAGCGTGCGGCCGGTGTCGGTGTCGACGACGGAGAGGTAGGAGCAGTCGTCGCCCCCAGCGTCGAAGACCACGGCGCCCACGCCGTCGTCACTGGGCTCCGCGGACATCGCGCAGACCTCGCCCGCACCCTTGGGCGTCTTGACCGTCCACTTCTTCTTGCCGGTCTTGCGGTTGTAGGCGCGTACGCCCTCGCCGTCGCCGTAGATGACGTCGTCGTTGTTGAACCACATCGAGCGCAGGCCGTTCTCGTTCTGGCCCTCGCGCTCGGACACCGGCGACGCCGCCTCCCACTTCCGCGGCAGGGCGTTCGCGGGCCGGGGGGCGCCCGGGTCGGCGGAGTCCCCGGAGAAGAGGAAGTACCCGCCGACCCCGGCAGCCACCAGCAGGACCATCACGATCGTCAGGATGAGCGGTACGGGCACGCCGCTGCGCCGGGGCCCACCCGGTCCGCCCTGGAACTGGGGCGCCATGGGCCCACCGGGGAACGGTCCCTGACCGGGAACCTGGCCGGGCACCTGGCCCGGCATCGGCCCCTGGTTCTGGGCGTACGGCGGGGGTGGCTGCTGGCCCCCCTGCGGCGCGGGGTAACCCTGCGGGGGCGGGCCCTGGGGCTGTCCCATGGGCGGCGGGTACTGCGCGCCTCCGGGGCCGGGCTGAGCGGGCGGGGCGCCGTACGGGCCGCCAGGCACCTGCCCCGGACCGGCCGGCGGCTGGTCCGGAGGGCCGAACGCTCCCGCGGGCGGCGGGACGGCCTGCCCCGGTGCCGGCGGGCCGGCGGGCGGCGCTCCCTGGCCGGGCGGCTGTGGCCCCTGTGGATTCCCGGTGTACCCCTGGCCGCCCTGCGACACGATGAACCAACCCCCTGATTTGTTTTGCTCACGTCAGCGCCGCATCGTATGCATGCCGCTTCGCACCGCGCCAACCTCCCTTTTCGCGAAGGTTCCGGCCCGCCACTGCAGCACGCGCCCCGGCACATCGAAGGCTCCGGGCGGACTCCGTACGGGCCCCGGGCGGACTCCGTACGGGCCCCGGGCGGTCCCCAGCCGCCCCCAGGCGGCCCCCGGGCTCCCCTCCCCCCGAACCCGCGCCCCGTAGAATCGACGCACTGTGTCCGAGAACCTCACCACCCCCGCCACCCCCGCCGCGGAAGCAGCCGCTCCGGCAGCCGGCGCCCAGGCCTCCCCCACCCGGGAAGCCGCCCCGCAGCAGACCGACGTACAGCGCACCGGCCCACAGACGGCCGAGGCACCCGGAGCCGAGGCACCCGGAGCCGACGCCCACGAGGCCGACGCGCACGGCGCCGACCCACACGGAGCCGACGCCCACGAGGCCAACGCCCAGGACACCCACACCCTCGGCTCCACCGCCGTCTCGGCCGCCACCCCGCGCCGCGGCGCGCCCATGTTCCCCGATGGGACCGGCCCCGCCGCCGACCCCGCGGGTTCGCATCACGAGCGCCGGATCCGCTCCTTCCAGCCGCGCCGAAGCCGCGTGTCGCCCTCCCAGGCGGACGCGCTGCGCCGCCTGTGGCCCACCTGGGGGCTGGACATCGACGGCCTCTCCCGTATCGATCTCGACGCCTTCTTCGACGGGCTGCCGGTCGTGCTGGAGATCGGCTTCGGCATGGGCGAGGCCACGGCACAGATGGCCGCCGCCGACCCGGACACCGGCATCCTCGGCTGCGACGTCCACACCCCCGGGCAGGGCAACCTGCTCGGTCTCGCGGAGCGGAACGGCCTGTCCAACATCCGGGTGGCCAACGGCGACGCGATCATCCTGCTGCGCGAGATGCTGGCCCCCGCCTCCCTCGCCGGCCTGCGCGTCTACTTCCCCGACCCCTGGCCGAAGAAGCGCCACCACAAGCGCCGCCTCGTCCAGCCGGAGTTCATCGCCCTGGCGGTCACCCGGCTCGCGCCCGGTGCCCTCGTCCACTGCGCGACCGACTGGGAGCCGTACGCCGAGCAGATGCTCGACGTCCTCTCCGCCGAGCCGGCGCTCGAAAACCTCTACCCCGGCTATGCGCCGCGCCCGGACTTCCGCCCGCTCACCAAGTTCGAGGGCCAGGGCCTGGACAAGGGGCATGTCGTCCACGACCTCCTCTTCCGCCGCCGCGACACATAGGCGGACGCCGCTCGTTAGGGTCGACGGGTGTACCCGTCCCAGCCGCCCCCGCACCCACCGTCCGCGCCCGCCCCTCCCCCGTACACACCCCACCCGCACGAGGACGCGGCCGCGCACCGCCGCCGGACGGCCCCCTGGAACAGCACCACCCTGCGCGCCGTCGCCCTGGTCTCGCTGCTCGCGCTCTCCGGCGTGATCATCATCGGCATGGTCCGCCAGGAGACCGGCACCGAAGGCTTCCTGGTCGGCCTCGGCCTGGCCGTCTTCCCCGTGCCGCTGCTCCTCGCGGCGTTCTGCTGGCTCGACCGCGTGGAGCCCGAGCCCTGGCGCAACCTCGCCTTCGCCTTCGCCTGGGGCGCCTGCGCCGCCGCCCTGGTCGCACTCCTCGCCAACGGCTTCGCCACCGACTGGCTGGCCGCCAACATCGCCTCGGCATCACCCTCCGAGGCCGAGGCCTGGGGCGCCACGGTCATCGCCCCGGTCGTCGAGGAGGTGGTCAAGGCCGCCGCGGTCCTCTTCCTCTACCGCTTCCGCCGCAACGACTTCGACGGCATCACGGACGGCATCGTCATCGCCGGGATCACCGCCACCGGTTTCGCCTTCACCGAGAACGTCCTCTACCTGGGCAACGCCTTCGGCGAGGACCAGTCGATGGGCCACTCCGGCCTGGACTCCCGCACCGCCGGCGCCTTCTTCCTCCGCATCATCGTCTCCCCCTTCGCCCACCCGCTCTTCACGGTCCTCACCGGCCTCGCGTTCGGCATCGCCGCCACCCGCTACCCCCGCCGCCGCGCCGCCCGCATCGCGCTCGCCCTCCTCGGCCTGGTCACCGCCGTCCTCCTGCACGCCATCTGGAACGGCGCCTCCTCCCTCGGCGACCCCGGCTTCCTCATCGTCTACGGCCTCTTCATGGTCCCCGTCCTCCTCGCCCTCACCTGGCTGGCGATCTGGGCCCGCAACCAAGAACTGCTCTCCCTGCGCGGCTACCTCGCCCCCTACATCACCGCCGGCTGGCTCACCCCCACCGAACCCGCCGCCCTCTCCTCCCTCAAAACCCGCGCCCTGGCCCGCGACATCGCCCGCACCACCCAGGGCCCGGCCGCCGCCCGCGCGGTCACGGAGTACGCCACCGTCGCCACCACCCTCTCGTTCCACCGCCGACGGGCTCATCTCCTGGGCCCGTCTCCCGACTTCTTCCACCGGGAACAGCACTTGCTGCGGCATTTGTGGCACTACCAGCAGTGGGGGCGGGGGGCGTTGGTGGATGCGTGGGTGGCCAGGGAACAGTCATGCGGCTCGGGCGACTGGTCTTGCCACAGCAGATGACGTCTGCTCTAGCCAGACACGACCGCAACCGCTCCCTCGGGCCGATGCTCCGCTCTCCGTAGCGGCCCTTATCTCCCTCGACAGTGGTGTACGAACCATCTGTACTGGGCAACTAGCCCTGGTTTATGCATCGTCCACCCACACCTGAGATCGAGGGAAACACCAAGTTGTCCGAGCCCCAGCAGGAACGTGCCAATCGCTTCATGGAGGCGCTTGCCTCCCTGCCTCTTCATCACCCGTCAGGTGAACCATCGAGGGATCAGCCCATCGCACTCCTCTGGGCGATCAGTCGTGCGGCCGAAGGTGCAGACCGCCTCACCTCATGGAGCAAGGCAAAGACAGACCTTCGGGCCATGCTTACCGAATACGACACCGTAGATGCACACCCGACACCCGAGAGCACTTTTCTAGAGTTGCGCCAATTCCCCTTCTGGGAGATTCTCGGCACAAATGACGAGGCGCCAGACTCCAGGGATCCTGACGCAGTTACATGGCTTGCCGAGCAAACACCCGAGGGTGGACTGGAGAGCTCGCTACACGAACAGCTCGCCTCAGACAAGGATCTCTGTCGGGATGCAGTAAAGCTGCTACACGAACAATACTTCCAGGACCATCGCCTTGATCTTCTGCTTCTGGAAGCAGGGCTCCCCACGGAGGAATTTGACGGATTCGGCGCCCCTCCCCACGTACGCGTCGGGGATACCTTCAAGAGGCGACGGACACTGGCGCGAGCAAGGGTCCACCGCCCCACCATGGCCGGAATCTGCGGAACGCGAGCCAGCGGCGCCGAGTCCATCGTCGTATCCGGAGGCTACGACGACGATGAAGACTATGGCGACGAAATAATTTATACCGGGCAAGGAGGGCGGGACGAGAAAACGAAGAAGCAATGCAAAGATCAGGAACTGACCCTAGGCAATGCAGCGTTGGTCACCAGCTACTCCACTGGGGCCCCTGTGCGCGTGATTCGCGGCGCGGGAGGTGAACGGCGATACTCACCGGCGGTTGGCCTCCGGTACGACGGCCTCTACCGAGTGGAGGAGTGCTGGTCCCAACGCGGCAAATCGAACTTCCTCGTCTGGCGCTACCGACTCCGCGCGATCGGCTCCGTCGACAAACAGGCGGCCACGAACATCACGCGCTCCTTCCCGGTTGGCAATGCCACCCCCGGCCGCAAGGAAACCTCCACCCAGCGCATCATCCGAAGCACCAAGGTTGCCGACTACGTAAAGAAGATCCACGCATACGCTTGCCAAGTATGCGGACTGCGCATTGAAACCCCTACGGGCGCCTACGCTGAAGCTGCACACATTAAGCCACTCGGCCACCCGCACAACGGCCCCGATGAGATCGATAACGTTCTATGCCTGTGCCCAAACCACCACACGGCCTTCGACTTCGGAATGCTGATCATTAACGATGACCGGTCCGTTACGCAACGAGGCTCCGAACCTCGAACCTATCAACTACGCGAGATCCCCGGGCATGTCATAAACACCAAATACCTCGCGTATCACCGAGGCCACCACGAAAACATAAACGTTTCGACCGAATAGCCTTCCGTACCCCCTCCCTGGCGTCCAGCTGCGAGAGAGGGGGTACGCCCCATCAGCACCCCTAACCCGCGACGCCGCACTCACCCTCGAAGCGCATTTGCGCATAATCGAGAACCGTATCGGGATCACGCCCCTGCGCCTGTAGCCAACGAAGAACTCTAGCGATGAGACCGACAGCCGCCGCCTCCTGAGCAACAAAGTGCAGCGGCCGTCCTTGGGTTGCCCGACCCGGCATACCCTGACCGGAGGACGGGGGTACTCCTACTCCCGGCGATTGCAGACCGTCCGCGCCACGGACCTGAGTCGTGCACGATGCACTGATCTCACACCAGGTGGTTTTGCCGTGCGCGGCAGCCGTCACTCCCCAACGGTCCGCCATGGCCGCCACCAGACCCAGCCCTCGCCCAGTTTCCGAGGTAGGCGCGACACCAAGGAGCCTTGGGAACCGGCCGCTCTCTGCATCCCGAACGGAAATGCGCAGCTGCGCATCCCTCACCATGACCGACAGGACAGCGGAAGCCCCTTCACCTACATGGTTGATGACGTTGGTGGCCAGCTCGCTGACACAGAGTTGCGCCGCATCAACCACTCCCGAAAGCCCCCACAGTTCGAGGTAGAGGCTCGTCAGACGGCGTAACTCGGCCACCGCTGCCGGCCTCGCAGTGAAGGGGTGGACCCACTCCGTACTCGACATGCGGTGGGTGGCATTCATCTGGCCCAGCTCCTTTGCTTGCCCACGACCCCGACGTCACGCCTGGCCATCAGGTGATGACTTTCAGTTCCCCTGGGTGCGATAGTGGCAGGGCGTATCCCTTCATGCAATGTGCACAGCGGGATTCGCTCTATCGAGTGATTGGCCCGTACCTGCTCTCACAGCAAGAATGAACGCCCGTCAAAACAAGGAGAGTTGCCGTGGCCGGTTCGCCCACCGCTCGTCGTCGCCGACTTGCGATCGAGCTGAAGAAGCTCCGTGAGGACCACGGACTCACCTGCAACCAGGTGGGCGAGTCGCTGGACTGGAGCGGATCCAAGGTCAACCGCATGGAGACCGGCCAAGGGCGCGTCCAGCCGTCAGACATTGAGGCGCTGTGCCGCTTCTACAACACCACTGATGAGCTACGCGAACTCCTCAAGGACCTTGCCAAGCACTCCAAGATGCGGGGTTGGTGGCACGCATACGGCAGCGCCGTACCGACTTGGTTCTCCGTGTACGTCGGCCTTGAACAGGCAGCCTGCAGCTTGCGGACCTACGAGGCCGAGTTCGTGCCTGGGCTACTGCAGACCGCGGATTACGCCAGGGAGCTCCACCACGCTACGGCCCAGCCAAGTCCAGACGACGTCGAGCAGATGATCGCCGTGCGCATGGAGCGGCAGGCACTCCTCACCGCTCCTCAGGCACCAGATTTGTGGGCGATCCTGCACGAGAGCGTCTTGCGGCATGTGATCGGGAGCCGGTCGGTGATGCAGGCCCAGTTCGAACGCTTGCTGAAGATGGCGCAGTTGAAGAACGTCACGGTTCAGGTGCTGCCGTTCAACTCGGGTAGCTACCCGGCAACAGGGGCGTACACGATGTTGGGGTTCCCTGAGCAGGAGGACCCGGACATCGTCTATCGCGATGGCCTGACAGACGCTGTCTATCTGGAGCAACCCAGCGACATCGCGCAGTATGCAAAGGCATTCGACAACTTGCGGGCACTGTCCTTGAGTCCGCAACAGTCCAGTGCCCTCATTACCGAAGCGATGCAAGGACTCACCTGATGACTCACACAGCGCCTCTCGTCTGGCACAAGAGCAGCTACAGCAATGGCTCCGGCGGCAACTGCATAGCGACGGCGACATCCGACGAATCCACCGTCCTGGTTCGAGACACGAAGGTTCCCGGGGGCCAGATCCTCAACTTCACCTGCGGGGCATGGCAGGACTTCGTCGCCTGCGTGCAGCACCCGGACTGGAACGTCCGCGCCTAGCGCGGTGCATCACACAGAGCATCGTCTGAGCCCCATGGACTCTCCACGTAAGGTCGTCACAGTTGTCCCCTGATGTGGAGGTTTCCGTGATGGCCGGCGTACCGACGAGTGTGATCGCAGCAACCGGCCTGGTAGGCGGCTACGCCACCGCCCGCTGGACCAAGAAGCGGCCGCTCGGCGGGGTGGCGCTGGCGGTGGCCGGGGCGGTGGCGGCCAAGGGGTGGCAGGAGAAGGCGGGGAGCGCGACGGCGGCGGCGCTGAGTGGGGCGTATGTGGCGGCGTTTGCCGGGTCGCATCCGTTGGCCAAGAAGATCGGGGCCTGGCCTTCGGTGTTCGCGGTGGCGGGTGGGGTGGCGCTGGCGTCGTGGGTGGCGGTCGACCGCCGGAAGTAGAGCGGCGAGGAGCGCGGGGAGGGGGCGGCGGCTGTGCGGGCCTGGGGCCCGCCTCCCCGGCCCGGCCCCACCCTGGGGTCCGCCCCCTCCCCGCCTCTGAGTTGGTTCAGGCGGACGCCTCGTCCAGAAGCGCCAGTTCCGCCTCCGTCAGCGTCAGGTCGGCCACCGCCAGCAGCGCCGGCAGTTGCTCCACCGTCCGGGCGCTGGCGATGGGGGCCGCGACGGTGGGCCGGTCGGCGAGCCAGGCGAGGGCGACGGTGGCCACCTCGGCTTCGTGGGCCGCGGCGACGGCGTCGAGGGCCTGCAGGACGCGCCGGCCGCGGTCGGTGTCCACGTGCTTGGCCGCGCCGCCGGAGCGGGCGCTGTCGACGGTGGTTCCCGGGCGGTACTTGCCGGTCAGGAAACCGGAGGCGAGGGCGTAGTACGGAACCGCGGCGAGGCCGTGGCGGGCGGCTGTGTCGGCGAGTTCGCCCTCGTAGGTGTCGCGGGAGACCAGGTTGTAGTGCGGCTGGAGGGCGACGTACCGGGCCAGGCCCTCGCGGGCGGAGAAGGCCAGGGACTCCTCCAGGCGCTCCGCCGAGATGTTGGACGCGGCGATCTCGCGGACCTTGCCGGCCCGCACGAGGTCGTCGAGCGCGGTGAGGAATTCCCCGACCTCGACCGATTCGTCGTCGTAGTGGGTGTAGTAGAGGTCGATGTAGTCGGTGCGCAGACGGGTGAGGGAGTGATCGACCGCGGACTTGATGGTGGCGGCGGACAGACCCTTGTAGTCCGGGTGGGCACCGACCTTGGTGGCGATGACGACATCGGAGCGATTGCCGCGGGAGGCCAGCCAGTTGCCGAGGACGGTCTCGGATTCGCCGCCCTTGTTGCCGGGGACCCAGGCCGAGTAGACGTCGGCGGTGTCGATGAAGTTGCCACCGCCCGCCACGTAGGCGTCGAGCACGGCGAAGGATGCGCGCTCGTCGGCCGTCCAGCCGAAGACGTTGCCGCCGAGGGACAGCGGGGAGACGGAGAGCGAGCCCAGGGACTGACGATTCCGGGGAGTGTGTGTCGCGGTCATACGTGGTGGCAACGTCGGGGGGAGCGGAGTTATTCCCTCCGTTCCCTCTCCCCCCGACGGCACCTCCCGTCAGGCGTTCACACCTTGATGCCGTGATCGCGCAGCCACGGCATGGGGTCGATCGGGTCGCCGGCGCCGGGGCGCACCTCCAGGTGGAGGTGCGGGCCGGTGACGTTGCCGGTGGCGCCGACGCGGCCGATGACATCGCCCGTGCCGACCTTGCCGGAGGTCTTGACCATCGAGGACAGGTGGCAGAACCAGAGTTCGGTGCCGTCGTCGAGGGTGAGGACGATGCGGTAGCCGTACGAGCCGGCCCAGCCGGCCTGGGTGATGGTGCCGGAGTGCACGGCCTTGACGGGAGTGCCGGCCGGCGCGGCGAAGTCCTGCCCGGTGTGGTCCGCGGCCCAGCGGTCGCCGGCCTGGCCGAAGCTCGCGGTGAGCGTGAACGAGGAGACCGGAGCGATGAAGTTCTTCGCCAGCTTGGCGAGGCGGGCGGCCTCCGCCTTCTGACGGGCCGCCTCTTCGGCCTCGCGCTTGGCCTCCAACTCGGCCGCCTTCTTGGCTGCTGCGGCCTTTTCGGCCGACTTCTGGTGGGCGTCGGCTGCCTGGACGGCCGTCTGGAAAGCGGTGTGCTCGGCGGTCTCACGGGCCTCCTGCTCGGCGGCGCCCTGCTGCGCGTCGGCCTGCTGGAGGATGCGGCTGCGCAGCGCCTCGCCGGCGTCCGCGCCCGAGTCCGAGACCGAAGCCACGCCCGCGCCCGAGTCCGAGGCCGAAGCCACGCCCGCGGCGGAGTCCGAGGCCGAAGCCGCGCCCGTATCCGTGCCCTCGTCCGATATGAGGTCACCGACGCCGGGAAGCGACTTGGCGTCCGGCAGCTTGTCGGCGACGTCGTCGGCCATACCGCCGACGTCGGGCATCGAAATCGGCACCGGAGGGCGGCCCTCGGCCGTGGCCATGCCGCCGGCACCGACCGCCGCGATGACGCCGACGCCCAGGACCGTGCCACCGCGGGCGAGCCCGCCGCCACGCTGCTTGGCCACCCGGTGCTTGCCGCGGACCGAGCGGACGGAATCCTCGGTGGGATTCCATTCCTCCCACGGCCCGTCGTTGATGTTGTCCGCATGACCGGGGCCCGGGAAGGCACCTCGGTCATCGAGGTCGTAGGCGGACGGACCCTCGGGGGCAGGCCTGTTGGACGCCACGGGGGCGCTCTCCTTTCCTTCCTTCTCGCCTACCGGGTTAGCTGACGGGTTCGGAGCAGGAAGGTCTCCTACGGGCGCCCGCTGGCGGAGAGCGTCCGATTCACCCCAAGGAAGTGGTTCCCCGGTTCCCTTGGTGCAGTTCGAGGTGCTGGAGGTGCGTGAAAAGCGCGTGCGGGATTCGGCGTCTGCGCACGGTGCCGCCTCTTGCGACGGCTGGGACGACCGCGCTGCGTTATCGGACAGTAATAGAGAACGCAGTCGAATTCCAAGCCTTCCCGGGATTTCGTAGCGGCCTCCCAGGAGCTTTGGCCTGGACTTTTTCGGCCAGCATGGCTGCAAACCGGGCGAGTTGACCGTCCGCGCCTAAACGATCTCGCGGCGATTGTGCACCAGTCGTTATGCGGAGGGGTGCCCCTCGGTTACGGAACGTGAGAGCAGTAACGTCGGATCATGGCCGTCAACGCGGGGAACACCGGGAACACCCGTCACGTCGAACGCACCGTGGTCGGCACATGGGGGTTGGCGGAGCGGTACCGGGAGTTCTCCTGGCGCCAGGCGCGGGGGCGGTCCGCGGCGCATGAGGAGCTGAGCGCGCGGATCAGCCACGACCCGGAGCTCTGCGATCTGGTGTCGGGGTCGCTGCCGGCCGGCGGCGCACAGCAACCGGAGCTTCTGCTCGCCACCGTCCGCTATCTCGACGGCCCGCACGCCGAGCTGGGGCCGCGCGGCGAAACCGCGTACGGCCGCTGGCGCGAGTGGACGGTACGGCACTGGAACGAGGTGCGTGCGGTGATCATGCAGCGCTCGCCCCGGACCGACGAACCGGCCCACTGCGCGACGCTGCTGCCGCTGCTCGCCCGCCTGCCGCAGCCGCTGGCGCTGCTGGAGGTCGGCACGTCGGCGGGGCTGTGTCTGCATCCCGACCGCTATCGCTACCGCTACCTGCGCCGGTACGAGGGCGACGGGGGAAGCGGCGCCCCGCTCACCGAGGCGGAGGCAGCGGCGGAGGCGGAGGCAGGGGCGCCGGAGAGCCCCCTGGTGCTGGAGTGCCGTACGGGGTGGACGGCTGACGAGCTGCTGCCCGGCCGGGGCCGGATGCCGCGGATCGTCTGGCGGGCCGGTATCGGCCTCGACCCGCTCGACCCGGCTGCCGAACCGGACGATCTGCGCTGGCTGCAGGCGCTCGTATGGCCGGGCGACGAGGAGCGCGCCGCGCGGCTGTCCGCGGCCGTCGAGGCGGTGCGGCCGGCGCCGCGGCCACGGCTGGTGCGCGGCGATCTGCTCCAGGAACTGCCCGCGCTCGCCGCCGAGGCGCCGCCCGGGGCCACACTGGTCATCTTCCACAGCGCCGCGCTGGCCGACCTCGCGCCCGCCCGCCGCGAGGAGTTCACGCATCTCGTACGGTCGCTGCTGCGCCGACGGCCCGGCGGCGGCCACTGGGTCTCCCACGAGCACCCCTCCGTCCTGCCCTGGATCCCCGCCCCGGCGCGCCGTTCGCCGCATCCGGATGACGCGCGACTGCTCACCCTCGCCCTGGACGAGCGCCCGGTCGCGCTCACCGGCCCGCACGGTGAGAGCCTGCACCGGTTCCCGGGGGCGGAGGGCGTGGCGCAGGGCATGCCGTAGGACGCGCCACGCACGGCCTGCCGCAGGGCCGGGCGAGCCATGCCGGGACACGCCCTGCCCTGCACGGCCTCCCTACGCGCTCATCGGCCGCTGCACCGCCAACAGGGCCATATCGTCGGCCGGTGCGCCGCCCGTATGCCGTGCGACATCCTCGACGAGCATGTCCAGGAGGGCGTCCGGCCCCGGGAAACGACGGCCGCGCAGTCTGCTCGCCGGTTGGTAGAAGCGGCCCAGCAGGTCCCGGGCCTCGGTCACCCCGTCGGTGAAGAACAGCAGCAGGGCGCCGGCCGGGAAGAACGTTTCGTCCGACCGGTCCGGCCAGCTCGCCACGTCGCCCATGCCCAGCGGCAGCGCCGGTGCCGCGGGCACCAGCTCACGCACCCCGCCGTCCAGGGTGAGCAGCAGCGGGGGCGGATGGCCGCGGTTGAGCACACGCAGCACGGACTGCCCGTTGGCGGGGATCTCGGCGAGGACGGCAGTGGTGAACCCCTCGAACTGGTCGAGCCCCGCGCGCCGTCCGCCCTCCCGCTGCAGCGCCCGCTCCAGCCGGCCCGCCACCGCCTCCAGCGTCGTCTCCTGCTCCGCCGCCTCGCGGAAGGCACCGATGACGATCACCGCGGCCTCCACCGCCTCCAGCCCCTTGCCCCGTACGTCGCCGACGATCAGCCGTACGCCGTGCGGGGTGTCCTGCACCGCATAGAGGTCGCCGCCGATCCGGGCATCCGCCCGCGCGCCCACGTAGCGGGCGGCGACGCCGAGGCCGGCGAGCCGTTCGGGGGGCGTGGGCAGTACGGCGCGCTGGGCGGCCTCCGAGATGTCCCGTACGGAGGCCAGATGGGCATCGCTCCTCTGGACGCACCGGTTGAGCCCGAGGGCCAACAGGGCGACCACGAAGACCATGACGCTCTCCGCCACGGACTCCTGGTAGTCCTCGAGGGCGCCGCGGTAGGTGACGGCCCAGATCTCGCCGAGCACGGCGGCCAGGGACGTGACGGCGGTACTGCGCAGGGAGGAGAGCGACGCGGCGATCAGCGGGGCGGCGCAGAAGAAGGGCGCGGCCGTATAACCGGCCGGCGTGACGACACCCACGACGAGGCCCCCGGCGATCAGAAGGGCGGGAAGCAGGCGCACCAGCCGACGGCCGGACAGCTTCGTCCGCCGGCCGCGGCGCACCTGCCGCCCCGCGTCGTCCCTGGGGCGCACTTCGTCCTGGAGCATCCGCACCGGCCTCTTCCCACTCCCGCCCGCCTACGAGCACCGTGGTGGCGGCCGCGTCGACGTCCCCAGCGTTTCCGCTACGGCGCCGGGCGGCGAATCCTCGGGGGCCGGATGGGTCACGGCGGGGTCCGGGTTGGCCCCGCGGCCCATCCCTGTGGGCTGAACATGACGGGCTTGGTCACCGGATCCGAAGAGACCGTGTCGAGGGCTCGGGGCCTGCCGCAGGGGCTGTGGCCCAGCAGCGAACCTCCGGCCTTCTCACTCCGGCCGGCGCCACGCCGGTTCGGGGAAGTCGTCGGTGCTCACCGCGACGGTTTCGGCGAGGGACAGAAGGTCCTCGTAGATTTTGCGTCCGTACGTCCACCCGATCACGCGGCTCCCCTCAATACGCCACCCGAACCGGGTCGTCTCGAAAACGCTTGATGCTCTTGCGGACTTCGAACGCGGTCGGTCATCCGTGGCTTCCGTGTTGATGGCGTTGCCTGCGCCTTGGGATCTCGTCCCCACGTGGTTTGCACCAGCTGCTGTCCGCCATCGTCTCCCTCACGTGCGTGCACCAGCCATCGATTTGACGGCCCATTGACGCGATCCAGAGATCCTGCAGACGGCTTCGTGGTGCAGGGAACGTCCCTCGCATAATCGCCCCGCTCTCGGGCCAGCAGCGGCCCAGCAGCCCCCGTCCCAAGCCCCCGAGAAAGACAGCGGCCCCGCCGCCCGGACACTCCGTTCCAGGCGGCGGGGCCTTGGTCTCTGTGGGCCATCAGGGGCTCGAACCCTGAACCAATGGATTAAAAGTCCACTGCTCTGCCAATTGAGCTAATGGCCCGCACCGAGCAGCATAGCCCGAGGATGTGCCGCAGCCCGAAGGCATTAGGGATCGGGCTGCCCGGCGGGGTGCCGCGGGGCCTGCCGGCGCACCGGGCGGGGCGCCCCGCTCGCCCCTCAACACGCAGGGCCCGTACGGCACTTGAGTGCGTACGGGCCCTGCGGATCAGCGGATGTGATCAGCCGTTGCGCTTCCAGCGCGGCTTGTCGTCACGGCGGCCGCCGGAGCCGGTCGTGGCGCCACGGTGGTCATCACGGCGGCCGTACGGACGGTCGCCGCCGCCGCGGTGGCCACCGGAGGACGGGCGGCCACCGGAACGGTCGTCGCGGTTGAACGGACGGTCGCCGCCGCCGGAGCGGTAGCCGCCGGAGGAACGGCCGCCGGAGCGGTCGTCACGGTTGAAGGGGCGGCTCGGACGGTCGCCGCGGTCACGGTTGAAGCCACCGCCGGAGCGGTCGTCACGGCGGTCACGGTCGAAGGAACGGCCACCGGAACGGTCGTCACGACGGTCGCGGTTGAAACCGCCACCCGAGCGGTCGTCACGGCGGTCGAAGGAACGGCCACCGGAACGGTCATCGCGGCGGTCGCGGTTGAAGCCACCACCGGAACGGTCATCGCGACGGTCACGGTCGAAGGAACGGCCACCCGAGCGGTCGTCACGACGGTCACGGTCGAAGGAACGGCCACCGGAACGGTCGTCACGACGGTCGCGGTTGAAACCGCCACCGGAACGGTCATCGCGACGGTCACGGTCGAAGGAACGGCCGCCCGAGCGGTCGTCACGACGGTCACGGCGGTCGAAGTTGCCCCGGTCGTCGCGGCGGTCGAAGCCCCGGTCGTCGCGGCGCTCGTCCGACGCGCCGGCCTGGGCCGGTACGGCGGCCTCGGCGGCGGCCTCGGCCTCGGCGGTGACGGCTGCGGCGGCAAGCGCCTCGGCCGGGTCCTCGCCCCGCTCACGGGCGGCGCGGGCGGTCAGCCGGTCGGCCTCCTCGCGCAGCTCGGTGGCGCGGCGCTGCAGGCGCTCCAGCTCACGGGTGAGTTCGGCCACCTCGCGCTCGGCCTGCCTGGCCGAGTTGTTGGCACCGTCGGCCTGGACCTCGGTGAGCGAGCGCGCACCGGTGATCCGGGCGACGTCCTCGTCGAAGGCGCCGGAGCCGCCGACGATGTGGCGCGAGGCGTCCACGCCCGCGTCCTCCATCAGGCGGAAGATCTGGCGGCGCTGGTGCGGCAGCGACAGCGAGACGACGGTGCCGGACTGTCCGGCGCGGGCGGTACGGCCCGAGCGGTGCAGGTAGTCCTTGTGGTCACCGGCGGGGTCGACGTTCAGGACCAGGTCGATGCCGTCGACGTGGATACCGCGGGCGGCGACGTCGGTGGCGACCAGCGCGTTGACGTAGCCGTCCTTGAAGTCCGCGAGCACCCGGGTGCGCGCGCCCTGCGTCATACCGCCGTGCAGCGCGTCGGCCTTCACGCCGGACTCGACCAGCTGCTCGGCGATGCGGTCGGCGCCCAGCTGGGTGCGGACGAAGATGATGGTGCGGCCCTTGCGGGCGGCGATGGCGGCGGTGACCGGCGCCTTGTCCTTCGGCTTCACGACCAGGACGTGGTGGGTCATGGTGGTGACGTTGCCCTGGGCGCTGTCGACCTCGTGGGTGACCGGGTTGGTCAGGTAACGCTTGACCAGGGTGCCGATCTCGTTCTCCATGGTGGCGGAGAAGAGCATCCGCTGGCCGCCGCCGGGGATCTGGTCGAGCAGCTCGGTGACCTCGGGCAGGAAGCCCAGGTCGGACATCTGGTCGGCCTCGTCGAGGACGGCGACCTGGACGTTCTCCAGGGAGCAGGCGCCACGGTTGATGATGTCGCGCAGCCGGCCCGGGGTGGCGACGAGGACGTCGACGCCGCGCTCCAGGGCGTAGATCTGGTTGCCCATGGACGTACCGCCGCAGACGACCTTCATCTTCAGGCCCAGCACGTCGCCGTACGGCTGGAGCGCGTCCGCGACCTGCATCGCGAGCTCACGGGTCGGGGTGAGGATGATCGCGCGGGGCTTCTTCTTCTCGGTGCTGCCGCCGGCGAGCTGCGCCAGGGTCGGCAGACCGAAGGAGAGCGTCTTGCCGGAGCCGGTGCGGCCGCGGCCGAGGATGTCCTTGCCGGCCAGCGCGTCCGGGATGGTCGCGGCCTGGATCGGGAAGGGGGTGGTGACGCCGTTCTGCGCGAGCTTGCGGACGACGCCCTCGGGCAGTCCGAGGTCGGCGAAGGTGACGGTGTCGGTGGCGGCCTCGGCCGCGTCGGTCTCGGGGGCCTCGTCGGCCGCCGTCACCTCGGGGACCGTCTGCTCGTCGAGTGCGGGCATGACGGACTGCTCAGTGGAAATGGACATGCGAAATGCGAAACCTTCCGGAGTCTCGGCACGCGCCCAAACTCCGTGTGTTTCACACGACCGCCTCTATGCGGTCAGCCACGGCAAGGGAGAGAACGCGCCACGCGGCGCGCTTCTGTTCTGGCGCCGGGCAAATGGGATCAAACGATCTACCACCATACGCACTCCGCCCCCCGGATGGCAAATGGCCTTCCGGCCCCTGCCGTCCGCCCCCCTGAGCCCCCCGTGGCCGCACAAGGCTCCGCACCCCGGCGGCCCCCCTCACCCCGGCGGCCGGTACACCCCTTCGGCCCCCTACACACCTTCCGCCCCCTACGCTCCCCTTTTCTCCTACGCCTCTTCCCCGTACGGGGCCGACTGCGACTGCGACTGCTCCGGCGACAGCGGCGAGACGGGAGACGGTCCGGACGCCTGGGAGGTGGGCGGCGGCGGAGCGCTGCTGGCCGGCGGGGTTGGCTGCGCGCTGGGCGTACCGGGCGGGGGCGAGGCCGGCGGGGTGGGGCGGTCGGGGCGGGACGGCGAGGGCTTCGGGTGTCCGGGGCGCCCGCCGTGACCGTCGGAGCCGCCGTGGACACCGTCCGCCCCCGGCTCGGGGCCCGACGGCTGCACGGGCTGGGCCGGCTCACCGGGCCCGGACGGCGTCGGCTTCGCGCCCCCCGGCTTCTTCTTCGCCTTGTCGTCGTCGCCGGCCGGACGCCCGGCGCCGTGATGGCCCATCCGCCGCGGCCCGCCGCCTCGGCCGTCCACGGTCACCCCGCCGGGGCCGGGCAGCCCGCCCTCCCCGTCGTGCCGCGCACTCCTGCCGGACGGTCTCGGTTTCTCCGGATCGCTCACGCTCATACAGCCGGCCAGCGACACGGCCAGCGCGGAGACGGCCACGGCCGCGGCAACGGCCCGGGAGTGCCTGCGGCGCGCCGGCGGGCGCGGCGAGGCGGCAGGGGTGACGGACGGCGACGGGGACGGTGTCGACGTCAGGGGCGAATGACAGGGGCTCGGGCGCACGGCGGGACCTCCGGATCCGGAGCGCAGGGACAGCGGTACGGACTCCCTGCCCAACTCCCGCTCCCCACCCGAGGACACGCACCGGGCCCGGCGGATCGCGCCGAGCACCGCGGACCGGGCCGAGCCGGGGGCCTCCCCGGCCGTACCAGGGGGTGTCTCCGCCTAGAAGGTCGATGAAGATCTTGGTGAGGGGCTGTCCGGCCGTCAGGCCGGACAGCCCCTTCGGTCATGCACCGGCCGGGGCGAGGTGCCAGGTGCCTCGGGTGTGGGTGAGTCCGAGGTTGATCAGTCGGCGGAGGTTGAGGGCGGCGGCCCGGGTGTGGAGCCATGTGTCGTTCTTGATGGTGCCGCGGTAGCGGAGTTTTCGGTTGCCGTGCTGGACGAGCCAGGCGACGGCGCGTTCGACGGGGGGCCGCCAGCGGCGGTAGTCGGCCTGCCAGCCGGGGTCGGTGGCGGTCTGGTGGCGGGCGGCCGCTTGGAGGTTGTGGCCGGGTCGGATGGTCAGGATGCGTCCGGCCCTGGCTTTGGTGCACCGCTCGCGCAGGTGGCATCCGGTGCATAAATCCCTGAAGGAGGCTTTGCGCTGGTGGTGCTGCCCGCCGGGGCCGGACAGGGCCACGGTGTGTCCGGCCGGGCAGGTCACGACGGCGGTGGTGGTGTCGATGGTGAAGTCGTCGAGGGTGAAGCCGCCGGGGACGGCCGGCCGCAGCGGTGCGGGCTTGAGGAACAGCCGGTGCCCGGCCTGGTGCAGGGCCTGGCGGGCGTCGCCGGTGGAATAGGCGGTGTCACCGAAGACGTCCACCGGCGTGTCCTCGTCGGCGAGCAGATCCAGGCCGACGGCGGCCTCGTGGTGCTCGGGCCCGGCGCCGGGCCGCAGGGCGACGGCCGTGTACAACCCGGTCTCGGGCTCGATGGCCAGGTGGGCCTTGAAGCCGTCCTGCTGGTGGGAGCGGGTCTTGTGCACGTGGCGTGCTTCGGGATCGACGGTGGACACGATCCGCTCATGGGCGGTGCCCTGGGTGATGCGCCAGCGTCCGTCACGGCCGTCGGAGTTCTCAGCGGGCTCGACGTCCTGCCCGGCGACCAGGGCCAGGATGCCCACCGCGTTGGCGGCTTTCTCTCCGAGTTGCTGGTCGGGCAGGTGGCCCAGCAGCCGCAGAGCATCGGTGACCAGCGCGTCGACCAGTTCGGTGCGGGCCTGCTCGTCGTTCCAGGCGATGCGGGGCTTGCCCGGGTCGGTGTAGTCATGTGCGGTGCACTGGGCAGCGGCGACCGTGTCGGCGCCGGGGACTTCACGGATCACCGCCCGGACGGCGGCGATGATCTGGGTGACGGTGTCCTGGGTGGCGACCGCGTCGTCCAGCACGGTGGAGTCCAAAGCCCGGCGGTGCTTGCCTTTCAGTACGCCGGTGGCCTTCACGACTTCGCGTACGGCCTCGAAGACGCGGTTGGGGCGGGCGGAACGGGCCAGCCGGCGGCGGAAGTAGGCCAGCAGCGACGGATCGAACGCCATGTCGTGAAGGCCCAGTCCACATGCGGCCTTCCACCGCAGGTCGCACCGCAGTTCCTGGACCGTCTCGAAGTCCGACAGCCCGTGCAGGGCCTGCAGCATGATCGTGGCGGCCAGGATCTGCGGCGGCATGCTCGGCCGTCCGTTCGCCGACGGATACATGTCCGCGAACATCTCAGCCGGGAACAGCTCGCCACGATGCTCGGCCAGGAACGCGAACACACTCCCGGCCGGGATCAGATCCCCGCACGTCTCCCACACGTCCGGCCCGACCATCTCGCCGACCCATTCACCCATCGCCACATGACAAGTCTGGCCCTACCGCTCACGCGGCAGGGCCAGAACCCAAGATCTTCATGAGACTTCTAGGGCGTGTCGTTTGGATCAGGGCGGATCAGGGAGCGGGGTCTGGTGCGTGCGATCGCAAGGCGGAGGAGGGAGTCGACGCGGAGCGTCGGCGACTGACGACAACGCGGCGAGCGTGCGTGCCAGACCCCGCGAGCCCGCCATGATCCAAACGACACGCCCTAGCCGTAGCCGAGCGCGTGCAGCCGCTCGTCGTCGATCCCGAAGTGGTGCGCGATCTCGTGAACGACCGTCACTTCGGTCTCCGCGACCACGTCCTCGCGCGTG